>CAZASG010000023.1:0-56621 GCA_964487745.1 uncultured Anaerolineaceae bacterium | reverse complement strand
TCATGAAAAGAAGGTTCCCAAAATACTCCTTCCATCTGATTGACTTTTTATGTGTACAGGTTTGAGCACTCCCGTGGCTCTAAACCAGCGGACAACTTATGTTGGTATGATAAGGAAAAAAAAGGAACTTTAATGAGAGACAGTGATTTAGAGAAAAGAAAACACGAAATTTTGAAAGGAGTATCTTATTTTTCTGATTTGGATATTGCTGTGCTATCGTCTCTAACGAGGGACACTTCTCATCGCATCTATAATGCCGATGAGATCATCCTGTTAGAGGGCGAGCCTTGCTTGGGTCTGTATGTCCTTGAAAAAGGTTGGCTAAAAGTTTCTAAAATTGGCATTGATGGGCGAGAACAGATATTGAAGACGCTAAGATCCGGAGATGTTTTCAATGCACTTAGTGTGTTTACAGATGTGCCAAACCAAGCCACTGTTGTGGCATTGGAAACCTCGACGATTTGGTTGGTACAGCGAGCCCCCTTGTTAAAATTGATAGAGGAACATCTGTCCTTGGCGCATCATGTGATTGAGGAACTCGCAGGAAAAGTGCAGCACTTGATCCGTATGGTCGAAGACTTGTCGCTGCGCTCAGTAGAAGCGCGTCTTGCACGTCTTTTGCTTGAACAAGCTCAAGATGAGTCTGTCCAACGTCAACGGTGGGCAACCCAATCTGAGATTTCATCCCGCCTCGGCACTGTTCCGGATGTGCTTAATCGCACTCTACGCAAGCTTGCAGAAAAGGGGATGATCCGTGTTGAACGCCATCAAATCCAGATTTTGGATAAAGAGGGGTTGAAAGTTATTGCGCAAATACTTGAACAAGATTGACTGAAAACCGATAAAAGTCGTGGAACAAATCTCGCGCAGTGTATATACTCTACGCGAGATTTTCTTTGGACCACCTATGAACTGTTTTAAAATTAGACCAGTTCCCTTGATTGATTTGCATATATGTGACAGGCGCGGACTGTGTTGCATGCATGTCTAGGTATCTGAAAAGGTAAAGCCAGTTTCATATATTTTCTAGTGTGTGAGTATAGCGACTTTTGTTAGATACTTTATCCCGCGCATGCTATCTCACACCATTTTTGAAATGGTCACCACATAGGGTTTCAGAGATTTCAAAAAACTATCAAAAGATAAGGAAAATACAATTATGGTTAAAAGAACCCCTGATGTACTTATTATCGGTGCAGGTCCCGCCGGCTTAACAGCAGCCGTAGAAGGGATTCGGCATGGATTAGCTGTCCGCATTGTTGATCAAAATGAGTCGCGTTCGATTTATTCGAAGGCTTTGGTTGTTCACTCCAGATCACTTGAGATATTTCAGGATATGGGATTTGCCGCCAATGTCATCGGTAGCGGACAGAAATTCCATGCGCTTAATATACATACAGGCAATGGGAATGTCTCACGGATAGTTTTTGACGAACTCAATTGGAAAGACGCAGATTTCCCCTATTGGTTAAGTATTCCCCAGAGTGAAACTGAGCGTTGCATGGAGGATTATCTCAATGAACTGGGTGGGGCTGTGGAGTGGAACACCGAACTAGTTAATCTTGAGCAGTTTTCAGATTATGTGCGTATTACCTTAAAACACGAAAAAGATTCTATAGAAACAGTTGATGTACCTTGGGTTGTGGGGTGTGATGGTGCGCGCAGTCTAACCCGAAAATTACTTGGGCTTGAACTTCAAGGGCAAGCGGATGATGAGGTATTTATTCTAGGGGATGTAGAATTTGATTGGGATTTGCCTGAAGATGAAGGTCAGAACATCCTCTCACGGGATGGAATAGTGCTTATTGTGCCTTTGCCTGAAGAACGTCGCTATCGTCTCATTTTTCATATGCCAGAATTATCTGTCAAAGACGAGCCGAAGATCACCCTGGATTTCCTGCAAAAGCTAATAGACCAACGAACTGATTTTAATACCCGGCTATCTAACTTAACCTGGACGTCAACTTTTTCCAGCAAACATTTTGTAGTGTCGGAACATCGCCAAGGGCGGGTCTTCATGGCCGGTGATGCTGCGCATATCCATAGCCCCGTTGGCGGACAGGGATTAAACTCTGGCATTCAGGATGTCTATAACCTAATGTGGAAACTGGCATTGTATCATCATGAGCAGGCATTGCCAGAGTTACTAGATAGTTATACAGTAGAACGTCATAAAACAGCTCAAGACTTGATCGTGAGAGTTGGCGCAGCTACAAAGATTGTCACCCTAAAGAACTCGCTTGTCCAACAACTTCGTAATCAACTCGCCAGTATGCTACTCAACACAGATAGAATCCGAAATCGGATGGGACGTGATGTAGCGATGCTGGATATCGAATACGAACATAGCTCCCTTGTTACTCAAGATATGTTGCCTCAGAGTACCGTAGAGAACATTCTGAACAGATTTAATATATTAAATCATAACGGGGATGATTTTAATCAAGGGCCATCCGCGGGCATGCGAGCACCTAATTTTAAAATTACACCAAGTGATAAAACGCAGCCCACCAGTTTACATGATTTATATCGTGGAATATCTTATACCTTGATGATCTTTTCCGGTTTGATCGACTCGCCCAATATAAATACCCTGCTGGAAATAGGTACGACTATACGATCACAATATCAAGCTTCTATCCAAATTTATATTGTTACGAGTGATCCGCCATCTGATTTAGATGACAATAAGCATCTTGTTCTTGACACAGATAAAAGTATCCACCACCTCTACGCCGCATGGAAATCCTGCTTGTATCTTATTCGTCCGGATAAATATATCGCCTATCGAAGTCAGAGCATTAACCAAAACCAGCTAACAACATATCTTGACCGCATATTAGTTCATAACGTTGCAAATTAAAAAAAAAGAGCACCATGCAAATCACAAAAGGGTGCCAAAAGTACAATGAGCCTAGTGCAACAAGATTTTGAGGGCATCCATCAATCTATGCGCATCTTCTTGTGTGTTGTAACCTTGCATGGAAAGCCGCAAAAAAGATTGCTCTTCCCATTTTGTATGCGGAATTTCGATCTGATAATCATCATATAGCTGCTTTTGGAGGGTTGCACCGTCCACACTGACGGGGAGGGGGAGGGCAACCATTTGTCCCAGCCATTCTTTTGGATTCGTGCAGATGGGCGCTAACCCTGTCATTTTGTGGATTTCCTCCTGAACATTGCGGATCATCTCTCGACAGGCGGCACGCACCTGATCCCAGGCTTGCTCCCGTTGAAAATCAATGGCTGCCGGTACCGAAAGAAAAGCCGCTATATCCCGCGTCCCCTGCCATTCGTGATAGTCGATGAACTGATGCCCGCTCCCATAGTCGGGGTCGGCATCGTAACCCCAACTCACCACCAGTGGATCAAGCGAATCCTGTAAGTCACGCCGAACATAAAGGAATGTCGTGCCCTTCGGTGTCATTAACCACTTATGCAGCGCGCCAGTGTAAATGTCGGCACCCAAAGCTGCCAGATCAAGGGGAATATGTCCAGGCACATGCGCGCCGTCCACAATGCAGAGAATCCCTGCTTCGCGCGCGCGACGGCAGATCTCTGCTGCGGGAAAGATTAGCGCAGTCGTGCTGGTGATTTGGCTCAGAAAGATGATTTTCGTTTTGGACGTGACCCCTGCCCAAAAATTCTCTACAAAGTCGGCGTGGCTGGTGACGGGCAAGGGGATATGCCGTTGAATATATTTTGCACCGCTTTTTTCACTGAAATATCGCCAAGTGCGATCCATCGCGCCATATTCGTGATCGGTGGTCAAAATCTCATCGCCGGGTTGCAGATCAAGGTTGCGGACGACCATGTTGATCGCCGTGGTTGGGTTTGGGAAGTAAACCACATCCTGCGCGGCGCAGTTGAGATATTCAGCCAATCTCTCTCGTGACTTTGCCAACATGGAAATGGCTTCCCTGCCAAGAAATTGGATGGGGCGCTTCTCCAACTCCCGTTGCCAGCGCTGGTACACATCGAAAACGGGTTTGGGACAGGCACCAAAAGAGCCGTGATTCAGAAAGGTGATCTCAGGGTCGAGAAGAAAGTGTTTTTTCATGGGATGATTTTACATCACTCTTGGCAAACCAGCTCCCTTTCCTCCAATGTGATCGTCATCTCCTGTTTACGCTGGGCGTGGGAGATAATGTAATCGATCATCAATGCAGGGATGTTGATGCCGGTGGTCTCAATGCTGTTGCGGAATTCCATCGTGTGGTTGACTTCGTTGACGGTGAAACCATCTTCGGTCTCAAAGAGATCAACGGCGAGCAAGCCGCCGCCCATCGCCCGGGCTGTGCGCCGACAGATGTCGGTCAGTTCGGGGGTAAGGGGGCAGTTTGTAGCAACACCTCCGCGCGCGGTGTTGGTGATCCAGTTATCAGAGGCACGGTAGATGGCGGCGATGGGCTCGTCGCCGATCACGAAAGCGCGAATGTCGCGTCCTGGTTTGTTGATATATTCCTGTGCGTAAAAGACCTGGTGATGCACGCCGAGGGATGCCTTATGTTCGATGACGGCTTCAGCCATTTCAGGGCTATCGATGCGGGCGAGCAGCCGTCCCCATGAGCCGACAACGGGCTTGAGCACGCAGGGATAGCCGAGTTCGTTGGTCGCTTCAAGAGCAGCGTCCTTGTCGAATGCCATCAAAACGCGCGGGGTGGGGATCCCTTCGCGGACGAGGATCTGGCTGGTGATATATTTATCACCACAGCGCTCGGCGACGACTGATGAATTCACGACCGGGATGCCGTGCGCTTCGAAGATGCGCGAGACGTAGAGTCCACGCGAGTGGGAGATGGAGCGTTCGAGGACTAGGTCTACGTCGGTGGGTAGTTGGGAGATGTCAAAATACTGTTTCCCGTCGTTGATCCGAATCACGTCCACATCCGGGCGTGATTCGAGTTCCGTCAGCAGCAGCTTTTCTTCCACACGCAGGCGAGAGTAGAGAAATCCAATTCGTATCATGGTCTTTTCCTTTCTGAAATAAAAAGACGCTTTCCGGTATCGGAGAGCGTCTTTGGATAAGTAAAGTGATGTGCTATTGTTATAGCGTTATTTTATGAATTCACTTAATCCCAAAAGCCCACAAAGCCGAACCGAAGGTGCGGATGCGGGCTGGTGTTTAGCTTTAGCCTCATAAAAGAAGGGGACAAAGTTTGAATTCATTGGCGGGATTTTACCATTTGGATGAAATATGTCAACGAATTGATATAAAAATTGGATAAAGACTATTCTGCCTCTTTCGCCACATAGAGCGGACTATCCTGAATGAAGAGCATGATCTCATTCCAAAAACCCTGAGCATCCGGGTAGGGGTAGAAGCGTGCTAATTCGGACTGGGCGGTTTCGAGATCGCCCATGTAAATGTAGTCCAGGAGTAGGGGCAGGACGCTGCATTTGGATGAGTTGTCCCACTCGCCATAATCGCCAGGTTGAGATGTTTCGGCGATCTCGGTATTGCGCAAGATATTTTCGGCATATTCATCCGAGAAGAGGGGGCTAGCGGGAATATATTCTGCTTTTAGGGGATCGTATTGCAGGATGACCTTGACAAAGGGCGAATCGGCATAGGAGCAATATTGATAGGCAAAAAGATCATCTGCGGTGACGAATTCGAGAATGCCGTCATTATTAAGATCATCAAAGTGACCGCCCGCATTTGATTCAGGTTTTTTCATTAGTAGTTTTGCTGTTTCGCCGAGACTGTAAATCTGGGTGCCAAAGCAGCAGTGTGCGCCACCGGAATAAGTCTCGATGATGGCTTCGGGGGTATCATCGCCGGTCAGATCACTGCCCGTGAGCAGATGGATGGCGGATGCCTGTTCGATGCGAATACTGAAACGCCCAGCTTTTTCGATCAAGATCACATCATTAAAGCCCATCGGGTCGGTAGTGTCGTGCCAAAAACGGATGCCATAGGCACCGACAGTAACTTCATCTCTGAGTTCGTAGGATGCTCCAGGCGAGACGGCTGGTGGCGGGAGCGGTTTCTCCTCCTCGACCAGGTCTGCGGGGTTGATCTCGGGTGTAGATGTCGGGGAGGGCGTGGCAGTATATGAGATTTGGGTCAGCGCCACGATGATGGTTTGCGTCGCTGCGACATCCGGGGTAATGGTAAATGTGGACGTCGGGCTGGCGGTATTTGTAGCGGTAGCAGGCAGTGAGGTCGGGGTCGGCACGGGGACGATCAGTCCGCAGGCGAGAGTGAATAAGGCGATGAGCGGTAATAATCGACGTGCTTTTTTCATTTTCGTTCCCCTTGCCACCATTTAAATTTTTTCAGTGCCGAGTCTCCCAAAAACTCACGTGCAATGGAGTTGTCCGGCACGAGATTCGCATTAAGCGGCTGGAACCATTCCAAAAAGGCGAGCAGACGTTTGGCTTCGATATATTCGGGCATGCCATAGGGCACCTGTCGCAGGAGCGATGTGGCATGTGGTTTCAGGGCTGCCAGCTCATACGCCAGTGCGGAGTTGAACATGATATCGGCATTTTCCTGATAAGGGAAAATGTGCCGTTTTTCGCCGCGCCGCACCGATTCCCAGCGCGAGATGGTTGCCTGTGCGGAGTAGCCGCGTTCGCGTGCGTCTCGCACGATGCGGCGTATCAGGCGTGTATCGGTCGTTGAAACGCGATTATGGCGGTCGAGGTTGAGTTGGGTCAGTGCAGAAACATAAATACGGAAAGATTGTTTTTGTAACGATTCTGGAATCAGGCGTGGGTTCATGCCGTGGATACCTTCCAGTATGATCAATTGCTTCTCGCGAAGTTGTATTTCTTCCCCCGTTTCACGAGCGCCGGTTTTGAAATTGAAGTGCGGCATCTGTACACGCTCGCCGTCAGTCAGTTTTTGGAGTTGTTCTGCCAGAAGAGCCAAATCCAGCGCTTCGAGTACCTCGAAATCGAGTTCGCCTTTTTCATCACGGGGGGTGTTGTCTCGGTTGACAAAATAATTATCCAATTCCAGCGGAAAAGGTGAAATGCCTTGGGCGAGTAATTGCACTGTCAGCCTTCGTGAGAAAGTGGTCTTCCCTGAGGAAGAGGGCCCCGCGATCAAGATCAAACGTAACTCGTCCCGGCGTGCGGCGATCTGCCGGGCAATATCCGCAATATATTGTTCATGCAAAGCCTCCGAAACCAGCACGATCTCTTGCTCACGATCGGCTTTGATGGCTTTATTGAGTGCCCCAACATTCTCGATTCCCAAACGTGTCAACCAATCTCCGTAGCGACGGAAGGTTTCCAGCAATTGGGGATAATTTTTCATCGGGATCAGTTCGTTGGGTTTGTGACGGCGTGGAAAACGCAGTACAAAACCACCGTTGCAATCTTCCAGATCAAACCAGCGCAAATAACCCGTTGATGGCACCATATAACCGTGGTGATAATCCATATATTCGCCGAGCCGATAGAGGGTCAGATAATCCTTTTTACGATGTGCAAGCAGGTTGACTTTGTCCTGATGTCCCAGATTTTTAAAGTATTGGACAGCTTCCGTAAGGGGTATTTCTTCGCGGATGAAGGGACGGTCGCCCGTGACCTCGGCTTGCATCCGTTCTATTAGCATTCCCAGCTCCTCAAGAGAGAGAGGTTTCCTCCCCGAAACCTGACAGTAATACCCGCCCGAACTAACCGAGTGGTCGATAGTCAATTTCCCCTTGGGAAAAAGCTGCTGAAAAGCATATTCCAACAGAAAGGTGAGTGAACGACGGTAAATGCGGGCGCCATCCGGTGAAGACATGGTGACAGCTTTCAAATTCGATTCTATTTGGACCGGATAGCTCAACTCGCGCAAGTCTCCGTTAACGATCACCGCAATGATAGGGTCACTTGAACCAGCGTTTACTGCATGGAAAAAATCTCCAGCACTTGTGCCTCGTTGGCCAGAGAGAGTGCGCCCATCTGCAAGGTGAACCTCGACAGTTTGACGAGGTTCTGTAATTTCGATTTTTCTATTCATGATTTTGTCTTTCTAAACCTGCCCCAATAATTTTTCTGGCTTTTGCGCATAGGTGTCAACTGAGATTTCCCTGCGTGTCATTGCCTGAAGAGTTTCGTTTAGTAATTGGTTTACCAAGGTCGGGATTTTGACTTGTTTCCCGGCACGCACGACCGCGCCGTTGAGATAATCCACTTCCGATTTGCCGCGCCCAGAATGTAGGTCAATGTGGAAAGATGGCATCTTCCCTCCGCGCCCACCACCCAGTTTTTGCGCCGCAAGAGGACGCAGCCATTTTGGTCCCTTTGCGGCTAAGGCAAGGGCTCTAACGGGGGTGCCTGGCAAGTTAACTACGTGGATCTTCATCGCATCCATCACAGAGAGCGTTTCGCGCAACATCCGCATCTCAAATGCATAGAGATCATCACGTGAGAAAATATCGGCAGGTGACATATCAAGGATCGCCGAAGTGGCGTTGCCAACCAGGTTGGTGAGCATCTTCGACCATTTCATATCTGCCGCGCGTGGGTAAAGCTTGGCATTCAGGAAAGCTTCGTTCATTGCTCTGACCAAATGTTTGGAAATAGCATGTTCGTCCGCAACGCCGATGCCGCGCAGCTTCTCGAGGACGATATCGCCCGCGTCCCGCCGCCCGACAGCAGAGGTGACTGTCCCGGCGATCACTTTTTCGGGGCCAAGGATTTCGGCGATGGTGGGCTCGTTGTCCACACCGTTCTGAAGACAGAGAATCGGTGGCATCTTTTCTGCGAAATTTCTCATTTCTTGCAGAGCAACTTCGGTATCATAGGATTTCAACGCAAAAAGGGCAATGTCGAAAGGGCCGTAGGCAAGCGCTTTTTCGAGGCTATCGGCAAAAACTAGATCGGCGGCGGGGATCAGATCAGAGTCGAGGGTTTTGCGCCGTGCGTCCAAACTGAGATCAAGCCGAAGTCCACGTTCGTTTAACGCGGCTGCCACATCAGGGCGTTCGACAAAGACAACTTCGTGTCCCATAAGTGCGAAGCTCCCGCCGATGTACGTCCCAATTGCCCCTGCCCCAAAGGATAGTATTTTCAGGTTGCTACTCATTTTCTCTCCAGTGATTACGGTCGTTCAAGCCTTCGATATACCAGCGATGGGAATCCGGGAAGTAGGTCAGTTGGGCGAAGGCAGTGTTCCCAAAACGAAATTGAGGTCCCTGATAGTTGGCGTGGGGTGCAACCCCAACGATTGTTTTCATGACCATGTTAAGTAAGCCGCCATGTGAGATGACCAGGTAGCGCCCGGATTTCCCCGAAAGTAGTTTGTTCAGAGCTTCTCCTGCGCGTAGGAAAAGTTTCCAGTCCCCTTCGCCATTTTCGGCAAAATCGGCGTAGGGGTTGCGAAAGTCGGGTTGGGGGAAGCGTTTGCGCCCTTCTTCGTGTTTCAAACCGGTCACGACGCCGTTGTGGCGTTCCATCCAGATCGAGTCAAATTCAAGGTTGAGTTGAAGCTTCTCAGCAAGGATTTCTGCGGTTTCGTGTGTACGGCTGAGTGGGCTGCAAATCGCATAGTCGAATTTACGTTTTTCCTTCAGCCAACGTGCTGCGAGGGCGTGGGCTTGTTCACGTCCGCGTTCGGTGAGTGGGAAATCGCCCTGCCCTTGGAAATACCCTTCAGCGTTTCCGACCGATTCGGCATGACGCAGAAGGGTGATCTTGTAACGAATATCTTTTTTCGGCATAGGGGAGTATTTTACCGCAGAGAGTTTGGTTCTCAGGGCAGAAAATAAGATCTAACGAACTGGGCAATACTCCAGCTCTGTTTGTAACTCTGTGAGTAATGCGTAGCTTTTTCCAAGCACGCCTTCATCTGTGATGCGCTGCCAGAGGGCACAGTACATGGGGCGCAGCAGAGTGTTTTTGTCTATTGCGGCCAAGGTTAATTCCTGAGCATCGTCGTAACGTCCCAAGCGGGCGTAAGCTTCAACAAAGGGCAGGTGTTCGGCAGCATCTGCCGGCGTGAGGGGGATGGCAAAGGCTTTGTCGCCCAATTTGGCAACTTTTTCCCAATCATCTTCTTGGCGGGCGAGGTCGGCTTTCTCGAAATAATAGCACCAATTACGTTCCGGTTCTTTGCCGAAAAGCCATTCTGGTGGTGCAAAGTTGTCATTGTTCTTTGAGATCAATTCACGCGGGTTTGAAAGTGGCAAAGCCGGTGCCAATACGCGTGGTAGGGTCAGGCTGCCTGTTTCTACATCGTCCACATCGCGTGGGGCGAGCAAGACATCTGCATCGTAGACGGAGTCTAGAATCCGTAAGCAGGAGGGGGGCGAAAAATGTAGCAAAAGCACCTGGTCAGTGTTTCCCGTAAAGGTTGTGGCAAAATGGTCTTTGAAGATGGGCTGTCCCGTTTTGAGAGAAGGTAATTCCTCGCCCAGGCGCGCCGAGACGTAGAAATATTCGTAATCGAGTTCATCCGTTTTTTGGTCGGGGTTATATGCCCAATTGACCAAAAAAGCAAGGGCTTCATCGTCGTTGTGAGGAAAAACACCATCATCTTCTGCCAAGATTAGCGTACCAGGTGCGATACCGGGTGCGCGCCAAAAGAGTTGCTGGGCAAAAAGACGCTGTAAACGCCACTCCCGGCGATAAATGTCGCCATTGTAAATGTGCGTTGTGACAGCCAGCGAAATCAACAATGCGGCGAGTGTAAAACGCTGTGTTTCATTTTTTATTAGCGAAAGCAACCACGCGAGCAACATGCTGACACCCATCATAAAGGGGAAAGTAAAACGATCTCTGGGGAAGGTAAGCTCGATGGGAAAATTAACGGCATAAAATGGAATGCCTGCGGCAAGGATTAGCGTGAGGGAGAGCAGCAACCAAGTCCAGTCAGTTGTCTGGTTGGGCGTATCCGCTTCGCGCACGGAATTGAATTTGAAGAGGCTTGCGAGGAGCAATGTTCCGGCGAGGAGGATTATTCCCATAACGAGGGCAAGCCGAGGGCTGAGTGCGTTTTCGGGTGAGAATGGCTGAACGAAAACCTTTGCCCACGCCCCAATGCTGACGAGGGGGAGCGTACCCCAGAGTTGAGTCCAGATTCCTTTGATGGAGAGGCTAACCTGATCCTGTGCGATGTATATGGTGTCTTTGTAGAGAAAGAACCGCCAATAAAGATAGCCGATTGTAGCGATAAGGTAGGGAGCATAAAAAGTGAGCGTTTTCTGAAATCGTTCTTTGAGATCGGGGTAGATTGATGTGAGAGCGATCCAGATAAAAAGAGCCCGGAGGAGTTCGATGCCAAAGAAATATTCAAGCCCAAATAACGAATATACGGTCAGGAGTACTGATGTGGAGAGTTTTAATATGCGAAACTTTGTTTGTCGGAGTGCGCTGACCATTAACGCCAACGAGATGAAATAAAGGGTATGAAGAGTCCAGAAAAACTGATAAGTGATCGCTAAATTTTGTTGGGTGAAGCCAGGGTACAGCAGGAAGAAAAAGGCTGTAAGAGCGTTTTGGGTACGTTTTTCTGCCCAGAGAAGATTCAGTACCCACAATAATGTGATCGAAGCTATCCAGCGCATTAGCAGGGTGTAAATTTGCCAATGGGCAGGACTCGCTCCTAAAAAGGAGAGCGCTCCTTCCCAATAAGCACGAACGGGGCGATTCGCGGAGAATTGATTTGTCAGCCCTTCAAAACCAAGGTGTTCCCGCGTCCAGGCAAATGCCCAATCGTCCCAGTAGTAGCCGTGTTGGAAGGAGAATAGACCATATGAGAGAAATGCGACAATACCCAGCGAGAGGGGGAAAGCATATTTTTGAAGGTTTTCTTTTATTGTTTGCATATTTTTAATAAGGGGGACCCATAACCAGAATATCATAATAAAGAGAATAGCACTCTGTGGGCCACCATTTGGGGTTTTCATTGGGGCGATCCAGCCCTGCCCAATTTGTCATGGCTTCGGTAGTTATAGATGGTGCTCCGGCAGCTTTGGCTTCCAATATCTCGGCGTCCACACGATCCCATTTTTCTGCGAATTCGATATACACATCACGCGAGGCGTAGAAAGATCTTGATGTAATTATAGATGATGTGAGTAAAAGAATACTGCCTAAAAGCGCGATACCAGCTCCTTTGATAATATTTTTTTTGTTTTGCTGAAGCCAACCTCCCAACAGGAAGCTGGCACAAAGGGAAAGTATGGAGAATGTAAAAACCCCGATAATGAGGGAGCGTGTGGGGGGGAATGCGGCGTATCCATAGACCCCCGGAAGGAAAGAGCCGAAGAGAGACAGAAGCCCTCCAAGGAAATAGAGCACAACTTTCCATAGCGGGATGTTGGTTGTGTGCCCGTGCTCTTTTCCTATCCATATAGCAAGAAGGAGAACGCCCAATATGGCAAGAGGTTTTTCTATTGCGAGGAAAGTATCCTGAATAAAGATGAGGTACGAATCCCATGAAATGGATAGAAGAGTTGGAATATCTGGCGCTGAAGGCATGATCGAGCGTCTGATCACGTTACCGTATGAGCGGAGATTTACCGCAAGCGAGAGAGCTGAACCGACTGCTGCAGCCAGAAGAAAAATAAATTGAGTGCCCTTTTTACTCTTTTTTAGCTCCAATAAGCGTAAAAGAATAAAGAAAAGGGATAAGGCTAGTTGCATAACTACGTAGGCGCTGCTGAAGCCTCCGTTTGCAAAAGCGAAGATGAGTATGAAAAGTGTGGTCAGGATAAATTGCCAGTTATTTAGTGCTTTTTTGACAAGAATATTGAAAGTAAAAATCGCAAATGTTAGTATGACTAGAGGTAGTGTGTATGCACGCATCCCTCCCCACCAGAATAAAGATTGGCGAATATTGGGGCTAAGTACCAGTACAAAAAAAACGATGGTTGTTCCAGAAGCAAGAACTTTTAGTAAATTTGTGTTTTTTTCAGGGCTTTTGAAAATTGTAGACGTTGCCAGAATTGTGGATATAACCCAGACGATGAGTATTAGGGGGGGAATTAGGCGAATGTGATAAGCATCAAAGAGACTAAGAACAAGCCAGTCCGTCCCGAAGGCGGAGTAACCTCCACCAAGCGTTGTATACCAATGGTAGATCGACCCATAGAAGCCAAGCTCTTTGGCAAAATAAACGGAACAATAATCATCAGCAATGAATCGAGTCATATTACCAAGATAGCCCCAAATGAATATTGGCACACTAGACGAAAATAATATTAGTATATAAAGCAGCCAGTTTTTGCTATTTTTTGTGCTCTTCATTGGGTTAAATTTTGAATTGAAGAATTGTATTGATCACTTGCTCTTGTTCACTTGCGCTTAGCCCATATGAGAAGGGTAAACGAACAAGTCTGTCGCTGACACTTTCGGTGACAGGAAAATCACCAATTTTTCCACCAAAACGCATACCCATATCAGAAAGGTGCAAAGGAAGATAATGAAAGACACTGTGAATTTCGCGCTCACGAAGAAATGCAATAAAGCATTGGCGGGTTTCGAGATCAGGCAAGAGTAAATAATACATGTGATAGGCTTGCTCGGTATGCGCTGGCACCGTGGGGCGTTGGACACCTTGTTTATCAGCCCATTGTTGTAGAGCAAGGTCGTATGTTTCCCAGAGTTGTTTTCTATAGGATTGAATTTTTCCACGCTCTTCAAGCTGAGCAAATAGCATTGCTGCCAAAATATCTGAGGGGAGATAGGATGAGCCAATATCCACCCATGTATATTTGTCTATTTGCCCGCGAAAGAAACGAGAGCGATTTGTTCCTTTTTCGCGAATGATCTCCGCACGCTCTACGAGAGCGGGATCATTAATAAGAAGTGCACCGCCCTCGCCGCAAGAAAAATTTTTTGTTTCATGGAACGATTGAGCTGCCATACTGCCAAAAGTGCCAAGATACTTATCTTTATATTTTCCAAAGAGTGCGTGAGCATTGTCTTCGAGTACCGGGATCTGATATCGTTGTGATATCTCCATAATCGTATCCATCTCGCAGCCAATGCCGGCATAGTGGACGGGGACAATCGCTTTTGTGTGAGATGTAATTGCTTCCTCGAGCTTATTCTCATCAAGATTAAGTGTGTCGGGACGAACATCTACAAAAACGGGACGCGCTCCATGTAAGACAAAGGCATTGACCGTTGAAACGAAAGTGAAATTCGGGATGATGACCTCGTCCCCTTTCTGAATATCTAAAAGCAATGCCATCATTTCAAGAGCGTGTGTACAAGATGTGGTTAGCAAGGCTTTTTTGACACCCAAACTCTTTTCAAGCAAGTGATGTGCCTTTTTGGTGAAATTACCATCACCTGAAAGATGCCCGCTATATAGGGCCTCTTTGATATATATTTCTTCCTTGTTTACAGGAGCGGGATTATTGAAGGGGATTTTCATGTTTAGTCAAACCATTTATGAAAAGTATAAAAACTACGATAGGACTTCATTCCCAGGCTGGTCCATAAATTTTGGGAAGCAAGATTGGTTACTTGGGTAGAAATAATAAATTCTTTGGCTCTTTGTTCATACGCCCATTGAAAAGCTGATTTCATTAAGCTGCGTCCTAAGCCTTGTCCTTGTACATCGGGGGAGACGGCGAAAAGAGGCCCTTCTACTTCTGAGGTGCTGTTTTTTTTTAGTGACAAGAAGCCATTAATTTTTCCATCGGTTTTAGCCACTAATACTTCATCGGCAATTTCTTTGCGGGCAGAGCGCATTGCCCAATTAAGGTAGCCTTCATCGCTTTTCTGGGGATCCAAGCGAGGGTCAGCATGGTAGTGACTTCGGTAGTTTGCGAAGGCTTTTTGGGAAATTTTTCGAATATGACTTTCCTCCCCATCGCTTATGGGGAAGATGTTATCTTTACTTTGAAGGTCATCTTTTTTAGATAGGAAATAGCGAAAGTAAAGCAAAGTGTCCATCAGAAAAAAATTTTGCTTTTCCAGAGCATGAGCTAAATCAATATCTTGCGTGTTGCAGCGTAAGATCAGTAAATCAATCTTTTCTCTTTTACAAAACTCATTAATTTGTGGTAAGGCTGATAATTCTTTTGCAAAGCCTCGAGCGGATGGTATGCCAAAGCGCTCTGTATCAACAGGGGATAAATTAATCATTGAAGCCAACTTTTTCCCGAACAAGGCTTTGGGGTTTGCCCATCAAACGGAAATACATTCGGGATAAGTATTCACCGAAGATGCCAATGGCAAAAAGCTGAGCACCGGAAAATATCGAAATAATGGAGGCAAGAAAAGGAAATCCCGGTACGGGGCTGCCCTGAAAAAGGTAACGAATAACGACATAAAGAAAAACACCTATTCCGAAAAGTGTTAATCCAAATCCTAGCCAGCTAGCTAATTGTAGGGGTAAGGTGCTGAATCCCGTCAGTAAATTAAATGTATGCGTTACCAGTTTTCGAAAAGTGTAATTCGATGCGCCTTCTGTGCGTTGAGCATGATTTACGGGAATATAACCAAAACTCGTCGTTCCCCAAGTGAGTAAAACATCTACAGAAACAAAAGAACTACTATAGTCGGTAAATCCTTTTCGCAAACTTGTTCTAAATGCGCGAAAAGCGCCGCTTTTTTCTATTCCTGCGGCCCCCAATGCAATCTTGAGCATTCGTTTCGTAAACCATGATGAAAAATTTCGCCAGGGAACATGAGCATCTTTTTCGGGTACACCGTAGACAACGTCGTAGCCTTCTCCTAATTTGGATAGAAGTTTATGAATTTCTTCGGGAGGGTGCTGCAAATCATCGTCCATGGTGACGACTGTATCAAAATTTGCGACTCTGATCCCACGGAGAAGTGCATTATGCTGACCGTAATTTCGCATTAGTTGAATGCCTCGCAGCCAAGCATGTTTTTTTTGCAAGCGGACAACTTGCTTCCAACTTCCATCTGGGCTGCCATCAACAACAAAAATAACCTCGTACTCTGCTCCGAGTGTGTTTAAAGCTTTTTCCAGACGCTCTATCAGAAATGGAAGGATTTTTTCGCTGTTATAGACAGGAATGATAACGGAGAGTCCCCTTTTAATTCGTGCAAGCCCTTGCATTATAGGTTCACTCCGTGTCTGTCAGCAAGAATTTCTACGGTGCGTAGCATTTCAGCATCTCTTTTTTCATCGCTCCAGTCTAGAAATTCGGCGAGAATGTCGGCTAACTCGACGAGCAACGCGCTGGTGAGTAATCCCAGTTTAGCGATATGGGTGCGGCGTAATACTAAGTCATCGAGGTGGATGATCTTTTCTTTAGTGGCGAGGAAGCCAATTTCTCGACGACTATAGCGGGGCAAGGTTGCAAGAGGGCTGTTTTCACCTTGGGAAATGAAAAGTGCCACCTCTTCAACCCGGGTGCCGTAGCGCTGGTATAGATTTTCCAGTTGCTCGGTTGTAAGCGTGGTCCAGGCAGCGATGGCTTCTAGTTGTTGTTCGCGTTCTTTTTGACCATGTTCATAATTGTGCCCACCACCAATGCTGAGATTTTCGGTACCTTTTTTGCGTACGATGCCTAAAAAACCAAGTGCCTTGTTGGTAACGTCCTCGGCAAATGCACGGAAAGATGTCCATTTGCCGCCGATGAGTGAATAAATGGGGTAATTTTGTCCAGTCCAGACTCCACTTAGGACCTGGATAGTATGGTCGCGTGAAATTTGCCCGGTAGCTTTTGCGCCACTATATTCGAGCGGACGAACACCAGAGAAGCGAAAGACGATTTGGTCGCGAGAAATGTGAAGATCGGGGAAGACGATTTTGATCATGTCTAGAAAATATTCCACTTCATTATCAGTGCAACGCACATCATCAGGGTTATCAACGGGGAGATCTGATGTACCGATCAGTACCTTGTCATAAAGTGGATAGATCAAAACGATCCGCCCGTCGTCGTTTTCAAAGAAGAATTCATTATCTCCGATAGCTGCACGGAGGGCAGGGTTTTTGAGAACGAGATGTGAACCTTTGGTACCACCAATGAAACGCGTGGACAAGCCCAGGGTCGCGTTCGTTCCGTCAATCCAGGGTCCAGCAGCGTTGATGAGCAGGCGAGGACGGACGTCGAATGTTTCACCAGTTAGTTCATCTTTCAAGGAAACGAAATTCAGCTTACCACCGACAACACTGACGTAGTTCAGGGAGCGCGCGTTGGGGTGATCTGTTTCCGTGTCGAGTAGCATCTCAAGTGCGAGACGCTCTGGTTCGCGAATCGCTCCGTCGTAGTAGGTTGCCGTGTAACGGATTTTGGGGTTGAGAGATGGGAAGTTTTTCAGAGATTTAGCGCGTGATCGAAAACGATGTTTAGGAACTGTTTTTTGTGCACGGGTAAAGGCATCGTAAAGGATCAGCCCGATTTTAATCACGAGTGCACCACGTTCGGTAGGGCGATCAAGGAGATTGAAAAATTTAAGTGGAGCGTTGAGCAAGCCCGAGAAAATTTTAAAAACAGGAATTGTTGTCGGTAGGGGGCGAACAATATGCGGGGCATTTTCAAGCATTCGATTACGCTCTTGCACTGCTTCACGCACGAGACGAAATTCTCCGTTTTCAAGATATCGGATACCACCGTGTGCCATATGAGAAGAAGCTGCACTGGCTCCAGAACAGAAGTCGGCACGGTCTACGATCAAAACATTTACACCGTTAATGGCAAGGTCGCGATAGGTAGCAATACCGTTTATGCCAGCACCAACGATAAGAACATCGATATCTGGAGATGCTTTGAGCGAAGATAAAATATCAGTGCGTCTCATAAAATTTATTCCCAAAGAGTGATGAAAAAAGTTTGTCGAATTGTACCGTATCCTGAGAAAGAAATTAAGCAGCGAGAGGGTACTTAAGATATAATGCGGCAGGTATAAAAATATGATGAGAACAAAAAAGATATTTTTCTTTAGTTTGCCTCTTTTGTTTGCCCTATTAGTGGGGCTTTCTTTTTCTGCGCAAGCTTCAGGTACTCCACAAATCGGTCAGTTCAGTACACCGACACCGGGACCCGATGGACGCATTATCTATACTGTGCGTGAGGGGGATAATTGCCAGCGAATTTGGTTGTTGCATAATATTGACGAGAATCAACTCCGTGCACTTAATCCTGATCTCGACGAAGACTGTACGGTTGTTGTTGGTCAAAAAGTGATGATCGGTATCGGTGGTCCTGCTGCAGCACCAACTATTACGCCTGGACCTTCTCCAACACCGACCGAGGCGCTTCCCACACCCACGCCCTTCAATGGAACGACCGAGATATGTGTGCTTCTCTTTGAAGATGTGAATGGGAATGCGTTGCGTGAAGAGTTGGAACTTGGGCTAGCAGGCGGCGCGATCAGTGTTACGAATTCTCTTGGTGGTTATTCAAAAACTGAGGATTCGATCAGTGAGATCGATCTTGAAACACTTGAGCCGGCATATATTTGTTTTGGGGAAATCCCTGATGGACAAGAAGAGGTACCAGAAAGTGACAGGCTTCCAGAAGGAGAATATACTGTCAGTGCCGCGATCCCTGATGGCTATAATCCCACAAATACTTTGAGCTATACGATCGATATAAAAGCAGGAGAAAGAGCCTTTGTCGCTTTTGGCGCACAATCGCAGGTTTCTACATTGGCTAACCCAGAGGAAGAAGCATCTGGAAACTCCTCTGGTTTATTAGGGGTTTTGGGGATTGTCTTACTGCTTGGTGGGGGAGGTTTGGCATGGTATGCCATGCGTATGCAGAAACCCTCGTCAAAAATGAAATATCGATAGTCTTTTTATAGGTCTTCAAATACAGCCAGCTTCATGCTGGTTGTATTTTTTAAGAGCTTTTTTAGCAGTTAATTAGAGTTGTATTAGACCTGACCAACGAGTCTTGACTTTCGTCGTTTACGTTGCGTACAATAAAATTACATAACGACAAGCCGTATATAGGTATCTAATGGAATATAAAGACTATTACAAAATATTAGGGGTTGACCGCAAAGCCAGCCAGGATGAGATAAAAAGTGTCTATCGCAAATTGGCAATGAAATATCACCCTGATCGTAATCCTGATGATAAAGCAGCTGAAGAGAAGTTCAAGGAAGTTAATGAGGCGTATCAGGTTCTAAGTGATTCTGAAAAGCGCGCGCATTATGACCGCTTTGGTTCATCTTATTCACAGTGGCAACAGCGTGGCGCTCCAGGTGATTTCAATTGGGGTGATTGGTTCGGAGGGGCGCCGGGTGGCGGAACACGCGTCCGCTATGAGGATGTTGGGAATATGTTTGGCGGGGGCGGCATGGGGGGATTCTCTGATTTTTTCGAAGCGCTCTTCGGGATGGGGGGCATGGCAGGTGCTCAGGGAACGAGAGCAAGCCAAGGGGCACGTGCGCAACCGCAGCGCTATGAGCAGCCCGTAAGTATTTCATTGGAAGAAGCATATCAGGGCACATCCCGGATTCTGCAAAATAATGGTCGCCGTGTACAAGTGAAGATCCCTGCCGGGGCCAAAAAGGGCACAAAAGTGCGTGTTCGCGGTGAAGCACCCGGTGGTGGCGATTTGTATCTCAAGGTTGATGTTGAAAATCATCCCCGTTTTGAGCGCAAGGACCATAACCTGCATACCGAGACAAGCGTAGATCTTTTCACTGCCCTACTGGGTGGTGAAGCAAAGGTGCAAACTTTGGGTGGCAATATTTCGCTAACCATCCCTGCAGGTACGCAACCAGAACAGGTTTTCCGTTTAAGTGGACGTGGTATGCCAAAGCTTCGCAGCCCTGAAAGCAAAGGCGATCTATATGTACGTGTTAAAGTAAATATTCCGAAAAAATTAAGTGAGAAGCAAAAGAAATTATTCGAAGAAGCTGCAGGAAAGAAATAGAGACCTGAGCGCATCAGAGAAACAGAAATTGAATTCAGGAGTAAAAATGAAACGAATATTGGTGATTTTGTCTGTACTAGCTTTAGCGGTTGTTGCTTGTCAAACGAGTAGCGCTGCAATCCCGACCATTGCTGCTCCCGCGCCAGAAGTCGATATTGTGGAACCTGCTCCGAGCGTGCCGATGCCAGTTGTGGAAACCGGGAGTTTGACAAGTTTATATGAGAGCGCTTTGCCCGGCGTTGTTTCAATTCGTGTAATCACTGATGTTGGCAGTGGGATCGGTTCCGGATTTATTTTTGACCAACATGGACATGTGATCACCAACTTCCATGTTGTGGATGGAGCCACCGAAGTGGAAGTGGATTTCTCATCTGGTTATAAAACTTACGGGACCGTGATCGGTACCGACCTAGACTCAGACTTGGCTGTCATTAAGGTAGATGTGCCCGCTGAAGAACTTCATCCGTTAGCGCTTGGCGATTCAGATCTTTTACGTGTTGGGCAAACTGTGATCGCGATCGGCAATCCCTTTGGCTTGAGTGGCACGATGACAACGGGCATCGTCTCTGCCTTGGGACGAACGTTGGATTCTTTGAACGACGCGCCCAGTGGGGGGTATTTCACCGCTGGTGACATCATCCAAACTGATGCGGCGATCAATCCTGGTAATTCGGGAGGCCCCCTTTTTAATGCCAATGGTGAAGTGGTCGGTATCAACCGTGCTATCCGCACTACCAGTTCTTCATCTACGGGGGATCCTGTCAACTCAGGGATCGGTTTTGCGATTTCTATCAATATAGCCAAGCGCGTTGTACCTGGTTTGATCGAAAATGGCTATTATGATTATCCTTATATGGGCATCTCCTCGATCAGCGATCTGAGTTTGCAGAGTATCGAAGCTCTGGGTCTTGAACGGCAAACAGGTGCTTACGTTACCAGTGTTTCACCCGATAGTCCTGCTGAGCAGGCTGGTGTTCGGGGGGCGAGCAGCGCCAGTGGCGGTATGCCCACAGGCGGTGATCTGATCATCGGTATTGATGGGCAGGATGTGCAACAATTTGATAGCCTGTTGAAATACCTTATCAATCATAAAGCTCCGGGCGACACAGTTGTTCTAACGGTTTTACGTAATGGTGAAGAGATCGATCTTGAAATGACTCTTGGGAAAAGACCGTAGGGTTTTTTGAAGATATATTACGGCAATACTCTCGCTGCACTTATTATCAGGGGGAGTATCTGCCTAAAATCTTTAGCGTCATATTAATGATTAGAAGAAAGGAGAAAGAAACAGCAAATTGTAATTTGAGAGAGTGATCTCACTCTTTGACATACTGAAATCAATTCCATAAAGGAGTCAAAATGTTAAGCGATAAGGCTTTGCAAGAATTATTGGATTACGAAAGCAATGACCCCGTACTCAGTATATACCTGAACACAGATACTGACACTTCCCTAGATGCCTACAAACTGACTTTACGCTCCATGCTCAAAGGAATTGAGATGCCCTCCGATGAGGAGGCAACCCTCAACTATATTGAACACGAATACGCGCGGCAGGGACGCAGTGTTGCAATTTTCTCTTGTCAGGCACAAAACTATTTCCGCGCTTACCCCTTATCAGTACCTGTACATAGTCGAATCCATATCGCAAACAGACCTTACGTCCGCCCGTTGGCGAATATACTTGATGCTTACGGCGCTTATGGCGTGGCACTTGTTGATAAACAAGGTGCGCGCTTTTTCTACTTCCACTTGGGTGAACTGGTCGAACAAGAAGGTGTTCTGGGCGACGAAGTCCGCCTAAAGAAAAGCGGCGGTGCTTCCAGCAGTGTGCATGGGCGCCGCAGCTATGATGATGCGGGCATCAGTCGCCAAGCGGAAAAAGCGGCAAAGCGCAATCTCAAAGACTCTGCAGAATTTGCGGTCAAGTTTTTTGAAAAACAAAAAGTCCGCCGTATTTTGATCGGCGGGACAGATGAAAATATCGCTCAGTTTAAAAATAATCTGCCAAAATATTGGCAGAATCAGACCGTTGGTACTCTTTCACTTGGGATAACGGCGAATCAGCAGGATATTTTAGCTGAGACGACCAAAATTGGTGCGGCAGCGGAAGCCGAACGGGAAGCGGTACTCGTCCAGCAAATGGTCACCGCCGCGGCGAAAGACGCCGAGGGCGTGGTGGGCTTGCGTGATACCCTCCACACGACGAAAGAGGGGCGTGTCCAAACTTTACTCGTAGACGAGAATTTCCATGCCCCGGGGTATCGCTGCCAAAGCTGTAACCACCTAACCCCCGACGAACTGGAAAACTGTCCTTTCTGCGGTGGGAGCTTCACCCAGATCCCCGACGCAGCGGAGACAGCCGTTCGGCGCGTGATGCTTTCCGGCGGCGTTGTTGAAATTGTGCGTGATAACGAAAAAATGGCAGAGGTCGGTATCGGAGCTTTGTTGCGTTACTAGAAGTTTAGCAAAACAAAAAACGGGTTGCATCTGCAACCCGTTTTTGATTCTACCCAAATCTTTCCTCATCCCAAACATCGGCGCGATTATGATATCCTGCTTTTTCCCAGAAGCCTAAACGATCAGTAGTCATAAATTCAAGTGAACGTAGCCATTTGGCGCCTTTCCAGAAATATGGGGTAACCAATTCGCCCTGCGAAGGGATATGTCCGATTACCCCGCGCAGGGGATAGCCATGATCGGGTGAGAGCGGTTCCCCTTCAAAATGCGTGGCGAGCAGAAAGTTATCCTGCAAGGCGATCTCCAGTGGTAAATTTGTCGTGTACCCATGTTCGGCGTGCTGCATCAGGTGCGTTGCGTCGGGCTTAGGTTTGATAAATCCACTATCGATGAGCGTTTTTAGCGAAACCCCTTCCCAAAGGGTATCAGCTTTACTCCAGCGCGTGACACAGTGAATGTCCATCGTCACCTGTGTGCGTGGTAACTGCTGGAATTCATCCCACCTCCAGCTTCTTTCTTCTTCCACCTCGCCCCAAACACGAAAGTCCCAGGTGGAGGGAGTAAAGACGGGAATGGGACCATAATGCAAAACGGGAAATTTAAGTGTTAAAGACTGTCCCGGTGGCAAGCGATCTTCGTTACGAATACGCTCTTCTTCTTTGCGGCGATTTAATTCAAATGTTCCCGGCATAGGTCTCTCCTACCATTCAATAGTGAAGGTTTTTTTTCGCTCAAAGTCTATCATAAGAAGATGAGACTTGTCTGAATATTTACAAAAAAGAACCCTCCCGATCAATGGGAGGGTGTGTGTTTGACAAGAAGATGATTGTTAGAGATCATAGCTTTTCCCGGCTTCGAGCACTACAACTTTTGCCTGCGTTTCGCCCTGTACCTCATCTGCCCAGCTAATGGGGTTTTGCGCGATCAGATCCCAAGTATTGTAATGAATCGGGATAACGACTTTCGGGCGCAGTAATTTTACCGCTTTGAGCGCATCTGCAGGTCCCATTGTGAAGTTATCGCCGATGGGCAGTACTGCCAGATCAACGCCCTCGTCACCGATCAGACTCATATCGCCGAAGAGACCGGTGTCTTGTGCCATGTAGATTTTCTTGCCATCGTTTGTGGTCAGCAAAAAACCGGCAGGGTTGCCGCCATAACTTCCGTCAGGGAGTGCGGAACCATGCAATGCTAATGTCAGTTTCAGATACCCAAAAGGATGTTGGAATCCGCCACCCAAATGCTGGGGATGCGTTTTCTCGACGCCTTGTGTTTCGAACCAGCTTGCGATCTCAAAATTGGATATGATCATTGCGCCGGTTCTCCCTGCAATGGAGATCGCATCCCCAACATGATCGCCGTGCCCGTGACTAACGAGAATGAAATCTGCTTCCATTTCATCGGCGGATGCCGAAGCCGCAGGGTTTCCGCTAAAGAACGGGTCAATGAGCAGTTTATGCCCGTTGGTTTCGAGCCCGAGGGTTGCGTGTCCGTACCAGGTTAATTTTGATGTCATAGCGCCTCCTTTTGGTGGGTGATTTTCAGGTGTAGTTTTTATCGACAAAGGGTAGCAAGTCTGATTTGGCGTGTGTTTCGCTTCATCCAAAAAATGCTAATTTCAGTATATCGAAAATAGTTTTCTTGTCAATTTATTCCCCTTTCATAAAAGTTGATAGTTCCTGATAGTATCTTTTGGGTAAATTTGTGCTGTAATTCGCAATAAGGAGATTTATATGGAAATTCCACGTCATTGGCGATTAAAAAAACAACGATACGGTTTGGTTGGTGAGGTTTGCCCACATTGTGATGCAAAGATCTTCCCGCCCCGTGATGTCTGCCCCGAATGTGGCAAGGAAGCGAAAGATGAATTTGCTTTCAGCGGGCAGGGTGAAGTTTATTCGTATACAACGATTTATAATGCCCCGAGTGGCTTTGAGCACACCATTCCTTATACCGTTGCGTTGGTGCAGCTTGACGAAGGTCCTTTGGTGACGGCACAACTCACTGATGTAGATGAAGAAGATGTCAGCATTGGCATGCCTGTAGAAATGGTCACGCGCAAACTCCGTGAAGACGGCGACGAGCGCGGGATGTTAGTTTATGGGTATAAGTTCCGACCTTCTCGGTTGCTACCGCAGTCAGCCCATTAGAGTCGCCGCCGTTTGTATCACCTTCTAGGATACTGAGAAGGTTTAGGCGGATATGAACATGAAGTGTACGGTCTTGATCAATCGTCACTTTCTCAACTAAAGTATCGACAATTTTTTTCTTCAGATTAAAGATTTCACGCAGTTCCTCATCATTTTGAGGAACTGTGTCGTTTAATGCATCAATACCGGCTTGGAGGTCTTGGAGATATTCCTTGACCTTAACTTCCCATCCATCTAGTAATTCAATGCTAATAGCATGTCCGATTGTCGATAATTCCCGCTTGAGCTCAATCTCAAGCATAGAAACAGAACCTAACTGCTGTTCCATATCTCTTGAAGTTATACGGGATTTTCGAGCTTGGGTAATGATCCATTGTCGTTCATCAACCAAAGCGGCTAATTCTTTCCTGATTCTTTCCTGGTCATCCTTCGCTGTTTTCATCTTTTCCTTCAGCTGAGCGACATATCTTGATGCTTGACCCATAAGGTATTCAGGCTTATTGACAGCAGTGTAAACTTTTTGCCAAACAATTTTGTCGGCTTTGAGAGTATTAATTGAGCGGGGACAAGTATCTGCAACTAATTCTTTATGTCGCTGAGGACAGAAATAAACACCAATAGGCGTTGGTCTCTTTACGAGTACTCCTTTTCTGTTTCTTCGAACTTTCGTTGTTTTCGTCGCCCATTTACGCTCACAATCACAATAGAGCAGACCGCCAATCAGGTAATTGTTCTTTTCACGAAATGCGGGATGTGTTTTATTTTTTTCTCTAATGACTAAAAACTGCTCGTAAATTTCAGGCGTCAAAATGGGTTCAATTGGGATTTCAAAAATTTGACCTTTTCGAGATTGCAACTTAATACCAAAAGAATATTCTTTTGCGGCTTTGAGGATGGACTGTATAGAAGACCTTGCCCATTGAACTTTTCTAGGCCTGCTACTTCCTTTTTGGGGAGCGTGTACGTCTTCAAAGCTTTCGGACAGTCTCTAATGGAGACTTCTTGCCTTCCTGATTGGATTATACACCTACCCTTTGCAGGTGCTGCTGGCGTCTTAGGGCCAGGGTTTTCTCTTTGAGTTTGTTCCGTTTCTCAAGTACCTCCTTATCTCTCCCAAAATAAACATCAGCCGGGGTTACGTTCTCCAACGACTCGTGATAACGCTGATGGTTGTAATACTCGACCCATTCCGCAATTGCCTTTTCCAGTTCTGATGGAGAATAATAATGCTGCAACTTGACCACATTCTTCATCGATCTATGCCAGCGCTCGATCTTGCCTTGCGTCATCGGATGATAGGGCGAACCATGAATATGCCTGATACGACGCTCTTTCAAAAACTGAGCTAACTCCTTGGAGTGATACGCAGGGCCATTATCCGATAAAAGACATGGCTTATGATAAACCTTGACTTTCTCGATCTCAGCTTTGGATAAAGCCAGCCTGAGCGTTCTCTCAGCATCCTTTGCTCTCATCGTTCGAGATAGCGTGTAACTCAGGATATAGCGAGAATAATCATCCATCACAGTCGATAGGTAATACCAGCCCCAGTCAAGTACCAGAAACTGAGTGAAGTCTGTCTGCCACATCTCATTGACGCGCACGGTTGGGTTCTCGAACTTCTCTTTTGCCGTGATGATCTCAAATGCCGGGCTCTGGATCAGATCAAAGTCCTTCAGGATGCGATAAACACTGGATTCAGAGACGAAATACTTCTTCTCGGCTATAAAACGGTAGGCGATCTGCCTGGGTGACTCCTCAGGATATTCCAGGGCTAGATCAACGATCTGCTTGCGAACCGGATCCGGAATACGATTCCAGAACTGATTATTCCTAGCTGTTTTAGACTTCAACCCATCAGGACCTAACTCTTGATAACGGCCATACCAATCATAGAAAGTACTGCGTGGCACTTGGAGTTTTTCCAGGGTTTGCTTGACGGATAGTTCGGAATGTTCTACCAGATGAATGATCTCCAGCTTCTCTTCCGGTGTGTCGCGAATCATCCCGGTTAGATCTCTTCCCCCGAGCCATGCAAGCTTTTTTTGAGCTTGCGATTCTCTAAAGACAGCTCTGCAACCAGCAACTTGAATTGCTCTATTGAATAACGCATATCTTTGACTTCGTTCGTATCTGCATTGCGTTTGGTGTCTCCGGCCAGACGGGCTTTCCCCGCATCCAGAAACTCTTTGCTCCAACTGTAATAGACGCTTTCACTGATGCCCTCTTTGCGGCAGAGTTCGGCTACAGTGGATTCTCCACGTAAGCCTTCGATAACGATCCTGATCTTGTCTTCTGCGCTGTACTTCTTGCGTGTCCGTCTACGGATTGTACGGACTGTTGATTCTGCACTTGCTTTCTTCTTAGCCATGAGTTCTCCTTGATAACTTTAACTCCTGTTTGGCTAAAAAGTCTCCATTAGAGACTGTCCGAAAGCTTTGAAGACGTACAGCTATTCTCCTGACGATGAAAGTGATGAAAAAGCACTCTACAATACAATAAAAGCCTTAGCAAACAGATTGACAACGAGCTTGGAAGTCTATAACCCTGTAGACAATACACAGTCACTTACATATAAAGACGAATACAGGAACCAAGTCAAAAGGTTCAAAGAAAGATTGGAAAAAGCTCTTGAATGGCTATCACCACTAAATGATGGCAATAGTAGCAAAGAGGATACAGCAAAAGCATGGCAACAATTCTTCAACCATGAGTATTGGGATGAAATCGTAAATGATGTTACTGAGAATCAAAAAATGTCATCTTCCCAATCAGTATATATTTCCGCTGGCGAGACAATTATCAGAACATCCCCGGCAAAACCTTGGTTAGATGAAACTCTCTGACGAAGATATCGAATGGGTTGAAGAAAACTACCCGAAACTATCTGTTGCACAAGGTGAAGACAGCATCATAACTATTTCAGGACGGTTGCCTTTTGATATGCTTTATGAGGCAGATCTGGAAACATATCATATCAATCCGAACCCCGAGATTATCAAATCGGCTGAAGGTGCAAGAATTCAAGATGAATTTGAGATTCAAATCCAATTTGGAGCAACTTACTTACCTCAAGTTTTCGAAACAGGTGGAAGAATTGAGCGGAATGCGCAGGATAAAAATATATTCTTATCTGATCTACATGTTAATGGAGACGGATCAGCCTGTTTGTGTGTGAAAACAGAAGAGAAACTAAGATTGCCAGAGAGTGCTAATCTCAGTATTTTTTTCTGTGACTTGCTAATACCCTTCTTCTACGCACAGAGTTATTTTGAGAAGAAAGATACATGGCCTTGGGGGCAATATGATCATGGAATTTTTGGACTGCTTGAGTGGTATGCGGATAACCCCATTGAAGATAGGGCAGAGTTTATAAAATTCTTGGATTTGCTGTCTCGTCAAACACACTGGCACAGGGTAACAACAATGCTGAAAAGGAAGAAGGGAGCAAAGGGACATCTCCTTTGTATTTGTGGTAGCCGGCAAAAAATCAGACAGTGTCACCAATACGCTTGGAGGGGAATTCAAAAATTAGATGAAAAATATAGATATTTTGGCTTACATAAAAAGGGAAGATCTAATGAAGTTTCCAAAAGGAATGTGGGTAAGGTTGTATAGATTCAAAGCTTACATCATGAAGACGCTCTCATTTTTTCATCTTCAATAATTTGTTCATAGAGCATATTTGCAAGTGAGTTCATTGCCTCTTCATAGCCTGTCTTAATCATGTGTCCTCTTGTCCGAATCAACTTTTCATTCTTTTTCAGGAATGCTAAGAGCAACTTAGTTTGCTTAGGGGACAAATGCAGTTGGACCACTATCTTGTTAGATTTTGATTGTTGCTGATTTTCTTTTGTTTCTTTCTTGCGTTTTAGTTCAATATTAATTTCAAAATACTCGTCGGATACGTCACATCCCTCAGTGTTCCAACTGCTATCAGTGTTTAGTGAATCGAGCAACTCCATTGCTTGCCAAAAATTCAAGTTAATAACAACCTTTTGATTTTCATCCCATATCACCACGCCTTCAGCATACCAAGGGAGGTGTGGCAAATCCTTAGCCCAATCGGGAGCATCTAAATCAAATTTACAATAATGCTTTTGATTGATGTGAGTCCCCAAGTCTTGTTCTTTTGTTTTCACCATAATCAGGTACCTTTCTAGTTTGATATTAGATTCAACTTATCTAGATTGTTGCAGAAAGAGAATTATAATCATCAACAATGGTGATGCATATTTCTAATCACGCCCAAACTTGGAATGAGAAATTCGAGGTTATTGTCCAAGGTATAGAGATGCTAGGTACAATAATCTCATGTGGTCACGTGATGGAAAAGTATACCGGTTTTTGTCCCAACCACGCTAATGATGTGTCCGCCTATTGATCTTAGACAACGGACGTAATATCTAATCAAGATTTATATCCGTTGTCTCAAGCTTCAGGAGGCAAACAAGTTACAAAGTCGCTAAAATCAATCCGGTGCGGTAGCAATCGTGTATACGGGTATAAATTTCGTCCTTCAGCGTTGGCGGCAACGTAGACGTCAACGTAGGCGGCAGAAAATGGTATTTGATACCTCTTATAAATTCTGTTTGCAAATCGCCTGTCAAGAATGACAGGCGATTTGTTATTCTCTTAGAGTAAAAAGCAAGTAGTAGAAAATGCTCTAAGGAGTTTTGCGATCCGGCGAGAGCACTGCTTATAACTTGACCACTATCGTTATTTCTGTTTAGGGTGCAGGGCGTGCTACAAATTCAAATTCCAACGCTACCTCTTCCACTACACCATGATAATCAAACCCATTATCTGCATCGTTGATAATGCCAAAATCGCTTCGCCGCACCGTTGTTGTGGCAAGTCCGCGTAATTCATCCGGGCTAATGATGGTCAAAATCACATTGAATGTAACAGGTTGGGTTACGCCACGCAAGGTGAGATTGCCGGTAATCTGTAATTCATTCGGTTGACCAAATACGACTTGTTCAGGATAGCCAACAATCTGGGTCGGCACAAAATCAGCAAACTCGTATTCTGGTCTCGCTGTTAGTAATACACAGCATCGAATTGATTTATCCCTGTCAGGGTCATCGGTTGCCAAGGTGCGCAAGTTAATTCGTATCGTCCCCAATTGAGAATTTGATGGCGTATTGAAATCGACATAAACATCCCCGGCTATTTCTCTCGTACGTCCAATTGCAGTTCCTTCGGGGAAAGTTTCATATACAGAGAATCTTGCCTCTGATTCAGTAGACACAATACGGTAAAGAACTGGCTCCAAAGCTGCTTCAGGCTCTGCTGTTGGTTCGGCATTATCCGTTGTTCCCATTTCGTCTTCGGGTACTGGTGTTTCTACAGGGGGGGCGAAACTTTCTGGTGCCAGCGTGGGCGCACTAATAGCCTGACTTGGCTCTGCTGAGCCTCCAGTAACGTTCAAAAAAACGGCAACGCCAACAACGCCACCAATAATTGCGCCAACCACAAATGCAATCACACTGAATAAAATCTTTTCCTGATTATGCTTTCTGTCGTTGTGGTAAGCGAGCGATGTATTGTATTTCACAGTTATGCTCCTTTATTTATAGCGTGGGGTTTTACAAAATGTTTTGCCCCAGAGTACGTATTCTAAAATTTGCCGGTATCTTCTTCAATACGCCAAATTGCTTGTTTTCATATGCGCCATTTGACTTATGAGCATAATTAACAGGAATACTGTTGTTGTGTGATCATCACAACTTTCTCACAATTCTTTGATACACTGAGCCTATGTCAGACAAAGTATTGATCATCGAAGATGAGATGAAAATCGCTCGAACAGTACGCCTCTATTTGGAGCAAAGTAATTATCAGGTTGCAATTGTTACGGATGGTATTCAAGCATTAGCCGCGTTTCGCCACGAACAACCAGATATTGTTCTTCTTGACCTTATGTTGCCAAATATGGATGGATGGGAGATTTGCCGTCAGATCAGGCAAGAATCAGGTGTTCCGGTCATTATGCTCACTGCGCGCAGCGAGGAATCAGATAAGCTCATAGGGCTTGAGTTAGGTGCGGATGATTACATCACGAAGCCATTTAGCCCCCGCGAAGTTGTCGCACGCATTCGAGCCGTGATGCGGCGGGCTAGGGGGATGGTACAACCCTCTTCGATATTGCGCTTGGGTAAGCTCGAAATTGACTTGGCTCAACGTCAGGTTCAGTTCGATGAAGCTGTATTGGAACTTACCCCGATTGAATACGACATCCTGACGACTATGGCTGAACACCCGGGACAAGTTTTTACACGCCTTCAATTGCTTGAAGCAACCCAAAATGTGGCTTATGAAGGATATGAGCGTAATATTGATCAGCATATAAAGAATCTTCGTGCAAAACTGCAAGACGATGCTCGTAACCCCACATATATTTTGACCGTTTTTGGGGTTGGTTATCGTTTTGCCAGAGAGAAAGATATCCATGCGTAGCCTGTGGGCGCGTTTGATGGGCGCTTTTATCCTGGTTGTTTTCTTGTATGGCTTGGTGGATACTTTTCTGGTCCATCAGGCAACTCAAGAGCAATTCAAACTATATACATCTCAAACAGGGCTAGCTTGGGCTGAAAATTTATCCCCTTCTTTAGAGCTATACTATGCAGAGAATGGGAGTTGGCAGGGTGCAGAGAATATTTTTCAATCCCCTCCTACAGGAAACACGCCCTCGATGATGATGGGCGGAATGATGTCAGATAGAATGCACTCTGAGATGATGGGTAGTGAAAATGTTTGGGGCATGATGGGATTTCAACTTGTTTTGACTGATGCCAATGGTTGGGTACAAGCTGACACATCCGATACCCTTATAGGGACGCAATTGCCAGAATCTGATCTTTCTGCGGGAGTACCGCTGATGTTGGAAGGTTCCCAAATGGGAACGCTTCTGGCACTGGATACGATCCTTGTCCCTGATTCGGCCAGCAATAATTTTGTGCGCACGCTAAGTGCTGCAACCTGGCAATCCAGCCTTCTGGCTGCATTATTTGCGTTGGTTATTGGTTCTGTATTATTTCGTCAAATTATTTCACCTATTCGTTCTGTCACAGAAGTCGCAAAGAAGATTGCCGCTGGGGATCTGGATCAACGAGTGCCTGAAAATAGTAGTGATGAAGTTGGACAAATGGCACAGACCTTCAACCAAATGGCAGATGCATTGGAGTACGATCGGCAGCTACGCCGAAATATGACCGCAGATATTTCTCATGAGTTGCGCACTCCTCTAAGTATCATTCAAGGTAATTTAGAAGCGATGATGGATGGTGTTTTGCCTTCCACACCTCAGGAAATTGCATCCCTGCATGATGAGACTTTATTACTTAGTCGTTTGATCGAAGACCTGCATATGCTGAGTATTGCAGAAGCAGGGCAGCTAAATCTTGAACTAGTTGATACGGATATTCTGGCTTTGCTAAAGCAGACTGTCTCCACCATGCGCCCGGTAGCAGAAGGGCTTGATATAGCCTTGGAAACATTCCTACCAGCATCTTGTCCTACGCTAAAGCTAGATCATGATCGTACTAATCAAGTTCTGCAAAACCTGATTTCCAATGCATTACGTCACACGCCGCCTGGAGGGACTATTACGGTGAGTGTTCAACATAATTCTCAAACGGTTTTCATCAAGATAAGTGATACCGGGGGAGGGATAGCCGCTGATGATATCCCTCATATCTTTGATCGCTTCTTCAGGGGAGATAAATCCCGTAACCGCAGTAGTGGTGGTTCTGGTATTGGACTAGCGATAGTCCGGCAACTGATGCAGGCTCAGGGGGGACAGGTGGATGTAATAAGTCCTATACATATGAGAGATGCTGGCACTGGATATGGGACTTGCTTTAAATTGACCTTCCCGGTTATCTAATCCTATATTTCTTTCTCACAACCCCTACATATACTCTACACAACCTCTGGATACACTGTTGTCAATCTAAGGAAACAACAACAATTCTGGAGGTTTTTTCTTATGAAGAAAACGCATGTATTAATAGGGGTAATCGTGTTCGCAGCAGTACTTGGAATCGGGGCTGCTGCATTGGTGTCGTCTACCTTTGGAGGGTTTGGCATGCTGAGGGGTGTTTCCAATCAGTATCCAAACGGCTATGGGATGATGGGGGGTGGCATGGTGGGACAATCCTCTGATGGTTATTCTTGTGGCTATGGCATGATGGGGCAGGGCATGAGCGGCTACAACCGGCGCGGCGGCATGATGAGCGGCTTATGGAGTGCGGTCGATCCCAATGCTCCCCGTATCAGTTTAGATGATGCGTTGGATGCCGCAAAGGTTTATGCAGGAAGTGAATTCGATGTCTTGGAAATCATGGAATTCGGTCAGAATTTCTACGTGATTTTTGCCGAACCGGATACCGGTCGGGGTGCCTTCGAGGTTTTAGTAGATCCTGTTTCTGGTACTGTTTATCCTGAGCCTGGCCCCAATATGATGTGGAATCTCAAGTATGGGCACATGGGTTCATACACTGGTGACAACACCGTTAGCTTGGAAGATGCACGCGAATATGCCCAGACATCACTTGATGCGAATTTGGGAAATGCCGAAGTTGAAGGAGAAGGTGCATCCTTTTACGGATACTACACTTTTGATTACGTAGTGGATGGTGAAATGGCAGGGATGCTAAGTATCAATGGTTTGGATGGTCAGGTTTTCTATCACACCTGGCACGGAGACTTTATTCAAGAAGAGGAGCATGAATAATGAAAAACAGCGGAAAATATATCCTGATCGGCATTCTGGTTTTTGTAACAAGCTTCGCCTTCTCGGTCCCATTCTTTGGGAGAACTGCATATCCTTGCGCTAACGGATTTTCGGGAAGCCCGATGATGGGAAGCTGGGGGATGCACAGTGGATTTGGCTGGTTCGGTGGACTTGGCATGTTCGCTATGTGGCTGGTACCGCTCCTGACCTTGGGCTTGATCATTGCAGGAATTGTATGGCTCGTAAAATCCATTAGCAGCGATAATGAAACAGAGTAGATGCTGAATAAACAAAAAAACAGGCTTTCAGTCTCTGCAAGCCTGTTTTGATACTGTAGAAGAAGCCCTATTGTACCCACAGGGGCAGGAACATTCCTTCTTCATAATGCCCTTCAAGATGGCAGGCAAACTCGATTTCTCCAAAACCAGTTGCCTCAGTGAATGTATATTCAAAAGAAGCCGAATCGCCTGGTTGAAGATTATGGGCGTCCACAACTGCGAAAACGATACCTTCTTCCATCAGCATGTCATGGGCATGATCGTCTTCCCCTTCACCATGTGAATCGCCGTCGTCTGCGTGAGCCTCATCGTCTTCAGCGTGAGCATCACCTTCTTCGTGTGAATCGTCAGTGTCGTGATCGTTGCCTTCCATCAATTTCAACATGGCTTCTGTAGCCATTGGGGGCATGAGCATGATCTCATGTTCAACTTCGCCCTCATTCACAACTGTAAAATGATATGGCACCCCAGCTTCAAAAACATCTACTGATGATTCTGTGCCGTAATCAGTTAGGATGATTTGAACATCGACTGCATCTAATGTGTTTGTTTGATCGCTGCTTGCGCTGCCACATGCAACCAAGAGTAAGACGGTCATAAAAAGAAGCGCGACAGAGAATACTTTTTTGTGAAAGAACATATTGTCTCCTTTGAGTAAATATTTTATAGATTTTGTTTTTCTTCACTTTGCTTGAGCGGAACAGAGTAAGCCTGATGGATGAAAGGAAAGACGAACCAGACGATTCCTAACCCTGCGATCAAGCCGGTAATGATGCGCATCCAGGAATTGAATGAGCCCAGCGCATCGCCTGCATAGAAATTTGGTGAGAGTGAAAAGTTTGTTAGGTTGGCGAGCCACAGATTTGAATCGCGAAATCCAAGTCCGATGCCAGCCAGGTCACTGACCATATGGGTAAGTCCATCTGCTGTGATAGGGATCAAAAATATGCTCATCCATAGCGGATGCAGGCTCTTTATCCGCGCGCGAAGCGGATACCAGATCAATGCTGAGAGCCAAACCCCGCCATAGAATGAGATCATCCGATCAGACCAAGCGACTTTCCATCCCATTTCTGGTGTGCCAATAAACCTGCGCAGGATCAGAGGGTTGGACGTGTTTTCCCAAACAGCCTGGATTTCGGTGAGTGAGTAGCTTGTTTTGGGACCGAAAAAGAAATAAGAGCGCTCCGGCAATTGATGGCAAAAGAATGAATAGATCGAGTAGACCGCCTTCGCCGCACCTTCCCAGCCCATTTTCATAAATAGCGGAGCAAAGAAGGGGGCAAAGACCCAAATGCCATAGGCAATGATGAATATGAGATACCACTTTGGCAGTGGCTCTCTATTTTTAATTGCCGAAACGCTCTCGTTCATAGTATGTTAGGGGACCCAGTCAGACAGTACGGTTACTACCGCGTCAGGTTGTACGGGGTCATTGGTAATCAGGTGGACAGCAAAATCATGTGGGCCATCCATGCCAGGGGTCATTGTGAATAAGGGCGAACGAATTGTTGTGCTTTCACCAGGTTTGAGTGCCATCGAACCGATGGTTAGTTTAGGCGGTCAGCATCCGTCCCGTACTTCTATGTACGGAGCTTCCGAAAAACGAAGGGTTCCATCACCGGTATTGGTAACACGGATCTCAAAGCTTATATCTGTATTGATCTTCACTTCACCGTAGTCGATGAATTCTTGCTCAATAGCTAAAACAGGTGTTCCACTATTGTCTTCGCTAAAGCCCCCAAAAGCGAAGAATAATGCGATAGCAATAAGTAAGACACCCCCGCTAACCAAACCAATCATCAATCGTTTGGCTTCCTTTTCTTTTTGCATTTTCTTTTGGTTTTTATACTTTCTTTTGCTCATCAATGAACCTCCTCAAATTGGAATGTGTAGAGATAGCTGGTCAATGACCAGGTCTGCTCTTCTGTGAATATCACGCCCCACATGGGCATGCCGGTGCCCATCCCGCCACGGATTAGTTTTCCTTGCAAGAGTGCAGGGCTGGCTGAGAGCATGAGCTCCGGATCGGTAAAATCAGTAGCGCGCACGATCTCATGGCCGCTGGGGGCGGAATGGTCAGCCCCCAGGGTCGCATATTCTTCCTCGCTAAAGACGCCATCACCCGCGCCAGTCTCGCCATGACAGGCGGCACAATTTTCGGCATAGAGTTGGGCAGACTGTGCAAGTTTTTCGGGCGTTGTATTCTGTTGCCAGATAAATGCGACTACGTCCCAACGCTCTTGGTTGGAGAGGGCTGCCATTTGTGGGTCAGTGCCCAGCTCCAGCCAGATCTCTTCCGGGCTGTGGGCGCGGTAGTAATCTGCTCCTGCATACGCGGACAAATCCAAGCCAAGCTCAGTTGCCCGTGTTGCAGATGGCTTTGCATCAGGAATATTTTGAGCCTGATGAACCGCATCAATATCTAGCACCAGCTGCAGGTAAAGTGGTTGGGTGTATGTTTCTTCTGTCTGCTCGCCCGTGACCGTAATCGTGCCACGCATACGCCAGTGGTTCGCGCCGCACCAGCGGGTGCAATAAAAGTTGTACGTGCCCGGCTCATCAAAGGTCAGGGTGAGTTCTGTTACCTGACCGGGTTTGACATCCACAGGTGGCTGGTCGCTCTGCCCGATGGCAAAACTATGTATCACATCATCAGATGTCAGGCGCAGGTGGATGGGCTGATCTACACCAACGGTCAGATCAATTGGATCCCAGCCGCCATTTTCGGGCATACGGGCGTGGATAGTGATCGTGTTCGCATTGCTCTGCCACCAGCCAAAGCCAATTGCGAGTGCCCCCCCCATAAAGAAAAGTGCTACAAGGAAACGGGCGATCTTTTCGTTCATGCGATCAGCAGTCCCATCAGTGTGAGAGTGAAAACCAAACAGAAAGCGATCACTGGCGCAGACAGTTTTGCCGCGCTTTCTGTATCCATTTTTTCTGCCGCAATCTTGCGTGCAGTGCCTGCCGACCACAGAAATCCACCCACGAGGATGCCTACTTGTAGGAAAGGCGTTATGCTTGTTAGCCAGGGTGTCCAGGCAAGATCGGCTGTGCCGAGCAAATTCCAGCCCCAGCCAAATGGATCGGAGAGGGCAACGAGCACATAGGAAAAGTTAGCAAAGACAAAAGACAAGCTAAAGGCAATCCAGGCGCTTAACCCGAGAGGGATCAGGACATAGGATTGGACAATGAAGAGTTTCTTTGTTGGCAACATCGCTCGGGATAGGCGTTTACCGAGCCAAACCATGAGCCAGTAGATGCCTGGGAGCACCAGCAGGATCAGGGTCAGGAAAGCTGCGACATATCCCAACCAGGGCAGCGTACCCACCGAATAGGCTGCCATCTTGAGCGAGCCCCAGGGTCCCAACAAAACAGCCGAATAGACAGCTGCCGCACCCAGCATGATGAAGGCTTTGTACGCTTCATCCAGTTTTCGGTTTCTGGGTTCTTCAAGGTCAGCCCCAAGCGAACGGATATTTATGGCGATATTATCGTGTGGGCAGGTGCGCAGGCATTCCATGCATGTGCCACAATAGGTGTTCTTCACCATGCCTGGGGGGAAGACATCCCAAGGACAGCCATAGCCCTCTGCGCTGCCGGTATAACAGGTTTTTTCAGTATGCGCTGTACAAACCGCTGTATCAATCACGCGCACTTCCACCGGTGCAAGTTGCGAATATAAACCAATGAAACCGCCCACCGGGCAAAGGTAACGGCAAAAAGCCCGCCGTTCATAGACCAGACTTGCGCCGAGTGCGATGAAGAGGAAAGCTGCCAGGACGATGGCGGTGATGCGCGGTTGGGTCAGGATGACGGTACTGAAGAGCGCGACCAGCAGGAAGCTGCCATTTTGCAGCCAGATATTCCGAAAGCGATTGGGCCAGCGTTGCCCCAGACCCTTCGACCGACTCAGGGCAGCGCCTTTGGCTTGCCTTCGTGGCCCAAGCATTGCGCCTCGCTGAAGCCATTCTCCGGGGAAAGGGATCGGGCAAATGCTGCACCAACCACGTCCCAAGAGCGGAACGGCAACCAACATCAGAATTGCCCACCAGGCGATCCAGACAAAGACGATGCTGAAGTTTCGGCTGCCAACCGGTGTGCCGAAAAGCCCTGTCAGGATCGCAAGGAGAAAACCAGCCAGAGCGATAACACCAATAACGAATTGCGGCCAGCGGTTTTTGAAGAGTGTTTTTATGAGGGGAATTTGTAGAATGTTCATGATGTAGGCAATTCTTTTGGTTTACGAATAAAGATCGTGCCGAGCAGGGCAACAAAGCTCAACGCAATTCCCCGCAAATAGAGCATGTTTCTCCCGACTTCTAACTTTCCAAGCATAAAAGGATGCAGAGCGCCGCATGAGATTGAGCAGCGAAATCGAAACGTACCGGAACGATCAGCTTTAAATGTGATCGTGGCAGATTGACCGGGGTCAGCTATGATATTGACATCATAGCCGTCCACATAAAGACCATGCACAACATCGGTGGATGTCAGCTTGATGGTTACATCATCCCCTGGATTAACCTTTAGCACCGCAGGAGAATAGGCAAAGCTGCTTGCGTCGATCTGAAAGTAGCGCTCAGTGCTTTGCTGCGAAGCTGAAGGAAGCGGGATAAAAACTACCAGTAAAGCGGCAATACCAATAATGATCCAGGGAATGATGTTTTTTTTCATATTGGCTAAGGCATATTAGTGGGGCCAAACTTGGCGTAAGTTTGATCCACATATTCCCTGATCTCCGGCAACGTTTTCCCTTCATCCAACATTCGCATCGCATCCTGCGTAATGTCCACACAGATGGAACAGCCGGTCGCGTGGTAGTCATAGACGATGCGATCGTCAGGGGCCTCGTCCATCACATAGCATGAATAATTGGATGTATGCCCCATGGGGCCACAGCCACAGTAGCAGGGAAGCTCTTTCAGTACTTCAGGATTGGCAACCGCAAATTGATAAGCTTGCTGCACAGATACCGGCGCTTCCTGAATGACGGATGGCATATCGCTCATATCTGCCATGTCATAAGCATGTTCAGATGTTGAGCAGGCAGTCAGAAAACCTGTTGAAAGAGTGACGGTAATAAGCAAGAAGATGAAGAGCAAACGTTTAGAAGTAGGCATTGGATCTCCGAAAGATTTTGAATATCTGCATTATAGGGAGATGCTTGTTCTATTTACAGCGCAATCCAGCGGGTTCTTATATAGGCAATATTGCTTATGAGTTTTATGACAAAAAATGACCTTGGGTATGACAAAATACGCAACTACGTGTATAGAGAAAAAACGCCCTTGAAATAATCAAAGGCGTATCAAAACTTGGATTGTTTTATTTATTGGGAACTATCAGCTGCAAGTAAGGATTCGATCACCTGTTCAAAGCTTTCATAGGGCTGAGCCCCAATGATCTGAACACCGTTGATTAGAAAAACCGGAGTACTTTGAACATCCAGTTGCCGAGACAGTTCTACTTCCTGTTGGACAACGGCGGTATATTTTCCAGAGTCCAAGCATTGATCGAAAGTTTCCTGATCCAATCCTAAGGTTTCTGCAAATAATTTCAAATTATCCTTGCTGAATTCTGCCCCACTCTGATTTTCATAGAGCAGATCATGGAATTCCCAAAAGGCGTCTTGTTCTGCTGCGCATTCACTTGCTTCTGCTGCCCATAGAGATTCAGGGCCCAAAAAGGCAAAATGTACATAGGCAACACGAACTTTGCTGTTAGTAAGATAGACTTCTTCGATCTGACGACCCGCGCCAGTGGCATATTGCCCACAGAATCGTCACTTGAAGTCCCCGAACTCAACCAAGGTAACCGGGGCATCCGCATCGCCCTTTACGTGGCGGATTTGGGAAACCAGATAATCCATTTTTTCTGCGTCGCTCACATTTTGATCTTCTGCGGGTGCTGGGGCATTGATCTGAGGAACAGGCGCCGGCTCAAGAGCGACAGTATCTTGAGGGCGAATGTTATATCCTCCGAAGGCTCCAACTACAAGCATGAGAATCCCAACAATGGGTGTTGCCCAGGATTGAATATTGATCGTAATTGCAGGCTTGTCGCTTTTGGGTTGGCTTCTTTTTCTTCTCTTCATATTGTTCCTTTCTGTTTTTAGATTTCTCTCTCAATCACTTCGATCAATGTGCCCCCTGGCATTGAGATGGTCACATCCCCAGGATCGTAGGATACCTGTGGCTGTGTCCAGCGGAATATCCACTTTGCATCTTTGGGGCGGGCGTTCACGCAGCCACGTGAGGTGGGCACACCGTAGTTGTTATGCCAAAAGGTAGAATGGATAGCGACGCCTGTCCCAACAAAGAGTGTTATCCAACCAACTGCTGGCAAATCCCAGCCCACTGCTGAAGAGCCCCCGCTGAGTGGCAGGGAAATGGCTTTTCGCCAGATATGATGCTGCCCAAGGGGGGTGCTCCAAGCGTCCACTCGCTGTCCTTGGTAGTCAAAGAGTGCACCGCTTGATATCCGGCAAAAGTAAACTTCTGTATCACCTTCAAAACAAGACAGCGTTTGGTAAGTGATATTCACCAGGATGCGCTTGTTTTCAACATTGGGGGTGATGGGACTGATCTCCTCTTCTGTCAGCGGTCTTAGGGCTTCCGCCGGAACCCAAAATATATCTCCATAACCGTAACGTTCCTGGATTTGGTACCAGGTCGAGCCAGCCTCATCTACCCTGATCTGGTTTACCCACACAACTTGCTCATAAAAGAAGCGAGGCGGCAGCCCGCTTTGTGGGCGATTGACTAACCAGGGTGCACGCGCCGGAGGGTTTGCCAAGATCAGATCTACATAGGGAACAGTAACTTCCGCCCACATGCCTGGGCCGAGGCTGGTTTCCGGGAGTGAGGCAACGGGAGTATTTTTCTCGTTGCGCACAGGCTGCAAAAATGGCGACCAAATATAGCCGTCGGGTGTTTCGACCCAACGCTGGTTTGGACGAAAGGGCATGGGCCCTGTCGTTTCCTTCAGCCAGGGGACTATCGCATCTTCATAGAGTGTGCCAACTACCTGGCTATTTGCATCCGGACGAGACATAAGGCCCACCTTACCAACAGCAACTCGCCCCAAACGATCATATTGAGGAAATTCCTGCCACTTGTCTTTCCAAGGGCGCAATGCCAGTGTGCCAAAACCAAGAGCGCTTAGCTTTAGGAAATCACGTCGACTAAGCCTACTATTCATAATAAGAGCATAGCGGGGATTTGTTTTTTCAACATCGGCTATCTTGCTCTCCTCATATAGGCAATTTTGCCTATATGAAATATGCGTCAAATCGCGCTACTGATTTTTCCCCTCTGCCCCTATACTCACCATATGTCCATGAGCATTTCTCGGCTTACTCTTTCCGGCGATTGTGAGGTTATCGCCGAATACCTGACCAATGAGCTTAATACAGCTGGTTGCCAGGTCATTCGTTCTTTTGACCTGCAAGAGGCACGAAAAGCACATATAGATTGCACTTGTCCCCATCATGGAGATGCTCAATGTAGCTGCCAGATGATCTTTTTGTTGGTTTATTTCCCAAATGAGGCTCCAACCACCATAATTTTGCACGGGCATGATGGAGCCACTTATGCAAGTTGGAACGAGGCTTTACCTGAGCATAAAAAAGAGATGCTTTTGAATCTGGCTTGTCCTTTTCGAAATAAAACGAAAACCAGTCTGCTAGAAAAGACATTGTCAGAAACCTAAAATTATATTCAAGGAGTTTTTATGGGAAAACGTAGTTTGCGTGCAGCGCAGCGAGAAAAAACGCGGCGCAGAAAGAAGATATATAAAATCATGGGGATTGGTGCCGCTCTTGCCTTCATTGGTTTTTTCGCCTGGCTTGGTCTGCGCCCGTCCATCGGAGAAAGCGTCCCGATCATGGAAGATGCCGGGGCACACGTTGAAGAAGGTACAGATCCCGGTCCCTTTAACTCAGACCCGCCTACATCCGGGAAACATTATGGGCATGAGTTTGAGGCTGGATTTTATGATGAAGCTTCCCCACAAGCACAATATCCTTATCCGGAAGGGTATATCGGACATAATCTTGAACATGGCTACGTCATCTTTTGGTACAACTGTAACCTGCTTGATGAAACCGGCTGTGAGACACTCAAGACAGAAATTCAAGATGTGATGGATGAATTTGACAACTATAAATTGATCGCCTTCCCCCGCTCAACAATTGATGTTCCGCTAGTGATGACTTCCTGGGGACAATTGCTACGTTTTGAAACCTTTGATGAAAAGCTGGCAAGTCAATTTGTCAAAGTCAATCGTAATCGCGCACCTGAACCCAACGCAGAATAATCAAAACACGATTCCGAAGGTGTTCACATGAAAAGAGTTTTTAGCAATCGCTTTTGGTTATTTGGGGGATTGGTTCTCATTCTGGTTGTCGGTGGCATATTATTACGTGATAAGACTGCCAATGAGGGTAAACCTGTAACGATCAATGGAATTTCTGCACCACCCATCCCCGCGCTTATCCCGGAGGAAGTCGCAAAAGGAGAAGAACTCTATTCCCAGTATTGCGCTTCTTGTCATGGTGTCAATTTGGAAGGTGCAAAAAATTGGAAAACTCCTAATGCAGATGGCACTTTGCAGCCACCACCCCATGATAGTAGCGGGCATACTTGGCATCACCCTGACGCCCTTCTAGTCCAGATCACAACAGATGGTGGGTTGCCGGAAAATGGGGATATGCCTGCGTTCAAAGAGATCCTCACAGAGGAAGAGATTGGTTTCGTTCTGAGCTACATCAAAAGTTCCTGGGGACAAGAAGAGCGCGAGTATCAATGGTGGATATCCTATACCCAGAACAGTTTCTATGAGTAGTGTATATAGTAAAATCGTTTTATGAAACCTTCATCTCCAGTTATCCGAGTCTTATTAGCAGACGATCATGCAGTGGTACGTGCTGGCATTCGTCAATTTTTGGAGCAAGCCGAGGATATACAAGTCGTTGCTGAAGCTGACGATGGCGAAAGCGCCAAGGAACTCATTTCAACACATCAACCAGATGTGGCTGTGCTAGATATCCAGATGCCAAAAGCAACGGGGATCGAAGTGACAAACTGGGTGCGTAAGCGCCACGTCAATGTCGGGGTATTAATTCTTACAGCGTATGATGACGCCCCCTATGTAATGGCTGTATTACAGGCTGGGGCAAATGGCTATGTTCTTAAAACGGCAGCGCCTCGTGAGATCATCCGAGCGGTTCGTGATGTCCATGCAGGGAATTCTGCATTAGATGGAAAAATTCTGAGCAAAATGATGACCCAAATCGCTCAGGATAATGAACCGCCACCAGCTGAGGAACTAACAAAGCGAGAAATGGAAGTTTTGATATTGGTTGGAAAGGGATATACAAATAAGGCCATTGGCGTTCAACTTGGCATTAGTGACCGCACTGTACAAGGACATCTGGCTCATATATTTAACAAGCTCCAGTCTGCCAGTCGGACTGAAGCGGTCATGCGGGCTGTTTCGCTGGGGTGGCTGTCCTCTGACCTTGGTCAGATAGATACCAAATGATTATCCCTAATTAATGTCGCAATAGGATGAAAAAAGAAAAAAAGACAGTTCTTCCTCTACCCGGTTTTCGTTGGCGTGGATTAACACTACAGCTTTTTGTTTGGGTTCTTTTCCCTCTAATTACACTTCTCTTGTTGGTAACATTTGGAAGTTTGTTTTTACATCAACGGGGCATGCGCACTATGGTTGGGGAGCGGGATGAACGCGCTGCGCGAACAGCTGCACAAGCAATAAGCGAAACACTAAGCTATCGGGCTAATGCTCTACAAACCTTGTCTCTGCGTGCGGCAGATGGACACCCACCAGAACTTATCCTGTATTCATCAACTTATCTGGCATCAGATTTTGATGCAGGCATGGCTTTCTATTCTCCAAATGGTGAATTACTTGCTTATTTAGGCGACCCAGCCCTTTGGACAAAGCCAACAGAAGCGCAGGCAACCGAACTAAAAACAATGCTCACAGGGGTGGATCCGGAAACAAGTTTTTCTTCTGTTATCCCATCCGTAGATGGAAGCAAGCCAATCGTTCTGGTAAACGCTGCGGCAACTCCAAATGCTCCCATTCTAATTGGGGCGTTTCATCCTACTGCTATTGCAGAAGAGATATTGAGCGATTTGTTTCATCAAGACCGAGAGGGAAGTGTTTACCTGATCACTCCTAACGGAGAGGTATTATTCACCGCTCAAAGCGATCTGCAATTCACCAACCCACTTGAGCACCCTGGCGTGCGTGAAGCTTTGGGTGGAGAAAGCGGTACGATTTATACGCCCACCGAGGAAGGCGAACATGTCGTTGCCTATAGTAATGTTGAAGCGATTGGTTGGGCATTGATACTCGAAGAACCTTGGGAATCAGTTTCCACGCCACTCCTAAATACGACGCTTTTTGCCCCTCTTGTTTTTGTTCCTGTGCTTTTACTATCTTTGGTAGCTTTATGGTTTGGAGCGCGGAAGATCATCCAGCCGCTCCAGGTTTTGGAAGGTCATGCTCGCGAATTGGCATGGGGCAACTTTGACAACATAGAAACTTCTGTAGGCGGTATTGATGAAATACAACGTCTCCAAAATGCACTGATTTATTTGGCAGGCAAAGTACAAGTTGCTCAGAACAGTCTGCGTGGTTATATTGGGGCGATCACAACCGGGCAAGAAGATGAACGGCAACGCCTGGCACGCGAGTTACACGATGAGACCATTCAGGATCTGATCGCACTCAATCAACGTATTCACCTGATGCAAATAGATGTTGGAAAAGAAGAACTTGCATCTGAAAAATTGGATGAATTACAACGTATGGCCACGGAAACAATTAGTGACTTGCGCCGCCTGATACGCGCACTACGTCCGCTTTATCTCGATGATTTGGGCCTGGTCGCTGCACTGGATATGCTGGCTCAAGAAATACAGGATTCTTCAAAAGTTGCTATCAAATTTCAGAAATCGGGGATTGAACATCGTCTTCCCCCTGATGTGGAATTAGCGCTTTACCGCATATCACAAGAAGCACTCAATAATATTCAACGCCATGCTGATGCAAACCAGGTTGATATAAAGATCGAATTCCAATCAGGCCAGCTTATTCTAGATATTTCAGATGATGGTCGAGGCTTTGAACATCCGGAAAGCCCTGCTGAATTTACTCCCAGCGGCCATTTTGGGTTATTGGGACTGTATGAAAGGGCAGAGTTGATCGGGGCAGAAATAGATATCCAAACAGCTCCGGGTAGCGGTACCAACGTGAGTGTAAAATTGCCGCTAATTAAGTAATAGGCGATTCTGCCCATAGCAACTTCATCAGACTCATCTTAGGATTTATTGAGAGAGAATTTTCATGAAAGGAGATATTATGCGCTTTCGTTTCTTATTCGCAATCTTTGGGATTATGGCATTCTTACTGGGTGCCTGCGGAGAGAAAAACAACACACTCTTCGCCCCAGCACAAGACCGTTTAACCTTCCTCTTTTTCTATACAGATGGTTGAGTGCCTTGAGCACGCATGGAACCCGTCGTGAACGGGCTTGAAGAGATTTATAGCGATGATGTCGAATTTCGACATATTGATGCAAATTCAGAAGAAGGAAGACCTATTTTTCAGGAATTTAAATTACAGGGTCATCCATCCTATGTTTTGGTAAATCCCGCTGGGGACATTCTTTGGCAAAGTCTGGGTGAGCAACCAGGCGAATTGCTTGAAGAAAATATAATATCTACGCTGAATAAATAAATTAGGTGATGTGCTTGGTATGACGTGACCCTCCCTTGATTTCCAAAAGAAAATGCCCCGAGAAGGGGCATTTTCTTTTGGAAATCAAGATGAACCAAAAAGTTTACGGGTAGCTAAGCCATTTTACGCTTGCCGGTTATTTTGTTCTTTTGTCGGAATTTTTATACGAATTAAATCAAGTTTCTACCTAAAATAAGTTGGATGGTACTGCCAGAAAAAAGAGATCAATTTTTGATTTGAAGCCACGCGCAGTACAGCATGGATATGCACTGGTAACAATCGTTCAATAGCTGTAACAGGGATATCGCAAACAAGGTCGCAACTCAGGTTAATTCCTTATTGCATTAGTAAGCCAAATTGCCTATCCAAATATAGGCAAGATGACGCTTTTTGCTTTGATGCTGTTATTTTAAAATCATTCCAATTCAAGAATAATTTCTTACAGGCGCTCAGCATAGATTAGTTGTGTTGTCTACCCTAATTTACCTTGCCGTCAGTAATAAATAATTTCAGTCCTAAAGGAGTTTGATATGAAAAACGCAAGACTTTTCCCTAAAATGGTTGTCGCGATCGGGGTCATTTTTGCCCTCGCAGGGTTGTTCACAGTTGGTACAGGGGTCTATGTCCAATCATTCATTGGTCAGCAGTTAGCGAGCCAAAACATTGTAACGCCCGGTGATGCCTCGATTCCGAATACCCCGGTTACTGATATTCCCACTGCATTGAGTATGTCGGCAATTATTCAGGAGCATGCTGCTAAATATACCGGTGAGTTAACTTACGCTGAGATGGGGCGTTTTGCTGTAGAAAGTGGTGACCCAGCAGGAACAAGTAACCCAGATGAAGCCTTGAAAGATGAAAACGGTAATCCCGTCGCGAATGCTGCCAGAAACACTCAGTTGACTGCTGCTGGGCTTGTAACTTCACTGAGCCTATCCGCTATGGCAATAGGTGTTTCTTACGGAGCTATCGTGCTGGGTATCGCATTCACCCTGCTCGGACTGGTGGTTGCTGGTCTTGGTTATGCTTTATTAGGCTTGATCACACCTGAAGTAGCCGAAAAATTTGGCATCCAGCCCGTCAGCTAATAATCCAATAAATTGCATTATCTAAGAGACACCGCGCCAAGGAATTTCCAAAGCGCGGTGTCTTTATTTGCGATTGAAAAATCCTTGCGTTGAATTCATTGTGGACGATTTTCAGGAAATGCTGGCAATATCCCGAAAACTGACCTGTCCATTCCATTCGATCAAATTGCAGCCAATCTTAATCAGTTGCCTGCAGACAAGAAAGCCAATATCCTGAAACTGTTTGGAAGAATGTATGCTTGGCAACAACAAATCGGATTGCACCTGGAAGGCGTAGAAAAAATCATTACTGAATCGAAAGGGGTGAGACAGGTAATATGACACCCTCGTTCTTCTCACAGATATTTCATCGAATGTACATAAGTTATACACAACTCTGCGCTATAGTATGGCCTGGCAACAGAGAAAAAACCTACCTTTATCTAGTGTTTGAGGCAAATGAATGACCCCAAAAAAACTTTCACGACGAGATTTTTTACGTCTTCTTGGTATTACAGGTGGGGCAGCACTTTTGAACGCTTGTGTCCCAGAAGAAGTTACCAAGCTACTATCTCCCCCGACAGTAGTCCCGGCTGATGAATTATCCCCGAATGGTGATCTATCCTTCGATGTAGAAGTTGCGCTCAAAGCAGTAGAAAGTGAAGTGAAAATCCTTCCTGGCAAGGCAACGCGAGTTTGGCGGTATCAGGGTGAAATCCTGAGCGGTCCCGCTGACTCTTTGAAAATCGTTCCAGATAGCTACCTGGGTCCGATCTTTAATGTGAAAAAGGGACAACGGCTCCGCGTTTACTTTACAAATGAGCTTCGAGAAAAATCCATTGTCCACTGGCATGGATTGCACGTTCCGGTGGAAGCCGATGGTCACCCTCGCTTGGCGATTGAGCCGGGTGAAACCTATGTCTATGAATTCACAGTTCTAGATCGTGCTGGCACATATTGGTATCACCCGCATCCACACGGGCGGACTGGTGTACAGGCATATGCTGGTTTGGCTGGTCTCTTCCTGATTAGCGATGATGAAGAGAGTAAGCTGGGATTGCCATCAGGTGACTATGACCTGCCAGTTGTGATCCAGGATCGCCTCTTTGATGACGACAATCAACTGGTCTATGGCGGTAATGGCATGATGGATCAGATGATGGGCTTTTTAGGGAATCGCATTCTGGTCAATGGACAAGTAGATTTTAATTTGCCCGTCGCTACGCGTCCCTATCGCCTGCGTTTGCATAACGGTTCGAACTCTCGCATTTATAAACTTGGCTGGGACGATGGAACACCTTTCAAGATCATTGCCACAGATGGCGGCTTGCTCGAAAAGCCACTTGAACAGCAATATATCACCCTTGCCCCCGCACAGCGCGTGGACATCTGGGTTGATTTTAGCGACTACAAAGTTGGCGATCAACTGCAATTGATCAACTTTCCATCTGAAGCACCGGATGGAGACTCAGAATTCACGATTATGCAGGTGAATGTAGAACGTACAGAGAATGTTTCTGCGCCTTTGCCTGAAAACCTTTCGTCCATAACCTGGCACAGTGAAGCAGATGCCGTCAACCGCCGCTCACCGCGTGAATTTGAGATGGCAATGGGCATGGGCATGGGCTGGACATTGAATGGACGCACCTTCGAAATGGAAAGTGTCGCCAGAAATGAGATCGTCAAGCTTGGCGATCTGGAAGTTTGGGAGTTTATGAATCGAGCTGGCGGTGGTATGGGAATGATGGGTGGTGGGATGTCATTACCACATCCGATGCATGTTCACGGATTGCAATACCAGATCATTGAGCGCTCTGGAGGGGAAGGCTGGGTATCGCTCAATGAAGGTTTTGTTGATGAGGGTTGGCATGACACAGTGTTGGTGATGCCTGGTGAGCGTGTCAAGATCCTGCTCAAGTTCGAGGATTTCACCGGTTTATATCTGTACCACTGCCATAATCTCGAACATGAAGATATGGGCATGATGCGAAATTATCGCGTTGAAGCCTAAGAAAAGAATAAAAGAAAGGAGTAATAGGATGATGGGTTTTGGTGGCTTTGGAATGATCCTCTTTTGGATTATTGTGATCGTGGGAATCGTCTTGCTGGTTCAAGCGCTAGGCGGTTCAAACCTTCAGCTTCCGACACAATCTAAAGGTGAACAAAGTGCGCGTGAAATACTCGATCAACGCTATGCGCGTGGCGAGTTGGATCGCGAAGAATATGAAAGCATGAAAAAAGATTTGCAGTAATGCACTCTTCTCTTTCAAAAATCCCGCAGCGTTACTCTGCGGGATTTTTTATATACGCCAAATTGCCTGTTTCTTACTGCGCCGAATAACGCTGTTAGAGATTACGACTTGCCTCTATACTGACTTTACTGGAATATTCGGTTTATCAAGAAAAGGAACGAAATATGGACGACAAACATAAACACCACAAAAAAGCTGATCAGGCGCACACTGCACATCAAGAGCATGGCATGCATCATGATCATCAGATGCATGATGAGAGCGCTAAAGACATGGCTCATTCTGACCATAAGGGACACGAAGGTGGGCATGGTGACCACGCGGGACATACCGATCACAGCGGGCATGAGCAAATGTTCCGAGAACGATTTTGGGTCAGTTTGCTGATTTCCATTCCGGTTCTCCTGTACAGCCCTTCCATTCAGAGCTGGCTGGATTTTCCCATACCAACCTTTCCAGGTAGCAATTGGATAACACCAGTTTTTGCGGTGGGCATTTTCTTCTACGGGGGACTACCCTTTCTGGAAATGGCTGTGCCTGAAATTCGCAACCGTAAACCTGGCATGATGACCCTCATCTCGCTGGCGATAGGCGTTGCCTTTACTTATAGTCTTGCAGCACTCTTTCTGCCGACTGAAAGTGGATTCTTCTGGGAGTTGGTCACGCTGATCGACATCATGCTTCTGGGGCACTGGATGGAGATGCGTTCTGTCCGGCAGGCATCCGGCGCGCTGGATGCCTTAGCCAAACTACTGCCTGATACGGCGGAACGGATCGAACCTGATGGACGCGTGCGTGAGATTTCCCTAACAGCTTTGCGGAAAAATGATTTGCTCCTCGTCCGCCCTGGAACCAGTGTCCCTGCGGATGGGGAAGTCATTGAAGGGCAATCCGATGTGAACGAAGCGATGATCACAGGCGAATCCCTGCCGGTTACGAAGAAACGGGGCGATCAAGTTGTTGCTGGCACGATCAATGGAGATGGGAGCCTGCGGGTACGAGTGAATGCGCTTGGTGATGAGACCGCATTGGCGGGTATTATGCGTCTTGTTGAGCAAGCCCAGCAAAGCAAATCCGATACTCAAATTTTGGCAGATAAAGCAGCGGGTTGGCTTTTCTACGTTGCCTTTATTGTTGCCTTTCTTACGGCTGTTCTTTGGACAATTGGCGTGGGTTTCAATGTAGAAGTGGTTGCCCGTGTTGCGACCGTGCTGGTCATTGCCTGCCCCCATGCACTGGGCTTGGCTGTGCCACTAGTGGTGGCAATTACAACATCAATGGGCGCAGAAAATGGAATTCTGGTTCGAGATCGCTTGGCTCTGGAAACCGCTCGTGAAATTGATACAGTTATCTTTGACAAAACCGGCACGCTGACATTGGGAGAATTTGGTGTGGTCGCGATTGCCACAGTGGAAGGGTGGAGCGAAAGCAAGGCTTTGGCTCTTGCTGCCGCAGTCGAAGGGGACTCAGAACATACCATTGCGCGAGGTATTCGCCGAACTGCTGAAGTACGTGGATTGGAACTTCCGAACGTTAGCCATTTTGAAGCGATCAAAGGGCGTGGGGTGAAAGTCATAAGCAATGGAGAGAGAGTTCATATTGGTGGTCCACGCATGCTGGAAATGCTAGGGGCGGGGCTTCCTGCTGGCCTGGATGAGTTTGCAGAACGCGCATCCGCTCAAGGGCAAAGCAGTGTTTATCTCTTCCAAAATGAGAAGGCAATTGCTGCCTTCGCGCTTGCAGATGTCATTCGCCGCGAAAGCAAGGAAGCAGTTGCCAAATTGCACACCATGAATATACAGGTAGCTATGCTCACCGGGGATAGTCAGGCAGTGGCACAAACGGTTGCCGATGAACTAGGCATCGACCAGGTTTTTGCTGAGGTTTTGCCTGAAGATAAAGACAAAAAAGTTGTTGACTTGCAGGCACAAGGTCGGCGTGTGGCAATGGTTGGAGATGGGGTTAATGATGCGCCTGCTCTGACACGTGCAGATGTGGGTATTGCGATCGGTGGGGGCACGGATGTAGCGATTGAATCTGCGGGAATTGTCTTGGTCAAAAGCAACCCGCTGGATGTCGTCAAGATTTTTTCCCTTAGTCGTGCGAGTTACAGGAAAATGATCCAAAACCTATGGTGGGCAGCGGGATACAACATCTTTGCTTTACCTCTCGCAGCGGGAATTTTGGCTCCCTGGGGAATATTACTCTCTCCGGCAGTCGGTGCAGTTTTGATGTCTTTAAGTACGATCGTTGTAGCAATCAATGCACAATTCCTACGGCGGAGTAGTTTGTTAGCGTAATTTTTATTGACTGGTTACTCATAATGCAAAAGGACGTGTAATCCACCAGATTGCACGTCCTTCTATGTACATATCACTCATATATGGGCATAACCAACCTTGCTCTCACCATATTGTTGACTGTTGTGATTGTATCGCCAATATAAAAGGTTGGAGTATGGATTTTTTCCCCTTACACCATTACAGTTACTTGCCTAGTGCGGTAGAAACCGTGTATACGGGTATAAATTTCGTCCGCGAGTTGCAGTGATCTGAAATTACACAGTTTTACCCCCTACATGTGGGTGAAATAAGCTCTATAGGCTATAAAATGGCAAATCTTGTGGCATACTGGTTTATGGGTATGCTCTGAAAAACGATAAACCATCATGCCGCACTCCCTGTATCAAAGTGATATGGGGAGTGTTTTTTGTTAAAGCTACATTAGCAGTGTTTTCTATAAGCAAGCGAGCTGGACAAAGCCTTTTGCAATTTGCTAGCGTAAAAGATGCACCTTCATTGGCGAACGCAATCTCTATAATCTATTCATAAACAATAGCGTTTGATCTGCAAAACCTGGCAATCCTTCATGACCAAAGTCGGGATATAACGAGCGCCGCGAAGAATGCGAGACCGCTGCCGCACATTTCGGCGTCTCCCATCTGTGCGACGTAATGCTCGCGGACTTCAACCTGGTCGCTGACGAGTTGGACGTGCTGCCCGGCAAAAGAGCCCGTCACGTTATCTCGGAAAATGAACGTGTACTCGCCGCTGCCCAAGCCAAGACAGCAGGAGATGCGGAGAAAATTGGCAATCTGATGAACGCCAGCCACATCAGCATGTGTGATGACTTTGAGATCACCAATGGCGATGCTGAATATCATGGTCGCGTTGGCACAATCCCGGCCTGGCTGCTACGGCGCCCGTATGACAGGCGGTGGCTTTGGTGGATGCGCCGTTGCGCTCGTACAAGATGAGGTATCGAATGCTTTTGTTGAAAATATCCGACAGAGTTACTCAGAGAGAACAGGCCTAAAGCCTGAGATTTATGTGTGCAAGGCATTCAGCGGGGTTGAAGTAATTTTGATGTGATAACCTCAGCATGTATCGATATGCTGTTTTTTCAGGGTTATAATCCTCCCTAAAAAAGAGGCTGGAAACTTATCCAGCCTCTTTTCTTTTGTAGATACCATCTTGATTAGAGAAATGAATCTGAATACGTTCCGTTTAGGTTTTGCTCATATATAGGCATCAAGAGCCTTCCTGTCATCATGGTTGTTGTTTCTTATGTGTATATTGCAGCGTTATGTTTTGATGAAATATTTCTGAATGGTTGTCACAAGAGATGTGTGTTAGGCATCTTTTTTCAGCGCTATGCTCAAAAGTGAAGCTGAACATCTGGCGGAGGCTTTGCGCTATGGGCCCAAGGGGATGATGGCGTGGAAATCTTACAGCTCCCCTAATATCCCTTCTTGCGCAGCAACCGCGATCGCCGCTGCTCGTGAATCGACTCCAAATTTGCTGTAGATATTCCCCAAATGAGCTTTGACCGTTCGTTCGGAGATGCCAAGTTGGACGGCAACTTCCTTGCTGCGGTCTCCACGTGCGACGGCTTTAAGTACTTCAAGTTCTCGTTCGGTCAGGGAGATGTCGCTCTGTATTTTCGAAGATGACTTTGATGTGCTGCCGACTTTGGCGAGCACGCGTGCCATGATCTCCGGTTTGAGCAGCGTTTCTCCACGCGCTGCAGCACGGATGGTATCGAAAAGCGCGGTGCGGTCGGTGTCTTTGAGCAAATAGCCACGTGCTCCAGCCTGTAAGCCGCGCAACATGAGTTCGTCTTCGTTGAAGGTGGTCAGAATGACGACGGCGATCTCGGGCTGGGTCTCGCGGAGCTTTTCGATGGCAGTCAGTCCGTCCATGCCGGGCATGCGGAGGTCCATTAGCACCACATCTGGTTGATGCTCGGCACATAGGGTGACAGCTTCGCCCCCATCAGAGGCTTCAGCGATGATCTCGAAATCATCTTCGGTCTCAAGGATGAGATGTAAGCCCTGACGGATAATATTATGGTCGTCGGCGATAATGAGTTTGATCATAGTACCCTCACCCTAGCCCTCTCCCAAAGGGAGAGGGAACTTAACTTCCACTTTTGTGCCTTTACCAATTTCACTTTGAATATTGACACTGCCATTAATGAGACGTACACGTTCGCGGATGCCAAGAATACCATAATGGCCTGATGGAATAGCTTGCGGATCGAAACCCTGACCATTATCTTGTACGCTGACCAATAGGCTTTTTTCTGCCAATGAAAGAGTGACTGTCACATCGCTCGCCTGGCCATGTCGGGCGATGTTGGTGAGGGCTTCTGCTACGGACCGCACAATTGCTTCTTGTACGGTATCAGGCAAGGGCGGGGTTTGGTCCGCTTGGTAGCTGCATGGGATGCCGGTGGCGTTCGTGAAACGGGATATCTCAAGGCGTAGTGCAGCGTCCAGATCATCCAAAGAAGTTTGACGTAGATCGTCGATGGCATTACGTGCGCCTGAAAGCGTATTACGTGCTTGTGCCATCGTTTCTGTAACGATGGACTTTGCTTTTTCTATGCGCTCACGATCGAGATGTGCTTCGGTGGCTTCGAGTTGGAGAATGATGCCTGCCAGCCCCTGAGAGAGTGTATCGTGGAGTTCTCGTGCCATACGCTGACGTTCGTTCATGATGGTGAGATCTTCAACTTGTGCGGCATATTCTGCGAGTTGACGATTGGCGGCTTCGAGTTCGGCTGCCAGAGATTGGGCATCTTCGCGTGCTTCATGTTGGCGCATATAAAGAGAAACGTAGATAACGACAAATATCGTTGTTATTGCAATGCTTGCTCCCCCCCACAGAGAGACCATATCATCCTGAAGTTGCAGGAGAGTGATAATGAGCAATGTCAGATAATAGGCACCAGTCAATACCCCTTGACGAGTTACACCAAAAATACCGATGCCTTCACCAACTAAAGCCATGAATAATGCAAAGCTCATCCCTGAATTTTTTGAAATGATCGAGATCGCGAGAGCCAGCACCCCTTGAATGGCGATATACCAGAATAGTTTTGATGTCCCGTCTATGAACTTCCCTAATCGCCAATGGAGGGTTATATGGGCGATGACCAAAATAGTGAAAGGAATAAATACGCTGAGCTGCCGTGTGAGTGGCTCATTATATAAGGTGAGCACATACATGCCGGCAACGACCAGAGTCATGAACCAGACGAATAGGTCTGGATCACGCTCTACTTTGAAGTATTTCTTGTCTGAGTTTTTTTGCATAGTACCCTTATTTTATATCAGTATTGACGGGCATACTACTGTCCGTAGGTTCACTGTACGAAGGTACAGTATCCTTTTCCCAAAGGCACAGTAGCGTAAGTGGGGCGTATTTTCTATACTGGGGGCAAGGAGAAAACAATGAACGCAATCGAAGTAAAAAAGCTAAAAAAATCATTCGGCGACTTGCAAGCCGTTGATAGTGCTGATTTCGCCGCAGAACAGGGCGAGATATTCAGCTTATTAGGCCCAAATGGCGCAGGGAAATCGACGATCATTTCCATGCTTTCGGGCTTGCTCGCAGCCGATGAAGGCGACCTGAGCATTATGGGCTATGCTGTGGATAAAAACCCCCAGGAAGCAAAATCATCGTTGGGCGTTGTTCCGCAGGATATAGCTCTGTATCCCGATCTTTCTGCCCGTGAAAATCTCAACTTTTGGGGCAAGATGTATGGCTTGCGTGGTGGGGCACTCAAAACCCGTGTCGATGAAATTCTTGAGATCATCGGCTTAACAGAACGTCAAAAAGATCGTGTGGGGAAATTCTCGGGCGGTATGAAAAGGCGCGTCAATATCGGCGCAGCCCTGCTCCACAAACCCGATGTCATCATCATGGACGAGCCAACCGTTGGCATTGACCCCCAATCCCGCCGTCACATTCTCGATAATGTCAAAGCCCTCAATCAACAGGGCATGACCGTACTTTACACCACGCATTATATGGAAGAAGCTGCCGAGCTTTCCGACCATATCGCCATCATGGATCAGGGCAAGATCATTGCCATTGGCACGCACGATGAACTCATTAAACTGGTCGGCGAGCAAACTCGCATCGACCTGACCATCAACACAGAATCTTCCGCTATTTTTGACCAGTGGCGTATTGTCGATGGCGTTTCTCGCATCGACGCAGAGAACGGGCTTGTCACGCTTCTCGTCGATGATAGCAATCTCGTCCTGCCTCGTCTCTTCGATGTTGCCGCAAAAGCCGATGTGCGTATCACCTCCGTTGATATTCAAGAGCCCAACCTTGAAACCGTTTTCCTTCACCTAACCGGACGTGCCCTGAGGGACTAAGATGATGATCCTGACAATTGCCTTCAAAGACCTTTTGCGCTCGTTCAGGAGCGCCTTCGCCGTGGGGATGACGATGATCGCACCGCTTTCGCTGGTTGGATTGATCTACCTCTCCTTCGGCAGCGGATCGGACTCAACCTCTGGCTTGCCTGCCATTAACGTGGGCATCGTCAATGCCGATACAGCTTCCGCCAACTCCCCGCTCGATCATCCTTTTGGCAACGACATCCGCAGCATCTTCTTCGACGAAAGTGTCGCATCGTGGATCACCGCCACAGACTACACAGACGAAGCCTCCGCCCGAGCAGCATTGGATGCCCAAGAGATCGGCGTTGCCGTCATAATCCCTGAAGGCTTCAGCGATGGCTTCTTTGGAGAAGATGGCGATATCTCCATTCTGATTATCAGCGACCCAACCTTGAGCTACGCACCCCAGATCACCGAAAATATGGTGCGTGCTGTTCTCGATGGTGCTGCTGGCGGCGGGATTGCCATTCAAACACTGATTGAGCGCCAAGTTGCCAATGGGCTTTCCCCTGATCCTGCCCAAATCTCAACGACGATAGACGCTTATTCAAATTGGTATATCGATTTTCAACGCGATCTTTTTCATAATCCCGCAGACGCCGCACTTATCATGGTCGCCCCCTCAGCGGGGAAAGAAGCAGAAGACCCGCTTCAAAAAGTCTTTGGCCCAATGACTGCCGGGCAAATGGCTTTCTTCGCCTTTTTCACCGGAGCATATTCGATGATGTCCATTTTGCGTGAGAATGAAGAAGGTACCTTGGCACGTCTTTTCACAACCCCCGTTCGGCATACAACCATTCTGGTCGGGAAGTTTTTGGCCGTATTCCTGTCTGTTCTTGTGCAGGGCGTTGTGCTGATCACCGCTTCGCATTACGCCTTTGGCATCAACTGGGGGGACCCACTCCCCGTTCTTTTGGCATTACTGGGACAGGTCGCCGCAGCAACGGGGTTGGGTGTACTGCTCATCTCGCTCGTCAAAACCACGCAGCAGGCTGGTCCCATTTTAGGTGGTGGTTTGACCGCTCTAGGCATGTTGGGTGGCTTATTCACGGCCAATATCAACATGCCCGAGGCCTTCACCATGCTGGCAAATTTCACCCCGCAAGGTTGGGTCATCAAAATATGGAAACTGGTTCTGGAAGGTGCTCCCCTTACCGAGATATGGCTGCCATTTGCCATCATGATCTTGATGGGCACCCTGATGTTCCTCGTTGGCGCAAATAATTTTGGCAAGCGTTTTGCTTAGCACAGGAGAATAATGATGAAGATATTAGACCTAACCATCAAGGATCTTAGCCAGATCTTTCGTGATAAAAAATCTTTCCTTTTCATTGCTGCGATGCCAATCGTCTTCACTTTTTTCATGGGATTTGCCTATAAAGGTGGGGGCGCGAGTGCAGCAGAAGACCCTCGTATGCCTGTAGCATGGGTGG
>CAZASG010000022.1:0-56994 GCA_964487745.1 uncultured Anaerolineaceae bacterium | reverse complement strand
CTTGTAGAAAATGATCAACACGAGCTGACCTTCAGCATCCGCGATACGGGCATCGGCATCCCGGAAAACAAAGTTGATAAACTCTTTCACAGCTTCAGCCAGGTGGATACCTCCACAACCCGCAAGTATGGCGGGACCGGGCTGGGATTAGCCATCAGCAAGGAATTAGTGGAAAGAATGGGCGGTGCCATCTGGGTCGAGAGCGAAGAAGGGAAAGGCTCCACTTTCCACTTTACGATCCTGGTGGATGCTCAACCCGATGCAAAACCAACCACAGAAGATGGTGTCCAACCCCTGCTGGTTGGAAAGCGGATCTTGATCGTCGATGATAATGAGACCAATCGTTTGATCCTGATCAAGCAAACCGAATCATGGGGTATGAAACCCCGCGCTGTAGAATCAGGCGCTGAAGCTTTGGCATTACTAAAAACAGGACAAAAATTTGATATTGCCATTCTCGATATGCAAATGCCAGGAATGGATGGCTTTACGTTGGCACAAAAGATCAACGAAATGAATATTGAAGGTTCTCTGCCATTGATCATTTTGACCTCGATCAAACGTGAGAAAGCGCGCTCTGGCGATGCACGGATCTCTGCATTTCTGAGCAAACCCATTAAGACCTCCAACCTTTTCAATATCCTGACCGGGATCATTGCAACCGCACCAGTGCCTGAAAAGAAAAAAGAAAAAGCAAAAACGATCGACGCCACCATGGCCGAGCGCCATCCACTGCGCATTTTGCTTGCCGAAGATAATATGGTCAATCAAAAAGTTGCCACAAAATTACTTTCAAAATTAGGTTATCGTGCAGATATTGCTGGCAATGGCGTGGAAGCTATCGAAGCGCTCGAACGTCAGACCTATGATGTGGTCTTCATGGATATTCAAATGCCCGAAATGGATGGTGACGAAGCCACGCAAAAGATCCGTGCCAAATGGTCGCAAGATCGTCAGCCTTATATCGTCGCCATGACCGCACACGCCCTCGAAGGCGACCGTGAGAAGTATCTCGCAAACGGAATGGATGATTACGTCAGCAAACCCGTCAATGTCGATGCACTCGTGGCAGCACTGGAGAAAGCCAAAGCGATAGATTAATGCCAGCGTGGTAAACTGGGGAAAGACCAACATAATAAGATGCGCTATGCACATCTTCACCCACAGGAAAATCCATGACCCAACCCTATCGCTCCGGTTTTGTCGCCGTCATCGGGCGTCCCAATGTCGGCAAATCCACCCTCATCAACGCCCTGCTAGGGCAAAAGATCGCAGCCGTTTCGCCGCGTCCCCAAACCACACGTCGCGCCCAACTCGGCATCTACACCACGGAAAATGCCCAGATCGTTTTCGTCGATACGCCCGGCATCCATAATCCGCACCATAAATTGGGGAAAGCCCTTAATCTCAACGCAGAAGAAGCACTGGAAGGTGTGGATCTGATCCTCTGGCTCGTGGACGCCTCCGTTAAACCGACCGAGGAAGACCACCTCATCGCCAACCTTTTATTGACATTAAAGCGTCGCCCGCCTCTTCTACTTGCTACCAATAAATCAGACAGATTAACCGCCGAAGAAACAAAAACCCGTCAACGTGCCTACCACGACATCTTCCCCGAAGCCGACGACGTGATTCCCCTCTCCGCCACGCGCGGCGACGGACGCAACGAGATCATCGACGCCATTATCGAGCGTCTCCCTGAGCGCCCACCCGACTACCCCGAAGACCAGGTCACTGACATCTACGAGCGTGATATCGCCGCCGAGCTGATCCGTGAAGCCTGCCTGATCTTCCTGCGCGATGAGATCCCGCACAGCATCGCCGTCCGCGTGGATGAGTTCACCGAACGCGGGGATGCGGGTGCCTACATCGCCGCGACTCTCTTCGTAGAGCGCGACTCTCAAAAAGGGATCGTCATCGGGCAGGGGGGGCGCACGCTCAAAAAGATCGGTTCCGCTGCCCGCAAGGAGATCGAAGCTATGAGCGGACGCAAAGTTTTTTTGCAATTACGTGTGAAAGTCCTCAAAGATTGGCGCAATAACGAATCCTACCTGCGTCGTTTTGGTTACACCCCGAAGAAATAGATAGCGCCTCATTGCGAGCCTTGAGCCTGTCGAAGGGCGCGGCAATCTCCCATTTGTGGGGAAATCGCTTCGCTCCCTCGTGATGGCATAAACCATCAAAGGAGCCCAAAATGCACTTCCTCCTCATCCTGACCTTCCTCGCTGCCGCCCTCGATTGGTACGCCGTTTACAAGGGCTGGAAAAAACTCGAATATTTTCTCAAACCCGTCACAATGGTCTTCCTCTTTAGCTGGCTCATCAGCACCGTCGGCTTGAACGGGATCGCCCTTTGGTTCGGGATCGGCTTGATCCTTTCGATGATGGGCGATATCTTTCTGATGCTCCCCAAGGAACAGTTCATAGCAGGCTTGGTGGCCTTTTTGCTGGCACATGTGGCTTATGTCATCGGGTTTAATCTCAGCCTGCCACCTTTCACGCCCTTGGGGTTATTCTTCGTCTTTTTTGTTGCCGCCATCGGCAAGGAACTTTATCGTCACATTTCGGCGGGCTTGGAAAAGCAGGGCAAAACCTCTCTACAGAAACCCGTTCTCGCCTATACCGCCGTCATCGCCATTATGCAGATCTCCGCCCTCTTCACCCTCTTCCGCACGGATTGGTCGCTGGAGGCAGCCTTCACAGTCAGCCTCGGCGCAGCTCTCTTCATGCTCTCGGATGCGATCCTGGCATGGAATAAATTCGTCGAACCGATCAAGAACGGGCGTGTCAAGAATATGGCAGCCTATCATTTGGGGCAGATCATTTTGATCATCGGCGTTTGGATGCAAGCTGGAGTATAAGGAAAAAACTTTATTGAGGTACGGTTATGGAATGTATTTGTGATCTCAGTGACAAGAAAATACTACTAATGATTCAGGAGCAAACTCTTCCAAGCGATGCACTAGTAAATTCACATTGCTGGTCACGTATTTGCCAAGTACGAGGGAGGAACTTCAATAGAGTAAACGCAGAAACTTGGAGTGAGATATGTGCTCGAAGAGGATATTTACGTGCAAGGCAAAATCCCCGAGGTTTTTAATGATTCTTCGGTGCTTGGACACAGTTACTCGATAAGCCAATCTTATTTGTAAAAGGAGAAAGGTATGTGGGAAGAAAAACTGGCGCGCTATGACCAATTAGTCGAAAAGTGCCCACGATTTGAACGCAAGGGTAAGAAGATGGTCTATACCTCAGCGAACGGACACATGTTCTCCCTGCTGAATAAAGATGGTGAATTGGGCTTCAGATTTTCAAAGGAAGTTCAAGAGAAATATCTTCAGGAATTCGAGACCACTCTATTCAAGTCCCATGGAGCAACCATGCGCGGCTATGTCCTGATCCCCGAGCGCATGTTTGAAGACCTGGATAAATTAGCAGAATATCTCAACGAGAGCTACGATTATGTGATGACGCTTGAACCGAAATAACCACCAAAGCATCTCAACATCATAAAATCCGCCGAGAAACTCGGCGGATTTTATTTAATTCAACCCGAATTTTGCTACAATCGAAGCATAATAACTTTTGACGATGAAATAGCAAGGAGCTGCTGATGAACTACTTATCACAAGAGATATTCAACTGGGCGTGGATCATATTATTTGTCGTTATTGTGATTGTGCGCAAGATGCACGAGCGAAAAGCTGGGGAGCGTGCTTCATTGAAAAAAACGCCTGTTGCGGAGGCAACCCTGATGCTGCTTTGGGGGGTAGCTTCTGGTATATTACCCTTCTTTTACATATTCGGTACTTTGCTCGATTTTGCCAATTTCCCCTTCCCTATGCCAGCGGCACTAGGCATTCTTGGCATGCTCCTCTTTCTGTTCTCCATCTGGTTGCTGCATTGCTCTCATGCTGATCTTGGAAGATTGTGGTCGTCAACAGTGGAACCTGAAACCAAGCAAAGACTTGTTACAGATGGTGTCTTCAAGCGGATTCGGCATCCCATGTACACAGCGCATGTGCTTTGGGGTATTGCCCAAGCGCTGCTTCTGCCCAATCTTATTGCTGGGCCACTGGCATTGGTACTGATCTTTACCGTGATAGCCCTGCGCGTTCCACGGGAAGAGCAGGCACTGCTTGAAGAATTTGGTGATGAGTATCGCGAATATATGAAAAAGACGGGGCGTATCTTCCCCAAAATATGATGTATAGTTGAAAAACTAATCTGTACCCCTTAGACGAAAGCCGCCGAGTTTTGCTCGGCGGCTTTCGTTTTACTTCAACTTGAACTCAAACTTCTTCTTGAATTTCTCCACCTTCGGCGCAACGACCGCGCGGCAGTAGGGCTGGTTCGGGTTATTGGCAAAATACTCCTGATGGTAATCTTCGGCAATATAAATTTTTTCGAAGGCTGTCACTTCTGTCACGATGGGGTCTTTCCACTGCGGGGCGACTTCAGCGATGACGCGCTCGGCAGTTACCTTCTGTTCGTCGGAATGATAGAAGATCGTTGAGCGGTATTGCGTCCCCACATCCGCGCCCTGGCGGTTGAGCGTGGTCGGGTCGTGGACGGAGAAGAAGACGGCTAGCAATTCGTCAAAGGGGATGACTTCAGGATCAAAAGTAACTTGCACCACTTCGGCATGCCCCGTTTCGCCCGTGCAAACAGCTTGATAGCTGGGGTTTGGCATAGCGCCGCCCGAATAACCCGATTCCACTGATACGACGCCTTGAAGATCATCGTAGACCGCTTCGAGACACCAGAAGCAGCCACCAGCGAGGGTTGCGATTTCGTTTGTCATAAAATCCTTTCATCTGTCATCGCGAGTGAAACTCATCCTGTGCCCAATGCTCTGCGTTGAGCAAGATTGCAACGCAGAGCATTGCAACCAGAAGGATCGCCGCGTCGAGCTAACATCTTCTCGTAATGACGTATTAAAAGCGTAGGGGCACGATATATCGTGCCCCTACGAGGATTAACGATCTTACGCCGCGGGGGCGGGTTCTGCTTTTTTATCGGAAGCAACTTCCTTTGTAAGGATGATCTCGCCACCATCGTCCAGGTCCACCAGAACGGTGTCGCCTTCGACAAAGTCGCCAGCGAGAACAGCATCCGAGAGCGGGTCTTCCACCTGCTGCTGAATAATGCGCTTGAGCGGGCGGGCACCCATCTCAGGATCGTAGCCCAACTCACCGAGTTGGGTCAGGGCGACGGGAGTGGCAGTCAGGGTCAGCCCATGCTCGACAAGACGCTCGGAAACTTTATCCAGTTCAAGCGAAACGATCTGCTGAATATCTGCCTCGTTGAGGGCGCGGAAAACAACCACACCATCGAGACGGTTGATGAACTCAGGGCGGAAAGCGCGCTTGAGGGTGTCGGTGAGTTTCTTGCGCATCTCTTCATAGCCCAAGCGCTCTTCAACTTCCTTATCCTGCTTGAGTTGGAAGCCGAGCGACCCCTGCTTTTTGATCATATCTGCGCCGACGTTGGAGGTCATCACGACTATGGCGTTGCTGAAATCGACCTTGCGTCCGCGCGCATCCGAGAGATGTCCCTCTTCCATGATCTGGAGAAGCATATTATGTACTTCGCCGTGTGCCTTTTCAATTTCGTCAAAGACGACGATGGAGTAGGGGCGGCGGCGCAATGCTTCGGTGAGCTGTCCGGCATCGTCGTAGCCGACGTATCCGGGAGGGGCCCCGACTAAACGACTGGCAGTATGACGCTCCATAAACTCAGACATATCAAGCTGGATGGCGGCATCTTCGCTGCCAAACATGAATTTGGCGAGGGCTTTGGTGAGCTCGGTCTTGCCAACGCCTGTGGGGCCGAGGAACATCAACGAGCCGATCGGGCGCTGCGGGTCTTTCAGACCGGCACGAGCACGGCGCACGGCACGAGCAATAGTTTCAATGGCTTCGTCCTGCCCGATAATATCCTGGCGGAGTTCTTCTTCCATTTTCAGAAGGCGTTCCGATTCTTCCTGTGCAAGCTGCATGAGGGGCACGCCTGTCCACATCGAGACCATTTCGGCAATATCCTCGGCGCTGACAACGGGGCTTTTTGCCCGATCCCAGCCCGTACGGATCTTTTCGATCTTCGCTTCGATCTCCGAAAGCGCGGTATCGATGGCTTGCAGATCTTCTTCTGTTTTGCCTTCCTCCTGCGCCAGCGTGCGGCTTTGCTGCGTTTCGCGCAGCTTCAGGTAAAGGTCTTTCGCTTCTTTCGCGGCAGGGGATTTATACATCCGTACGCGAGAGGAGGATTCGTCGATCAGGTCGATGGCTTTATCCGGGAGGAAACGCTCCGAGATATACCTTGACGAGAGCTGGGTTGCTGCTTCGAGCGCTTCATCGGAGATGACCAGATGGTGGTGATCCTCGTACGCCTTACGGATACCCTTAAGAATGGCGACGGTCTCATCTTCGGTCGGTTCCTCGACAAGGATTGATTGGAAGCGGCGCTCAAGGGCGGCATCCGATTCGATGCTCTTGCGATATTCGTCCATCGTGGTCGCGCCGATAACCTGCAATTCGCCGCGTGAAAGGGCGGGTTTGAGAATATTGGCGGCATCGACAGATGAGCCTGCCGAACCCGCGCCGACGAGCATATGCACCTCGTCAATGAAGAGGATGGCGCCAGATTTTTTCAACTCGTCGATGACGCGTTTCAGGCGTTCCTCGAATTGACCGCGATACATCGTCCCGGCGACGAGGGAGCCCACGTCAAGTTGCAGGACTTGTTTCTTCATCAGCGGTGCGGGGACATCGCCTTCAACGATGCGCTGGGCGAGCCCCTCGACAATGGCGGTCTTTCCAACACCGGGTTCACCGATCAGGGCGGGGTTATTTTTCGTGCGACGCGCCAGGATCTGGATAACGCGCTCGATCTCGGTCTGACGTCCAATGACGGGGTCGAGTTTCTTTTCCTCGGCCAGGTTGGTCAGGTCAGTGGCGAGTTGGTCAATGAGGGGTGTCTTGTCCTTTTTGGTGGGAGCAGGTCGTGATCCACGTCTGCCCGCGCCGGGCTTGGAGCGCGCAGTTGCCTGGGATGAGCCTTCATTCAGGATGCGGCGCACCTGTTTGCGGATCTGATCCGGGGTCAGTCCCAATTTGTCGAAAACGAATTTCACCGTCCCTTCGCTGCGAGTAAGCGCAAGGAGAAGGTGTTCTGTACCAATATAGTGATGTCCGAAAGAACGGGCTTCGTCGATGGAATATTCAAGAACTTTTTGGGTATCTTCATCCAGGTTGACTTTGCCAGTGGGTTCCACAGGCGTTGATTCCTGTGTGACGCGCTGAATGATTTCGCGGACACGATCTACATCGAGACCGAGCTCACGTAGTACACGACCGGCAACACCACCCTCTTCTATGAGTAATCCGAGGAGCAGGTCTTCTGTTCCGAGGGATTCTTTGCGGGCTTTCTCTGCCTCTTCATGAGCGAGGGCGAGTACCCGTCGGGCACGCTGGGTAAAGCGTTCCATGCTTGCCATAATAAACTCCAGTTGCTAAAACAATGCGTTGGTCTTAAATATCGGTTATTTGAAAACCAATAGACAGGCGTATAAATAACACCTGTAGAATTAGATAAAACTAGTCTGTTTTGATTGTACCAAATATGAGAAAAGGGAAGTATAGGAAAAAGATTAGAGAATTTTACACCCCTGTAAGGTGTTCAGCGAATAATGAATGCCATTACCGCTCGTCGCCATCGCCTTTAATGGTGCCACGTTCAAGGCGGCCATAAAGTTTGTCGATATTGTATTCGGCGATCTCGTCGAGAGTCAGGTCTAGTTCGGTGGCGACCTGAGCGAGGTACCAAAGCACGTCACCGAGTTCAGCTTTTAGCGCAGACTTTGTCTCACCATTAATTTCGCCATCTTTATCACGAAAGATTTTTTTTATCTTGCCTGCCACTTCGCCCGCTTCGTTGACGAGGCCGAGGGCCGGGTAAATGACGGGGTGGCCGATGGGTGGATATTTAGCGGTCTTGCGGGATTTCTTTTGGTAATTGTTGAAATTCATAGCTCTCTCTTCTAATGTTATTTGCGCTCAATACTAGTGGGAGTTTGGATATCGGTCAAGCAAAAAAGGCTCACTGCTATCAGTGAGCCTTTTGATCAGTTTGGAAAATTCTTTTAGCGTGGGATACCACTCATTTCGTTCGAGTAATCGCTTTCCACGCCGCCGACCACGGAGGTCAGCACATAGAAGTACTCAGTCCCGGAGATTAAGCCCAGATCCTTGTGGAAGTAGTAGCTATCCGGCAAATTGCCGACAACAAGGCTATATGGACCTCCGCTGACTTCAGCACGATAGAGATTGTAATAATCCACCGTTTGGGATGTATCCCAGTTCACGGTCAGGCTCTTCTTGCCAACCGAGATACTGGTAATGGTGGGTGCATCAGGGAGAACGACCACGCCACAGTATTGATAGACATCGTCACAACCGCCGTTGTAGGCAGGTTCAGTATCGGGGTCACCATCGTTGGGATCAACTTCAGCGAAGTAGCCATCGCCATCAACATCAATGCGGACAGGCTCGGTAGCAGTGTAATTGACGCCATTTACAGTGTAGGAAAGACCATCGGAAGTTTTCACGACAATATGGCCTGCAACAACTGCATCGCCAACATTCACGGTGATATCGCCGCGTTCGGTCATGTAGACGTCGCTGGTGGCAAGGAGCAGATCCATCACCGTCTGGCGAGGGTGGCCGTAAGTGTTGGCATCACCGACTGAAATGATCGAAACTTCGGGGTCAAGTTGGTTGACGAAGGTGGGGTTGTTGGAATGATCACTACCATGATGGTTGACCTTCATAATATCTACATCGCCAACATCGGCGGCAACGCTCAATTCGATGTCGTGATAAACGTAGCCGAATTCGCTGGAAGTAAATTCGCCATTCAGGTCGCCACCGATCCATTCATCGAAATCGCCATAGCTGATGACGGCACCAATGCTGTAGTCATTTTCAGATGGGGGAACGGGATCGGCACTGAAATCGCCGGGGATCATGGAGCCATTGCCATCAACGGTGACGATATCAAAGACGACACCGCCCCCAAGATCAACCTGGTTCGTCCCTTCAACAGCAGTAACGGGATTGAGCGTAGTCTGCCCAGCGCCTTCGAGATAAACCTTCCAGTTATCGAAAGTGCCGCTGGTGGTGCCGAGATAGGTGTTGTAATCGCGGAGGAGGGTCTGCCCGACAGTGAAGTTTTGGACTTCAACGAGATTCCACAAACCGCCATAACCAACATAACCGATGTGGTCTACATGGAAGTGAGAAATAACGACATAGTCGAGGTCTTTACAGCCGAGAACATTCTCGACATAAGGGCCGACGATATTCGCGTCGATGCTACTGTTCCAGTAGGATTCGCCGGCATCGTAGAGCAGGGATTTACCTGTGGGGCCAACGATCAGGGTTGAGTCACCTTGACCGATGTTGATATGATGAATTTCAAGGTTGCCGCTAATCCATGTACCTGTGCCGCAGGTACCACTGCCGCCACCATTGGTCACACCCTTGGTGGGCGATGTGGTGGTTACTACAGACCAGTCGCCGCCATCGGGGCTGCGATACCAGGATTCGTCGTAGCCGGTGGCGCCATAGGAGTAGGCATCCAGCACAGTGGTGGCATCATCCAGGAGGAAGCGGACGTCGTCGCCGGTATTGTTATAGTAGGAGCCAAAGTCCATTGTCCAGAAGCCATTTGCGGGCACGCTCGTCCCGGCAGGGATCTGTACGGGTGCGCCGCCTGCATCAGCGAGATCATCCAGGTAGCAGTGGCTGATATCCACATCCGCCCCGGTGGTGTTGTAGAGCTCCACCCATTCTGCACCAGCGGATGGGGCAGGGAGAATTTCATTGATGAGGACTTCTCCCGCGGAGGCTGTACAAAGATCGCCACCGCTGCTGTTGGAAACCTGAACACCGGTTACAGATTTTTCGGCGCTGAGATCAGTATAGCGCGCGTAGACGGAATAGGTGCCATCCGCGTAGGTTGTGGTATCCCATGAATAAGACCAACTTTTTCCGCCGTCGGCCAGATACCAATTGACATAATCGAATGAAACTTCGACGGCGCGACCGTCCCCCCCTCCAGTAACCAGATAGGTACCGCTGACAGTTGCACCAGCGGTCGGATTTGTGATCACAAGCGGTTTCGCTGCGACCGCAACCGAGGCAGTGGATGCCAATAGTGCGATCAGGATCACAAGACTGAAGAGTTTCTTACTCACGCGCATTTGTATTCTCCTTTGTGAATAGGGTTTGGTGGTGTCATTTCTATTATAGTGCAAGATACCTTAGTGAGCGATAATTTTGACAAAAAAAGCCGCACAACCTAAGCTGCACGGCTTTTCGCTTATATTCCTGCCTCCTCTGTCCTGCGGACAAAGTGCCCTTCAGGGTATCTCCCCCATATCCTTGGGATTTAGGGGAGAAAGGGAGAAATAAGGCTACAAAAGTTTCTAAGGCTTTTGTAGCCTTATTTTTTAGCTTAGTTTTGTCAGGTATTTTTCAGTCTCCACACAGCGCGCGGAGATGTAATTTCGGGCTGAGTCGTCGTCTTCGTCGTGGAAGGCGGTAGCGGCGTAGTTGGCGAAGTTGACCATGCGAGCGAGCCAGTAGCTGTGCATATCCTCTTCGGGGAGGTGGGGCCACTCACGCACGGTGGCGTATCCTGTTTGGAAGGCCTCAACCAGCTCACGATAGTTCGTCTCGTTGCGCAGGTAGTAGAGCGAGATGGCGATGTCCTGTGCATCGTATCCCATGACCATATCTTCGAAATCCAACACGTAGAGGAGACCACGATGAATATGGACGTTCCAGAAGTGCAGGTCGCCGTGGATGACGAAGGGCTTTGCATCCCTTTTGTAGGCCTTGGCAAGGAAAGGGTCGATGAAGGCGACGGCGCGGTCGAGGGTTTTGATCTGCTCAGGGGTGAAGAGGTGACTGAATTCCTCGTCTTTGTAGACGGCTCTTTCGCCGGGGAAGTAGAAAGTTTTATCCCAGCGTTTAGGCATGATCTCTTTGGGGAGGCTCAGGTTTTCGGAGTGATTGTGGAGAGCGGCCATGATGGCACCGAGTTGATGATAGGTCTCGACGCTGACGTGCTCTTCGAGAGGGACGCCGGGCAGCCATTTGTAGAGGGCGCAACGCCGTTCGTGGGGGATGCCATCCATGCTGACAAAGGTGATATATTCACCATCTTTACGCGCCACAGGCTCGACGACACGCAGGTCGGTATCACGGGCGAGGGCAGCCAGCCAATACATTTCGGTGCGGTTCTCGGCGAGGCTGGAATCGGCATGTGAGTAGAGGCGGATGACGTATTTCTGCCCGTCGGTGGCATCCACGCGATACATGGTGGTGCTTTCAGTCGTCAGATAGCGGACGCGGGCCACGTCGATGGGGTAATCTTCGAGGGCCTTGATGCAGAGTTTTCTTAGGCGGAGGATCTTGCCACGAAAGGTAAGTTCTTCGTAGGGTTTCATGATTCTTTCTTTGGTGAGTTCCTGTACAACATATCCGTCATTACGGATGAAGTGAAGCAATCTGCTTTTTATGGGAGATTGCTACGTTTGACTGGGCTGCTGTCGCAACCATCAGTCCTTCTGCAGTGACGTAGATTTTCTTTTTCGCTGCCTAAACGAATGGGGTGATTATATCTCGCATTTTAATGAAAATGAGAAGGTTTTTTGTCATTACGAGGAGCAAAGCGACGAAGTAATCTGTCTGTTTGGAGAAAGATTGCCACGCCGCTGCTGGCGGCTCGCAATGACATCTGTCGATAAGTTTCGGCACATAGCGCACATTCTTGTGTTCTTGCAGTAGAATGCACTATTCTCTCCCACCAAAGGAACCCCATAATGATCACACTTACGCAAAAAGCCCGCAAGATCACTTTCACCCTCTTCCTCGCACAAAGCCTTTTCTCGGCCGGTTTTATTGCCGCAGCCACCGTAACCTCCATTCTGGCCGCTGAATTGGGAGGCAGTTTTTGGGCCGGGTTACCGGGCGCCGTCCAGCTTTTGGGCAGCGCTGTGGCAGCGTCGATCTGGGGTGTCTTCATGGAGAAATTCGGTCGACGCCATGGCATCACGCTCGGGCTGCTGCTGGGAATCACGGGCTCGGCCTTGGTCGTCATCGCGGCCAATCAACGTCTCTTTTGGGCCATGCTGGCCGGGATGGGATTAAATGGATTCGCCCAATCCGCGATGCTGCTGGGACGTTTCGCCGCAGCCGAAGTCAACCCACCGGAGAAACGCGGTGCAGCGCTCTCGAATGTGGTTTTGGGAGGCACCTTTGGCGCGATATTTGGTCCGCTCTTGGTTGCCCCGATGGGGAGCCTGGCGCTCAGCCTGGGGATGAACGAGTTGGCGGGCGGCTATCTGGCCGGGATGATCTTCGGTGCTCTCGCAGCCTTGATCATCACCCTCGGCCTACGCCCGGACCCGATCGAATTGGGGAAGAACGTTTCGGCTTTATACCCTGAGACTGAAAAAACCGGCGAAGCCCGCCCGCTGAATGTGATCTTCCGACAGCCTGCGGTGCAGGTCGCCGTCGCCGCGATGGTGATCGGGCAGGCCGTGATGGTAGCGATCATGGTCATTACATCCCTGCATATGAAGGATAATGCGCATACGCTGGGCGGCATCTCAACCGTGATCTCGGCACATGTCTTCGGAATGTACGCCTTCTCGGTGGTCTCAGGTCGTTTGGCGGATAAATGGGGGCGCGGACCGGTCATCCTGACTGGTGCGGCGGTCTTGCTTTTCTCGTGTGTGACGGCGCCGCTTTCACCGAAATTGATACCGCTCTCTTTATCGCTTTTCCTGCTCGGACTGGGATGGAATTTCTGCTTTGTGGGCGGCTCAACCTTGCTGGCAGATCAACTCTCGCCCGTGGAACGTTCACGCACGCAGGGCTTCAACGATTCCTTGATCGGTTTGGCTTCGGCGGCGGGCAGTTTGGGAAGCGGTTTCATCTACGCGGCGACAGGCTATACCGTCATCACCTTGATCGGTGGGGCCTTGACGCTGATCCCCTTTGGCTTGGCGATGATGTGGATGCGGAATGAAAAAGCCCCGTTAGGGGCTTAGTTGGTGGGGGAGTTTTAAGCGTTGATGAACTTTTTATAACGCCAGTCAAGCGCATCTTGATTAGGCCATTGTTTTTTCGCTCTAGGTAAAACAATTTTGCTAGCATGTAAACCTATGAGACCATGCTTTAAAACGGGGCCATCTTCTTCATCCAAAATATCATTACGAACATGGATTTCATAGTCAGGGGAAATGCCCAATAAATATCTATCGTATGCAGCATGATGAAGTTTGCATAACGAAAGTCCATTATCTATTGTGTATGTGCTTTCTGGCATGTTGTCGGGGATGATGTGCGCTGCATCAAGTAATTCTGGATGTTTCAATCTGCATAGCGCGCATTGAGATTTATAAGCTTTTAGAACTCGCTCTCTAAAACTCTTTTGGTGCAATCGAATTTTTACTGTAGATGTGATATAAGCTCTTCGCCCAAGTGCTTCTTCCCCAATTTGCGTTGATACATAATTGCCATCTCGTATTGCATCAAAATTATCTAGAGCTGCTTTGAATGTTAAATTGCCTCTATCGTCGCCGATAATGTAAACAGGCCAAAAAGCAAGATATTTGCCAGGTTCGATGCTGTGAAAATATACTAAAGGCTTTTGTTGTTCGAATACTTTTCGTAAACCAACATTGTCGTAATGATTGGGGTCAGTTCCTCTGTATCTATAGTTTAGAAAATTGTCTTTATCTAAATCAACATCATCGTCATAAGGGCCTTTAGTTGTTGTTGTGATCGTTAAAGGGAGCTCCATAATTTTGGGTTTAAAAATCCCATTTGGTGCTACTAAAGGAACCCTTTGACCTTTAAATTCAAAACCTTGCTGAAGCAATTGTCTCGATAAAACATCACCGAAAATCTCTGTTTGCTCAGACAACCAATTGAATGTTGCTAAACGAATTTGAAAATCAATGTTCATTGTAATCTCTCTTAAAATATCGCTTTTTCAGCTAATGTAACCTCGGTTATTTTCGTGTGAAGATTTGCAATGTTGTCGTAGTTAATAAATTTAACAAAAGGTTTAATTGAAGAAAATGCAGCTAAGGATATTTTGTCTTCAAACTCTGCTTCTCGGTGAGCATCAGCGACGATGAAAAAATCAGCGCGGAAATCTTGTAACTCTACAAACTTGAGCAATGATCGGTGAATGTCTGTGGAATGTTCAATCTCAAAAAATGATGTTGCAAAGCGTCTTTCATTAAACCACGTTACATCAATAGTGACTGCCTGACGGAGAACTTCGGGATAAGTAAAAGGATAAAACTCAGTTAGCGTTGCAACATCCTTCAATGTTTTTTGTGCGTAAGGGCGATTTTTATCTTGCGCGGGGACAAAAGTTTTATATCCTTTTAAATTGCCAATTTCTGTTACCAAGCCTTGATAAAAGTAATGAGTATATTCACGCGCTTTAGAACGAGATTTCTCTTCTGAGAAAATTTCCATGACTTTTTCTCGTTCTGATTCCAGGGCCCATAAGCCCGGACGAATCTTGAAAATTTCATCACGTACTTGAACAATACGCCGAATACTGGCGAAAGGTGTTTTTGTTTTCCATTCGCAATCAGGAATTTTCAAAGCATCTTGATAAAGTTGCCCAAGTGTTGCGTACCCGCCATTTTGTTTTAGTGCTTCAATTACTGCTTCATATTGTTTCATCAGCAACTACCTACCTAAATTCTCTTAGCATATTTGACCTTATTGTAAAGATAATTATAAGAAGAAGTGGAAGAAAATACGGATAGAGAAGATATATTGCCTTTAAATAATCTTGGAAAGATACTAAAGGCTCACGACTAAATCCTATCCACATAATAAACACTATTATCAATAAGGGAAGAAACGAAAATAACAATGCGAACAATAAATAGTCAATAGCTACTTCTTTTCTTTTTTCTCTTCCCAGCTTCTGAAAAATCTTGTCTTCGATGGCATAAATATTACTTCCTTGCTTCTTGAATAATAGTCTCTTGAAGAAAAAGGAAATGATAAAAAAAACAGCAATTAGCGGTAAATAGTACAAAGAGAAAGTTACATAAGGTCTTATTAAACTAACTATGTTTTCTGGAGAGAGCTGAAGCCATGAAACCCCTCGGATGGCTTCTACTGCTAACTGTATGAATTCTCCGATATTTTGTGCTCCATAAATGGCAACAACCAGCGCAATTATAGATGTGAAAAAACCTTTGATACTGACCCAAGAAGTAAGTGTGTTGCTCAAAGTTGAATAGCTCTCTACATATTCTCGTACCCACTGTGGTTTATCTTTTTCACTTAGGAGAAATAACTCTTGAGTGTAAGCTGCTCCTAATTCATTGAGCTTTCTCTGAATATGTGATTCAACATAAAGTTTCAATATTGGCCTTAGGCAAAAAGGTCGAAATAAAAACACCAGCATATTCCCTAAGATTTTCAAGAACTTAGAAATTAGCTTAAACTTGGAAATCTTTTCCCACATGTTTTGCGCTTTTTCTTTGTCGCGAAACTCCCAAATATTTACGAAAAAATCCAAATTTGAAATAGTTTTGACTAAATCAAAGTATTCTTTTAGTAAGAGATAGTGCAATTCTTGAAACTCTTCATCAAATGTGTTGTCCGTCATAAAACCCACTCCTCATTACATTCTGGTTATCTCACATAATTCTACAACAAAAAAAGCCGAGCGTCTAAAACGCTCGGCTTTCAACATTCAACCTGAACCCTGCAACCCCTAAACCCCCGCGATCATCTCACGCCAGAACGCATCCTTCTCACCGGGCACAAAAGGCGTATAGATCGTGATGCGGTCGACGATCCCTTCGTAGCGTTTCTTCAGCGCGGCGGGCAGCTCGGCAGGCGAATCCGCGTAGGTGACGAATTGCTCGAGCATCTCGTCTGTGATCAGCATCGGCATCTCGTGCCATTCCTTCTTCGCCGCGTGACCGGTCAGCTTTTCGGCAGCCTCGTCCCAGCCGTGATGCGACATCACACGCCGGTAGGAGGGTGTCGATGCATAAAAAGCCAGCTGCATCCGCGCATAATTCGCTTCCTCGGGCGAAGTCGCCACAAAGGCACTCAACGAGACCGAGAGATCCGCGCGCGTGCGTCCCGTTTTGGCGGCGCCCTCTTCGAAGGCCGGGGTCAGCACCTCGCTCAGATAGCGCGGCGAGTTAAAGGGATGCGCGTGGAAGCCATCGCAAACTTCGCCAGCCAGACGGGCCAATCCCGTATTTACGCCGGCGATGTAGATCGGGATGTTGGGATGGTCGATCTTGCCGGGATCAAAGAAGGGCGTCATCAAACGTAATTTGTAATAGTCTCCGTTAAACGACAGTTTTTCGCCGGTCTGCCACGTCCGCCAAATCGCGCGGACAGCGCCGATCTGCTCCCGCAGCTTCCCCACAACGGAATCAGGCCAATCCATCCCGAAGCGCTTCGTGATATGCCCCTTCACCTGCGTTCCCAGCCCGAGGATGAAACGTCCATTGGATTGGGCGGCCAAATCCCAGGCTGTGTAGGCGATATCCCCGGGTGAGCGCGCAAAGGAGATCGCCACTGCCGTGCCCATTTCGATCTTCTCGGTATGCTCGGCGATCAGCGCGTGCGGTAAAAAGGCGTTGTGCTGCGTCTCTGTCGTCCAGAGGGCATCAAAGCCCATCGCCTCGGCAGCCTTCGCCACGGTCGGGACGTCCTTCAAGTGCATGGGGGGCAGTACGGCATCGAATTTCATTTCCTTCTCCTTTTTGAACCGCCAAGACACGGAGAACGCCAAGTTTTTAAAAGCTTTTCTTCGCGCTCTTGGCGTCTTGGCGGTTCCTTTTTTACTCGCTCAACAAATACGCCATCACCCACTGCGCTGTAGCCACCAGCGCATCGGTGTGTGTGCGTTCGTAATTATGCGAAGCCTCCACGCCCGGGCCGATCAGCGCATGCGCAAAATTCCCGCCCGAGCGAACAGCCGCACTCGCATCCGAGCCATAGTAGGGGTAAATATCCACCTTGTAGGGGATCTCATTCTCATCCGCCAGCTTGCGCAGATGGTTCGACAGCCCATGATGATAAGGCCCGCTGCTATCCTTGACGCAGATCGTGGCATGAAACTCATCGGATGCCTGTCCTGTCCCGATGGCGGCCATATCCACAGCGACTAATTCGGACACATCATCGGGAAGCCCCGCCGGAGCGCCGTGCCCCACTTCTTCAAAGTTACTGATCAAAATATAAACGGGACGCGCCGGTTTCAGGCCTGCTTCCGTCATGGAATCAACTGCCGCCAGAATAGCCGCGACCGAAGCCTTATCATCGAGGAAACGCGAGCGGATAAAGCCATTCGTGATCTCGGTGCGGGTATCGAAAGCCACGAAATCTCCCACTTCAATGCCCAACGCGCGCGTCTCTTTGGCAGACGAGGTGCGTGCATCCAAACGGACTTCCATCGTCTCGGGGCTGCGCTGTTCCGTGTAAACCTTGTCCGCATGCACATGCGTGGATGCCTTATGGAACATATACGAGCCGCGAATCTTCTCTCCGCTCTGGGTGATAACCCAACAGCCTTCTGTTTCTACGCCATTCAGCATCAACCCGCCGATCTGCGTGAGTTGTAAACGTCCATTCGGCTTAATGACCTTCACCATCCCGCCGAGAGTATCGGTGTGGGCCGTGATCGCGCGCGGCGAACCTTCACCCGCTTCCCACGCGATGATGAGCGAGCCTTTATTCGTCTGTTTTAGGGAGAGTTCGGGGAATTTGGCAAAGGCTTCTTCGATGAAGGCTATCGCCTTCTCGGTGTATCCCGTTGGGGAAGGAGTGTTCAACAACTCAACCAAAAAGTCGAGCAATTTTTTTGTGTTTATTTTGGGGAGGGGCATTTTACTTTCCTTTTAGCTGGATCTTTTCTCCCCTAAATTCCATTCTTTTGGAATTTGGGGGAGATACCCTAAAGGGCACTTTGTTCGTAGGACAGAGGGGGCTGCTTTTATCTGCGAATCCGACGTGCATACCCCTTTGGGGCACTTACGCACTTGATAAGTGCGATGCACATCTAAAAATTATTCCAAACCTTCAAACTCCGCGATCACCCTCCGCATCTTATCCGGGATGGGGATCGTCTTCTGTGTGTGGTAATCAAAAGCCACTAAAATGACATATCCTGACGCAAAGACCTCCCCCGTCTCAGCGTGGACGATACTCTGCTCTACTGTCATTGATTTATTCCCCAGGCGGCAGGTACAAACCCCGGCTTTGACAGGCGTTCCATATTCAACAGGGGCATGATAGGTCACTTTGGCTTCCGCCATGATGACGCCAACATCCATAAAGGATTGTCCTATTTCAAAAAGCCCCAGCTCCACAAAATAACGGATGCGTGCCTGCTCGAAATAGGTCAGGTATTTGGCATTGTTCAGGTGCCCTTGGGGATCAAGGTCACCATAACGAACTTCGATAGGATAAAAGAATTTGATCTTCGACATACAGGCTATTATAAACGCATGTAGGGGGTAGGTAAGAAAAATGTCATCGCGAGAAGGGCTTTGCCCGACGTGGCGATCTCTTCTAACGATGAGATCGCCACAGCCTGCTCTGCAGGCCTCGCAATGACACAGATTTTATTTTTATCCCCCATATTTATTTCTTTACGGTAGTTTTTCCACGATCAGCAGGAAATCCACGTGTGCGTGCAAAGAAAACATTACCGGCGCAACATTCGGAATGATCGTCACCACTTCGCCGCGCAAATTATTCAGAAAATCTTCCAAACGGTCCTGGTCTTTTGTCATCTTCAACGGGAAACGATGGACTTTGTATTTCATTTTATTACCTCGATCACTTCATATTTTTCCAGTACGTCAACAATATCCAGAATTTCAGGGATCACCTCCTTATCCACACCGGCTTTACTCATAATCTCCGCAACTGTTAGCGCAGCCGCATTTGGAAAAGGTAAATGATAGAGAAAGAAACCCTGTGGTTGTGTCAGACTTATCTTACGTTCCTTGCGGTCACGCCCGCTTCCAGTCCAGAGCGAAACGTGGCTGATCAATTCTCCGCCGCGCGCCAGAGAAAAATTGACGCCTGCATTCGCTTTCTCACGGATCCGCCGATTCAGATCTTCCGGGGTTTGCTCCTTCTGGATCTGGGTCAGGTCCAATTCCATCTGGATGCGCTCGGTCGTAAGCGTATAGCGGAAATACGGGCGCTTTTTCTCATAGACTTCTTCCTGCTCGAGGATGCCAAGTGATGCCATTGCTTCGAGAAAATCCTGCGCAGTACGGATATGTAGCCCGAGCCGTGAAGCAGCTTCGGAGGCGGAGATATTACGATAGTTAACCAGCAGGGCAAAGAAGTTTTCGGCATAATCTTTGGCGAGATAATTACCAAGCTTGGCAGCTTCTTTGAAATCCATACCTGCCTCCTAGGAAAAAACACCCACGCGGACAGCATCCATGCGATCAATGATCCGGACGCCCTCACCGCGCTGGTGCATCTCGACGAATTCTATGAAAAGATTCCCTAGCGATACGCAAAGTTGCTCAAAGGACAGGGCTTCAACATATTCGAGATAATCACGGTGGGAGATATTGACCGTGACGTTTCCATCAAAATCGAAGGAGACCCAGGTTTCATCGGTGTAATCACGTTTGAGTCCCATGATGAAGCCAAACTCGCGTCCCATCATGACAGGAACAAAGATGATCTTGTCTTTCCCTACATAGGAAACAGCGATGAGGTGACGACGGGCAAAATGGGCAAAATCCATGATCTGATCTTTGCTAAATTCAACTTTGCCTGCCGCCAAGGGGCGGGATGTATAATCGTTGCCAATTTCTTCAACGGGAGCGGCTGCCATTTCAAGGATTTCCCGCCCGCGCCACTTAACCTTTTTTGTCGCTACTAAATAGACCAGCCAGATCAGAAAGGCCAACACTGCCATAGAGGCAAATTGCCCCGTTACAGTTTTTTCCCCGGGTTGCCAATTAATAATGAGCAACCCTGCAAAGACCTGATATAAGACTGGGATGATGAAATTTTCATTTTGGGTGCGCAGGAATGTGATGAAGGTATAAAACGCAAACACCCAAAAGAAGAATCCCAAAAAGGTAAAAGCAACCCTATGGCCATAAAGCATACCCAACAGGGCAGTGATGATGAGTGCACTAAAAGCGGGGATAAGCCCTGTAATGGAACGGTCTGGCTTAAGTTTGTGGATGGTATACATATCTATCTCCTAAAGAACAAATCGCATTTTGTATACTTCATTATATTTGAAGTATACAAAACTTAGAGCATCTTTTCAAGAGGCAATTTTTCAAGCACAACATAGAATATACGTGCTAAAATATAGCTCTTATGAAAGCGATCCGTTCTTCTGAAATTGGCACCTACCTCTTCTGTAAGCGCGCCTGGTGGTATAAACGCAAGGGTACAAAATCATCGAACCGCGCGGAGATGACCGCAGGCACCGAGATGCATCAACGTCACGGACGTCAAGTTGTCGCGACGGGATTGACGCGCACGGTCGCAGTCATCCTTGTCTTGGCAGCGGTGGTCATGCTGGTCTCTTATTGCACGGCGCAGATCTTTTAAACGATCTTATGCTCCTTTTATCCCTTTTCCTTTTAGCGCTCGCCCTGCTCCTCTTTTGGCAGTCGGATCGTCAACGGAAGCAAACCGGTCTTCCGGGCGGACGCGTGATCTATACCGACACGGGCAGTTGGGGCGAGGTCGATAAGCCTTTATACGATCCCAGATTACGCTTGACGGGTAAACCTGATTATCTCGTCGAACGTGGCGGGAAGATCATCCCCGTGGAGGTGAAATCCGGTCGTACACCCGAGGCTCCCTACGATTCGCATATTTATCAATTGGCATCTTATTGTTATCTCGTGCATAAAACGATGGGGAAACGCCCACCCTATGGCATCATCCACTACCCCAACCGCGACTTTGCCATCGATTACACCCCTGAGCTTGAAACGGCTCTGCTCGATATTCTTAGCGATATGCGTCGCGATGAATATCGCAGTGAAGTGGATTGTTCACACAACTCTCCTGCACGCTGCCGAGGGTGTGGATATCAAAAAATCTGCGACCAGCGTCTGGCTTGATTCCTGTATAATAGGGGCGTTATGGCTTCTTCGATACCTACGCGATTGGTGGTTGCAGTCCACCCAAAATTTCCTAAAGCTTTAGATGAAGCTCAAGCGATTGTCGACTACCTGAAGGAACAGGGTATTGAAGCGCCAATTGGTTCTCTTCATAATGAAGAGCTGCGCAAAGGCGTAAAATCCGGCAAATTCGATACCCTGATCGCTGTCGGTGGTGATGGCACGATGCTGCGCGCGGGACATCTCTGTGCCCCCAGCGGAGTGCCGATCTTGGGCATCAACGTTGGGAAGCTCGGTTTCCTCATCCAGGTACAGCGGGAAAGCTGCCAGAAAATGCTGCGCCAATTGCTCGATGGCGAATTCTGGATCGAAAATCGTCTAATGTTGCAAGTGGAGTTATTCCGCGCTGGCGAAATTCAGGGAACCTGGCAAGCCCTGAACGAAGCGGTAGTCAGCCGCGGGCAGAACCTTAACCCTGTCCATATTGCTGCCTGCGTGGATGGCCTACAACTGACCACCTACGTTGCCGATGGTTTGATCGCCTCAACAGCGACGGGCTCAACAGCCTATGCCCTCGCGGCGGGGGGGCCGATCCTGCCGCCGGAACTGCGAAATATTTTGCTCGTCCCTGTGGCGCCGCACCTTTCCATCGACCGGGCAGTCGTACTCGCAGAGAGATCGTCAGTCAGTATCACGGTACATCGCGGGAACGCCGTTCTTAGCATTGACGGGCAAACCCCCATCGGTCTCGACGAGGGAGATCGGGTTGATGTCTGTGCCGCAGATTATTCGGCCCAATTCGTTCGCTTTGGCGATCTGGATTATTTCTACCGTAACCTGACAGCCCATATGGATCAAAATCCTTCGATAGGGAAATAACTTCTTCATAAAACTGTGGATAAAAAATATGCCAACTTACGAAACACTTTACTGTAAAAATCACCCAAAAACTGAAACCAACCTGCGCTGCAATCGCTGCGAAGAACTAATGTGCACGAGCTGCGCTGTCCACACCCCAACAGGATATCGCTGCATAGACTGTGTTAATGATCAGAAAAAAGTTTTCAACACATCCACCTGGGTTGATTACATCACCGGCTTCCTGACAGCGGCAGTTCTCTCGGGCATTGGTTCTGCCATTGTTGGCGTAATCTCAAATTGGTTCTGGGGATTTGCCGTCTTACTTTTTGCACCATTTGCCGCTACAATCATCGCAAATAGTGCGCAAGCCGTCACACAACGCAGACGCTCACGCGGGCTCTTTCTGACTATTGCCGCTGGCGTCGTCGCTGGCGGGCTCCCCGCCATACTTGGCGGCATCGGCACACTTTTATTGATCTTGTCCAGCCCCGAATATCTTGCAATGGGCAACAGCATCTCCATGATCTGGATGATCCTGCCTTTCATCTGGCAGATCGTTTACGTTGTTATCGTTGCTCCTGCGGTATACGCAAGTCTTTCAGGATTTACTTTCAAATAACCATGCTTACAGAACTTCGTATTGAAAACTTCGCCATCATCGACAAACTCGAGCTGAACTTCGGCACGGGTCTTGTCATTCTTACAGGCGAAACAGGCGCCGGTAAATCCATCATCCTGGATGCCGTTGAGATCCTCATCGGCGGGCGGGCAGATACGAGTATGGTCCGCGCCAATGCGCCTCGTGCCACAGTCGAGGGCACATTCCATTTGACTGGGAACGAACGCGCAGCCATACACAAAATTCTCAAAGCCGAAGACCTGCTGGACGACGAAAACTACGTTATTCTCAGCCGCGAAGTCAAACCGGAAGGACGCAGTATTGCGCGAGTCAACGGGCGGACAGTGAATGTCTCGCTGCTTAAGGCGTTGGGGGGTTACCTGATCGACATTCACGGACAATCGGAACACCTCTCCCTGCTCGATACGCGCGCGCATTTGGGCTTGCTCGACCGCTATGCAAATATCGATTCAGCCCTGAACACCTACCGCACGACCTACAAAAAACTCACATCCCTGCGCAGTGAACTGGGCGAATTACGTCGTCTGCAACGAGATGCTGAACAGCGCGTAGACCTGCTCACCTACCAGGCTGAGGAGATCGAAACGGTTAACCCCAAACCCGGCGAAGACGATGAGCTCAAAGAAGAGCGTGATCGTCTCGCCAATGCCGAAGCCCTCGCATCCCATGTGCAGGAGGCTCTCGCCGTCCTCGATGAGGGGACACCCGAATCCCCTGCGGTGACAGATAATTTTGGGGAAGCAACCCAGCATCTCGCCGCACTGGCGAAGATAGACGCCTCGCAAGCCGAAATCGCGGAGCGTTCCGGCGTTTTCCTTGAAAACCTGACAGACCTCGCTCGCGATCTGCGCGCCTATCTCGAAAACATCGAGTTCAGCCCATCCCGCCTGGAAGATGTGGAGGAGCGCCTCGATTCGCTCCAAAGCCTGAAACGAAAATATGGCGGCTCCATCGAAGCTGTGATCGAATATGGGGCAAATGCCCGCAACGAGCTGGAGACGATCTCGACTGCTTCCGAGCGTAAAGATGCGCTTGAAAAGGAAGAAAAGACCCTGCTCAAAACACTGGCAGAACAAGGTAAGAAATTATCAGATGCCCGTAAAGCTGCTTCTGAGAAGTTGAGCAAAGGCATTGTGGCAGAACTGGCAGACCTACGCATGGCAGCGGCGAATTTTTCGGTCGATTTCAAGACCCTGCCCGATGAGAATGGATTGCCCCTTGGAGATGAGCGTATCGCTTTTGGAGATTTGGGGTTTGACCAGGTAGAATTCATGCTCGCGCCGAATCCCGGCGAGGGGCTGAAGCCGCTGGTCAAAGTCGCCTCAGGGGGTGAAACATCGCGCATGATGCTTGCTCTGAAGAATGTTCTCGCCCGCGCAGATGAAGTTCCCTCGCTGATCTTCGACGAGATCGACCAAGGCATCGGCGGACGTATTGGCATGGTGGTTGGAGAAAAACTCTGGCAGTTAGGGCGTGCACACCAGGTCTTTTGTGTGACACACCTTCCCCAATTAGCGGCTTTTGGCGATCAGCACTTGCAGGTGCAAAAATCGCTTGAGAACGGACGCACGAAAACCAGCGTTATACCGCTGGAGAAAGAATCCCGTTTATTAGAGTTGGCACAGATGCTCGGTGATGTCGGCGAAGGAACCTTACGCTCGGCACATGAGATTTTGCAGGCAGCACAGGAGATCACAAAAACGTAAAAGCTGTGAATGTGTTTTCATCGTTATTGGTATCTTGCTTTCAAAGGGGTCTGGCACCCCTTTTTTCTTGTCAAAAAATGCTACGGATAGTTTCATAGAAGTTATATAAAAATATATTGCATGGCTCTCAAAACTGTCTAAAATAAAAACGCCAAAGGGCTCAAAGTATTTGAGTTTTTTAGGTAGGTTTCTATTATGAGAGAAAAAATGCTGGATATCCATTTGCTCGGTCCCCCTCGCGTTTATCTGGACGGTAAAAAAATTGCCGTAAACAGAACGATAACGCGCGCCTTGCTATTTTATTTGGCAATGCACCCCAAAGCATTCAGGCGGGAACAGCTTTATGAGTTTTTCTGGCCAGAGAAGGAATTATCCTGGCAACAGCAAAATTTCCGGCGTCACCTGGCTAATCTAAAAGCTTCTTTCCCTGAAAACGATATTCTTGAGACATCACCAGGGATCGTGGGCTTGAAACGCGACATCCTGAATATGGATGTCTTTGTTCTATTTGAAGCTGTCGAGAAAATGCGGGAATACGCCACATCCTGGCAGAACGGGACCACCCTCCCCCCAGCACTTTACGATGAACTGGTTCACGCCTCCAATCTCTGCCAAAACGGCGACATTTTCATGGACGGGGACGAGATGGATGTTTCGCCCGATATGGGGCTTTGGCACGAAGAAAAAAATCTGGAAATACAGCGAAAACTGCTTGAACTCAACACCTTTTTAGCGCGTTTTGAAGACAGTCGCGGGAGGCCTGAAAAAGCGATCATCTACGTCGAGAAGGCGATTTTCCTCGACAAGTATGATGAAAACTTACACGTTCTTTTTCTGAGTAATTTACGGAAACTTGGTCGGATCAACAAAGCACGGGACCATTATTCCGCCCTTCGTGAGGACAAAGACCTTGCTGGGCTCTTTTCAAAGGATTTCAAGGCACTGGGCGAGGAATTGTTTCAACAAAGGGAAGCAAACCACGGGTACATGCGTCCCGATTGGAATATCCAGTCTCCCGCACCGTTTACCTTCGTCGGGCAGAAGGAGCCTTTAGACCTCCTGAGGGGTAGTTATCATATCGGCACTGGTGCCCTGATCCTTGGGGAAGCAGGGGCTGGAAAGACGCGCCTGGTACAGGAATCCTATCAATTATTGGATGCCCCGCCACGTCTGCTTCTTATGTCATGCAGTCGTACAGATGAAAATATTCCGTACTATTCCTGGATCGGGATGTTCAAACGTACTTTCACAAATGAATTTTGGAAGGAAACACCCGCCACGTGGACAAAGCCGCTGGTGATGCTCCTACCAGAAATTGTTGAAATACGCGACGATCTGGATGCCGACATCAACGAAGTTTATGCAGCTTCGATCATTTTTGAAGCGATCAAAAAGCTTCTTGCCTATATACAACAGCACGGACCTTATCTTCTGGTTGTGGACGATGCACAATGGGCGGATCGTGCCAGCATTGCTGTCCTTACCTATTTGCTGCAAGAGTCTGTTTTCAAACATCCCAGTGCCAGCTTGGTTATTACCTCCCGTCTGGAAGAAAAGAATAAGGATTTAGATACCTTTATCTCGTCTACCTTTGAAAATGTTATTTTGATCGAGCTGATGCGCCTGCCTGAAGATGAGATTGGGCAGCTTGCCTATCACATTCTCAACAAGGATCTGCCCCCTGAAACACTAAAACATCTACGTGAGAAGACCGGCGGCAATCCTTTTTATTTGTTGGAGATGCTTCACCACAGCTTTATACAGAATAATGGGAACAAGAACAATATTGAGAATATGGTGATCCCTCCCAGTGTTAAGCGCAATATCGAGATGCGCTTCAGCAGCCTTTCAGAGCCTGCCCGCAAACTGCTCTTGCTGGCAGCCATTCAAGGCAGCCCCTTCGAGCTTTCTGTTCTTGAAAAAGCCGCCGAGCTAAACCCTGATGAAACCAGCCTTTTGATCGGCGAACTGGAAAAAGCTCAACTGCTTTACCCCTTTGACAAGAGCACCAACCTGAAATATATCTTTATCCACGAGATATTCCGAGAGGAATTGATCGAATTCATCTCGCCAGCAGAAGCCCGTGTATACCATAAGAGGATCGCTGAGGCGCTGGAAAGTATGTACGGCACTGTTTCCGCTGCAAAGGCTTCTATTTTGGCTGAGCATTATGAGAACGCCGGCGACTTCCCAAAAGCATTCTCATTTTGGACACGAGCTGCCCGGTATGCCTACCGTCTCTTTTCAATTAATGATGCAAATATCAGCTATGAACGTGCAGAAGCCTTAATCTCGAAAACTGCGTTGAGTGATGAGGAAATTTACGAGATCTATGCAAGCTGGGGAGCCATGCTCTTTCAGTGTAATGATCCCGATATGCTCGAAGAAGTGATGCAAAGATTGGAAACCCTTGGAGAAGGACGTAGCAGCAGCCTCCTGGTCGGTGCAGCCCTGGATGGCATAAGTGATGCCTGTATGAACCGCAACCAATTCGAACGGGGATTGGGATATGTAAAAGAAGCCCTGCCTCTTCTTGAAGCCAGCAAACATATCCCCGCACAGATGAACGCCCTCATCCATCAAGGTGTTTTTATTTACATGCTCAACAATTTCCCTGGATCACAGCAAAGCTTTGAAAAAGTACTGGCACTTGGCAAAGGGAAAAAAGATCCTGCTTCCGTTTATGCTTTGGGACATGCCAATTACCAAATGGCTACTATCTTTACCGGTATGGGCTTCCCTGCCAAAGCCATTTCCTATGCAAAGGAATCCCTTCACGCTATGCGTCTTTCGGGCTTTCCACATGGATCGATCCTGCCTTATAGCATGATGGGATTAGCACATTATTATCTCGGCAACTACCAAGAAGGCAAAATACAGTCGCTTAAAAGTGCAGCTCTTGCAAAGCAAACCGGCAGTTCACGTATGTTGGGCTATGCCTCTGCCTATGCGGGGATGAATGAGACTGAACTCGCTGAATTTGGGGATGCATGGAAACACGCACGCCAGGCCATTGACATCGGCGAGAAACATGGACATACAGAGATCATCTCAATGGGATACAAAATTCTGGGAGATATCTACGCGCGGTTAGGTTCACTCTCACAAGCCCAGAAATATTATCATCTTGGCGTTGTCGTTGATCACCCCAGCTTTGCCAAGTTGGAAAATCTCTCGCGTCTCGCCGTGACATTGAGCCTGCTCGGTGATTCCCAGGGGGAAGCCCAACTCAAACAGGCGCTTGCCTATACCGATGCCGCAGGGTTGGATGTGATCGGTCTTAATACCAAGGCATTAGCACTCAATATCTACGTCCAGCGCGGAAATTACGATGCCTTTCTTGCACATGTTGATGAGATAAAGGATGAGATCGCAGAGAGATCACCACAATCCTCGGTCTGGATCACTTATCTCCATGCTCTTTTTCTCTCCAACCATGAAGATTTCGAAGAGGCTCTCACGCTGCTTCAAAAGAATTTGTCTGTTCTTGAAAAAACCGATTTCTTCTGGATCAAATTCCGTGCCTATAAATTACAGGCTTTCCTCCTCCAGACTCTGGAACGTGATGCAAAAATCCCCCGCTCTAAACTGGAGACGATGCTTTTCCAGATCGAGAACAGCCTTGATGGCGCGCTTATTGAGGAAGAGTGGAAAACCTTCGCGGCACGAACGCGCGAGAGCTACTAACCCCCAAGGGAATTTTATTTTTTTGCCTCTGCCAACTTCTGACCGATCTTCACTCTAAGATCGGTTTGTACATCATCCCAGTTCTTCGAAGCATCCACGATCTCCCATCTTTTCGGCTCTTCCTTCACCAATGCCAAATAACCTGCCCGCACACGTTGATGGAATGCTACATCATAGGCATCCAGTCGATTCCATTCATCGTCGGTTTTGCGGGCCAGCCCAACTTCCACATCTAGATCGAGCAGAACAGTCAGATCGGGGATAAGTCCACCTGTTGCATAATTAATCAAGGCTCGTACATGACCGAGATCCTGCTGATGCCCGTACCCCTGATAGGCGAGGGTCGAATCGGCATAACGGTCGGAGACAACGATTTCACCTGCGCTCAGGCGCGGCAAAATCACCTCTTCCACGAATTGGGCGCGGGCTGCCTGATAGAGTAGCGTTTCCGTGCGGGGATGCATCTCGTCATTTTCCAGGCTGTGCAGCACATCGCGGATCTGCTCACCGATCGAGGAGCCGCCCGGTTCACGGGTAGGGAAAACGGTATAGCCCTGCTCACGCAGGTATTCAACAAGCTGGGGGATGTGGGATGTCTTGCCCGAACCTTCAGGGCCTTCTAAGGTAATAAACATTTTTTGATTTACCACAGAGCACACAGAGAGCACGGAGAAAGGCTTTTAAAAGCTCTGTGAACTCTGTGCTCTCTGTGGTGAGAATTATTCTCTAAAAATCCGCACATGTCGGCGCGGCTCTTTACCATAGGAATGGCTGACCAACTCCGCGCTGCGCGCCATCTCGTGTTGCAAACGGCGTACCGTCGGCGGGCCGGCGGGCAGATCTACCCAGCGTTCGCCGCTCAAAACCGCCGCGATCGCTGCCTGTGTTTCAGAGCGGATATCGTCCATGCCATTGGATTCTGCGCTACCCAGGCTAAAAAGATCGCCCAGGAATTTCTCCACCTGCGCGGTCGTATTTGCCCGCAGCACGTAAACCGGCATTCCGCGCCGCTCGGCATCCATCACCGTTTGTTGGCGCTTGCGATAATAAGTGCGCAGAGTGACGAGCACATCTGCATCGCCCACACTGCGTGTAACAATCGCCGGAACTCTCATCCGCTTGACGGCCTGAAGCAACCGATTTCGCGCCACCCCATAAGGGTAGATGTGCATCGTCGGAAGCTTTTCACGGGATTCTTGTCTGGGCTGGGCTGATCTTTGGGGCGCAGTGGACAAGCGCACTGTCCCGCGCGTCCCGAGAGAATCGCCTCCCCGCTTCGCACCCGGACTTGGGCTTGCTTGCTCTTTTTCGACTTTGATCTGCCCTTCAGCATCCCGCGTGCGAATCTCCGCCGGGAGCGGGAAACCGCGCAAAAGCGAATCGACCGCTGCCGCGACATCCAAATGAACGGTGAAACGATCACGTTGCTGGATCTCGATCAATACGTCGAAGGTTGGTGGGCTGCGGCGTTCAAGAACGGTTTTCTGCGTGCCGCGCCGACGGGCTTCTTCGTCTGACAAAGTGACGGACTCAATGCCGCCGATCAGGTCTGAAAGGGTCGGGTTAAGCATCAGATTATCGAGGGTATTGCCGTGTGCCGTGCCCACAAGCTGGACGCCGCGCTCACCGATCGTACGAGCAGCTTCAGCTTCAGCGGCGCGACCGATCTCGTCGATGACGATCACCTCAGGGTTATGATTTTCAACCGCTTCGATCATGACCTCGTGCTGGAGGGAGGGGGTTGCCACCTGCATTCGGCGGGCACGCCCCACGGCGGGATGCGGCACATCGCCATCGCCGCCGATCTCGTTGGATGTATCGACAATGACAACGCGTTTGCTCTCAGCAAGGATGCGTGCGGCTTCACGGAGCATAGTGGTCTTACCCACACCCGGACGCCCAAGCAAGAGAATGCTTTTGCCCGAATTGATGATATCTTCGATGATGTCGCTGGTGCCGTAAACCGCACGCCCAACACGACAGGTTAAACCGACGATCTCTCGCCGTCGATTTCGAATGGCAGAGATACGATGCAGCGTACGTTCAAGACCGGCGCGGTTATCTGCGTCGATATCACCGAGCTGCTCCACGACGTGATTGATCTGCTCATGAGTGACTTCGGTTTCGCTTAGAATGACTTCGCCATCTACAAAACGCGCGGTCGGTACACGCCCGAGGTCAAGGATCACTTCGAGGAGGTTATCGGTGTCTTCAGTTTCTCGAATAGCTGCTACAACATCATCTGGGAGGGTGTTGAGCAAGCCATCGAGATCATCTGTGATTTGTAGTTTTTTAGACATAAGAATGTTTCAGGTTTCAGGTGGCAAGGGTCACGTTATTAGTAAAGGCCTGATGGGTGACTCTCGTAGGCAAGGAATCATACTTGCGCCGCGGCTACTGCCTCCTTCGCGGCTTACGGGAGGTTAGAGATTAATAATGATCATTTTGACGTACCACCTGATTCTTCAAAGTGTGCCTATTATACAGGCTCTCTACAAAAAATGAAAAAACAAAGCCGTAACCGAAGAAAGAAATTGGAGACCATGCCCATCAAAAAACTGATGAAAATAAAACTACTTCTCTTCCTTAGCCTATTATTATTTCTGGCAGCATGCTCCCCAAGCGTGGATGCTTCTTCAACTTCAACACCTACAACGCAAGCCCCACCTGAAGCACCGCTTCCTTCGCCAATCCCCGCAGACAGGGAGATCGACTTTGTCAGCAACACGAATATCCAACACATCGCAACCCAAACAGATCTCTTGTCCGCGATACAGATCGATATCCCGTTGACTCAGCCCCTTGCGTGGATCGCTGGCATTCCCCATACGGATGGGACAATCTGGGCAGTCGCCTTTGACGATGGCAGCCTCAGTGCCTATCTGGTCGATGAAAATGGATATGAAGAACTAGAGATCACGCCCGATAAAATAGCTGCCGGGATGCCTCTGACCATCTACTCAAGTGGAGGCTTGCTCTATGCTCTCTCTCCTCTCAGTGCGGGTGCCGCGCCCTTTTCGCCGCCTGTGTTCATCGAAGAGGGCTCAACTGATATAGCCTATATCACCAACAACGGTGACCTCGTCATTCAACAAGATGATGCCGAAACGCGTTTACCCGTCGACGCCCTGCACGACAGCCGAATATTGGTCGATGAAGATGGGCGTCTACTTTTTCTGTCGCAACCCACAGATCGCTATGACCACGGCGTGCTCGGTGACAGCATCGAAGCAACCGGGATTACCCTCGTTTCAACACAGCCTGAGCCAAAGATCTTGCAACAGATCAACATACCCAAAGCCGATGTGATCGAGGGCATCTCCCCCCTTTGGGCAGACATGAATGCTGATGGCGAACGTGAGATTATTGTCACCTTGAGCAATGCACGGGATGGTGCACGACTGATCGCTTTCCGTGAAGATGGAAGTGTTCTGGCTGAGGGAGAGCCGATCGGCACCGGCTACCGTTGGCGGCATCAACTCGTCGTCGCGCCTTTTGGCGATAGCGATGAAAAGCTGCTCGCCGTTGTCCGCACGCCGCATATCGGGGGCGTGATCGAGTATTATCGGCTCAATGGAAACACGCTTGAGATCGTTGAATCCATCTCGGGCTTTAGCACACATTCGATCGGTTCGCGTAATCTCTTCACGGCACAGGCAGGCGATCTTGACAAAGATGGCAAAGTTGAACTACTTATCCCCGATCAAAGCCATACGCGCCTGGGCATCGTCGGGATGGGGGAGGAAGCCCTTTCATGGATCGAGCTTGACGCAGAATTGGTCACAAATCTGGCCGCAGTGAGTAGCGCCGAAAACGAACAGGTCAGCATCGCCGCCGGGTTGTCGAATAATACGTTCAGGGTTTGGATTTCACGATAAAATATTATTGCGCATAATATTCCACAGACCAACTTTTTTTATCCACTTATCCACAAGGACGCCATGAATTACTATCTCTATCACCTACAGTTGACCGAAAAGTATCAAGACCCCACCGCATGGACGGAGCAGGATTCGCAGATCATTTCAGACCATGCACGCTTCTTGGATGAACTCGGCAAACAAGGCACCTTGCTTTTGGCAGGTCGTACAGATTTCGATCCTGACCATCCCAAGCTTTTCGGCATCGTGCTGATCAAAGCGGATTCGCAAGAGGCAGCGGAAGAGATCATGGCGGGAGACCCGGCTGTCCAAAATGGGATTCAACAAGCGGAGGTCTTGCCCTTCCGCATAGCGATGAGTTATGTTGAGAATTTTGTAGCGTAGGGGCAGATCGGCGTGTCTGCCCCTACAGATTAAAAAATCGAGATCGCCGTTAATGTCGTCAGCAGCTCGAGCGCCTTTGTGCCAGCCAGCGAGTTGCCGTTCTCATTCAATCCCGGCGACCAGGCGCAGACGCTGAACTCGCCCGGCATCACGGCCAGGATACCGCCCCCTACGCCACTCTTCCCCGGTAATCCCACTCTGTAAGCAAAATCACCAACAGCATCATACGTTCCGCAGGTCTGCATCAGCGACTTGATGTATTTCGCCTGATTGGGTTTAACGATCACTTCGTCGGTGGCGGGCAGCCGCCCCCTGTTAGCGAGAAAAAGCCCGGCGCGGGCGAGGTCGGAGCAAGTCATGGCGATGGCACAATGATGAAAGTAGGCATCCAGCACGGCTTCGGGTTCGTTCCGCAAATTCCCAAAACTCTTGATGAAATTCGCCAGGGCGATATTCCGATATCCAGTCGCCTTCTCCGATCCCGCTACTTTCAGATCAAAGTCGATGGTCTCGTTCTGCGAGAGCTTCCGAATAAAATCGAGCACGGTTTGGTGGGCGTTCTCAAGATGCGACAGGATCATATCCGTCACCACCAGCGCCCCGGCGTTGATGAATGGGTTGCGCGGGATGCCGTTCTCATACTCCAGTTGGACGAGCGAGTTGAAGGCCGTCCCCGAAGGCTCGCGCCCGATGCGCTGCCAGATGACATCCCCTTCAAGGCGCATCGCCAGCGTGAGGGTGAAAAGCTTCGAAATACTCTGGATGGAGAAAGATTCCGCCGCATCCCCGACCTGGAATTGGTCGCCCTCACGGGTGATGAGCGCCATCCCGAACTTGGTCGACGGGATATGCGCTAACTCGGGGATATAGTCTGCGACCACCCCCTGCGTCAGCAGGGGCTGTACCTCTGCCTGAATTTCTTCGAGAATTTGTTGGTAGTTCATGGGGGTCCTTTTCTTTTTTCACCACGGAGCACACAGAATTCACAGAGAAAAACCTTTTAAAAATCTCCGTGCTCTCTGTGGTGAATCTTTATCCCCCAATTTTGCTTGCCAAATGGGGGGATGCCCCGCGAAGCGTGGGCAGGGGGCTGAGAATATTGTACAATGCTTAGGTAGAGAAAAGGAACTTATCTTGCCTATCCGTGCCATAAAATTCCCCTCGGATATTGACGCCCTCATCGATCTAACAGTGGAAACTTTTCAATATCCAGAAAACGAAGCCTGGAGCGTCCAAGCGGATGATGAAGAGAGTATCACCGATACTTTCAAGAGTCTCAAGACACTTTGGCCCCTCTTTCGGCTAATCGGATTCTTCTCTCCAAAAATACGCAATATATTGAACGGCTTTTTCTGGGAAGAAGATGGAAAACCTGTAGGCATGATCGTCATGCAGCGACAGAACGACACATCAACCTGGATGATCGGCAATGTGGGTGTGCTGCCCGAATTTCGTCGGCGCGGAATCGCGCGGAAGTTGGTCGTTGCCTGTCTTGATTTTATCCGCTCCAACGGTGGTGAGATCGCACTGCTCGATGTGGTCGCAGAAAACCTACCTGCCTACAAGCTATATGAGGAAATGGGGTTTATTCATTACACCAGTCGTATTGAGATCAACTATTTGGCGAATACGCTTCTTCCTGAAATCCCCTTAGCGAAAGAATATACAGCCGCACCGATGAAAAAATATGAATGGCGCCCGCGTTTCGAATTGGAAAAAGAGATCGCGCCTGCAGAAGTGCAGATATATGAACCTGTCACCGAGGCACATTACAATTCTGGAAAAGGGTTGATCTTTTTCAGTCATTTGTTGATGAAACTCAGTGGTCAAAAAATGCAGCGGCTTGCATTCTGTTCTTTAAACGAAAAGATGGTTGCTATTGGCTATTATCGTATCCGTAAAAAAGAAGGCGGCGTGAATGGGCTTAATATTCGTGTTCACCCTGATCATCCGGCTGTGGCAGCACATATCGTCCCCTTTCTGATCAATACAGCTATCCGCCTGGGCCCTGATCGGCGTATTGAATTTTCGGTCCCGGCCTGGCAGAACCACCTGCTGGATGTTGTTCTAAAGGCCGGTTGCGAAAAACGTTTTGAGTATCATAGCATGGGGCTCAAACTATAAACCCACTAGAGAACAGGAATGAAAATGTCATCCAATGGCGTTGAAGCAAAACCTTCACAAACCGCATTCTTTGCCGCGCTGCGCAGAGCAATCACCTACAAAGATTTTGGGAACGAAAGATTTGGTCCCGACCATCTCGCAGAATTTTTCCTGCCGCCCCATTTTCGTTTTTTTATCAAATTCCAGAAAATTCGCGATAACACCAAAGAAAAGCTGGATGCCCTTCTTCCCGGTCTAAATCATTTTATGATCGCCCGCACAGCCTATTTTGATGGCCTTTTCTGCAAGGCACTGGAAAAGAATTTCCCGCAGATCGTGCTGCTCGGCGCAGGATACGATACGCGCGCCTATCGTTATGCGGATCGAAATAAGGGAACCAAGATCATAGAACTGGATATCGCCCCAACGCAAAACTGGAAGAAGAGATGCTTGAAAAAGGCGAAAATAAATATTCCGGAGCGCGTCACGCTCGCCCCGATCAACTTTAATACTGAATCCTTGGCGGATGTTCTCCACAAGGCTGGCTACGACCCCGCCCTCCAAACCCTCTTCATCTGGGAAGGGGTCAGCTACTACCTCCAAGCGGATTCCGTCAACGCCACGCTGGCATTCGTACGTGAAGGGGCGCATCCCGAAAGCCTAATCGCCTTCGATTACATCGTCCCCTTGACCGATGCCAACCGCGATGACCATGGCGTAGCAGGTTTCTTTGAGACCATGCAAAAAGAGCATGATAACGAGGCCCTGATCTTCTCCATCGGCGAGGGAGCGATCGACGAATTTCTGGCGGAACGGGGCTTCGCTCTCGTCGAGCATTTGGACAATAAAGCCATCGAGAAAAATTACCTGACTGATGGCGATACGCTGCTCGGACAGATGACGGCACACTTCCGCTTCGTAACGGCTAAACCGAAATAATGACCAACACCCTCTCTTATCAGGAATACACCATAACGGATGAGAAAAAGCTTTTCAGAGCAAAGGATGTCAAAGGCCTTTTAGATGGTTCCTATTGGGCACCTGATAGAAGCCTGGAACTGATCTCCACAGCAATGAAGAATTCGATCTGCATTGCTGTGCTCCATGATAAGCAGTTGGTCGCTTTCGCCAGAGTGGTGACCGATCATGCTGTCTTCGCCTGGATCGCAGATGTGATCGTAGATCCCGAACATCGAGGAAAGGGCTTGGGCAAACAGATGATGCAATTCATTCAGGAGCATCCTGATATTCCTGCTACGCGTCAGGTGCTAAAAACGAGAGACGCACATACACTTTATGAAAGATATGGATTCGTGCGTGAAGAATTCATGATGAAATAGAATAAGAAAATGCCAAAAGACAGCCCCGAAATGACCGCACAGGATGTGATCGAGTTCGTGCAACTTCTCAACCAAAACAATATCGAGGTGGTTGTGGATGGCGGGTGGGGAGTGGATGCGCTGCTCGGCAGGCAAACACGACGGCATAGCGATCTGGATATTGCCGTTGAGCACAAGGATGTGCCCAAGATCCGTGAGTTACTGGAAGCACGCGGTTATCAGGATGTCCCGCGCGACGACACACGAGATTGCAATTTTGTACTTGGTGATGACGAAGGGCATTTGATCGACATCCATTCTTATACCTTCGACGAGCATGGGAACTTAACCTTTGGTGTCGAATACCCCTATGACTCCCTCAAGGGAAAAGGCACGATCAACGGCGTTCCGGTCAAGTGCATCCCGCCCGACTGGATGGTGAAATTCCATACAGGCTACCCGCTCGATGAAGACGACTATCATGATGTTAAATTGCTCTGCAAGAAATTTGACCTTGATATTCCCGAAGAGTATGCTGATTTTGTACAGAAAGACAATAACGCCCTCAACAGGAGATAAAAATGGACACCAAGATCATTGTGAAATATGAAAATAACGAACCTGTTTATGAAGATATAAATGTGCCACCATCACGCTACGGCAGTAGCAGCATCAACGGTTGCGTCTCCGGAACACCCTGTTTGAAATGCCGCTGGAAAAAATCCGATTCTCGTTGTGCTTCTGGAATCTACTGCCGTAAACCCACTTATATGGCTTGTCCATAAAATCAGATGCGATACGCTCATACGAATATCATCGCACGGGATTGGCGGAAACTGGCCCAATTCTATATCGACGTTTTCGAGTGCAAGGTCAAACCGCCCGAACGGGACCTTTCCGGAGAGTGGCTTGATGAGGCCACGAGTTTAAAGGGTGCCCATCTCAAAGGGGTACACCTAACCCTGCCCGGCTACGGGGAAGACGGCCCCACGCTGGAAATATTCACCTACGAAAATATGGAAGAGCGCACCCCGATGATGGCAAATCAGAGCGGCTTCAGCCACATCGCCTTTGAAGTGGATGATGTGGAAATCACCTTCGCAAAAGCCATCGAGCAAGGCGGGGAGAAGTTGGGCGAGATCGTCGAGAAAGAGATCCCCAACGTGGGGGCGATCAAGTTCACCTACTTCCGTGACCCGGAGGGGAATATCATCGAGATCCAATCCTGGGAGAAATAATGCAAAAGGTTAATCTGGCAGAAAAGTTCGCGCAGTTCAACAGCCACTGGGATCCGAAGATCGTCGGTGCGCTGAACGGACAGCACGTCAAACTGGTCAAGGTGCAGGGGGAGTTCCTCTGGCATCACCATGAGGAAGAAGATGAACTTTTTCTGGTCATCGAGGGGCAACTGACCATCAAATTCCGCGATAAAGATGTTGTGCTAAACGAAGGTGAATTCCTCATTATCCCTAAAGGCGTGGAGCATATGCCCGTTGCGGAAGAGGAAGCGCACATCCTGCTCTTCGAGCCCAAAGCAACGCTGAATACGGGAGATAAGGCATCGGAGAAGACCGTCAGCGATCTGGAAACACTGTAAATAATTACTGTCATTGCGAGCCGCTATTAGCGGCGTGGCAATCTCCTAAAAGGGAGGGATTGCTTATCCTGAAGGGTACATGTCGTCGCTACACTCCTGCAATGAAAAAAGCTTTTTTCTTGTAATCCGACCTAAGATGTCATAAAATCTTTCTCATTGACCAACCCAAAAGAGGAGAAGAGATGAGAAAAAACATATTCTTTGCACTGGCTGCCCTTGTCACTGCAAGTCTAGCCTGCACAATAGGCACTCCAGCGCCAACACAAACCCCGGTCGTGATCGTTGTCACCGCGACGGAAGAAGCTGCTGCGCCACCTACCGACGTCCCGACGGAGCCTCCTGCTCCCGTACCGCCAACAGCAACCACACCCCCGACTGCGACGGTGGTCGTCGATACACCCACCCCCGAGTTATTAAGATTCTACGTTTCAGGCACCGTCTGGCATGATCTCTGCAATCCACCGATGCAAGGGGTGCCCCCATCCACGCCACCGGGATGCGTTGATCTGGCAGGCGGCGGTTACTCTGCCAACGGCATTTACGAAGGCGGTGAGCCGGGGCTGGCGGGTGTCACTGTCTGGCTGGAGATCGAGTGCAGCTATGGCGCTTTCAGCACCCAAACCGATGCGAACGGTTATTACGAGATGTCCTTCACCGTGCCAGCCAATGCGGGTGTAACCGAGGCACGGATCTGTCTCTCCATCGATGCGCTGAACGACGGAAATGTTGATATCCTGATCCCCGGCGGGTGGACCTACCCCAGCACCGGCGGAACGGCGCTCTATGATGTGGTCATCCCCGTCGAAACGCCGAATACCTTCAACTTCGGCTGGGATTTCCAATTCCAGTAAACGGATATTTCTAAACAAAAGAGCCCCTGAAATTCAGGGGCTCTTTTGTGAGGTTATCCTTTTTTGAGAATATCGCCGGTTACTGCCAGCATGTCAAAGGCTCGATCTGCGATTTCAACGGTAGCAGACCCAAGTCCACGAGCGGGCGCGATAAAGCTATGGGATGTGAACTCATTTTGTGCCAGCATTAGGGAAGTCTCGTTAAATATCCGCTCATCATAGGAAGTCTTTAAAAAACTAGTTACTGTATAATACAACGCATGCGTTCGTATAGAAATTTATAAGGAAAACAGAATCGTTCGAAGGAGAGCATAACTATGGCGGATTTTCTCGATTTGCTATCCAACAATCCTGAAGTATCTATGGTGTTTTCAATTGTTATTGGGATCATCGTATTCTTTCTCACGCTAACATACTCAATAGCTTTTTTCCAAGGTCGCGAAATCTCGTTCTGGCCACCTAAAATAGGAGCAGTCGTAAATATCGACAAGCCCTTAAAGTCTTCTCAACCTATAATGAGTCGCCACTTTCCCGAAGCAAATGTTCAAAAAGAAGCGTTGGAAAAAGCACACGTAGTTTATTTTTGGGGACTATCTTTTGAAAGAATGATCCCAAATTTACAAAAGCTATTATTGCAAAGATTACAAGCGGGGGCAGAAATAAAATTTATCTTATTGGAACCTAATAGTGCTGCTTCACGTATGGCATCAATGAGACATCCTCTAGAAAAAAATGAAGATCTTCTAAATTCCGTTCTCACAGGCTCTTTAGATATTTTAGAAAATATAAAAAACCAGATTTCATCACCTGAAAAACTGCAAATTCGTACAGTTGACTACTTCCCTGCATGGACGATCATGCTCGTTGATCCTCATAAATCAACCGGAAAATTATTTCTTAGCCTGGTTTCATTTAATGATCCCAATGAAGTTCGCCCTAGTATGGTATTTACTGTAGAAAAAAATAATGACTGGATCCTGTACTTTAACGATCAATTTGAAAGAATTTGGAATGTTTCACAAACATATGCAAATGCTAAAAAAGAATGACAGAGGAAACTAACCTTCAGGACAATTGGCGATTTCATTGGGATGAAGCGAATACATCTGAGAAAACAAACTTTCTTAAAAAGATGGGGGATCTGAAAGATGTAAAGCTTTATAAGCAGCAAAGCTTCCGTCGATTAAGGGTAGCTAGTGGGAAAAGTATTTTAGATATTGGTTGCGGCCTAGCTTATGATGCATCTCTTCTGGCAAATGAAGTCGGTCCAACAGGACATATTTTTGCAATAGATAATGATTTTGGCATGCTTGCAGCCAGCAAAAAACTGCCGCAACCCCAAACATCTAATTTGTTTTTTAGTGAAGCAAATGCCACTAAACTCTGCTTTTCCAATAATCAATTTGATGGATGTAGAGCAGATCGAGTTCTACAGCATTTAGAAGAGCCCCGGAAAGCATTTGCAGAAATGGTTAGAGTTACTAAAGATCAAGGGTGGATTGTGGTGGTTGAACCAGATTGGGAAACAGCAATTGTATATTCACAAAGTGAGAAGAGAGTAACCCGCGCAATTCTAAATACCTGGGCTGACAGCCGAAAATCTGGTTGGATAGGGAGAGAGTTGCCCATCATATTTAGAGAGCAAAAATTAAATGACATTTCTGTAGAGTACGTATCCATTGTCAAGAGCCTATATACTTACGACTGGGAAAACGATTTTATGGGATTAGTCTCAAGTGCCAAGTTTGCAATGAGTATTGGAGTAATTACCGAAACCCAGGCAAATCAATGGCTAGCGCAATTGAAAAGAAATGCCGAAAATAAATATTTTTTTGCCCATTTAGGAGGGTTTCTTGTAAGTGGTCGAAAAAACTAACTCTTGTCTATTGAGAGTGAAACGAAGCCACCATACATGCTAAAAATAGAGAATTCTTTGACCGATAGTTGAAGTAAAAAAGAAGCCCCTAAAAGTTATTGTATAATCTACGCATGGACACGCAACCTTCTTTAGATCAACTTTTGAAAAAGATCAAAGCCAATCTTCCTGCGCTCAAGGAAAATTTCCATATTGAGACACTGGAAGTCTTTGGCTCTTTTCTGCGAGGGGCAGAAAAAGAAGGCAGTGACCTTGATCTTCTAGTAACTTTCTCCGAAACGCCAGGACTATTCACCTTTGTAAGACTGGAAAACCATCTTTCCGATCTTTTAGAGGTAAAAGTCGATTTAGTTATGAAAGACAGTTTGAAGCCCAATATCGGCGAACGGATTTTGGCAGAGGCACAGCCCATCTAAGGCGGATCATGTGTAATTGGACTATCTATACAATATGATCGACAGCTTCCAATAAAGAACTTGTATTACGGGGATGTCAATGAAAAATCACGACGCAGAAATTCAAAGAATACAACAATATAACCGAACTCTTCTAGATGAATTCAAAGACCTTTTAGAAAGTGCGGGACTGTCTCCTAAAACCATTGAAACTCATATCTTGAATATTGACTTTCTTGGCACATTTTTGGTTCGCTATCTGCCTCTAGCTAAATTAGATGAGACCCAACCCATTGACATATATCGTTTTCTTGCAGAGTGGTATCCAATTAAAACAACGTGGGCATCGCCATATAATACAAAATCATATATGGCGTCATTTCGCAAATTCTTTAGGTTTCTGACAGAAAACGGAAAATTTGATGCGGGAATAGAAAAAGAAATCAAGAGGATGCTCAAGGAGAATAAGCAAGTTTTCCTGGATGCTGTCGAATTTGAAGATTGGTAGCGCCATCTCCACACGGGAATTTATTGAGTAGGCATTTTAGACTTTATTCCCCTATAATCCCCATTGCAGATATCATGAGGAGTTTGACTATGGAAAAACCCTTTGTTCCCCCTGAATTTGAAGTACCCCAGCCAGTGAAAACCGCTGATTTTATTCTCAGGAAATTGACCACCAAAGACGTGGAAGAAGATTACGCAGCGGTCATGTCGAGCCGCGTCAGCCTGCGCCAGATCTTTGCCAAAGACGATGACTGGCCCGCAGATGATATGACCATTGAATCCAACTACGAAGATCTCGAATATCATGAAACGGAATTCAACGAGCGGAAGAGCTTCACCTACACCATGCGCAGCGTGGACGATAGCCGTTGCATCGGCTGTGTCTATATTTACCCCTGGTATCGTGGTAGCGCGGATGCAGTCGTCTATTATTGGGTGATCGACAGCGAGAAAGCCAAAGGCCTCGACGAAAAAGTTGGCGTTTTTCTGCGAGAGTGGATCAAGCAGGTCTGGCCGATCGAGAACCCTGTTTGGCCGGGTAGAGGAATGACCTGGGAAGAGTGGGAAGCCTTCAAGGAAAAGAATCCAAAAGAAAACAACTGAGAGATGAAGAACACGAAGCCCCTGAAATCGGGGGCTTTTTACTAAAGGTATAATATGTATAGCGGGAAACGCTAATACTACAAGGGTCAATAATTGCTATGAAATACCAACTAAAAATAGAAATCTCGGAAGAAAGAATACGAATTTTCTCATCTGAAGGTCAACTACTCAAAGAAGCCTTGCCACTTGTTACTTTTGAAAAAGAAAAAATTGTAGATATAGGCCAATCTCTTGAGCAAGTAAAAAGTGAAATCCCTACAAAATGGGAAGATCGTAAAAACGCACTATACACAAAAAATCCTTTCTTGTTCGAATGCTTTGATCCTGAATTAGCCGCAACTTCCATAAATTTTCTTTCATATTCTGCTATAAACTCTTCTCTCAATCCCCGAAAGACATTTTTTAAATATTGGGTAGCTTGGAATTTAAAATTCCCTAGATATGAAAAACTAGAGAAAAACCTTCAAGAATTCTTTGAATACTATGCTCAGAAGTCTTTATTCATCAGAGCAAAAACTCTTTTAATAAACAACAAAATAATACCCATTGAGAAAACCCGTAAAGCCAACAATCTATTGAGATACGGTTTTACGGTAACCCCACTTTTCATTCTTCTCCTTGCCTCTTCGATATTAAGAGCCACAATGGGAGAAAGTTTCTCGGCACCCATTCAAGAAGAAAACACTTTATTATCTCTTGCTATCTTTACAATTGGAAGTTTACTTTTATTTTTTACTGCAATATTTCTGCATGTTCTTCTTTGGAAATTATTAACGCGGTCCTTCGTATCAAGTGATATTGCAAGAGAAATGGTCATAAACTCCAAATTAGGATTACCTAAACCTCTGATGAAGATGTTGTGGACAAATAGAAACTAAAGAGAACAAAAGCCCTCCGAGACCAAAATCCCGGAGGGCTTCTACTTTACACACAGATGACAGTCACCTCTAAGGTGACTGTCATCTGTTTTCATAAACCTACCTCACCATATTCCGCAGAACCGTGTGCAGAATACCGCCATTGCGGTAATACTTCACTTCGATCTCGGTATTCAGCAGCGCTTAGGGTTTTAAAAACCAATTTCCTCTATTCAGATTCGTTCTTCGCCCTTCGCACGAATCTTCAACAACTTCGAATAGTAATTTCTTACCATCGAATTCCCATGTATAGTGCCCTTCAGCTAATTCACAATCTTCAGCCTCATCCAATAAGGTTATTTCATTTCCGTCTACAGTGTATTTGCCATCTTCCACATCAAATGATTCGATGGCAAAATTCCAAACGGTATATGTTCCATCTGCATCAAAAGTTATCCGTTGTTGATCGAACTCAAAAACACCTGTAGGGAATTCTGGCTGTTGCGAAGCGCAGGCAGCGATTAGAATCGAAAGCATGATTGCCAGGGCAATGAGCCGCCCATAGTTTTGGGGCTTGGATAATAAAACTTTCTTTCTCATAGCGGTTCTCCTTCTAAAATAGTGGATAAAATACAAACATAAATCAAAGAAAGTTCTTGGGGTGATGAAAAAGTTATGGTGTAGGTGATGTTTTCTTATTACGCATATTCTTATTCCCTTGAAATCTGATGCGTAAATTATCCTATTGAATCAACCAGATTAGTATAACCCACAATTAAGACAAAAATAGGACGAATACCAGATGTGCCTATTGCTAGATTATTTTGATGGAAAAGATATATTCTTTGAATCAAAAACAGACCGGCTTACGCCGGTCTGTCCTTTTAGATCGTTGTTTCTTTCTCCCCTACCTCACCATATTCCTCAAGACCGTATGCAGAATACCGCCGTTGCGGTAGTACTCCACTTCAATCTCGGTATTCAGCAGCGCAGTGGCTTTGAATTCAACTTTTTCGCCGTCCGCTTTTACTGCGGTGACGCTCACTTCACTGAGCGGTGCCATATCATCACTCAGGCCGCTGATGCTGATGGTCTCTTCGCCGGTCAGGCCAAGGCTTTCATAGTCTTCCCCTTCCATGAACTGGAGCGGCAGAACGCCCATCCCAACCAGGTTCGAGCGGTGGATGCGTTCGAAGGATGTCGTGATGACAGCCTTGATACCGAGTAGCAGCGTCCCTTTAGCAGCCCAGTCACGGCTCGAGCCGGTCCCGTACTGACTACCGGCCAAAACGACCAGCGGGGTGCCCTCTTCGGCATATTTCACAGAAGCATCGTAGATCGACGTCTGTCCGTTCCCGTTCGAGAGCATGCGGGTATAGCCGCCCTCCACGCCGGGGACGAGTTGATTCTTCAGGCGGATATTCGCAAAAGTACCACGCACCATCACCAGGTCGTTCCCACGGCGCGAACCGAAAGAGTTGAAATCGGTCGGCTTGACGCCGCGACCTTGCAGGTATTTCCCGGCCGGGCCATCTGCGGGGATATTGCCAGCAGGTGAGATATGGTCGGTCGTGATGGAATCCTTAAGCAGCGCCATCACTCTCGCCGCCTCGATATTCTCAACCGGTGGCAAGTCCAACGTCAGGTTTTGGAAGAACGGGGGGTGGTGGATATAGGTCGAATTCTCATCCCATTCATAAATATCGCCTTCGCTCACGCTGATGCTATTCCACAGATCATCCCCGGCGAAAACTTCAGCATATTTTTCTTTGAACATCGCCGAGCTAACGCTCGCAGCAACCACGTCCATGATCTCTTTTGTGGACGGCCAGATGTCTTTCAGATAAACGGGATTGCCGTCTTTGCCGGTGCCGATCGGTTCGGATGCAAGATCGATATCGACCGTGCCAGCCAAAGCGTATGCCACCACCAAAGGTGGGGAAGCCAAGTAACTTGCTTGCACCAACGAGTGGACGCGCCCCTCAAAGTTACGGTTCCCCGAAGTGACTGCCGAAGCGATCAGATCGCCACCGGTAACGGCTTTGGCAACCTCACTGGGCAGCGGGCCGGAGTTCCCAATACAGGTTGTGCAGCCATAGCCGACCACACCAAACCCAAGCTTGGCCAGCGGCTCAAGCAGATTTGCCTGTGCGAGATATTCGGTCACGACACGTGAGCCGGGTGCGAGGGAGGTCTTCACCTGTGGGGCAACTTTAAGGCCGAGTTCGAGCGCCTTCTTGGCGACCAAACCCGCACCAACCAAAACTGAGGGGTTCGATGTATTCGTGCAAGAGGTGATCGCAGCAATGACCAAGTCACCGTGGCCCATTTCATAGCCACCGCCATTTGACCCGACGGGGACTTTCTTATCTACATCTTCGGGCTTCAAACCAAAACCGTGCAGACCTTTTTCGGCCGTCAGGGCTTTCTTGAATTCAGATTTCATATCGCTAAGCGCGATGCGATCCTGCGGGCGTTTCGGGCCAGCGAGGGAGGGCACGACTGTGCCGAGGTCAAGTTCGAGCGTGGCGGTGTATTCGGGGTCAGGGGTTTCGTCCGTGCGGAAGAGGCCCTGCTCACTTAAATAGGCTTTCGTACGAGCAACAGCTTCTTCAGAGCGGCCGGTCAGACGCATATAGTTGAGGGTTTCTTCGTCAACGGGGAAGAAGCCCATCGTTGCGCCGTATTCAGGTGCCATATTCGCAATGGTTGCGCGGTCGGGCAGAGACATCGAGTCGAGGCCCGGGCCGTAGAATTCAACAAATTTTCCGACCACACCGTGCTCACGCAACATTTGTACACAGGTGAGCACGAGATCGGTGGCAGTTACACCTTCGGGCATCTCGCCAAAGAGCTTGAAGCCAACAACATCAGGCAACAACATGTCGAGGGGCTGACCAAGCATGGAGGCTTCTGCCTCGATCCCGCCAACGCCCCAACCGAGTACGCCCAGACCGTTAATCATCACGGTATGTGAGTCGGTGCCAACGAGGGTATCAGCGAAGGCTTGCAGTTCACCGTCGATCTCGCGAGCGGGAACACAATCGCTCAGATGCTCAAGATTGACCTGATGAATAATGCCGGTCGAAGGCGGTACCACGCGGAAATTATCGAAAGCGCCCTGGCCCCATTTCAGGAATTCGTAGCGCTCTTTATTGCGCTGATATTCAATTTCAGTATTGCGCTGGGCCGCATCGGGCGTGGCGAAGAAATCAACCTGTACCGAGTGGTCGATCACCAGATCGACGGGCACGAGCGGGTTAACCACTTTCGGGTCGCCACCCAAACGGGCGACAGCCGAACGCATCGCAGCAAGATCGACGACTGCGGGCACGCCGGTGAAGTCTTGCATCACAACACGCGAGGGTTTGAAGGGGATGCCGGGGCGTTCGCCATTCGGCGTCCACGCAGCGATGCGTTTCACATCATCATCACTGATCCCTTTGCCATCCACTTGTCGCAGGGCAGATTCGAGCAAAACACGGATTGAGAAGGGCAATTTTTTCAGGTTGACGAGACCTGCTTTCTCAAGGGCATCGAGGCGATAAAAAGTGTACTCGCCGCCCTCGGTCTTGAGGGTATCGCGGGCGTTGAAATTGTCTTGGGTCATAACAAACTCCTTTAGCTGTCTTACGGGTAAACATCAGTCGTCTTCTTACGAAGGTAGAAGGTAAAAGTGCTAGATGTGCGTTTCATCTTTCAGATGCGCTGCACATCGGGTTGCACTAAAAGCACATGTTTTTTATCAATCCGAACTGCAACACATCCAAAGCAGATGCAATGCAGTTCTTGTAATTGATACAAAAAAACCTCTGCGCTCTCTCCATCTTCTGGCATACGCCTCTTCGATGGGGAGGACACAAAGGTGCGCCTTTGCTATCCTAGCCGATGATCTTTCTCATCTACAGGAGATGAACGTACCTATTCTAACCCCTTTTAGAACTCTTTGGCAAGCCTTTTCTATTTCTTGTCTAAAAAACAAAAAACTGGCTGACGTCGTCAGCCAGTTTTTTGTTTTTTTAATTACAGGGTTATTCTGCGAGGAAAGGCTCGACAAAATCTAAAACATCCTGTCTGTCTGTACGGAAAACGCCACCGGTTCCCGCACAATTTTGGTTCATTCCGAACGAAGTCACCCCCGCGATGATATTCGAATCGCCGAGGAAATTGGGTCCGCCGGAATCCCCAAAACAAGTCCCGCCAGTTGCATGATTATTCGAGAGCAACAAGGAGTAGTCTCCAGTGATCCCAGAAACATTCATCTGCAACAGGAAAGGATACGCTACCATGCGAACGCGTTCCGCTTCCAGATGCCATTGTTCTTCGGTCGTAAAGATCGCCTGCAGGCCATAGCCAACAGATGTGAACATCGTTTTGTTGGCTTTCCCGCTAGGCAGTTCCAAAGCATCGAGTGAATTAAGCTCCGGGAGAACACCATACTCATCCAATTCAAATGGCTCAGAAAGAATGACGACGCCCACATCATGCATGTAGAAGGGAGCATCTTCATATTCCGGGTGAGTCGCCCATGATTCTGCATTGATACAGTTATTATCGCCCTCACCACAATAGGGATAATTATTATCACCGCCATCGACATCTGATTCGGTGAATATTCTCATAGATGTGTAATCGCCCTCTTCCTCGATATATCCATAATTGGATGTACAATGTCCGGCTGTTAAGACAACGGTTGGGGATAATAATGTCGCACTACATCGATACATGAACCCCTGCTCCGTTTCCATGAGCAAAAGTACGACATTCGGATGACCATCGCCATCCAATTCTCCATCTGTAATAGCGCTGGCAACGCCAACCGCACTGAAGAATAATGCAATAGTCAATATCCATACGAGAGTAATTTTTTTCATTTTTTCTCCTCGATAGTCTTAGATGGTTCTGGAAATTGCTCAAAAACGATGATTTGTTTTGTAGGACCTCCTTCTTCATAAAACAAAAAACTGCCGATGTTGAAATTCGGCAGTTTGGCAGTCTGCTTATTGGAGCGCAGATCCATAACTTTGCGTCCCTGCTTCGCAGCAGGTTTGCCTTTATCGAAATTGATTAAAAAGATAGAACGAACGATTTTTTATCCTTAAGTTATGACGCAATAAACGCAAGAGAGATACGGGTTAAATAAAAAAATGCTGTACTCGTTTGAGTACAGCATTTTTACATCGAAAGGGAAGTTAGAGATCCATATCTTTCTTGAATTTCTTCATCAGCTTTTCACGTTCCGCCTCTGATAAGAAGGCCGCATTGACAGCATTGACCGTCAGCTCCTGAAGTAGATCGATCGGGAAACCCAACTGATCGTGGATCATTTGAAATTCCCCGCTCAGGGATATCCGCGAGATGCTGGGATCATCGGTATTGATCGTCGTCGTCAATCCAGAGTCGATCATTGCCCGCAAAGGATGCGCTTCCAGCGAAGGCGTCACCCCGGATTGATAATTGCTCGTCACGCAGACTTCGAAAACTGTGCCCCGTTCTTTTGCCAGCGCAACCACATCCGGATCTTCGAGTACGCGCACGCCATGACCGATGCGGTCGGCGCCAAGCACTTCTATCGCTTCACGTACATTCTCCGCGCCGCCCCATTCCCCGGCGTGGACCGTGATCTTCAGCCCGGATTCCTTTGCTTCGCGGAAGATCGGTGAAAAAGGCTCAGCCGGGAATTCAACTTCGTTCCCGGCAATATCCAATGCGACAATGCCCTTATCCTGATAATCGGCTGCCAGCCAGGCGACCTGCTCCGCCAGTTCGGGGCTTTCATGACGGTTGACGCTGGCGATCAGCCGAACATCTACACCCAGCTTTTCCGCAGTTTGATTGGCACTATCGCAGACCCAATCCATTACATCGTGAAGCGGGAAGCGTTCTGCGCGGCTCAGGGCAACGGGCGTGAAACGCAGCTCCATATAACGGACGTTATCGTGGGCGGCATCTTCCACTGCTTCGCGCGTGACACGTTCGATCACCCCAGGGGAGCGGTAGAAAAGGCGCAGGGTTTTGAATTTTTCTAGAAAATTGGAAAAGGTATAGGGTTCTTCGTCACCGACCTGTACCAGCCCACTCAGGCGCATGATGCTATCCGGGACGGTTAAACCGTGCGTTCGGGCGATATCCAGCATCGTCTCGATCCGTAGTGAACCCTCCAAATGACGATGTAGTTCCGCCTTTGGCAGCACAAGGAAGATATTGAGAGAGGAGGTTTGAGCGTCTGCGCGACTCATACTTTATAAGATACCCTGTTTTCAGGAAAGAGGAATAGTCCGTTTCTCACAAAACTCACAGTGTCATTGCGAGGCAGTTTTACCGCCGAAGCAATCTCCAAGACAATGCGGGAGACTGCCTCGTTGGGCTAAAGCCTTCCTCGCAGTGACATAAGTTTACAATTTTTTATTTCTTCCTACGGCGTCTGCGTTTCTTCTTCGCTTTTTCAGGCTTTCCTGCTTGAGCAGCTTTACCCTGCGGTGTCGGAGCCGCAGTCGCGGCTTCCACAGCACCAAGGGGATTGGCGTTCCAGCGGCGGGGCTGATAGGCAAAGACCCGGCTAACGACCTGAGAGCGGATATCGCCCATCAATTGCTGGAACATCTCGGATGCCTGGCGCCTATATTGTACCAGCGGGTCGCGCTGGGCATAGGCTTCCAGCCCGATCGATACACGCAGCGCTTCCACCTTCGTCAGGTATTCCACCCATTGATCGGTGATGGCGCGCAGGAGCAGATCGCGCTGAATTTCGTTCAGGCGGCGATGCCCAAGTTCTGATATAAGGGTTTCGCGCTCTTCGTCGGGCAGGTTGGCAAGCGCTGTTTCGGCGAAACTATCGCCCAAAATGTCGGTGGCAAATTCCACGTCCGCGAGCGTGGCGGCAGTACCCAATCCCTCGCGCCACTTCACATCACCCCAGGCATCTTGCAAGGCAGATTGCGCCGCATCGAAATGATCCATTACTTCTTCGATCAAATCTTCAGCTTCACGATTATCAAGGGTTTGCGCTGCCAAATAGGAATACTGGAAGCGGACGTAAACCTGCTTGACCTGTTTGTGAGTGCGACGATCAAAGCCGGTGCGGATGCCCTGCGCAAGACCGAGCAAAAGGCGGGCTTTTGCCGTATCGTTCCAGACCTCCACAGGCTCCCGTTTAAGAGCGGATTCGAGGTCCCGAACGAGTTGACCGTTTTCTCCGGCGAGAGACTCAAGACGTGCTTCGAGGGCTTGGTCGGCGGCATCAACGATCTCTTTCTCCCCTTCGCCCCATTCAAGTTTGAGCAGTTGATTGATATCGAGCCCGAGTGATTGCTGCAAGCGATACTCGATGGTACCCAGCAGACGAGTAAAGGTGGTCTTCTTGAGCAAGCTTTCGATCTTCTCACGCAATTCGTCTTCGAGCTCGTAGGGGTCATCAGCAAGAATGCGGAGTTCGTTATTACTCAGCTTCAGCGGCAAATGGATGAGGCTGTTCAGTTCGTTCTGCATCTCCTGCGGGCGCTGTATCTCCTCGACATCCGCGCGGGTCTGGATGTACATATCGAGGGCGTCGAAACGTTCCTCGAGCTGGTTTTCAAAATTGTCGCCCGCGCGATAAACGAGGCTTTCAATGGCTTTGAAGAGATGCCCCTGTTCAGCGTCAATGGTCTCGCGCAGGAGACTCATGATCGCTGCCTGCGGTTCGGCATCGGCATCCATTTCGTCGAGGATAAGCTTCATCCCAAAGGAGGGGAAGAGTTCGTCGTTGCGGTCTGTGAAGGAGGGCTGGACGCCTTCCGTCCATGCCAGCAAACGCCAGGGACCTTCCTCTTCGTCGGCGAGCGCCACGTGAACGCGGTTTTCCACTTCCATGCGGAGCATATCGTTCACGTCTTCGCTCAAATCTTCCTTTGTGAAGACACGGTCACGCTGAGCATAAATGCGTTCACGCTGCGAGTTGAGGACGTTATCGTAATCAAGCAAGTGTTCACGGACGTCGAAATTCGCGCCTTCAACCCGGTGCTGTGACTGCTCGATGATATTGGCAACAATACGATTTTCGAGTGGCAGGGAATCATCCACATTTAGGCGCTGCATCAGCGAACCGACCTGGTCGCCGCCGAAGAGACGCATCAGATCATCTTCGAGAGAGAGGAAGAAACGCGAGGAGCCCGGGTCACCCTGACGACCGGCTCGACCGCGCAACTGATTGTCGATGCGGCGAGCGTCGTGACGTTCCGAACCGATGACGTGCAAACCGCCCACGGCTTTGACATGTTCCATCTCTTCGAAATATTGCAGGAAGAGGTGGATCTCGGCGTCGTAGATGCCGTAGTCGAGATCGTCGCGTTCGAGCAACACCTGGCGCTGCTCTTCGAGGGTCATATTGAAATAATTCTCAACCTTGTTGCGGCTGAGCACGCGGTTGACAGTGGAAAGAATTTCCTCGGCAATATCGCCGCCGAGCTTGATATCCACACCACGTCCCGCCATATTGGTGGCGATAGTAACAGCCCCAAAAGCGCCCGCGCCAGCAATGATCTGACTCTCTTCGGTATGCTTACGGGCATTGAGCACGTTATGCGGAATACCACCCTGAATGAGATTCTTCAAGCGGCCAACGTGACTTTCATCGAGATCGAGGAGATCGAGCAGGATGGTCAGATTCTCCTCGTCCGTGGGGTTGATGGACATCTCGAGGGGCTTCGCAAATTGGCGCAGCATAGCTGGCGTGATCTGCTCGAGGGGTTCGTAAAGGGGCTGCAACTCGTTGATGGCACGCCCGTCCTCGACGCGGTCATTGACTTCCATCCAGCGGTGGCGAATCAACAGCGTTTGTAGGAGACGGCGTACGGGTTCAGCACGCAAGCGTCCCGACAAGCGATCCGAGGCTGCGACCGAGGTCGTCCCGATCAATTGGGGACGTCCCAGCACGTAGAAATGTCCGGTCTCCTTGACGATGGCACGCAGCTTGGCTTCCACGGTGCGGAAGATCGAATCGGGGTAATCCTTACGCTTCCAGAGTTCGGGCTCGAAATCTTCGGGCGCGCCTTCGGGAACGTAGTAGGTGTAGGTGTAATTTGTGCTCGCTTCCTTCGCGTTGCGGGCTTCAATGGCGTAGGAGGGCGTAGCGGCCTGATGCTCAAGATTGGTGGGGATAGGCAGTACTTCGAGATTATAGATCTTATCGAATTCTTCAGCTTCGGTCAGTGCCGTACCGGTCATGCCCGCCAGCTTGTTATACATGCGGAAGTAATTCTGTAAGGTGACGGTAGCGTAGGTGATATTCTCCGGCTCGATCTTGGTGCCTTCTTTGGCTTCGACCGCCTGGTGGAGACCATCCGACCAACGCCGTCCCGCCATGAGACGACCGGTATGCTCATCGACGATAACGACCTTGCCGCCCTGCACCAGATAATCCTTGTTGCGTTTGAAGAGATATTCAGCACGCAAGGCTTGTTCGAGATAGCCCATCAGACGGGCTTGTTCGGGAGTCACATCTTCGGGGCGGTCGGGGTCGCTGAGGGGTTCGCCAAGCAACTCTTCCACATGGGCGATACCGATCTCGGTTAATGCAATGCTGCGGTCACGCTCGTTGATCTCATAATCTTCGCTGCGCAGACGTTTTGTCACATCCGCCATACGGGTGTAATCGCCCATATCCCCTTGGGAGGGACCCGAAATGATCAGCGGCGTACGCGCTTCGTCGATGAGGACATTATCGACCTCGTCGATGATGGCGAAATAATGTCCGCGCTGTACACGGCGTTCGAGTTTCATCGCCATATTGTCGCGCAGGTAATCAAAACCAAATTCAGAATTGGTGCCGTAGGTGATGTCGGCAGCGTAGGCTAATTTGCGATCAACCAGTTGTAATTGATGTTGATCTTCCTGTGTCGATTCTTTTTTGGGATCGTAGAGGAAAGCTTTTTTACCATGATCGGTAGTTGCGGCAGACTGCAATATCCCGACGCTGAGTCCGAGGAAATCATAAATAGGACCCATCCAGCGCGGGTCACGGCGGGCGAGATAATCGTTGACGGTGATGAGATGGACGCCGCGCCCCGTGAGCGCGTTCAGGTAAACCGGAAGCGTCCCCACGAGAGTCTTGCCTTCGCCTGTTTTCATCTCTGCGACCTCACCACGATGGATCGATACCCCACCGATCAGCTGGACATCGTAATGCCGCATCCCGAGGGTGCGTTTCGAAGCTTCGCGCACAACGGCAAAGGCTTCGAACAGGATTTCGTTTAAAATATCCTGTTCAGCTTCAATATATGCCTCGCTGCCGAGCTCCAAACCCTCCACAGCCCCCTGGATCTTTTCCCGGAATTCATCGGTCTTCGCGCGCAACTCTGCGTCACTTAATTTTTCAAAAACTGGCTCAAGAGCGTTGATCTCTGCCGCCATTTCAGCCAGTTCACTAATTCTTTTTTGGTTGGGGTCGCCCCCGAAAACATTAACGAATTTCTTTAACATAGGCTTCCTCTCGAGGGGCGATTATAACAGAGGCAGCAAGGCGGGAGTGTAGGGGTTTTATTAACGTTAGCGGTTTTTCCCCTTCACTTAGGTTCGGTTTTCGATCATTCTTTGCAGAAATCGAATTCCCCGGAATATCTCCTCAACACGCTTCCCACTCAATGAACCGATATATTCGCCCAGCGCTTCCCTCTTCACACTGACCATCTGCGAGACATCCACAATACTTTGCTTGGGCAAATTTGCTTCCCCTACTTCAAGCAAGATATTTCCCGGCAAACTAACTTTCTTCATATTCGTCGTTATAACGCAAAGTATTACGGCGCTACGATCATCCTGAATCACCACGTGCGGGTGGGGATGCTCAGAGCCATAGCGAATATCTTCATCCATACCTAACCAATAAATATCACCCTGGTTGATCTTACTTCGGTTATTTTCACTATTTTTCATCACGTCTAAGATTACCACTCTTATCAGGATGCATCATACTTAGAACACGCCAGATCAGCGCTCCAGCCAACAAATACAACAGCCAATCAATCGGAATTCTGTAGCGCGGCATATAGGCCATGAAATAATATATTGCCGGATAGGTGATCAAAGGGATCAGCAATGTTGCACGCTGCGACACCTTTAACGTGAAATAATTCCACCAAATACCACCGATGGCGAAAAGCGTTAGTAATGCAACGTTTATTGCATCTTCCGGTCGATGCAAAGGCCCAGACCAAAGGTTGGCAAAACGTTGAACGGCAAGCCAAAGAAAATCATCCGGGTTTGATCGGATCCAATCAAAAGCTTCTTTTTGAGCTTGGCGCATATATTCTATTTCACCTATTTCGCGCAATGCTTTAACTTCTGAAAAATGTGTACGCGGATGGCGATGTTCGCCGAGTGCATCCATTTCTTCCATGGTGGCTACCGCGCCTTCATGGTTACCCATGCGCAACTCCAAGCCAAAATTGCTGCGGATGAAAAAGATCGCATCGAAGGATCTGTAATTACGCCAAGCCCAAGGCAAAGATGCAATGAGAATGCCAAGTGCGACTATCCCAATAGAGAATAGGTTCCGTTTGGCTTTAGACCACCATAGTTCAAACACGATACAACCCAGAACTACAGGAAGGAGAGCAGGCTGTACATGGAAAGTTATCCCGATAAAAAGCCCAAAGAAAAAGGATTTTTTCCAGGATATGTTTTTTCGGCTCCAGCGTTGTAAAAAAATGACCAAGATCAGGCCCAAAAACAAAGCTGTCAGATATTCTCCATGTCCGGGCCACTCGACTTTCAATGCACCTGCAATCCCCCCGATAAAACCTGGCTGTCTGCCTAAGCCGAATTGTTCTGAAAACCAAGGGAGCAACCCAAAGAGTAAGGAACTTATCACGATAATAAAGAGCCAGCTTGCAAAACCGGCGGCAGATGTGAGCCCGAAAACGCGATAGATCAAACTGATAATAAAAGGAAAGATGGGCGGCAGATGCGCTGTTGGCCCAGTGGCGATCATATAAGGGTTTGCAAATTGCCCTGTCTCCATCAAGGAGATGGCGATCGACGGAAGCTCCCAGGCAGGATTTGGAACGAGATAGCGCGAGTGGATTTCCCCCAAGGCTTCATAGCGAATGAAAAAAGAAAGCGCGAAGATAATAAAAAAGCCGGACCAGAAAGACGCAGTCAACCAATTCAAAGCCGCACTTGGCAAACTGATTAATCGACGTGTATCAAACATCTTTCTGATCCTATGATATAGAAACTAAACCGATACTGGGCTCTCTTCCTGAACCACTTGCTTTTTCGGCGGTCGCTTTACAAAACCATAATAAACCAGACCAAAGATCATCGGCACAAAGATCAGGGCTTTGCCGACCTCCGCCAAGCCAAGTGTCAGGAAATTCTTTTCAACGATCGCCACTTCCAGAAAGAGCATCATCAGCAGACTGATGATCGTCCACAGCATAAGAACCCGCTTCCCTTGGATACCAGACAGCACCACCCAGGCAGGCAAAAACATCAAGAGCGGAAAGATGACTGCAACGAACATGAATTCTTTATTAATGATGTCAGTAACAGCCTGGTAAATGATCCCACCTGCCATCACTAAAACGTAGAGCCAAGCATAAACCCAGAGGGCTTTTTTCCACATACGATTCTCCTTTGCCTAAGTGGATTACAGAAATAAAAATCGCCGGACTATCTGTATTCGAAGATTAGCCAAGCGATATAAATATGGGAATCAGAAAGATGAAGATGAGTTTGGCTCCGGCGACCCAATTAACCAGATATTTGACAAAGTTATGGATCTCGGGGTCGCTTTTTGATTTTTCCCAGGCGTTGAAAACACCAACCCCATTTGCATATTTTGACCCGGGGAAGAAATAAAGCGTGATGACATTGAGGGTTTCCATTATCAGGAAACCGATTGTGACGGTTTTCATAATGTTCATATTGGGCAATATTATATATCAGAACACGCACTAAAAATGACGCCCTGAAAAGAAATCATCTTGAAAAAGCCAGGCGCGCGCCCAAATATACAAAAATCGCCCCCGCGACCTTATCCGTCACCTTCCTGAAACGCTGATAGACTGTCCGCACTCGCTCAATGGAAAAGAAATAAGCCACCGATCCATACCAAATTACGGATGCAGAAAAGACCATCCCAATGACCAAAAGATAAAACCAGACTGGTGCCTGCGGCGGGAAGGACATCACAAAAAGACTGCTGAAAAAGGCTGCTGTTTTGGGATTGGAAAAACTCGTGAACAACCCCAATCGAAAAGCGGACTTCTCATTCCCCAAACTGGATGCCCGTATGGAGGCTTGCTCTTGCACCCCCAAACTACTCACAATAACCCGCCCCCCGAGGTAGATCAGGTAGATTCCCCCCACTACGCGGATCGCATCATAAAGCCAGCCAGCATAAGCAAAAAGCGCGCTGATGCCAATAAGGCTGGCTGTTGCCCACGTCGCCGCGCCCGTAGATACGCCCAACGTGATGAAGAATCCCGTCCGCCGCGAATCAGAGAGCGAGTACTGCGTCACCGCCACAAAGTTGGGACCCGGGATCGTCAGCACCAGAAGCCAGGCGGTGAAGAGGCTGAGGAAAGCAAGAAAGAGATTCATTGACAATCAAAACACGTTGCCCGTCTCTTTGGGGAAGGCGGGCAGATGTTTGATCCCCATGCCGATGAGGAGGAGGCTGAGGATGATGATAAAGTTTTGCATGATTTATTGAACACGGATAGCACGGATTTGGCAGATTTTCGCAGATGCAGGATGCGGTTCATCAAGCAGATATTGATTACTTGCGGATCGCTGAAATGTCGAAAGGCAAAATCAAGGTCGGCTTGCTGCATAGGACGCAAGATCAGGCGCTCCGTTTCAAGGGTGGGGAAAGGGTTTTCTATAAGCATGATTGAGCCTCTACAAGATTTTCTGCAAGTATCCCATAGAGAATGAGATATAGAAAGTAATTAGATTTAACACATTCCCCTTTTCTTTAGGGAAGATAGAGAGATGTTTGATTCTCATTCCGATCAGGAAGAGGGAAATGATGATTACGAAGTTTTCCATTAAAAAGAAAGTCCCCCTGCTGGGGGACTCAAAGTTTTTTAAATTTGTTTTCCTGTCTTTTATTTTTTGGTGATGGGGATTGTAGTCCCTGCTAGCTCGCCAATCACATTAACTAAATCACTATCAGAGGGGACAATGATCTTTGTATTATCTTTTAAGGATTCAGCGACTATCTCCAATCTTTTCAGTAACTGTGCATTGCCGATAAAATATTCTTCAGCAGCGACGTTAACTGTCTTGATTGCATCTCCATCAGCATCTGCTTTTAATCGAATTGCGGCCGCTATTCCTTCAGCTTTTTTGATTTCGGCGCGTCTTTCGCCATCTGCTTTGGTTTCTATCGCTGTTGCTAAATCAAGAGCAGCTATTTTTTCATTTTCAGCTTTAACAACTTGGTTCATGGCGTCTTGAACATCATCTGGGGGCTCGATTCGCTGCAACTCAACCCGGACAACATCAATTCCCCATTTGGTGACTTCTTTGGATAAT
>CAZASG010000021.1:0-59806 GCA_964487745.1 uncultured Anaerolineaceae bacterium | reverse complement strand
GCGAACGCTCAATTTTCACCGAGAAATGGCTGCGTGCGAATGCCGCAGGCTGGGTCAAAAACCTGACCGAGACCGCAAACGAAGGAACACGCTTGCTCGGCGAACGCTACTACGAATTCCGCTACGAAGACTTACTCGCTACGCCTTTCGCTGAAATGAAGAAGGTCTGGGAACATTTCAATATCCCCGTCGCTAACTCGCTAGAATCGCTGATTCAAGAGGAACTCTCCTCCAACCCCGACCAGGAGTGGCAGAAGAAGCGCAACGAAAGCATCGCCGATTTCCTCCCCAAAGGAAAGGCCGGCAACTGGCAGAATATCTTCACCGCTCGTGACCGTGAGATTTTTAATGAAGTTGCTGGAGAGATGTTAGAGAAGTGGAATTATTGAGAATAGGGAAAACACATGACCTTGGAGGAGCTTAGCTCTTATCTTTTCTTTGCTTTAGCTATCGTTACCATCATATGGTCAACTATGGGGGTAGATTTTCGTAAGAAGCGAAGTTGGATTCTTGTTGGACTAGCTTTTCTTATGGGTGTCTTGATATATCCTGTGGGAGGTAACAGAGATACAACCACAGATATACCTAGAATATGTACAGGTTCTTTTTTCGCAGCTTTTATCATGTTTAATGGTTGGGCGATGCAACGAAACAAAAAACTTGGAAGAAAATTACAGGAAAAATCGAATTCTTCTTGGAGAGATAAATGAAATTTCTGATCGCCGGGCTTGGCTCAATCGGTCGCCGTCATTTGAATATGTTGCGTGAGTTGGGGCAGGAAGATATTGCTCTCTATCGGACACATCAGTCCACATTGGATGATGAAGCGTTGGCGGGGATGCCCGTCTACACCGATCTGCGGGACGCTCTTGCGCAGAAACCTGATGCCGTTATCGTGGCAAATCCCACATCCCTGCACATGGATGTCGCGATCCCTGCTGCCGAGATCGGATGCCACATCCTGCTTGAAAAACCCATTTCGGATGACTTGAAACGTGTAGATGAGTTGCGCAAGGTTGCCGAGAAGAGTGGCTCACGTATTCTTGTTGGTTTTCAATTCCGCTATCATCCCACGCTGAATAAAGCGCGTGATCTGATTAACGAAGGCGCGTTGGGGCAGATACTCTCCGCCCACTCGCATTGGGGGGAGTATTTGCCCAATTGGCATCCCTGGGAGGATTATCGTCAGAGTTATGCCGCTCGTGCTGATCTGGGCGGTGGGGTGATCGGTACCTTGACACATCCCGTTGATTATTTGCGTTATATTCTTGGTGAAGTCGAGGAAACGGCATCCCTGCATGGGCATGTTTCACCGCTCCAACTTTCGGGTGTAGAGGATGTTGGGGAAATCGGTATCAAGTTCAAATCGGGAGCGATCGGCGCGGTGCACGTCAATTACTTCCAACGTCCGCCCGATCATCGCCTTGAAATTGTCGGCACGAAGGGCACTCTCCGCTGGAATAACGCCGACGGCGTACTGCATCACTTCGATATGCCCGACGAGTTCGGCACGTGGAGCATCAGCCCATCCGCGCCCATCCACACCACGCACGAGCTGCCCGCCGATTTTGAGCGCAATCATCTTTTTGTGGCGCAAATGGCGCACTTTTTGGAAGTCGTTAAAGGCAAAGCTGAACCTCGCTGTTCGTTGGAAGATGGTGTAAGGGCGGTTGAGTTAGTTTTGGCAGCGAAAAAGGTGAATATCGTTTAGAAATCGCAGGCGACAAATCTGGCAAAACGTGTATAATTGCGGCGTTTGTCTAAAATTCAGTTGCTGAATATAAATTAGGAGAATCATGTCTAAAAGTAAATTGATCGCCCCTTATGGCGGTAAATTGGTAAATTTGGTCGCCGAGGGCGATGAGCGCGATATATTGATCGAGCGCTCAAAAGGTTTGAAAGGGATTCAGATCTCTGCACGCGCATTGAACGACCTTGAATTGCTCGCAACCGGCGCTTTCTCGCCATTGGATCGCTTCATGGGCAAAGCCGATTACGAAAATGTCTTGGCTAATATGCGCCTGACCGATGGCACCCTCTTTCCGCTGCCCATCACCCTGACCGCGAACCCCGCCGAACTGCCCACCGTTGGCGAAGAACTGGTTTTGCGTAATTCACACAACGACCTGATCGCTGTGATGAAACTCGAAGAAGTTTACACTTGGGACGCCGAAAAAGAAGCCCGCTTGGCTTATGGCACGAACGACTCCCGTCACCCGATGGTTTCCGAAATGTCCCGCTGGGGCAAGGTTTGCATCTCCGGTGAATTGAAGATCGTCAACATGCCGAAGTACTACGACTTCGTTGATATCCGCAAGACCCCGGCACAGGTTCGTGAAGAGCTTGAAGAACTCGGCAACGAGAATGTAGTTGCTTTCCAAACCCGCAACCCCCTCCACCGCGTCCACGAAGAATTGACCAAACGCGCTGCTGCACAAATTGGCGGCTCTTTGCTCATTCACCCCGTTGTTGGTCTCACCAAACCCGGCGATGTAGATCACTACACCCGCGTGCGTGTTTACAAAGCCCTGCTCGAAAATTACTATGACCAAGCCAGTACCCAACTCAGCCTTTTGCCTTTGGCAATGCGCATGGCTGGTCCGCGCGAAGCACTTCTGCATGCCATTATCCGCCGCAATCATGGTGCCAACCACCTGATCGTCGGTCGTGACCACGCTGGTCCCGGCAATGACAGCACCGGCGAACCTTTCTATGGTCCCTTCGACGCACAGGAACTCCTCAGCGAGCATGAAAAAGAGATCGGCGTCAAGATGGTTCCCTTCCAGTGGATGGTTTACCTGCCCGAACAGGATGACTACGTTGCTGCCAATCAGGTTCCTGAAGGCGCAAAAGTTCTCACCATCTCCGGCACACAGGTACGCGAAGATTACCTCGCCAAAGGCGAACTGCTCCCCGAATGGTTCACCCGCCCTGAGACCGCTGAAATTTTGCGCGAATCCTATCCCGCAAAACATGACCAGGGTTTCTGTTTATGGTTCACGGGCTTGAGTGGCTCTGGTAAATCTGCCACCGCGCGCGCGCTCACCGACCTGCTGCTCGAAAAGGGCAAACAACTGACTGTCCTCGATGGCGACGTCGTCCGCACGCACCTTTCCAAAGGTCTCGGCTTCAGCGCTGCCGATCGCGACACCAACATCCTGCGCATCGGCTACGTTGCCGGTGAGATCGTCCGTCACGGCGGCAACGTCATCTGCGCAGCCATCAGCCCCTATCGCCACGCCCGCAACGAAGCCCGCAAGCTCGTCCCCGCTGGCAACTTCCACATGGCTTACGTTGACACCCCCCTCGAAGTCTGCGAAGCGCGCGATGTCAAAGGTCTCTACGCCAAAGCCCGCTCTGGCGAGATCAAAGGCTTCACCGGCATTGACGATCCCTACGAAGAACCCATCAATCCCGAGATCACCGTCACAGGTGCTGATGTAACCCCCGAAGAAAATGCCCAGAAGATCATCGAATACCTCGAAGAACAAGGCTACTTTAAAAACTAAATCCAACTAGGATAAAATAGCGTGAAACGTGATGCGTGATCTCTCATGCTTTGCGTTTCACGCTTTCTTTAACTATGGATAGAAAACCCGTATTCGCCCTCCTTTTAGGCATGGTCACTGCGACCGGAATTTGGTTGCTCAAGTTCAGCACGCCCTTCGGGCTTGGCCTGATCGACGATGCCATCTCCTACATCGCGGCTGCCCGTGCCTTCTTGAGCGGATTGGGTTTCACCCGCACCTGGCTTGCTACGGGTTTGGAACCAATCACGCACTGGCCCCCCGGTTTCCCTGCAACATTAGCGGCGATTAGCTTTGTGCTGGATATTGATCCCTATCGTAGTGCTCGTTTGTTGAATATGCTCGTCTTTGGCGGGAACGCTGCTCTGCTGGCGTTGCTCGGCTATAAGATGACACGATCCTATTTGGCGGGCTTAGTGCTTTCATTACTTTTCTTGAGCAACCCTGCGTTGCTAAATCTTCACGCCCAAGCTCTGAGCGAGCCCCTCTATATATTTCTTAGTTTATTCGCATTTTTGGCTTTTTACCGTTATTTTTCAGGAGAAAAAGTTCAGCGGCGTTGGATAACGCTCGCAGGTTTTCTCACAGCTCTCTCATACATCACACGTTATGCAGCCTTGTCTTTATTGGCAACTTTTATCGTTGCGATCTTAATCCTTCGCCCCACATGGCGTAAGCGTCTAATCTCTTTAGGCTCCTTCTTGCTGGGTGCCGCCCCTCCGATCTTTGCCTGGATGCTACACAATCAATTCGTTGCCGGGACAGCGACCAATCGTTCTTTTGAGTGGCATCCTGTCACGCTCGACAATGCGCAGCGTGGTTTACGCTCATTTTTCTATTTTCTTATTCCATCCTTACGCGCATGGGGATTTGAATGGTTTACCCATTACACTCTCTTTTCCATTATTCTTGGCATTATTTCCTTTTCTTTGCTTGCATGGCTTTTGTGGTTCGGTTTGAAATATTATTCCAAACCACAAGAAAATGATCGACCAGAGGTCATTTCCTTTACAACCTCCTTGTATATATTCGGCTATATGGGCTCGCTTCTTTTTTCACTCTCTTTTTTTGATGCTGCGACTCCTTTGAACGATCGCATCCTTTCACCCGTTTATGTCGCTGTCTTAGTATTGCTGGTTTACTTCCTCAATAATCTTTTTGAGCAGGGTAAAATTGTAAGCAGGATTTCCTCAAAGATTCTTGCAGCATCCTTGCTGGTGATTTTTATTTCTTCTCAAGTTAGCTTGATTGCAACACTGCAAGAAACACCAACAGGATTTGCATCCTGGCGGTGGCGAGAATCCACTGTGATGGAGTCTATTCGTGATTTGCCGGAAAATACGATCGTTTATACCAATCAGGCACCTGCTGTTTATTTTTGGACAGATCGCGCTGTAATGATGATCTGGGATGAGGAAGCTACACGAGAAGCAGTTCTTGAACACAATGCGGCATTAGCGTATTTCTTCCCGGAAGATGACGATAGCGCTGAATTCAAGGTGTATTTTGAAGCGTTGACAAAAGACCTTAGACCTATCGAAAAATCAGGTTTAGGTATTTTGTATTCAAAATAAAGAATTATCTTAACCTTTCTTAACTCATTGAAAACATAGGCAAGATAAAATAGGAAGCTCATATGACTATTCAGGAAAAATTTGATCTAAATGGGAAGACCGCCGTGGTTACGGGGGGCTCCGGTTTGCTTGGTGCGGAATTTTGCCGCACATTGGCTGAAGCTGGCGCAAATGTCGTCCTAGCAGATATTGATGAAACGGCCTCGAAGGCTATCGCTTCGGGACTGGTAGACGCCGGTTATTCGGCAACCAACTTCGGGCTGGATGTGACTCGTAAGGAATCCGCCGAAGAAATGGTGGTTGAGACACTGAAGAAGTTCGGCAGTCTCGATATCCTCGTCAATTCCGCCGCCCTTGACCCGAAATTTGATGCCACTGCTTCAGAAAAAGGCATCGCCCCGGGCGCATTCGAAGACTATCCCCTCGAAGACTTTAGAGCCGCTGTGGATGTAAATCTGACTGGCATGTTTCTTGTAACTCAAGCCTGCGTAAAACCGATGGTCAAAGCCGGGAAGGGCAGCATCATCAACATCTGCTCGACCTACGGATTGAATGGCCCCGACCAGCGGCTTTACCTGAATGACGATGGCAGCCGTGTGGCGTACAAACCCGTTTATTATACGACGACGAAGGCAGGCGTGATGGGCTTTACCAAATATCTGGCAGCCTACTACGCCGAGACTGAGATCCGCGTGAATGCGCTCACCCCTGGTGGTGTTTTTAACGACCATAACGATACCTTCAATCGCAAATACTCCGAAAAGACCATTATGGGACGCATGGCACGCAAAGACGAAATGAATGGTGCTTTGCTCTTCCTTGCATCAGATGCATCGTCCTATATGACCGGCAACAACGTCATCGTCGATGGCGGCTGGACGGCTTGGTAGAAGTATCTGCTATGGAATTTATTTCTGGAGAAAAATCATTCGAACTATTCATTGATGGGTATGAGTTCCCTCATTTAGACAATGAACCTGATGATTCAGATTGGTTAATGGTTGGCCTGAAAGTTTCTAGCCCAAAAGGGAATTGGTCAGTCTCTGATCCCTCTTTGCAAACAAATGAAGTAGAAAGCTTAGCGTCTTGGTTAGAAAAGGTATCCTTAAATAAGAATAGAAAAAAGGAAATCAGTTTTATTGAGCCTGTGTTAGGTTTTAGCATCTTGGAAAACAATCAGGGAATATATTTAGAGATAAACTTGTCCTATGAAGCACTTCCACCATGGGAAAGTATGCCTAATACATTTTCATTGACTTTTCCATTGGCCGATCTCGATTTAATGTCTGCTGCTAATGATTTACAAAAGCAACTTGAAAAATACCCACAAAGATACCAAAATTCCAAAGGCTTTCTTTATAGATTTTGGAAAAAACTTGGTATTCTTTATGCTTCAGTGGTGAAAAAATAATGACAGAAATCCTCGCAATCATCCCCGCGCGTGGTGGCTCGAAGGGCATTCCGCGTAAGAATATCCGTAATTTTGGCGGCTATCCGCTGATCTCGTACAGCATCGCGGCTGGTTTGAAATCGGAGCTGGTCACACGCGTCATCGTCAGCACCGACGACGATGAGATCGCCGAAGTTTCCCGTGAATATGGCGCAGAAACGCCCTTCATGCGCCCCTCCGTTTTCGCCGAAGATAACACCACGGACCTGCCTGTTTTCGCCCATGCCCTTGAGTGGCTCGCCGAAAACGAAGACTATCACCCCGATGTAGTCGTCCAATTGCGCCCCACGTCCCCCATCCGCCCGCTCGACTGTGTGGACGACGCCATCCGCATCCTGCTTGCTAATTCCGAAGCGGATTCGGTGCGTGGTGTCGTTCCGGCGGGGCAGAATCCGCACAAGATGTGGCGCTTGCCCGATGGTGAGAACGCTGCCATGCGCAATTTACTTGACGTGGACGGTATCGCTGAGCCATACAATGCACCCCGTCAGAGTCTGCCGCCCGTTTACTGGCAGACGGGGCATATCGACGCCATTCGTTCGCGGGCGATCTTGGAGGGCAAATCCATGACGGGCGAGAATATCTTCCCGCTGATTATGGACCCCAATTACACGGTGGATATCGACAATCTCTCGGATTGGGCAAAGTATGAATATCTCGTCAAATTCGGCGACCTAAAATTTGTCTCGCCCGGACCCGACCGCCGCCCGATGCCTGCTACCGTTAAAGCACTCCTTCTCGATTTCGACGGCGTGATGACCGATAACCGCGTCTGGACAGATCAGGAGGGACGAGAAACAGTCGCCGCCAGCCGTGGCGATGGGTTTGGCATCCAAATGCTTGTCAAAGCGGGGGTTCCCGTCATCGTCATCTCAAAGGAGAGAAATCCCGTTGTGGCGGCACGTTGCCGAAAGTTGGGCATCCCCTACGAGCAAGGTGTTGATGACAAAACAGGAATCATTAAACGGGAGCAAGCCAAACGCAAGCTCGATCCGTCGGAGACTATCTTTGTCGGTAACGATCTCAACGATCTCCCCGCCTTCCCGCTCGTCGGGTGGGGCGTTGCCGTCGCAGATTCTCATCCCGAAGTCCTGCAAAAAGCGGATTTTGTATTAAGTAAAGATGGTGGGCACGGCGCTGTTCGTGAGATTTGTGATTTGATTTTGGAAAGAATGCAGTAAATTTATATTCATGTCACTGCGAGTGGCTGAACGAAGTTCAGCTTTGCGAAGCAGTCTTCTGTTTTATTTGAAGATTGCTTTGGTAGAAAAAACGCCTCGCAATGACGCCAATAAGAGGTAAAAAATGACTCGTGAAATAAAGATCGGCAACAAACTCGTGGGTGATGGTCACCCAGCTTATGTGATCGGCGAGATCGGCATCAATCACAATGGTGATGTGGATTTGGCAAAGAAAATGATCGACGCAGCGGTAAACGCTAAAGCAGATGCGGTCAAATTCCAGAAACGTACCCCCGAGGTTTGCACACCGAAAGACCAGCAGTCGAAAATGCGCCAAACCCCTTGGGGCTATATCACCTATCTCGACTATCGCTATAAGGTCGAGTTCGGCGTCGATGAATATCAGGAGATCGATCGCTACTGCAAAGAAAAAGGGATCGACTGGTTTGTCTCGGTCTGGGATGAAGGTTCCGTAGACTTCATGGAAAATTTCAACACTCTCGCCTACAAACTCCCCTCCGCTTCGCTCACCGACCACGGCTTGCTGAGGCACGTCCGAGCAACGGGGCGCCCCATCATCATCTCGACGGGCATGTCCACGATGGACGAGATCCGCAAAGGCGTGGAAGTGGTCGGCGAAGAGAATCTGGGCATGATGCACTCGACCAGTTCCTATCCCTGTGCACCCGATGAGTTGAATCTGAAGATGATCGAAACCCTGAAAGCCGAATTCCCGAATATCCCTATTGGTTACTCCGGGCATGAAGTTGGTTTGGTTCCCTCAGCAGTAGCAGTCGCTTTGGGCGCTTGCATGGTCGAACGCCATATCACCGTTGACCGCTCCATGTGGGGCAGCGACCAGTCTGCATCTGTGGAGCCAGGTGGCTTCCGCAAATTGGTGAAATATATCCGTGTCACCGAGGAGGGACTTGGCAATGGCGTCAAGCAGGTCTACGAAAGCGAAATGGGCCCGCGCGAAAAACTTCGCCGCGTGAAATAAACTGATTTCCCCGTAGGCGCACGATATATCGTGCGCCTACGCATCTATATGGATTTGAAAAATTCCCTCCGCCAAACACTCCGCGAACCGGGCAAATATGCTCATGCTATTTTGCGTTGGCGGAGATTGTCTTTTAGCGACGCACCGCCCATTTTCGGCAACTCCAAACCCAAAAGCGGATCGCATCTCCTGCTCCAAATCCTGAACGGTTTCACGCAGATCATGCCTTATGCGTATACCGTCGCAGACCCCATCCGCACCATCGAAAAAAGCGGACGTCGCCGCGAGCCGAGCGAAGTTGCCGCTGATCTGCGTAATCAGCCAAAACATGCGATTGGCTGGGGCTATGTCGAAGCGAACGAGCAGAATGTGGCCGTGCTTTGCCAGCCTAATCGTGTCAATTACTTCATCTACCGTGACCCGCGTGATATGCTTGTCTCGCAGGTTTTCTTTGCAACCGATATGCATAAAGGCCACGGAATGCACGAATACTATAAGTCCCTTCCTGATTTTGATGCGCGTCTCAAAGTCGCCATCACAGGCATTCAACAGGATGACCTCTACATGGTCAGCGTACGGGAACGTTATACAGGTGTCTTCGAATGGCTGGAGCAGGAGCACATCATGTGCATCCGCTTTGAAGAGTTGCGTAACAACCGCGATGAAACCCTGTTTGCCATGCTCAATGAAGTCGAGAAGACGGGATATAAAATTCCTACGCCAAGAGATAAGGCGCTGGAGATACTCATCGAAGCGATCAACCCGAAGAAGAGTCACACTTTCCGCTCGGGGAAGACGGGCGGCTGGGTGGATCACTTCAGCGACGAGAATAAAGCCCTCTTCAAGGAAGTCAGCGATGATTTACTGGAGATGTTGGGTTACGAAGAAGATAACGATTGGTAAATGCCAAGGCAGATACAAAGATCTGCCTTTTTTATTCGAAACAAAAGAAAGCGAATAGAGTAAAATTCCACCCTATGAGCAATCCATTTTCCGAGTTTTACACCCAATATATTCAACGCCGTCTTACGCGCCATCTCAACAACCTCCAAATTTGGAAGATGGCGCGTCGTGTTGCCAAAACCGTTCCCGCTGCCGAGGGCGCGCCCGTCATCTTCTTCAAAGCCTCCTCCGGCGTCGACGATCTCTCCTGGAACGCCGCCTTCCACCTGCTCACCTCGTGGGCTTTTCGTTTACAGGGCATCCCCGTCCAGTTTTTTGCCTGCAAAAATGGCATGACCCACTGTGTGCTCGGCACCAATCGCGACAACGTCGAGCAAAAACCGCCCTGTGCCTCCTGCGTTTATCAATCGAAAACGCTCTACACAGGCGCGGATGCACAAAGCTTCTCTTTTAATGCGGATGAAGAACTGGATCGCTCTTTAGTCAACTTGTCGCTCCCCGAGTTAATGGATTTCGAATTCAACGTGATACCGCTAGGGCAGCTCTGCCTACCTGGCTTGCGTTGGATCCTGCGTCGCCACCATCTCAACGACGACGAACCAACGCGCTATCTGCTGCGTGAATACATCCGCTCGGCGTGGAATATTGCTCAGGAGTTTGAAGCGCTGATAAAACGGAGCAAGCCTCGAGCCGTGGTTGTTTTTAACGGTCAGATGTATCCCGAAGCGACGGCCAAATTCGTGGCCCGCAAGCACGGGATACGGGCGCTCACCCACGAAGTTGGGCTGCGTCCCAAAACCGTCTTCTTCACCGAAGGTGAAGCGACAGCCTATCCCCTCCACATCGCCGATGAATTTGAATTGAACGACAAACAGAATGCTCGTCTCGACGAATATCTCTCAAAGCGTTTTCAGGGGGATTTTACGATGGCAGGGATGAAGTTCTGGTCAGACATGAAGGGTTTGGACGAAGCGTTTCTGGCGAAAGTGGCCGAGTTCAAACAAATCGTGCCGATCTTTACCAACGTCATTTTCGACACCAGCCAGCCACACGCAAACACGGTTTTTGAAGATATGTTTACCTGGCTCGATGCGGTGCTGGATGTTATCAAGAAGCACCGCGAGACGCTCTTCGTCATCCGCGCGCACCCCGACGAGATGCGCCTGCGCAAAGCCAGCCTCGAGACTGTGGCAAACTGGGTCGCCGAGCGGAAGGCTGCCGACGAACCGAACGTCATCTTCGTCCCGCCGCAGGAGACCTTGAGTTCGTACGAGTTGATCCAGCGTGCGAAATTTATGATGATCTACAACTCGACCATCGGCATGGAAGCTTCCATTATGGGAGAGCCTGTGCTTTGTGCAGGCAAGGCGCGCTTCACGCAATACCCGACTGTATTTTTCCCTCAAAGCGTGGATTCTTATCTTGAAAAACTCGAGGAGTTTTTGAACGCTAAAAGTATTGAAGTCCCCACAGAATTCAAACGCAACGCCCGCCGCTTCCTGTACTACCAGCTTTATTTTTCATCTCTGCCCTTTGGCGAATATCTTGAAACGGGTATCCGCACATCACATGCATTGCTGCAAGATTTTGATCTGGAAAAGCTATCTCCGGATGCTTCACCCAGTATTGCTGTAATTTTAGATGGTGTGCTAAATAATGGTAATTTCCTTTTAGAAGAGTAATTTAAAAAATGAGTATTGAATTTAGAATTAATGTAGAAGATGCTGTGGTTCTCATCACAGCCAGTGGTAATATCCCTGATGAAGAAGTAAAGACGATGCGCAATAGGACAATGGAAATTTTGCAAGAGACCGGCATCGAAAACTTTGTGGTTGACATGGCTCAAGTCACTTCTTTTTTTCAACGTAGCACACTCAAAACCTATGAAAAGGGCAAAGAATTTGCGGAGATGAATTTCCCGATGTCCATGAAAACGGCTGTGATCCTGCCTATGGATGAAAAAGTAAGAGAACAGGCAGAGTTTTTGCATACTGTTGAACTTAACCGTGCTCGCCCACCGATGAAATATGTTTCTTCTTATGAGGACGCGCTGGAGTGGTTTAGATTGTAATGTTAAGAAAGATACTAGCAGGCTTTTGTAGCTCTAAACACATGGGTTTCCAAGACACGTGGTATTGATTGAATGTTTTGAATAAGTCACTTTTCAGGAGGAGCTATGGCAGAAAGTTTAATTGTTGCTACAATGGTTGCGCTTCTTAGTCACCAATTAAGAAAAACAATTAGCGATGAAACATTTGAAGCTATCGGGCAAAAAATCATTGGAGTGAGCGGGAGTGAGATTGATAAGAGAATCAAAACTAGAGTTAAAGAAAATACTTCAACTAAAGAGTTTGAAGAAGCAATCCATAAAGCTCATGATTGTTTTTATGAAAAAATAAATGATTATGAGCTAGCTCAATGGATGTTTAGCCTACCTCTTGGTAATCTCCCTAATGTTATAAAAGCGCTCGATGAACTTCCTTACACTTCTAGTGAAAGTAATCTAAAGTTAGCATTGCAAGAAGCCATTGTTCAAAGCTGGAAAAAACTTACTCCTAAACAAATAGATCAAACTGTTCACGTATTTCTAATATGTCTCCGGAAGGCAATGTTGCCTATTGAAAAGCAAACCTTGCAGATAATAGGAAAATCAGTTTTGCAAACACAAGAACAAGTAAATTTACTTGTCAGGTGGTTTGAAGAATACATTATCAGCGATAAGTCTGCACCGATTTTGGATATTTCTTCGAGTGAAGAAAATCGTGATAGCTGGTTTGATATTCAAAAATATTCTCAAGAAATTAACCGGTTGTACGAAGACGCTAATATTGAAGAAATGTATATCCCTCTAGATGGGTGGCTTGAAACACATAATTCAGAACGAGTTTTGATTTCACTTGATGACTATATTGTCAAGTGGTTAACAGAGATAGATGGGCATCTAGCCCTTTTAGGGGATTATGGGACTGGAAAAAGCTGGTTTTGTCTTAGGGTGGCAAAGTATTTGCTTGATAGATATCAAAAAGATCCAGAAAATAAAATTTTCCCTCTTCTGATCACATTCAAGCGTTATAAACATAATATGGATCTAGTGGAGCTGATCCGAGAAGACCTTCGTGAAAGTTATGGCATAAGAATTGAAAGTTATTCTCAATTAGAAATATTGCTTCGCTCGAAAAAAGTATTGCCTATTTTAGATGGAATGGATGAAATGGCAAAAGAAGTTGGAGCACATACAGCATTAGTCACCTTCACTAGACTAGGGATAGCTCGAGAAGTGTCGAAGGCAATAATCTCATGTCGAACACATTATTTTCATTCAGGATCGGAAGAAAGAGAAATCCTCGGGTTAGATAAAAAGAATCAGATTCTCGGAGGTTTTTCTCAATTCAACGTTGTTCAAATTCGTCCATTTACCCCAGATAAAATCTTGGCTTCTATTTCTCGGAAATTTAACAGTGAAAAAACATCGGAAATTCTTGATTTTGTTAGAAATACTTATAACTTGCCTGAACTTTGTACGAGACCAGTTTTGCTTTCTATGATATGTGATTCTTACGAAATGTTACCTGGATTTGATTTCACAATAACATCTTCTGATTTGTATAATGCTTATATAGATTCTTGGCTAAAACAGGAACTACAGTTTGGGAGATTGCTGCTCGATCCAAAAATTGTCAAAACAATTTTTGAAGATTTAGCAGAAGAGATGGTAATACAAAACACTCTTATAATCCAAGACAACACATTGAAATCGAAATATAAGGAGGTCATGAAGTCTACAAATTTTCCAAATGAAATATGGGAAGCAATTGCACGACAATTAACGACAAGTACCTTTATTAGCCGTTATGGATTGCGGGATTGGCAATTCGCGCATCGTTCATTTCAAGAATATTTTTATGCAAGCAAGTTTTTTCGCTGGGAAATGGAAACGGAAGGCAAAGGAGTGTTTTCTGTTGTTCACATTCCTGTATGGCAATTTATTGCACAAATGGTGCTTAATAAATGGGATAAAGAAAAAGCAGTTTTTTGGGTTGAGCCGAGAGTAAAAAAAGAGCAAGACGGTACTTTAACTCAAACAACATTACGTGCTGCCGCTGCTTATTGGCTGATAAAAAAGAAAGTGCAGAATCTGTGGTCATATCCATTATTTGGGATAATGCTTGATTCTGTAAATCTAACAAATTTGGACTTGAGTAGGTGTGATTTTTCGAGTTCGGATTTTCATAATTCGGATCTTAGTGGGTCAACGTTTAGAGGTACGATTTTCGAAAGTTCAGATCTGCGAGCTGCTTCTTTCCAAGGCGCAGATCTGCGAGGTGCCAATTTAAAGTTTTGCTCTATTGATGATACAGATTTCCGAGGCGTGAACTTTGGAAGCCTTGGTTCGGATAAGTGGATGCAATCTGTTGATGATCTTGGGACCTGTCGTGGGTTAGCCTTATTTGATGATGAAATATACACGTACCTTGGAATGTAGAAGGATGTGTAGTGATAATCTAATGCTAAAACGGTTTGGACTCGTGATCTTACTAACGCTCCTTGGCGCGGTGTTGGGGACTTTAGCTGCAATGGCTTTTATCTGGGATCTGCTCGATTCCCGTTGGGTGCGGATCGAAACCTCACCCGAGCCGGTTGCCACACTAGTTCATATTGAACGGGATCAAGTTTGGGTGGAGAGCGAATCGGGCACTTTATATAAATATACCGATGCGCAGAATTGCCGATCCGATTGCTGGACGGCTGTGAATAGCATCCCCGATGTTGTTCGCTACGATAACCCCGACCCCGTAGAAGTTAAAGATTCAACCTGTTCGCCTGCTTTGCCGATCATTGGGGTGGAAGAAAGAATTGAGCAATGCCATGTCGAGATGTGGGTCAGCAGGAATTATGTTTTTGCCCTGCATAAAAACGGGAGTTTGCATTTCTGGCAAAGTGACGTTTATGGCGAATGGGTCGTTGTGGAGTTACTCCTGGGCTGTTGTGGGGGCGCGATTTTTGTATTTATTCTCTCTATGCTTTTCATTCTCTTCCCGGAAATGTTGCGGCGGATAAGAAAAGGGGCTAAAGCAGGTTGAGAAAAGATGATGCCCCGTTCACTACTTTAGGGCATCAAGACCTTTGGGTGTGATCTTGTAACCATCTTTCAATACCCCGGCTTTCTTGATGAGCTTGAGTTTGAGCAAGGGTTTTGCGACCCGGTTCGTGAAAGTGGGTGCCATAGGCGTAAGGGGTTGACCAAAGCCTTTGACAATATGTACATAGGTTTTTCTTTTGCCATCAGCCAGGATTTGCAGGAATTGAAGTTCTTCTCTTGAGAGTTGCATAATTTGTCTCCTGAAATAATTAAAAGCGTTGATGACCATAGTATAGATCAACAATCCCTATTTCTGTTATTAGAATCGTTATTCTGCTCACTGCTGAAAGAATCTCGAACACCTGATACAATTGCCAGCACCAAAATGACCAAAGAGAGATTATGTCCACGATCAAGAAATTAAAAGTCCTGCTACCGTCCAAATTGCGTGATAAATTACGTATTTTCGCCTATCGTGCTGAGACCGTTGTGCGCCGCCCGCGCTTTTCAGAGATCTCTGCGCCTGAGAATGGCTGGCCTGTTTTGCTCGGCATTTCCTTTCCAAAAAGCGGTACGCACCTGCTCAATCAGATCTTGCTCGGCTTTTCCGAGTTTGCCCCCTTTGCTCACCATATCCCGCTTTCTTTTGCATCCTATGATGGGGATACGGGGGAAAAGCGCAGCGTGGATGATGCCCTTGGCTATTTAAACTCTCTCCGTCCATTGGATGTGAGCGCCGCTCACCTTTTGGCTTGGCCGGAGGTTGCTGAGAAGGTATGTAGCCCTGAATTTGTTCCGTTTTTTATCTACCGCGACCCGCGCGATGTCGTCGTCTCGCACGTTTTCTACATCGCCGATATGCTGCCAGACCACCATCATCACAAATATTACGCTGAAAAACTTCAGAGCTTTGAAGAGCGCCTGATGGTCAGCATCCTCGGTCTCCCTGACGCGGATGTAGAATTCCCCAATATTGCCGAACGCTTTGCCCTCTACACCGATTGGCTGGATCGTCCCGAAGTGCTCAAACTCCACTTTGAAGATTTCATCCATAACCGCCGAGAGACATTGGGGCAAGTATTTGATCATGTTGCAAAACGTGTCCCTGATTTACCGATTGAGCGCGAAAAAGCACTTGACTTGCTTGAAGAAAGCATTAATCCCAAGAACTCGCCTACTTTCCGCTCCGGTAAAACCGGCGAATGGAAAAAATACTTTACCGATGAACATAAACGCATCTTCAAAGAAGTAGCCGGAGATTTATTGATCCGCTTGGGGTATGAAGAAGATAATAATTGGTAGCCATTAATCCGAAAGGCTATTCCATTATGAAAAACAATTAAATAGGAGTGACCATGTTTTTATTTACAGTATCCCTCAGTACCATTCTCGGTAAAGAAGCCGTTTATCTTGATCCTGGTTCCGGTTCTATTTTGATTCAGCTTTTGCTGGCTGCTATTCTGGGGCTTGGTGTTATGTTCCGTTCGCAATTAGCGAAAATCAAAAACCTTTTCGGTGGAAAGAGCGATACAGACGAAGAGCAAGATGACGAAGAATAGCCAACGTTTAGCAGCGTCTTTTCGAGATCCGAGTGGGTTTCTCTTTCGACAGAATGGGGTTTTATATCGCCAGGTAAATCAGCAGTACGCTTTAGACTATGATCTTTTGATGGATTCGGGTTTATACGAGAATCTGACGAAGGTAGGGTTATTGATCCCGCACGAGGAAGTTGACGAGAATCCGCTTGAGCCGGGCATCGCGTATAAGGTCATTCAGCCAGCCTTGGTTGAGTTCGTCTCGTATCCCTATGAATGGTCCTTTGGGTTGCTAAAAGAAGCCGCGCTGGCGACTTTATCCATCCAGAAAAGAGCGCTAAAACGTGGCGTGACATTGAAAGATGCCAGCGCCTACAATATCCAGTTTGCAAATGGAAAGGCTGCGCTGATCGACACGCTCTCTTTTGAAGCTTATGAAGAGGGTAAACCCTGGGATGCGTACCGTCAGTTTTGCCAGCATTTTTTGGCGCCGCTGGCATTGATGGCGCATGTAGATGTACGCCTGAACGGGTTGCTGCGCAATTATATTGATGGTGTTCCATTGGATTTGGCAGCCAAGCTTCTGCCGGGACGCACGCGCCTGAATTTTGGGCTATTGTCTCATCTGCATTTGCATGCCAAGATGCAAACCCAGCAAGCAGATAAAGCGCCCAGTGGGGCGGCGGTTAAGGGCGGGATGCGCAAAGAAGCGCTGATCGGCCTGATCGACAGTTTGCGGAATACCGTTCGGAAGCTGGAGTGGAAGCCCGGCGGCACGGAATGGGGCGATTATTACGAGATTACGAATTACACCGATGCAGGGGCAAAAGATAAAGCCGAAATTATTGCGAAATGGCTCGATGACGTGAAACCGAACTCCGTTTGGGATCTGGGTGCCAACGACGGCACCTTTAGCCGTCTGGCGAGCGAGCGAGAGATTTTTACGGTCGCTTTTGATATTGACCCAACCGCTGTAGAGAAAAATTATCGCCAGATCAAAGCGAAAAAAGAGAAAAATCTGGTGCCTTTGGTGCTGGACTTGACCAATCCCAGTCCGGCAATTGGTTGGCATAATCAGGAGCGAGATTCGTTTGTTGAACGTGCCCCGGCTGAGATGGTCTTTGCGCTGGCGTTGATCCATCATTTGGCTATTTCCAACAATTTGCCCTTGGGCGATATTGCGCGTTTCTTTGCGGATGCCGGAAAATGGCTGGTGATCGAATTTGTGCCCAAGCCTGATTCGCAAGTGCAAAAACTTTTGCAAAGCCGCAAGGATATCTTTGATCACTATACACTGGAAGATTTTGAAGCCAGCTTTGGCGAACACTTCTCTATTCGTGAAAAAGTTGCCATTGCTGAATCGGAGCGTTTTCTGTTTCTAATGGAAAAGAAGGTCTAGGTTCGTTTGAAGTGCTCGGTGGTTGTGCGCGCCTATAACGAAGGCAAACATATTGGTCGTCTACTAGAGGGGATTAAGCAGCAAAGCCTTGATGATGTAGAAGTGATCTTGGTAGACTCTGGTTCCACAGACGATACCGTTTCCATTGCCGAAAGCTATGACACGAAGATCGTTCGTATCACGCCCGAAGAATTCACTTTTGGGCGCTCACTGAATTACGGCGTAAGAGCTGCTAGCGGGGAATTCATTGTCAATATCAGCGCCCATTGTTACCCCGTTTACCCCGATTGGTTGGAAGAATTACTCAAACCCTTTGACGATGAAAAACTCGCTGCCAGCTATGGCAAACAACGTGGTGGGGAGACAAACTGGTATGCCGAACATCAATTCTTTAAACAATATTTCCCCGACATCTCCCAGCCCCGTCAGGGACACCCCTACTCGCACAACGCAAATGCTGCCATCCGCCGCTCGTTATGGGAAGAGCATCCCTACAATGAGCAGTTGACGGGTCTCGAAGATCTGGCGTGGAGCAGTTGGGCTATGGAGCAAGGCTACAGTATCGCCTACACAGCTGAAGCAGAGATCATCCATCTCCATGATGAGACCCCAGCCCAGGTCCATAATCGCTATCGACGTGAAGCTATTGCGATGAAGCAGATATTGCCGAGCAGCACTTTCTCACTCTGGAATTTTATCCGCTTGTGGTTGAGCAGTACTTACTCTGATCTTTTGCAGGCTAAACGCGAAAAGGTACTCGACCAACATTGGTGGAGCATTCTCTGGTTCCGTTTTTTGCAGTATTGGGGCACCTATCAGGGATACAATTACTCGGGCAAGATAGACGCTGAACTGCATCAGGGTTTTTATTATCCGCCGGGCATTCTCTCTGAGAAGACGCCTGCGCCAAGAGAAGTTGAGCCGATAAGGTATGACAATTAATCTGAGATTAGCTGTACTTGATGGCGAATACACCGTCCACCGCTTTCCACCCGAGAGCGAAATCCCTGCACTGACGGGAAACTTCCTCTCCATCACTCGCACGGAAGATGAACTCTCCATCCTCTGCGATGCGGGTATTCTGATCGAAAGCGAGAAAAGCGAAAGTAGCTGGGCATGCATCAAGGTACTGGGACCGCTCGACTTCAGCTTGACGGGCATCCTTGCAAAAATCGCATCCGTTTTGGCAGAGGCGGAGATCAGTATCTTTGCCATCTCGACCTATGATACGGATTATATTTTGGTGAAGAAAGAGAAACTTGCTGTGGCGCAAGAAGTTTTGTCGCAACAAGGGTATGTTTTTGAAGGCGTTGGTTAGCAATGGATGTTCTAATAGTTTTTGTTCTCATCCCAGTTTTCCTCCTACTTATGATGAAATTTCATAAGCAGATAAATCGCTCTGTTGTTTTCTTTGGATTTGGCTTTAGCATTTTATTACTCATAACAAAACATCCTGATGCCCTAAAGGTTCTACTTGGGACTGTTATCATTTTTTTAATGGTGCTTTATTCTGAAAAAAGACAAAAAGAATTTGGAGAAAAAGCAGACCAAGACAGGAAATCCTATCTAAGCAGGTTGAAAAATGACTAAAATCGCTGCCCTTGTCCCCATGCGGCATCACTCCCAGCGGGTACCTGGCAAGAATTATCGCCTGCTCGCTGGAAAGCCCCTTTTCCATCATATTGTCGAGACTTTACAGGCTGTGCCTGAGATTGACGTGATCGTCGTAAATACCGATTCCGAGCCAGTCATGGATGGCTTGCGTGAGCATTTCCCTGATGTGGTCATCATCAACCGTCCCGAAGAGCTGCGCGAAGATGATCGCCCGATGAACGACATTCTGCTTTATGATACCGAGCAGGTCGAAGCGGATTTTTATTTGCAGACGCACAGCACAAATCCGCTATTAAGATCGGAAACGGTATCCAGCGCAATTCGGGCGTTTCTCGAAGCGTATCCCACTCACGACTCACTTTTTTCTGTAACACGGTGGCAAACCCGCTTATACGATCGTCACGGCGCAGCCATTAATCATGATCCGAAAGAGTTAATCCAAACGCAGGACCTTCCGCCAGTCTATGAAGAGAATTCCTGTATCTATCTTTTTACGCGCGAGAATTTGCAGAAACATAATCATCGCATTGGTCCTGAGCCGATGATGTTTGAGATCCCCGCCCTTGAAGCGGTGGATATTGATGAAGAATCCGATTTTCAGATCGCTGACATTTTGATGAGAGAGCGAAATGACTAAAACTGTTTTGTTGACCGCCCCCTACATGATCCCCTTCGTGGATCGTTTTGTCCCCGTGCTCGAAAGCTACGGGCTTGAAGTGATCGTCCCCGACGTGGAAGAACGCATGGAAGAAGCCGACCTGCTAGAATACGCAGGACAATTTGATGGCACGATCTGTGGGGATGACCGTTACACGGCCGCCGTTATAGAGGCTTGCTCGCCGCGCCTGAAAGTGATTTCAAAGTGGGGAACGGGGATCGATTCGCTCGATGCCGAGGCTTGCTCCCGTTACGGTGTGCAGATCGGGCGCACTCCGAACGCTTTCACCACCCCCGTCGCCGACACCGTGCTGGGATACATGCTCGCCTTTGCCCGCCGCCAACCCTGGATGGACACCGCGATGAAAAATAGCGAGTGGGAGAAGATATCCGGTTTTACGCTGAGTGAAGCAACCCTCGGTGTGATTGGTGTGGGTAATATCGGCAAAGCCGTAACACGCCGCGCAAAAGCATTCGGGATGAAAGTCTACGGCACTGATATCGCTGAAGTTGACCATGTTTTCATCAACGAATCGGGCATTGAATTAACCACACTCGATATTTTGCTGGCAAAATCTGATTTTGTCTCGATCAACTGTGACCTGAATCCGACCAGCCAGCATCTCATTAATCCGCTTACATTAGGACAGATGAAAGATTCTGCGGTGTTGATCAACACCGCACGCGGCCCGATTGTAGACGAGAAAGCCTTGGTCGCCTCTCTACAGGCTGGCAAGCTCGGTGGTGCAGCGATGGATGTCTTTGAAGAAGAACCTCTGCCCGAAGATAGTCCCCTCAAGCAAATGGATAACGTCATGCTCGCGCCGCATAATGCGAACTCCAGCCCCGCGGCTTGGGAGCGGGTGCATTGGAATACGATCAAGAATTTGCTGGATGGATTAGGAATTGAATTTTCACTAGAAAGTAACTAAGGAGGAATATTATGGCTTTCCGTAAAAAAGTTTCGATTTTAGGTGTTGTTGTTGGCTCAGTCTTTGATATAGTAGCGAGCAATATTTGGGGGATGTTTGCTATGTTCTATGTCATGTTCAAATATGATCTTCTGGAAATGGCTTTGATTTCTCCAACAGAATTAACGGAGCAAATTTTGTACATTTTCAGAACGGATGTCTTGGTCATGGCAGCCAATTTTGTGGTCGGTGCTTTCTTTTCAATCCTTGGTGGATATATTAGTGCCTATATTGCAAAACATAACGAACTCTTAAACGGTGCTTTAGCTTCATTTCTTTGTGTAGGCTCTGGACTCTACGCGCTTTTTACTGGTAATTATTCTGTCTCCCTCTTCCTTGCAATCTCATCGCTATTTCTCAGCCCCTTATTAGCAATGTTTGGTGGTTATTTGCGATTGAAACAGAAATTAAAGAAAGAAGCAAAAATCATTGCTTCAGAAGAAAGTGAATTATGAGAAAAACAGTTCTTATTACAGGCGCAGCTGGCGGGATTGGGCGCGCAACCGTCCAACTTTTCACCGAAAAAGGATGGCGCGTTATCGGCGTAGACATCTCTGAATACGGCGACAACTTCCCCGAAAATGGACTTTTCATCCAAGCCGATATTTCGCGCGGCGATGCTATGGAAGATATCTTTGCCAAAGCGCAGCAATTCACCGACAGTCTTGAAGCGGTTGTGAATAACGCTGCTTTGCAAATCGCCAAACCGATTTTGGAAACATCCGTCGAAGAATGGGATGCGGTGATGGCGGCGAATTTACGCTCCGTTTTCCTGGGCGTAAAATTTGCACATCCGCTTTTAGCGAAAAAAGGTGGCGGGGCGGTGGTGAACGTATCCTCCGTCCACGCTATCCAAACTTCGGCGAATATCGCTGCTTATGCCGCGAGCAAGGGCGGTCTTCTGGCGTTGACGCGCGCGATGGCGATTGAGTTCGCATCCGATGAAATTCGCGTAAACGCCATCCTTCCCGGCGCAGTCGATACACAAATGCTCCGCGACGGGCTCGGGCGTGGTCACGTTGGCGATGGTGAGGTCCAATCCCGTCTTGAAAATCTCGCCCGCAAAACCGTCAGCGGAAAGGTTGGTCTGCCCGAAGAAATCGCCAGTGCCATCTACTTTCTTGCCGATAACGAGCAATCTTCGTTCATGACAGGTCAAGCCCTCGTCGTGGATGGCGGCGCAACGGCAAGATTGAGCACGGAGTAATGCAGACATCAACACAAATTTTGCTTGTGCTATTGGCGATCTCTTTTCTTGTGATCGCCATTTTGCTTTATCTGATCAGGCAAAATAAAAAGGCACAGGAAACCCTCCAGCGAGAAATGCAGCGACGCATCAATAGCGAGTACAGGCTTCTCTTTGAAAAATGGAAAGATGAATACGAGAAAAAGATTCGCAAGGATGCTGCATCCAAAAGCCGTTCAACGCTGACGGGGAAGATCACCGAGCATTTCATTCCCTATTTGCCTGATTTTCCCTATAACCCACAGGATGCCCGCTTTATGGGCGCGCCCATCGACTTCATCGTCTTTGACGGTATGAGTGAAGGCGAGTTGAAAGAAGTCATTCTCGTTGAAGTAAAAACAAATAAAGGCAGCTTGAGCAAACGCGAACGCCAGCTTCGTGATGTGGTTAATGAAGGCAGGGTAAAGTGGACTCAAGTTCGGCGTAGTGTAGAATTAGAACCTGAAAATGACGAGTAATAAGTGAGCTTGCTTATGCCTTCACTTGTCTCGCATAATTCATTAAAATTATGAAAAATACCATCAAAACCCTCATCCCTGCTCCGCTCTGGCGTTTGGCAAGAAGCACTGTCATCGCAGCGCAGAATTTTCCCAGTATGCCTGCTGCCTACCTTCACCCCTGGCGTAGACAGAGCATGGACGCCCTCGCCGCACTCAAGGACATATATAAAGGCGAGCGCTGCTTTGTAATCGGGAACGGTCCCAGCCTACAGAAGACAGATGTTTCCAGACTCAAAAACGAATACACTTTTGGGATGAACCGCATCTATCTTGCTTTTGAAGAGTGGGGTTTCGAGACCACCTTCCTTGCCTCGGTTAATGATCTCGTTATTGAACAATGCGTGGATGATTTTCTCGCTCTCGATATGCCACGATTCTTCTCTTGGCGTTCGCGCCAATTCTTTCCGAAAAACACCACCGAAAACCTTCCCAGCTTCCTCTACACGACCTATTCCGGTGAGAAATTTGCCGAAGATGTTCGCTATCGTGTTTGGGAAGGGGCAACTGTCACGAACGTCTGCCTCCAGCTTGCTTATCACATGGGCTTCGAGCAAGCCATTCTGATCGGTGTGGATCACAACTTCACCAGCAAGGGCGATGCCAACAAAACCGTCGTCTCCGATGGCGATGATCCCAACCATTTCGATCCGCGCTATTTTGGCAAGGGCTTTCGGTGGCAGTTGCCCGACCTGGATATGTCTGAGATCGCCTACGCGATGGCGCGTGTCAACTACGAAAAGGCAGGACGCGAAATTCTGGATGCGACCATCGGCGGCAAGCTGACCATCTTCGACAAAGCGGATTATGACAGCCTCTTCTAAAAAATCCCCCAAGCCTGTCATTGCGAGGAGCGAAGCGACGCGGCAATCCCCCGCTACGCTCGTGATTTTGGCTTGTTTGCTCCTCCTGGGCGGGATACTGCGCCTGATCGACATTACCGATCCCCCCCTCGACTTTCATTCGACGCGCCAATTAAGAAATATCCTCGTCGCCCGCGACATTTACTACCAACTCACCCCCGAAGCAGATGCCGAAACCCGTGATCTGGCAGCCTCCTTTGCGCGCAGCGTCGGCGACTTCGAGCCGCCCATCATCGAGACGATGGTTGCCCTCGGCTACAAAGTTTCAGGTGGCGAGAGCTTCATTGTCCCGCGTGTTTTGAATACCCTCTTCTGGCTCCTTGCCGGACTTGCCCTTTTCGATCTCGCCCGACGCATGACATCGGATTATGCGGCATTGGCCACGCTGGCTTTTTATCTCGTTTTGCCATTTTCAGTGCAAGCATCCCGCTCCTTCCAGCCCGACCCTTTGATGACATCCCTTTTCGTCGGCGGATTATATGCTCTCTTTCGTTGGATGGAAAGCGTGTCATTGCGAGGGAGCGAAGCGACCGAAGCAATCTCCCTGCGCAAAAGAGAGACTGTCGCGTCGGGCTACCGCCCTCCTCGCAGTGACAGTTGGCGCTGGGCAATCCTCGCTGCCCTCCTGCTGGGGTTAGCCACACTCGTCAAGATCGTGATCGCCTTCTTTGTCGCGGCAGTTGCTATTGCCGCAGTATTAGTCACTTTTGGTTGGAAGAAATTCTGGAAAGAACCGCAAGTCTGGGTGATAGCAGTCATAATGATACTGCCAGCCTTTTCTTATTACGTCATCGGTGGCGGAGAACGCTCTGGCGAATACTTTATCAGTTGGACGCTTGACCTGATCCATTTACTCTCTAGCACGAAGTTCTACCTTCAGTGGATAACTTTCATCGGCTCCCTTTTCGGGTTGCCGATCATCTATCTGAGCATTATCGGGGCGCTGCTTCTGCCTCCACGCGGACGGGCGCTTCTCGTCGCAGCTTGGGTGGGGTATCTCCTTTATGGGCTGACACTGCCTTTCCAGATGTATACGCACAGCTATTATCATATTCAGCTTATTCCGGTCATCGCGTTGGGGATCGCGCCCATCGCCCATTTGGTCACTGAGCAAGTTAAGGGGCAGGAGCGTTTCTGGCGCAGCCTGCTGGTCGCATTGATCTTCCTAGGTGTCGCTTATCCTGCCTGGGTATCCCGCTCTGTCCTAGTCGCCGATGATTATCGTTATGAAGCCGAATATTGGCAGACGGTCGGCGAAGCCATTCCCGAGCACTATGATGTTGTCGCTCTCACGCAGGACTATGGCTATCGCTTGATGGCGTTCGGTTGGCGCAAGGTTTCGCTCTGGCCCCTTTCAACTACGCTGATGGAAGTGCGTGGCGGCAGCATTGACGCTCAAAAGGAGTTTGAGACGCGCACCGATGGCGTGGAATTTTTCGTTGTAACGGCGATGGGACAGTATGAGAAGCAGCCGGGCTTGCGCGAGATCTTGGAAACTTATCCTGTTTCGGCGCAGGGCGAAGGCTATCTGATCTACGACATCCGATGAAAATTTCGATCATCACTCCCTCCTTCAATCAGGCGGATTATCTGGATGAGACCATCCGCTCTGTTTTGGATCAGAATTATCCCGACCTCGAATACCTGATCGCGGACGGCGCGTCCACGGATGGGAGCGTGAGTATCATCAAGGAGCATTCCGAGCGTTTGACGTGGTGGGTCTCCGAAATGGACGCCGGACAAGCGGATGCCATCAACAAAGGCTTTTCCCGCGCGACGGGCGAGATCATCGCCTGGCTCAACTCGGACGATGTTTATTTACCCGATACATTGGGGAAGGTTGCCGCTCTTTTTGAGCAAAATACCGATGTGGGAATCATCTACGGTGATGTGCTTTCCATCGACGGCGAGGGCAACCCCATCAACGTACAGCGCTTTGCCCCCTACACAGTCGACGATCTGGCAGCCTTCAAGATCATCAGCCAGCCCGGCGTTTTTATGCGGAGAAATGTCTTGGAGCAGGCTGGCTATCTTGACCAAAATTATCATTTCCTGCTCGATCATCACCTTTGGCTGCGGATCGCACAACTCGCTCCGATGGTTTACACCCCGCAAATCCTGGCAAAAGCCCGCTATCACGACGACGCAAAAAACATCGCCCATGCCGAACGTTTTGGACATGAAGCCTTCCAGATCCTTGAGTGGATGAAAACCCAGCCGATGCTTGTAAAAACGCTGGAAAAGAACAAGCGAAAAATCCTCGCAGGCGCACATCATCTGGATGCCTTCTACCTCGTCGAAGCTGGTAAAATGCGGGCTGGCTTGGCAGCCTACGGGCGTGCTTTTCTAAAGCACCCTCCAACTGCGCTCAAAAGCTGGAAAAGAATTCTCTATGCCATTGCTGGTTTATTCGGCTTTGCTCGTGTGCGCGAAATTTATGTAAAAAAGAAACGTGAAAGAATAGAACGCGGATTTAACGGATAAAATGGACCTACGCGGATCCTTTAAAAAATATCCGCAAAAATCCGCGCCATCCGCGTTCCATCTTCAAAATCATGAATTCAAAACCCTCCTACCTTCCCCAACCCCTTTTCTGGCTCTTCACCCTCGCCCTTTTCCTCGGTGCATTCACTGTGCGGATGATTGACATCGACGATCTCCCCCTCGATTTCCATCCCACGCGCCAGCTATTCTCTGCGCTCAAAGCCCGCGGCATGTACTACGAGACCGTCGCCCCTAACATCTCTGACTGGCAGCGTGAAGTGGCAGTCCGCCAGTGGAAAACGCAGCCCACCCTCGAACCGGAATTCATCGAATATCTCAGCGTTGTCGCTTACGAACAAAAAGGCGAAGCCGATCTTGCCCTCCCGCGCCAGATTACCGCCGTCTTTTGGGTCATCAGCGGGATATTCCTCTTCCTCGCCGCGCGCCGCCTCGTCTCTCCCGATGGAGCGCTGCTCACAGCCTCCTTCTACCTCTACCTCCCCTACGCCGTTTATGCGAGCCGAAGCTTCCAACCCGATCCGCTGATGGTCGCCTTCATCGCCGCCTTCATCTGGGGGCTGGCAGGATGGCAGGATGAACGCAAATGGCGCTGGGCAATCTTGGCGGGATTCTTTGGGGGACTGGCAATCCTTATAAAAGTGGTAGCAATTTTCTTTATCGCGGGTGCGGCACTCGTCGCCATCTTGCAAAAAATGTCGCTCAAAAAAGCCTTCAACAACGCCCAGGTTTGGGGTATCGCTACCCTCACCCTCCTCCCGACTCTCGCCTATTACATCAACGGCTTTGCTCTCGACGGCGGCACCTCCCAAAATTACAGCGGGCGCTTCTTCGCCGACCTGCTCATCTCCCCCTCCTTTTACCTGCGCTGGGGATTAAACCTCGAGCAGATGATCGGCTATCTCGCCATCGCCCTGTCCCTGCTCGGCTTACTCCTCTTTCCAAAACCCAAAAACGGGATCATCCTCGGCTTATGGGGCGGCTATATCCTCTACGGATTGATCTTCAACTACCACTTCTCCACCCACGATTATTACCAGATGCCCTTCCTGCCCGTTGCTGCTCTGTCTCTTGCGCCCATTGGTGAAGCAATCAGCGGGACGCTCCGGTCGCGCCTGTCAAAAGGCGTGATACCGCGCCTTATCTTTATCTCCGCGTGGACGCTTGCTTTGCTCGGCGCCGCGTGGACAGTTCGTTCCGAACTCCGCGCAGTGGATTACCGCCCTCTCGCCGAAGCCTATCGCGAAGCCGGTGATCTCCTGCGCGATCAAGGCAAAACCGTCGCTCTCAGCGAAGATTATGGCTACCGCATGAATTACTGGGGTTGGCTCAACGTCACCCCCTGGCCCTCCGCGGGCGATCTCTGGTATCAGGAAAAGCGCGGCGACCCACAGGAATTCTCTCAAACCTTCAACAAACATGCCAAAGACCGCTCCTTCTTTCTCGTCACAGATTTCGATGAATGGGAACTCCAGAAAGATCTGCGCGAATATCTGATGGAAAATTATCCCCTCTTCGCTGAAGAGGATAACTATCTCATTTTTGATTTGCGATAAAAGCTCGTGGCGATGCTCTGCGTCGCCACGAAGAAAACCTACGCATCTATTTGCCTGTGGGGTAAAATTGGGCGATGTTTAAAAAGGACAAACTCTTTCAGACAGCCCTTCTATTTCAAGCTACTGCCAGCGCCATAGCGCTGGCTCTTTTTGCTTACCTGGGCACTTTTACCCGTCTTCTCGCAGATGATTACTATCACATCTTCCTCACGCGTGGTGCGGATGGATTGATCGCGGCGAGTTACCATAAATATCTGGTTGCATCCAATCGCTACACAAATCTGCTCCTCTTCAGGCTTGCTGACCTAATCGGCGCAAAGTGGATGCCTGCGCTATTTATCATCCTGTGGCTGGCCGGGCTGACGTGGCTTTTATGGAAGTTGAATAAATACTTCAAGAGCAATCTCCCTTTTGCGATGATCTTTGCCATCGCCGCCCTACTTGCTTATTTGAGCATCCTGCAAGCACCGAACCGCTACCAGACCATCTACTGGCTCTCCGGGATGGTGACTTATTTTGCGCCGTTGGCGTTCTTCCCTTTCCTATTAGCTGGAAACTTTGCCTTCTTACGCCAGCCTCGCTCAAAAACGGCTCTTTTGGGAATGGGATCACTCAACATTCTCGTCATGTTCCTGATCGGTGGATTATCCGAAACGGTCGGCGCGATGCACATCTCCATCGTTGTTTTGATTTTGGTTGCCTTCTGGATATGGGGTGCTGAGGAAGAGCGGATGCCTGCATCCATTTTGCTCGGCGCGATCTTGCTTGGGGCATTTATCTCTTTGGCAGCGATGGCATTCGCCCCCGCCAATGCCATCCGCTCCAGCGACGGAAATGTTGCCTTGTTGGTTTTGTTCCAACGGCTCTTGATCTTTCCTTACGGCTTTATCACCGATACTTTTAAAACCTTGCCTTTGCCGAGTGTTTTTACGGTGTTGGTTGCTTTCTTGATTTTTGCCAACCCGGGCGTGCGTCGCACGGTGTTTAACGGAATTGGTCAAAAGCCTGAACAAAGTCCGTTAAACGAAGAACAAGCTAAAAGGATGGTGCGACGCACCTTCTTCGTTGTCCCCCTCATCACCTTTGCCATCATCGCCGCGAGCTTTGCCCCCAGTGCCTATGCCCTCTCCTACCCCGATGCGCGTGTCCGTTTTCCGGCACGTTTTGTGATGACAAGCGGGCTCTTCATCGAAGGGGCGTTGTTGGGGCTGTGGCTGGGACGAGAAAAGTTTCGGGTTTTGGTAACCTTGCTTCTCGCTATCACTACGTTTTATCCGTTGCGGGGGGCGTGGCAAGCCTGCCAAGCCCTCCCCAAATATCGGGCGTACGCAGATGCCTGGGACACGCGCGATGCGTATATCCGATCCAAACGCGATGGTGGTATGATGGACATCGCTGTCCCGCCGATGGATGGGATGGCTGGCATCAAGGAGTTTGATGTGGATGCCGACCATTGGGTCAATCGTGGTGCGGCAGATTATTATGGCGTGGATGCGATCAGTGTCCACTCGACGAGTTTAGATTATGACGAATGACGGAACGCGCGGGACCTCTGGCTTGCCACTGGTCTCAATCATCACCCCATCCTATAACCAGTCGGCGTATATTGTCGCGACGATTGAATCGGTGCTTGGGCAGGATTACCCCAACATCGAATATATCGTCGTGGACGGCGGCTCGACCGATGGCAGTGTGGAAGTCATTGAGCGTTATGCCGATAAGTTGGCGTGGTGGGCCTCCGAAAAGGATAAGGGGCAGACCGACGCAATTAACAAGGGTTTTGCGCGCGCCAATGGCGAGATATTGGCATGGCTAAACTCAGACGACACCTACGAGCCAGGCGCGGTGCGCGAGGCGGTGGAGTTCTTGATGGAAAACCCCGACGTGGGCTTGGTCTATGGCGATTGCAATTTCATCGAAGAGAATGGGCGTAAATATGGGGTATTCAACGCCGCCCAAACGGATCTGCAGAAATTACAGCGCGGATTCGTCCACATCCCACAGCAGGCCTCTTTCTGGCGTGCGGATTTGTGGAAGGAAGTCGCCCCACTTGACGACAGCTTTTTCTTCGCGATGGATTACGATCTTTGGGTGCGTCTGGCACGTATCAGCGAATTGCGCTATCTCCCCGGACGGAATTGGGCGAACTTCCGCCTGCATACCGATGCAAAATCCATCGCCGCTGATAAACACTGCTGGAACGAGATGATGCGTGTCCACTATAGAGATGGCGGCTCTTTTTTCTCGATCATCAACGCGAAGCACATCATCCGCAAGATCATCGCGCCGTGGTGGAATTGGCGAAGACGCCGAAAGATGGAAAAGGCGTTGAAACAGGAATAAGTGGCTGGTTAATATGAAAAAGTGGTTATTTTCTCCCCCCTCCCTCGATGATTTCCTGCGCCTTCTGCGCGGGTGGAAATTTTGGCTTTTATTTTCCATTTTGGGTGTGTTGCTTGGCGCGGGCGCTTATTACGCCTTTCCGCCCGATTATCGTGCCCAAGCGACTGTGGTTGTGGACTTCAACGCTGAAGAGTCGTGGACACACGGCGAAGACCGTGATGTCTACTATTATCTCGAGCGTGAGACGCGGAAGTTGGTCGAAGTTGCCTGGGCGGATGAGACGGTATCCGCTGTGGCGGCAGAATTTGACGATCTAATGGTAGCAAGCCTACGCGACGAGCGGCTCCAGCTCTCCCAGCCGCAGGATGGTGCGTGGCACTTCTTCGCCGATGATGCCGATCCCGTTCGTGCGGAGAAGATGGTCGCATTATGGGCGGAGAGCTTTGTCGAAAAGACCCGTGAAGGCACAACGAACGCCACCGCGCTCAAGGCGCTCACCACCGGCATCGAAAACGGGACCGTCGAACTCGCTGACGCAGAAGCCGAACTCACTCGCCTTGAAGCGGGGAGTTTGGGCATTACTTCTTATGTGGAAGTGTCGTTGACCCAGAAAGAATCCCTACCGATCACGCGCACAAATTCTTTGGGAGAATACGTTTTCTTTGGTGCGGCGGCGACGCTCTTTCTTGCTACGTTATGGGTTTTGTTTTTCGGGAAGGCAAATGAGCAATAACGCTTTTCCTGCCCGTTTTCCTTTAGAGAAAATATCTCGACTCATGTGGGGATTAGTTTTGCTCACCCTCCCGGTGACGAGTTTTCGATATTTTCCCTTCTTGGGGAAGCATACTTATGTCCGCCCGCTAGCATTTTATCCCTTGGCGTTGCTCTTTTTGGTCTTGTTGCTACGTCTCTGGCGTAAAGATATCAAGCTCCCTTGGAGTAATTCCCTTCTTCCCCTTTTACTCTTTTTTCTTTTTGCTGTTGCTGTAACAGCCGCTGGCGCGCTGCTCGCCCCCGTCCCCCTGCGCGGACATGAATACTGGGGGCGCACGTTGCGTGCCTTCTTCACCTTTGGCATTGGGCTATCCTTCTTCATCGCCGCCCTGTGGATGCCCCGCGATCTTGATGATGTGCGCCACTCGCTGAAATGGCTCTATGCTGGTCTCATCCTGACGATGTTCTGGTCGGCTGTGCAGGCGACGGCTTTCTATACGCCTCTGCTATCAAAGGGACAAGTCTCCGAGTGGCAGTTGCTCTTCTCCATGCGCGGGATACCCAAACTGAAACGGGTCTCTGGTTTTGCTTTTGAAGCCTCCTGGCTGGCGGGGCAGTTGGCGACTTTGTACATCCCCTGGTTGGTGGCGTCGCTGCTGACCCGTTTTCGCGCGACCAAATTCAAATGGCTTGAGCCGCTGCTTTTTCTCGGCGCAATGGCCACACTCTTTTTAACCTATTCGCGCGGTGGGCTGCTCATCGTTCTCATCGCGGCGGGGATCACCATTCTTGTCAGCGGGCGAAAGGCGATTGCACGTGCTTTTCGGTGGCTCACGAAAATTAACCACGAAGGAACGAAGGACACGAAGAGAGCTATAAAAAAGCCTTCACACTCTTCCCAGCTTCGCGGTTCAAGGCTTGCTCAGATCGGCGCACGCGCCATCATTCTCATTCTCATCGTCGGTATTCTGGGCGGCGGCGCGTTCTTTCTCTCCCAGCAAAATTACATCAACCGCCTTTGGACGGTCGAAGCCGACAGCCTTGCCGATTATTTCGTTAAGACCAACGCGGGCGGGCGAATGACCTATCTCTGGGCAACAGTGGATGTTTTTCGCGAGCATCCCCTCCTTGGAACGGGCTTGGGCGCGAGCGGGTTTTATCTCTTCGAGAATTATCCCGACTGGGCGCTTTCCAATGTCCCCGAAGTGACGAAGCAACTCAGCCCATCCAGCAGCCTTTATCCCAATCCTAAAAATATGGCGCTCCGTCTTCTGGCGGAAACGGGCATTTTTGGTTTTATCCTTTTCTCAACCTTTTTCTTTTCAATTTTCGCCCAAGTCATCACGGCCCTACGCCGCGACGAGATGAAGCTCATCGGCATCGCTGGTCTCTTCTCATGGATCGCCATTCTCATCTACTACTTGATGCAAGATTCTTTTGCAATGGCGGAGTTGTGGGTCAACTTTGGGATTATTTTGGGAATTACTTCAAGCATGATGCATCACGCACCAGAGGAGCAATAATGATCGTTTTATCCGTTGGTATGCCACGCGCTGGCTCGGGCTGGCACTACAATATTATCCACGATCTTATGGAAGCCGCTGGTTATGACGATGCGCGCGAGATCCGTGAGAAATTCCGTCTACAAAGCATTCTCACAGAAGTCAACGTCAATATCGGTGTTTTGTCATTGCGGCGTTTGGGGATGGTGATGATCCCGGTGCTGATGGGGAAGGATTTTGTGCTCAAGGCACATGCTGGTCCCACAATTTGGTCGCGGACGCTCTCCGCTCTGGGCTTGCTACGGGTTGTTTACATTTACCGTGACCCGCGCGACGCGATGCTCTCCGCCTACGAATACGGACGTCGCACTGCCGAACGCGGACGCCCGAACTTCTTTGCCAAATACGACACCTTCGAGAAAACGCTCGACTTTATGGCTGATTACGTTGATATTTGGGAAGCTTGGATGAAAGAAAAACGCGTCCTGATCGCTCGCTACGAAGACCTGCTCACCAACTATGATGACGAAATAGCCCGCCTGCTTGATTATCTGAGTTTGGATGCCGCTGACGATGCTGTCCGTGACATGGTAGATGAATATCGTCCGGGCAAGGCGGATGCGGGGCAACAAGGTTTGCATTTCTTTAAAGGGAAAATCGGTCGGTACAAGGAAGCGTACACAAACGATCAGCAAGCCCAAATGCGAGAGCGTTTCGGCGATGCGCTCGCGGCGATGAGATACGAAATTTAGAGTCGTCGCATCGCATTCTTCATCAAAAATTAACAGAAATGCTATGTTATCAAGGTGATTTTAGAGTATTATAGAGCCATGCGAAAATTTGAATCCCCCTATATCGCTGACTGGTTTGCAATTTCATTGCGCTGGCTAACACTCTTTATTTTTGGGGTGACTTTAATGCAGAAAAGCGACTTGCTGTCGCTTTTGCCTTTCTTTGCCCTGGCGTTGTGGAATTTGGCTATGAGTGTGATCGCGGGTTTGAATGTTCGCCTAGGATATCATCGCCAAATAGCGATAGGGGTGGACATTCTTTTTGCTGCGTTGCTTTTTTGGATACAAGATGGTTTTGGGGGATCATTTTTCGGGATCGCTATTTTGCCGATTTTGAGTGGTGCCATTTATTTTGAGATTTGGGGAAGTTTATTCTCCGCCGCTATGATGGCAGCTATTCAATTACTTTTTGCATATTTTCAAATGCCTGAAGGTTCTTTGACTTTTGGCGGTATTGTAGCTGCAGCAACATTGGGTTTGGGCCTGCTTTTTGGCTTTTTGAGCAATCGTATGATCGGTGGTTTGCGCGCCAGACGAGAAGCTCAGCAGGATGAGGTGCGTAAGCGGCGACGTGTTGAGAATGAACGTCTGCAGGCGATCTACGAACTCTCCTCCACGCTGACAGCAACCTTGAGTTATCGTCGGGTTTTGGAATCAGCGTTGGATCTGAGCGTGAGGGCGCTAAACCCTGAAGCAGAAGAAAATTACAACGATGAGCTTGTAAGCGCGGTTCTACTCTTTGTGGGGAATGAGTTGATCGTTAAGTCATCACGCCGTTTTACTGGGGCTGATCAGCGCCTTGTATTTGAAGGTGCTGAAGGTCTTCTAAGTAAAGCCATTGCTGAAGGTGAACCTGTCCTGACGCAAAATGTCGGCTTTGACCCGGAACTTAGCCGTGTCATTGCATTACGTTCGTGTACTGCGAGTTATACGGTGCCGTTGCGAACAGGCTTCACCGTTTACGGCGCGCTTCTCTTTGCTCATCCGAACCCTGAATATTTTACGCAAGAACGACGGGAAATGCTTGAATTGATCGGGCGTCAGGCTGTGATCGCCATTCAAAATGCACGCTTATATCAAGATCTCGTCGAAGAGAAAGAACGCATGATCGAGGTCCAGGAAGAAGCGCGTAAAAAGCTGGCTCGTGATCTACACGATGGTCCGACACAATCCGTCTCGGCGATTGCCATGCGTATTAATCTGACGCGCATGATGCTGAAGCGTGCCCCCGACAGAGTAGAAGATGAACTCATCCGCGTTGAGGATTTGGCGCGCCGTACCACTAAAGAGATTCGGCATATGCTCTTTACCTTGCGTCCGCTTGTGCTTGAGTCACAAGGTTTACGAGCTGCCCTCGAATCGATGGCCGCTAAAATGCTCGAAACTTTTGGGCAAAATGTTGGTGTTGAAGTCGATGATAAACTCGTCGAGCAACTTGAAATGGGGAAACAGGGTGTGATCTTCTTCCTTGCTGAAGAAGCTGTCAATAACGCACGTAAACATGCAAAGGCAACGCTCATCCGTGTCCGTTTGCGGACATTGGAACATAGTTTGATCCTGCTTGAAGTTAAAGATAATGGTGTCGGCTTTGATGTAAAAGCCGTCAACCAACATTATGAGAAACGCGGCAGTTTGGGGATGGTCAATCTCACCGAACGAACAGAGTTGATCAACGGACTGCTTCACATTGATTCCGCGCCGGGTAAGGGGACGAACGTGCAGGTTTTCATCCCCCTTACCGAGGATGCTGCCGATCGCCTCCACCGTGCCAACAACAAATAAAGAGGCTCCCCATGCCAACCGCCAACGGTTTATATTACTTCCTCCACGAGGCAGATGATCCTTCCCTGCCGCCTATCCTGCTCATTCATGGAGCAGGCGGTTCTCACCTTCACTGGTCCCCCGGAATTCGCCGCCTGAATGGCTTTCAAGTCATTGCTATTGATTTACCTGGTCATGGCAAATCTGAAGGCATTGGGCGTCAGACCATCAGCGATTATGTGGACGCGGTGAAAGAATTCATGGATGCGATTAACCTGCCAGCCGCCGTTATCGCCGGACACTCGATGGGCAGTGCCATTGCCCTTCAACTTGCGCTGGACGCACCTGACCGTGTGCTTGCCCTCGTTATGATGGGCGGAGGCAGCCGTTTGCGCGTGAATCCATCAATTTTGGAAAACGCAGCAAATCCTGCCACCTTTTCCTTAGTTGTCAAAACCATCAATGAGTGGGTTTTTAGCCCAAACACGGATCCCCGCCTACGGGAGCTTGCCGCCCAGCGCATGGAAAAAGAGACTCGTCCCACTGTGTTGCACGGCGATTTTCTAGCCTGTAACGATTTCAACGCTGGTGAGCGACTGGCAGAAATAAAACAACCGACGATGATCTTGTGTGGCACAGAAGACAAAATGACCCCGTTCAAATACTCCCAGGCTCTCCACGAAGAGATCGCGGGCTCCAAACTGGTCGAGATCGAAGGAGCCGGGCATATGGTCATGCTGGAAAAATCGCGCGAGGTGGCCGAAGCCCTCGAAGATTTTATCAACTGTCTATAGAAAAACTCCCCGCTTTTACTCAGAGCGGGGAGTTTCACTTTATTCCAAACTAGATAAAAATGCTTTTGCCTTTTCCAATGCCCGGCCTCGATGGCTGATGCGATTTTTCTCATCTTCACCCAACTCTGCCATCGTACAGTCTTTTTCGGGGATATAAAAGATCGGGTCATAGCCAAAGCCCCCGTCGCCGCGTTCTTCGGGGATGATCTCTCCCTCGCATACACCGTCAGCAAAATAGGTTTCTCCTCCCGCCACGGTAATGGCAATCGTTGCACGGAAACGCGCTGTCCACGGGCGGGGGTGCGGCAGCAAGTTTTCTAACAGGTAGGTGCGTCGGTCGGCATCCGTCGCATTGGGGATGGGGGCGTAGCGTGCGGAGTAGAGCCCCGGTGCGCCCTTCAACGCATCCACTTCGAGACCAGAATCATCCGCGAGGGTGTCCAGTCCGCACACAGCGGCATAAGCTTCAGATTTGAGCGCAGCGTTCTCGGCGTAAGTGTTGCCGATCTCGTCGAGATCCAATATGATCTCGATATCATCGGGGGTCACGAGTTGGATGGGCAGATCATGCAGGATGGCTTGGAATTCGCGCAACTTCCCCGCGTTTTGGCTTGCCAGCAATAACTTGATCATTCTTCTCCTGTAGACTTGATCCTGTCCAACGCCCACCGAGCATGGTCGCGGACGAGGGGCTCAATATCGTCGAGAGCTTTTTCCAATGCAGGGATAGCAGCCGAATCGCCCGCGTTGCCTAATGCAACCGCGACATTGCGTAAATAGCCACGTCGCTTGGCGCGCTTGACGGGGTTATTCTTAAATTTCTTGTTGAATTCCTGTGGAGTTAGTGAAAGCTCCGTTATGAGATCGGGCGTTGACTCGATGGTTGTCTCAAATGTTTGCGGGCTGCCAAGTTTAATGACTTTCTCATTCCAGGGACAAACCATTTGGCAGATGTCACAACCGAATATCCACTCACCGATTTGCGGGCGTAATTCTTCGGGGATTTTAACTTTATTTTCTATGGTTAGATAGGAGATGCAGAGATTGGCATCGAGGGTGCGATCCGGCAAAATAGCTTGGGTGGGGCAGGCATCGATACAACGAGTGCAGGTACCACAATGATCGCTGGTGAAGGGTTCATCGGCGGGGAGTTCAATGCCGAGCAGTATCTCGGCAAGAAAGAAGTATGAGCCGATTTTTGGGTTGATGAGACAGGTATTTTTCCCGATCCAGCCGAGACCCGCACATTGAGCTAGATCCCGTTCGAGGATGGGGCCAGTGTCCGTGTACCAGCGATTTGGGATAGCATGCCCAACTTCCGCTTCGATGAATGAGACGATGGATTGGAGTTTTTCCTTAAGAAAAAGATGATAGTCATCGGTCCAGGCGTAGGAGGCGATTCTTCCTTTTCCAGATTGTGGAAGCTGGTTAGGGTGGGGGTGATAAGGGTATGCCAGAACCAGAATAGATTTACATTCTGGCAGGATCAGATGGGGATTCGCACGGTGAGCTCCGGCACGTTCTGTTGCCAGATAGCTCATAGATGCATGCCGCCCCATATCCAACCAGTTTTCATAGATTGAAATATGGGGCGGTTCGTCAGGGTACGTAATGCCAGCAAAGATAAAACCCTGCTTATTTGCTTCTTCTTTTATTTTTTGCGCGAGTTCTTTGCTCACAATTAGCGCACGACAATGTCAACGTAGAAGAATTCGCCAAAGTTTGCACCAGCAGTGTTTGCCATGCGCCAGTAGCTTTGATAGCTGCCTACAGCCAAAGGTGCGGAGAAGACGACGGTCACTTCAACGGTTTCTTCAGGGGAAACGATCCTATCGAGAGCACGGGCTTGTCCGTTCATTTTTTCGCCGTAACCAAAAACGAGGCTGTAGCCTGTTCCCCAAGTACAGGTGCCTGTATTTTTTATCAACCAGGTCTTTTCAAAGTTTTGCCCTGGGGACATTTCTGTGCCGTCTTGCACACTTACATCTGAAACCCAGACAGCATTATCGCAAAACTCGTCGGTGGGTGTTGCTTCCCCGGCGGTGGTTGGTTCTGGTGTTGGCGTTTCGGTTGCTTCGGGTGTTTCAGTGGCGCTGACCGATGTGGGGACTTGTGTCGCTGCCTCTGGTGTAGATGTAAATGTTGCCGTCGCTTCTTTCGTGGGAGTGTTGGCCGCTGCTGTAAGTGTTAGTTCAGCAATAACAGTCTCAGCAGCGGCAGTATAAATTTGATTGACATCAGCAGTCGGAGCCCCGGTCTCGGTTGCGCCACACGCACTTAACAAAAGTGATGCGAGCAATGTGAAAATGACGCTTTTTGTTTTCATCGAGTCTCCTATATTTGTTGAGTTATGGTGCGTCTTTGACGACAACTTCTACACAGAGTACACCGCCAAAATAGACTCCACGATCATTTTCGAGAATAAAGCAAGTTGTGTGTGTACCGTTTGCTAAAGGAGCAGTAAGTTTAACTCCAATATCAACAACCTCCCCCGGCGCTATATTTGTTTTTAGTGCCCAAGCAGGGTTTGTTGCGTCAAGAGGATTATTATCACCTGGTCTAACCGGATCGCTATAAGCAGAAACAGGAACAAGGATATACCCATCATCCCAAGTACAGACGCCAGTGTTGTACACACGCCATATCTTTTCAAAGTCTGCGCCGGCGGACACCTCTGATCCATCAGGATAGTTGACATCAACAGGACTACCATAGGTCATTTCGTCACAAATCGGACCATCGGGCGTATTGAGTATGGTTGCGGGTGTCAAGGTAGGGACAAGGGTCGGTACGCCGGGCTGTAGAGTTAAAGTAGGAATGCCACCTATTGGGGTCGCAGCGTCCAAATTGACTAACGTTGCCGTTGGAGCCATTGTCGATGTTGCGGTTGCTGGTGCGGGCGTGGGTGAAAAAGCTGCTGCAGTTTGGGTGAGTTGCACCGCAACAGTTTCTGCTGCAGCGGTGAAAATCGCTGCGGGATCTACGACTGTTGGGGTTGGTTCTGCGGGAGTTTCTTCCAATGTGCAAGCTGATATGGACAGGAGCAAACCCAGGATTAAAGTAAGCTTCCGGATATTCTTTGTATATTTCATAATCATCTCCATGCACGACATGGTATGTCGTGTTTTTTGTTAAAGTTGTATTTTTATTATAATCGACCTGTAAAAGCGAACAAGAAGTACTTTAGAACGAAAGAAGCTGCCAATTTGGCAGCTTCTTTCGTTCTTGTATGATCTGGACTATGGGTTTACGCCTGTCAGAATATAGCCTGCCTGAAGTTGTGCGAGTACATCGCGGGCATCCTGTTCTTTGCCAGGGGGAAGGTGTTCGGGGCTGACATCTACGAGGATCAGCGGGGATGTGATGTACTGCCCACCGGCACCTGCGATCAGTTGGGGCCAGGCAGATTCGATGGCGTGAACCACATCTGGTTGGATAGTGGCGACCCAATTGCCTGTTTTCTTATAAGGTGAAAGATCGCTAATGACCAAAATCCCGTTGCTGGAGAGGTAGGTCAGTAATTCCGGGGTGGCGAGCTGTGGTGAAACGTACATTGTTTCGACGGTGTGATTGATCAGATAGTCTGCATAGGCGTTGTATTCACCAAGGGGAGCATCATCAGGGATTTCGACGAAGAGCGGGTAATCGTTAAAGGGACCTGCCCAGGGTTGGCAGAGCCCACAGAAATATTCCTGCCCCTTACGGAAGGCCGCCAACATGACCTGCCCAACAGGATCATCCTTGGGGATCATCAGCCCGGTGTGGTAGTCGGTCGTGATCATGGCACCGATATAGCCGGAAAGGAAAGCTGCAATATCTGGGCGCTCGGTATTGGCGAGAACGCTCAAGTTACCCCCCGCGACCATATCGGGGATATTGACCGAAAGGAATTGCGCCTGCGGGGCAGCCGCGGCTAATTCCACCAGCCCGGGGTCAGGTGGCAGGGCGATGACCACGCGCAGCGAAGGTACAAGATCAGTGATGGTGAGCGTGTTTCGTACCTGAAAATGCATCCCGGCGCTTTGAGCAAGATTGTAGACGAGGGTCTGGTAGGTGTTGGATGTCTCCTGGTCCATATCGGCCGGGACAACGAGAATCGCCAGGGGGATTTCGGGCGTGGGCGTTTGTGTGGGTTCAGGAAGCGGTGTTGCGGTAGATTCAACTATCGGGATCACGGGCGCTTCCGTCGCGGCGGAGCCGCATCCCGTTAATAAGATCGCGATGAGTAAAATCAATCCAAATATTTTTTTCATCATGTGTTCTCCTTCGTACATTTGCTGAATTTTACTCCATTGGAGCTTAAAAAATAAGAACCCGTTCATAATTAGAACGGGTTCAACATCGAAGATCAAAACCTATTTAGCTAAGATCTTGATCTGCTTAGGGCGTGCCGATTCAACTTTGGGCAGGCTCAAGGTCAAGATACCATCTTTGATCTTGGCTTCGACTTTGTCGGCATCAACATCGTTCGGTAGGCGCAAGGTACGGATGAATTTACCCTCGGGCAATTCACGCAGCAAGTGCTCGCCATCGGATGTGGTGTACTCACCTTCAATACGGACGACGTTTTCAATCACCTGAATATTCAGGTCGTCGGCGTTCAAGCCGGGGACGGCGGTAACGAGTACATAGTTATCATTTTCTTCACGTACGTCAACGCGCAAAGTGAAAGCGTTGCTGTGAGCAGCCATACGGCGCATCATATTGCGGCGGTGTGCGTAAGGACGAATATAGTAAGCCATTTTTTAATCTCCTTTAATTACCAGTCAAGTTTGAACTAACGCTATAATAATCTTTGAGCGTAAGAAAAATGAAAACGAAAAATAGATTTTATATAAGAAGCAAGATAGGTTTCTGGTTTTTGATCTTTTGGATGCTGATGGGCTGCACGCCAAATGTGGCGACAGTACCCGCATCAAACACAGACCCAGAACCTGCTTCCGCTATCGAGACGATTTCCCCGCAAATGACAGAATCCGTTAATTCCACACCTATGAACACAAACCTGCAAACCCTGATTGATCGCGCAAAAGAAGATTTATCCGAACGAGTGGGTGTTGATCCATCGAAGATCAACATCATCCAGGCAGATGCCGTTAACTGGGCAGATTCAAGTTTGGGCTGCCCCGAACCCGGGATGATGTATACGCAAGTCATCACGCCGGGGTATCTGATCCGCCTGGAAGTAGATGGAAAGATTTTTGAGTACCATGCCAGTAAGAGGGGCACAGAAGTGGTTTACTGCAAAAACCCGCAACCGCCTGCCGCAGGCGGTGTGCCTTTAGATCAGTAAACTTTGAGTGAATATTTATGCAAAATAAAAGAGGCTGGCAATTTTGCCAGCCTCTTGCTTTCTTGGGGAGATACGATGACTAGTCAGTATCTACGCCGACAATGGTCATATCGACAATGCCGAAAGCATCATTGTGGAATACACCACCGAGATACTTGGTACCAGCGTTCAGACCAAACCAATCAACGGTCAATGTCGATGTTGCGCCTTGCACGGCGGAAGCGGGAGCGCCAGAGACAGTCATGTTGCTGCTGCCAGCGGCTTCCGGTACGGACCAACTGAAGAGTGTGTAATTCGCATCAGGACCATCGGTTCCCCAACCGTGGACGACGACATACCAGTAACCTGGAGTCGGATAGGATACATTGACTTCTTCGGCAGATGTGCCTGAACCGCTACCACCGACGTTATAGAAATAGGGATCGAAGATGTAAAGATCAAGATCATCTTCGCCGTCGGTGTAATCATCGAAGAGGGAGAAGCGGGTGTAAGCAGTGCCTGCGGGAACGGAGACCACATGTAAGGTGTAGCCAACGCCTGTGCCCAAAGCAGTGTTGATGTCATCTGCGGGGTCATCAACAACATTGCCTGCTTGCATATCCGCAGCGACCAAACCATGTGCGGTTGCGGAGTAAGCGCCGTTGTAGCCGAAGGTCACATCAAAGGCGAGTGAACCGTCGGTGCCTGCGCCATGCACTTCACCGGGGGCAGCGAGAGCGACGGGGCGAACTGCTACAGGGCTGCGAACGACGTGTCCGTTATCACCTGTCCAGGTGGCGAAGCCACTGGTGTAGGTGTTGAGGGCGGCGCCGTTGACGGTGAATGTCAACTGGAAGGTCTGTGAGGCTCCCGGAGCCAAGCCGAAAGAGGCGGGTGTTGCGGTTACATCCACACCGGAGACGGAGGCGGAGAAGCTGTAATTCTCGTAGCTATCGCCAACGTTGGTGACGGTACGGGTAAGAGTCTGCGTGCCGGGCAATGCGCCAATGGCGTAGGATGCCATGTTCAGGTCGCTGGGATCCATACCAATGTAGGGGCAGTAAGATGCCTGCAATTCGCCGGTGCCGCAGAGGAAGCCGAGCCAATCCACCCAGCCACTATCGTAGACCAAGCCAGGATCAGCAGCGCTGGTGGGTTCAACATGGCCTGCACCCTGTGCGAAGGGATCAGCACCAGAGAGCAGATCGTAACCGGTGGTCATCAAAGCGGACTTGACCATCATCGGGGTCCAGTCGGGGTGCATATCCATCAACAGGGCAGCCAAACCAGCAACGTGCGGGCTGGACATGGAGGTACCGCTGTAGAGATCGAAATCTTTTCCGCCGTTTCCGGGAGGAGCGACAGCAGCCAGAATATCGACTCCGGGGGCGGAAACATCGGGTTTCAAAATGTCGCCGCTGCCAGCGAGCAACGGACCGCGTGAGGAGAAAGCTGCGATTTCTGGTGCAGGAGCTGCAGACGGATAAGAGGGGAATATCTCAGCGGTAGCGCCAGCGGTCTGCGCGTAAGCGCGGACGACAGCGCCGTCAGCATCGTTGATATGGACGGTGGGAACGCTGTGGAAATCAGCATTGATGGAGCCTGCACCAACATTGGCGTGGATCATGCCAATACCGCCAGCCATTGATACAGCTTGGCTCTTATCAACGCGAGCAATTGCGCCACGGTCACAGACAACGATCTTGCCTGCAACAACGTTGGGATCCAGGTTGCCGGGGTTACAGAGGGCATCGCCAGCATCGCCAGCGTAGACCAAGTCAGCAGGACCTGCGCCGGTGGTGTTGAGGGATGCGCCGTAGTAAGTGTCGCCATTACCGAGGGTGACATAACCTTCGAAGTAGCGGTCATGTGTGCTGGCTGCCACAGTGGTGATCCAGGGGCTGCCGTGTGCAACGGTGGATGAACCGGGACCGCTATTACCAGCGGAAGCGGCAACAAAGACACCAGCATCTGCGGCAAAGAGGAATGCAACTTCTACGGGGTCCATGAAAGCGGTGCGGGAACCACTGATCGAGTAGTTGATGACGTCTACGCCGTCGGCAACTGCCTGATCGATTGCGGCAACCAAGTCGCCGGTGAAGCCGCTACCCTGACCGGGAGCTACTTCCCAGAGAGCTTTGTATGCGGAAATACGAGCGCGGGGGGCAATACCACTAACGGTGCCAAATACAGCGGCATCGCCAGTCGTAGGAATATTAGCGTTACCACCAGCTGTGGATGCAGTGTGGGTACCATGACCACCAAAATCGCGTGCGGAGGTGAATTCCCATGGATAATTGGCTTCAATACCAGCGTCGCCACCGAAACTTTCGTTAAACCACTGTGCGCCGATCAGCTTATGGTTACAGTCGGAAGCCGGGAAGTCTTCGCCTGGAGTACATTTACCGTGCCAGCCAGGAATCTGCTGGTAGGAAAGTTTTCCGTCCTGAGACGCATTGCCGTTTGTGCCGGTGCGGTCAGAGAAGCTCAAGCTTTCAGGCCAAATGCCTGTGTCGATGATACCGATGATGATGTCTTCACCAGCGCTATCAACGCCACCAAGCTGATCCCATAAGCCGCCGGGTGCGGTCAGCCCGAGGAAGTCGGGGGTGGAAGAAGTATCAACGGTGTACATCATATCCGCGCTAACTGCAACCACGCCATCAACAGCTGTCAGCTTGTTAGCCTGAGCAACGGTCAGTTCGGCAGCAAAGCCGTTGAAGGAATAATGATAATCGTAGACTTTGCGACCATTAACCTTGTTCACAACAGCATCATGTGTGCCTTCAAGATAAGCAACATAATTTTGAACGTGCTTACTATTAGGATTGATTTTTTTGCCGCGAGCGGGTTTTGTGGCTTTCAAGCCTGCGATATCGCCTTCATAAGCAATAACGGGTTTGTCAAGCATTTGAACGATATAAATGCCATTTTCACTTTCGGGAACAGTGAACTCTACATCACCGCCCACTTGCAGGGCTTTCTGGGCGTTTGTAGGTACAACCATTGCGAAGGTCATTGCCAAAACGGCGACGACAGCGAAAAGACGGAATACTTTTTTACTCATTTGTTCCTCCTAGAAACAGTCTTGTTTTGTGTATGGCGAAATGTGCTTCTTGTGTGTTGACAGTGGGGGGCACCTCCTCAAAAAAGTTTCTTAACGCAAAAAGCCCGCATAAAAATGCAGGAGCATAATGCCGCAATGAGAGAAATATTGATGGGATTATTCAATAAAAAAACCGAAGGGCTACAGTTGGCTGACCTTCGGCAGTCTGGCGATCTGGTAAGTACAGACCCATGACTTTGTGTCCCCACCTCACGATGGGTTTACCTTTTCGGACCTTACAATTTTGTTAATATACAGCATTTACTCGATAATTTCAAGGAAATGCCCAAAAATTATCTAGATTCTCGTGTTATGTAATTTGAATCTTTTCCTGGTAACCAAAATTTATTACAATATTATTTAGGAGCGATCTTATGCGATCAAAACATGTCTTAATAAGCTGTGTGTTTTTTGTGTTTTTGTTGGGATGTCAACCGGATATCGAGCCAGCAAATATCAACGTTTCAACGCAAGAAACGGATGAAAGCCCACTCCCCTCAATTTCACCAGATGAGAAAATGCTTCAACTTACGATTGCGGACTTAACGGAGCGTCTCGAGCTTGATCCTCAACTTGTTACCGTTATGGATGTCGAATCTGTCATTTGGTCTGATTCCAGCCTTGGTTGTCCACAAGCTGAAATGGAGTACACACAAGTTGTCACTCCGGGATATAGAATAACCCTCGCTGTGGAAGATAGAGAATACCCATATCACACCGATGAAGATGGGGAAATCACCCTTTGCCTGCGCGATGTTCAAATACCGTTAAATCCCGATGAAATAAAAGATGGGATTCCCTGGATGCCAGTAGACTAAGACAAAAAAAGCCCCGCCATTTGGCGGGGCTTCGTCTTGCTAGGAGAAGGTTATTTCTTCGGGCCGGCGTTTGCATAGGTGAAATCGTAAGTGTAGTCGGCGTATCCGGTGAAGCCTTCGGGGGCGTCAAAGGTGACGATCATCACGGCTCTATCAGACCAGCTCAGAACTTTGTTGAGCTCGAAAATGCCTGCTTCAGACACATCGCTCAATTTCATTGTGTGAACTTTATACTGATTGCCATTCTGCTTGTCTTTGATACCAACAAAGGTAACCGTGAAGTTGTTGTTGATCGGGATGACCTCGGTGATGTCCATGAAGACGCTGGCATCGGAGCCGTCAGAGATCAGAGTGCTGTCAACCATTACGTTGTCAATATACCAACCCTCATATAGGGTTCCCCAGTCGGTAACGTAGCGGAAGGCAACCAGAATATCCTGACCTGCGTATGCGGAAAGGTCGTAGGAAATATTCATCCAGCCGCCACTCCAGCCGGTCAGACCAGGCAGGTTTTCGATAACGGTCGGATGAGCATTCGGGTCGTAAATATCGGTAGTGTAGGCATTGGCAAGGCTGGTCCAGGTGCTGCCGCCATCAGTGGAAACTTGCACGAAGCCGAAGTCCCAGTAATCTTCGATATCCCAGTAGGTGTCGAAGCTTAGAGTGCCGCCACCAGTGGTTTCGAAGATTGCCCAGTTATCAGCCAGATCACTATGACCGCCGTAGAGAACCTCACCATCTGATGTCCATGCGGTATCAAAGGTTGTGTAATCCACGCCATTGAAAACGAACTTACCTAGTTCATTGCCACCTTTGACCCAGATGTAATCAGAGCCCCAAGGAGGTGCGCCAGGCGTATCATAAGCATCAGGATTCGGTGCATCAGGGGTGCCGATATCAATACCTACATCCAGGCTTTCAAAGCCATAGCGGTAATTAGCTTGCTTTGAATCGATCAATACTGCTACTGAGTAATCATGATAGGTGTCACCAAAGTCTTTCTGGATGTTGAAAGCATCCAGCGTGGAATTGATGCTGGTGATCCCGTTAGCCTGATTGTGGAATTCAGCCTGAATAAAATCTTGACCGAATTTTTCGTAGAGGTACATCTGATAGAGGAAGACCGTACCATAATCAGCTACGATCTCACGACCACCTTGGTCTCCCCAGGCTGTCAATGAATTCTCAGGTAATTCCTCAAACGTGCTGTAGGCATCATTACCATGGATGTAGCCTGTCAAGAATTCAGAGAACATTGAGAGACCTTCGTTAATGAAGTTCTCTTCATCGCCATCATAGTCATCATGCAATAGGTGCTGATATTCGTGGGCAAAGACGCCTTCATAGAGATAGGGGCGAGAGCCGTCAGGTCCTACGCGATTTGCCCAATCATGCGAGTCGATCGACATGATATTGCGGTCAAAATAGGCTTCAAATGTTGGAGAATAGAACCCAGCAATATAGTTTGGATAAGTGGGATCATAGTAGTTATCATCGCCGATATTTGACACCAAAACAACCTGTCGTCCAGCGCTATTGGCATAATACCCTGGGGGAACATAACCCCAAGCCTCCAGCAATGAATAAGTTCCATCGTGGAAGTCTGGCATGCCAAAGAAAGCAGTTTCTATTGGATACATATTGTTGTCAAATTCACCAACCAGGTAAGCAGCCTGTTCACAGGTGATTTCTGGAGTGGGGCGTGGGTCTCCAACAGGGAAACTCAGATCTTGCTGAATCCATAGCTCGGCGCCGTCACTTTCTGAAACCAAATGGAAAAAGTCAAAAAAGTAAACGCCCGCATAATTATCCAGCGATAACCACATCTTGGTATCTAATATGCAGTCATAATAAGGGGTTCCTTCAGCAGCAGCCATCGCTGCAGCCTCAGCCTCATCAAAGTTTATTACTTCTGGTAGGGCGGCAATACGATCTTGAGTAGGTTCCCAGGTTCTCAGCTCTGGCCCAACATCTACGGGTTTGTAGTCAATTCCCAGGGATGCAGATGCGGTTGCTGCAGGGAGCATTGCAACTAGCAATGCTAATATACCCACCAATGCAAGTACTTTTCGATTCATGTGTTCCTCCTAAGATATGAGTGAATTAAACATATTGTGGAAATATTTGTGCGAGTTTTCTCTGTAAAACACCTCCTCATACGAAAAGATTTAAAGCAAAGTGCCTGCATAAAATGCAGGGACTAAATGCTAAATTTGAAGAAAGAACGGGTTTGAGTATTCAATAAAAAAAACCGAAGGACTACATAACTGGATGTGCGAACCTTCGGCAGTCTGGCAATCTGCGAACGCAGACCCATGACTTTGTGTCCCCACCTCGCGATGGGTTTACCTTTTCGGACCTTACAGAATTGCAAGGTCTTTTAATAATAAATTAATCTTTGCGAAAATTCAACCCCCTTTTCTTTGTAAATCTGTGGAAACCTACCAATACCGCTGGATGTCTAAACGAATTCTTGCCTTGCATATAAAATAAAAGGCTGCCAATTTGGCAGCCTTTGTGTTACTCAGGAACAAGAAAACTAGTTGAGGAAGGAATTGACGAAATCAAGCACATCCTGACGATCCATGCGGAAAACACCGCCGGTCCCGGCACAATTGCCATTGATGCCGAAGGAGGTCACGCCAGCAACAACATTTGAGTCGCCGTAGAAGTTCGGACCACCAGAGTCACCAAAGCAAGTGCCGCCAGTAGAGTGATTGTTTGAAAGCAGCATGGAGAAATCGCCGGTGAAACCAGGCACGTTGATCTGGATGAGGCGCGGATATGCCACCATACGTGAGCGTTTGGCTTCAACGAAGACGGGATTAATATATTGCAAGCCGTAGCCAACTGCGGTGAAAGTCGTTTCCTGTTTGCCGCGTTGAGTTTTCAGCACATCGAATTGATCCACTTCGGGAAGAGTACCATACTCATCCATAGGGTAAGGAGTATCAAGTACAACTACACCAACATCATGGACAAAGAAGGGAGCGTCATAGTATTCGGGGTGAGCATATGGGGTACCGCCAACTTGCCCAACGAAAGGATAGCCGTTTGCAAGAACTTCAGCTTCGGTGCTGTAGAACCAGATCTCAACATGGGCAGCCGGAGCTTCTACACAATGGCCAGCGGTAAGGAAAACATCTTCCGAGATTAGCGTACCACTACAACGCCACATCGGATTACCGTTCGCATCTTGGGCGATCATCAACCCAACATAGGGATGAGCATCTCCATCGTAATCACCATACTTAACCGCACCAGCGGGAATGACGGATACAGCAAGAATAACCAGTGCTGCAACCAAAGCCAAGATAGTTTTTTTACGCATTTTTTCTCCTTTTGAAAAAATAGTGGGGGTTGGCTCCTTCTTCAGAGACAAAAAAAGACTGAAGAAGGTTTTCCTTCGACAGTCTGGCAGTCTGAGTTCAGACCCATGACTTTGCGTCCCTGCCTCGCAGCAGGTTTGCCATTTCGTGGCTTTGTCAATATAGATATATTATCTACATTGTCTTAAATCGTCAAGTAGAAAGAGTATAATCCCATCCATGTCAAAACGTTTTATCTTTTCAGTGATATTCGTGTCTGCCATTGTTGGCGGCTACCTTATTTATCAGGATATGCGCTCATCAGGCGCACGCTCGCTCAAGGTCATGCAGTGGTTCCGTAACCCCGAAGACCTTTCCGAGCTCACCATTTTACAGGGAGAGCGTTGTGGGGATGCGCCCTTTATCCTCCCCACGAACGGGATCATCGGATATTTATGGGATGACTCCTTCCGTCCCGGTCATCGTCATCAGGGGCTGGATATCTTCGGAGGCGAAGAGCCCGGCGAGACGCCCGTGATTTCGGCTTACGATGGTTATCTCAGCCGCCTGCCGAATTGGACATCTACCGTTATCGTCCGCGTCCCTAGCGACCCCCTCGAACCCGGACGGCAGATCTGGCTTTATTACACCCACATGGCCGATGCAGATGGCAATTCTTACGTCGCGGATAATTTTCCGCGCGGCACGGACGAAACCTTCGTCCCCGCAGGCACATTGCTCGGCTACCAGGGCGATTATTCCGGTGATCCCTTCAACCCGACCGGGGTGCATCTCCATTTTTCGATCGTGCTCGATGATGGCACAGGCACCTTCCGCAACGAGTTGGAGATCGAGAATACGCTCGACCCCTCGCCTTATTTGGGAATGAGCTTGAATGCCAAAACCAACCAGGATGGTATTCCGACTTGTAATCATTAATGTAGGGGCAGACACGCAGGTCCGCTCCTACGAAGGGAAAATATGAATTTCAAAAACAAGATCGTTCTCATCACAGGTGCTGGACGCGGCTACGGGCGTGAGCTTGCCAAAGCCTTTGCTTTACAGGGTGCGCGCCTCGCATTGAATGATATTTCGCCGATGAATTTGGATACCCTTGTGGCAGAGATCGAAACGCTAGGTGGCGAAGCCAAAGCTTATGTACAGGATATTGCCAAAAAAGTCCCCGTGCAGGGTTTGGTGATGAAAGTGGAAGATGATTTTGGAAAGATCGATATTCTCATCAATCATTCGGCTGTTGAGCCGAAAAAACCCGTGCTCGACATCGACGAGTGGGATTGGCAGCGTACGATCATGGTCAATCTTTCAGCAGCGTTTTTGATGACGCAATCGGCGGGGCGGGTGATGAAAGCAAATGACGGGGGCGTGATCGTGAATCTCATTCCGCTCGAAGGTCGGGATGGGCAAAGTGGCAGAACAGCCTATGTTGCCAGTATGATGGGCTTGGTCGGTTTCACGCCTCAGGCAGCGGGCGAACTCGGTGAACATAATATTCGGGTGCATGCCGTCGGTACCGGGATCGCCGAGCTGCAACGGGCGGAGGCGGAAATCCCATCCGGTTTTAATGAAGCTGTTTTATATTTATGTGAGGAAAAGAACGCTCATTTGAATGGGCAGATCATCAATATTTAGAGACTGCGTCGCACCAGGTTTAACGGAGTTCGTTTATCGTTGAATAAAATTTTGCTAAACGAAAGCAAGCGAAAAGGCTGGTGCGACGCAGGTTATCCAACACAAGGAGAAAAAATGGAATATCGATATTTGGGTCGCTCTGGCTTAAAAGTTTCTGCACTATCGTTCGGGGCATGGGTCACTTTTGGCACGCAGATCGGCGAAGACGTGGCACTTGGCATGATGCAAGCAGCGCTCGATGCCGGCGTGAACTTTTTTGATAATGCCGAAGTTTACGCAGATGGCGTAGCGGAAACCATGATGGGCAGCGTCATTAAAAAAGCGGGCTGGAAACGCTCCGATCTTGTCATCTCTACCAAGCTCTTTTGGGGCGGTGGAGGTGTTAACGATAAAGGGCTTTCGCGCAAACATATCGTTGAGGGGATGAATGCCTCGCTCAAACGCCTGCAAATGGACTATGTGGATTTGATCTTTGCCCACCGCCCAGACTTACATACACCCGTCGAAGAGACGGTGCGCGCATTCAATCATCTCATTGATCAGGGTAAAGCTTTTTACTGGGGAACAAGCGAATGGAGTGCCGCGCAGATCATGGAAGCGCACGGCATCGCCCGTGAATTGAACTTGATACCGCCATTGATGGAACAGCCCCAGTACCATATGTTCCATCGCGAACGCTTCGAAGTGGAGTATGCCCGCCTCTATGAACAAGTCGGTATGGGCACGACGATCTGGTCGCCTCTAGCGAGCGGCTTGCTGACCGGCAAATATAACAAAGGTATGCCCGAAGGGACGCGTGCGACCCTTGAAGGCTACGAATGGCTGAAATCTCGTTTTGAAGATGAAGAGGCCTTGGCGAATATTGCCAAAGTCGGCAAATTGATGAATATCGCTGATGAGATCGGCTGCTCAATGGCACAACTTGCCCTGGCGTGGACGTTGAAGAATCCCAACGTCAGCACCACGATCACTGGCGCCTCCCGTGCGGAGCAGGTCGTTGAGAATATGAAAGCCATTGATTATGTGGAAAAACTCACCCCCGACGTGATGGAATCCATCGAAGAGATTTTGGATAATAAACCGACCCCGGAAACAGATTTCCGATAGATAACAGGGTTTCACCCCTACCTTGCCCTCCCCCTCAAGGGGGAGGGTTTTTTGTTTGGGGCTGTTTGGACTGCTTAGCAGTCCAAACAGCCCCTTAAATTTCTGTCCCCCCTTCTCGGGAAGGGGGGACTATAGGGGAGGTGGGAATAGAAAAATTTGTCTTTATGCTTGCCCTACGACTTCGTAATGTACGACATTGGGCTCAAACTCCAGTAGAAAATCTTTATCTTCAGGATAATACTTCGCTATTTCAGGATCATCTCCGGCAAAGCCTTTGATGACCTCCATATTCTCCCAAAAGGTCATCGTGATGAAGTGGGTCACGTCCCCCTCGGGGCGTTCCAGAATGTGGACGCTGATATTCCCCTCCACGGACTGATAATCGGGGATAGCACGGTCGTTGAGAAATTTACGGTAGGCGTCTGCTTTGCTGCTTGGCACACGCCCGTGCCATATGCGTACGATCATTATTGTTTCCTTTATTTACATAATTAGCGATGTTTTTCTATTTGTTCTCTGGAAATTATCCTTTGATATGGTTCATCTTTGCCGATGATCAGTGCATTATCAGTCCACTCAAGATGTCCCCACTTGTCTAATGCCTCTTCAAATGTATCAACTTGCCCTAATTCAATCATCTCAAAGTAATTGACACTTCCGATATGAATTTTGCATTCTACATCATAGGTTAGATCGTCTTTTTGTGTCGCTGTCACTACTGCAACATAAAACCCAGTATGGTATTTCCAATCTGGAGAGCGGCTGACTATAACGAGTTCTTCAAGATCATAGGTAACATGTGGAAGATCTTCTATTACCTTATCTGTAATGGCATTAATTTTCCCCGCCCAAAAGGATAGCCAAGTCCAGAAAGATAAAAACAAGATAACAGCGATATATTTAAGAAGAGTTTTATATTTCATTAGTTCCCCGTGTTATATCTATTTATCGTTTCGACTCAATAAAAGATTTCAAAATCTCCAACTGCCCGAGATGAAAAGCCTCGTGCCAGTGGAAATTAGTGACATGCTCATAGCGGCTCTTCTCGCCGCGATAATTCTCGAAGTTCTCTTCCATCCAAGCATCGTTTTTATTTTCGAGAGCTGTTTTGAGTAATTCAAGGCTTTCATCCAGATAGTTGACTAAAGTCTCAAACTCGATTGAAGGCGTATCCTGCGTGACGGGCTGGGTATCCTGATGATAAAGATCGCGGACAGCCTGCTGCCATTCATGCTCCGCACCGGCGACTTCGAGCACGTGGCTGCGATTGGTGACGATATGACCCAAAATCCAATTCATGCAGTTGTGTTTGAAGGGGAGTTGCAGTACGCTTTCTTCATGGCTGACGCCCCGCATGAAGATATGCATGATGCGGTTGTGGAATTTATAGAGTTCGAATACTTCTTCTGCTTTTGTTTTGGACATAAAAAAATCTCCTTAGATACCTGTAAAAATAGATGCTAACTTACCACAACACCCAGCCCGACCAACTCACAAACCAGCCATAGATCGCTGGATAAATGTTGTATCCAATGATCCCGCCGAGAATGCCAAGAAGCATGCCTGCCAGAATATCAGAAAGATAATGAACGCCCATGGCGACCCGTCCCAGCGCAACGAGGGGTGCTAGAATGATGAGAATGATCGCTGCCCAAGGGGGACCGAGAAAGATGCCCATCGTGCCGAGCAAAAAGGCGCGCGTCGCGTGCCCGGATGGGAAGGAATGTGGATCGGTGCTGCGGTAAATATCGCCCCATTCCCCGTCGGGGCGGCGACGACGGATGGCAAATTTCAGGATCAGCACGATGACGGCCATAATGGTCAACGCGCCCAACATCACAGCCGCCCACTGCTTCCAGAAGGCATTTCCGAACCACCAGATCGCAATCAATGCCACAGCCCAAAACCAGGAATCGCCCGAGTGGGCGAAGAAGGCGGCGAGGGTGCGCAAGGGACCGGGGTTTTCAGCAATACGCATCTTTTGCGTTAGTTCAGCGTCTTTTTCGAGGAGGGTTTTTAAGTTCATAAGCATTTAGATGGAACACGGATATCACGGATGAAATGGATTAGCGCAGATGATTATAAATGAGAGTGACGACGCCGAGCGTCGTCACCAGAATCAAAAAGAATCCGTGAAAATCCTTTAAATCCGTCCAATCCGCGTTCTATTAATTCTTCTCCAGATCAGCCCGCAAAATCTCAAACTGATGCGGCTTATCCACATCCATCGCGGCTTCGGCGAAATCCCATTCCAGGGCACGCGCCGTGATCTTCAATTTGCGGGTGGCGCGTTCCACTGCATCGGCGAGAGACAGGCGTCCAAGCAGTAGCAAGACCAACGTCCAGATCCCGATGGCGGAGGCCTGTTTGAGCGGATTCTTTCGGCGTCCGATCAAAATCTCCCACATGGCAAGATGCTCGGGGTCCGTCGTCATCGAATGGTGCGCAACATGCAGATCCGCGCCGCAGACTTCCATATCCGCCAATTTGGTGAACGTCCGATTCGACCCGGGATAGCGCGTTTCCATCACATCTTTTTTGACGATGCCGTAATAGATGTCGTGACGGGTTTCCAGCGCCGTGTTGGCGAGCCAATCGACCATCTCTCCTGTCAGGGCGGGGATGTCGGCGGACGTGACGATAGCATACTCCGATTTGGGGTTGATCTCACGCATTTTCGCGATGCCCGCCTCGATATTGCCCAGCATCCGCCCCTGGTTGGGGATGTGGTAGGTGGGTTTGGCGCAGGTGATCCCTTCGGCATCGTCCAACCCAATGATGATCACGTTTTCAACTTTTTCGGCGCTGCCGAGGGCATCCAGCACCCACTGCACCATCGGCTTGCCAGCGATCTCGAGCATGGCTTTGGCGATGCCCTGTGTATATTCGTAGAGCGGTTGATCTGGCTGGGGGATGCCCCCTGCGATGACAATTGCGTCCATATTCTTCTCCCAGTTCATCACAAAGGCACGAAGCACACAAAGCCTTTCTTTGTGTACACAAAGATTCTCTCCGTGTTCTTTGTGTCTCTGTGGTTAATTAAGTTCCCGAATTTGCGGTTTGAAGTCGAGCGTGTCAAGCATTTCATTCAGCTCATCGTCGGTCAGTTTGCGGTTCTTGCCCGAAGCGGCGATGAAAGCGGCTTCCATCATATTCGTGCCAAAGGAACGCCCGTCGATGGCAGGTGTACCGGTGATGACGTATTTGACGCCCGCGCTCTTGAAAAGTGCCATATCTTCTTCTGTGGTGGTATTTGTGACAATGACCTTCCCCTCGAGCTTGTCGGGCATGTGCCGGACGATATAGTTATTGTCGCCGCCGATGACGGTTGCCCACTGGTAATATTCCTCGAATTTCGGCTCACGGACGGTTTGTTTATCGCCGGTCGGGTAGATCCATGAAAAGGGCAGACGCATCACGATGGGGTAGAGCGCCGATGCGAGCAATTTGAGCTGGCTGACCTTGCGCAAGGGGATGGGGATGCCGATCCCGAACATCAGCTCACCGAAGATGCACTCATAGCTCGCTTCCATGAAGCCTTTGGTCATGCCCCAACGATCAGATGCAGCGGTGAGCAGCACACGTTTGGGATCAATATAATCACCGATCTCTTTTTCGATGAAATTTGCAAGGCGATACTCGAGGGTGTTGCGTAAACCGGAGCCATCGACAACAGGTGTTTTCACCGCCCCATCGGCGATCCAGGCTACGTTGTGATAGCGGAAGAATTTGCCGTCGAATTCGGTGCCGAAGTCGCCACCACCCAAGCCGAAAGCATCGACTGTACCGTCCATTTCGCTGAAGAGCTGGGCGGCTTTCTTCAGGTCACCATCCGTACCAATGCGCTCGATGCTGATCTCTTCGCCATTCAGCTTCACCGTCACAGCTTTATTGCGTTTCGATGAGCCAATACTTACGCTGACTGCTCGCTTCATAATTCACTCTCCTTCAATAATTCCAATTGGATAATTTGATTATACCTAGTTAACCCCCAATATTTAACAAAAGGTGCAACGCATTTTAAAATGCATTGCACCTAACGTGAATAAGTAGGGACACGATATTCGTTATGATTTTTCGAGCAAACCTTCCAGCACTTCCTGTGAACCATTCTCCACAACTTCATGCTGGCTGCCACCGTGACTATCCATCGTCACGACAGCGGGGAAATCCTTCACTTCGATGACCCACATTGCTTCGGGGACACCGAAATCGAGTTTGTGGACATCGAGCACTTTTTCCACACGCTGGGCGATCAGCGAAGCAGCTCCGCCGATGGCATGGAAGTAAACCGCGGGCGTATCCTGACAGCCTTGCAGGGTTTTTGCGCCCATGCCGCCTTTGCCGATCACGCCTTTGAGATTGAAATGCTTCATCACATCGGCTTGATAGGGTTCTTCGCGGATGGACGTTGTCGGACCAGCGGCAACGAATGCATAATCACCTGTGTCTACTCCGGATACAACGGGTCCGCAATGATAGATAATGCCACCATCCAGAATAGGTTTGATGGCTTCGTAAACAGACAGATCATCAGCGCTGGGTTCTTTTTTCTTGGCAATGAACAGGTCGTTCATCCATTTGTGGACAGCGTCGCGCCCGGTCATCATCACGCCAGAGAGCAGTACCGGCTCGCCAACTTTCAACTCGCGGATGGCTTCATCACTGATGGGGAGGGTTAATTTTTTCATTTTTTATTTCTCCTGTAGGGGCAGCCTAAAGGGCGAGATAACCTCGCCCCTACCCATTGTTACTCGTAGCTCACTTCGCCCTTGCTCACCGTCATTTTGCGGCGGCGGTATGCCCAGCACATATACGAGACCGAAACAAAATAGCTCGCAGGCAAGCGGTGCAGCCCTTTGATCTTCGTATCGAGCACAGTGGTTTTGCCACCAAAGCCCATCGGGCCGATGCCCATCTCGTTGGCTTCATCGGTGATCTGTTTTTCCATTTCATCCAGTTCGGGATTGGCGTTCTCGTCACCGACTTTACGCAGCAACGTCTCTTTGGATGCCAAGTAGGATGCCCCACGATCACCACCGATGGCAACCCCGAGCACGCCCGGAGCACACCCTTTGCCCTGGGCTTGATGCACGGCATCGAGAACAACTTTCCGCACCCCGGCCAGATCTCGCCCGGCACCCATTTCTGTGTTTGGTAATTTGTATTGGATACCAACATTTTCACAGCCGCCACCTTTGAGCATCAGGTCGATGGTCAGGGGCTGATCTTCATCAACTTCTTCAAAGTGGATGGTGGGATAGTGCTCGTCGCCAGTATTATCGCCGGTATTCTTACCAGTAATGGCGTTCACCGAGTTGGGGCGCAGGTAATTCAGCTTGGTCGCTTCGACGACCGCATCCTGGATCATTTTCTTGATTTTGCGGGTGCTCATCCCCTCGGGGTAGTGGACGTAGAAGAGCGGTGTACCTGTATCCTGGCAGATCGGGGTGGAGTTCTTTCTCGCCAAATCTACGTTTTGTAAAATGGTATCAAGTGCACCCTGCGCAGCGGATCCGGCTTCTTCCTGTGCATAGGATTCGCGCAACTTCTTTTCCACATCCGCAGGCAGATCGGTGGATGTGCGTCGCACAAGTTCGAGTATTTCTTGGGTCAGGTCTTGCATAGGACCTCCTGAATAAGTAGTAGAAAGTGCTCCTATCATACTTCAAAAAGAAGTTTTCGCGAGTGACGAAGTGCGTACCTTGCAAGGTGGAGTGTCAGCTTTGTTGGTAGAAATCATGTAAAATACGCAATATCCTAAAAGAGGAGAGAGAGATGGCAGGAAAAAGATCGCAGTTGTGGGTAGGTATTCTTTTAGGGGCTTTTTTTGTAGGCTTCTTGTTTTTTGCGAATTATCGCTTTGTCAGATCAGAACCTGGGGGAGCAGATTTTCTTTATCGTTGGCTCCCGACCAGGTTGGTAGCCTTTGAAGGATACGATAACCCTTATAGCGATGAAGTGGAATATCAGGTTGAATTAATACATCATGGGCATGCACATCAGGAAGACGAGACCCCGGGCATTTTTGCCTATCCCTACTATACGATGGGGGTTTTTTTACCTTTTGCTTTTACAGATAATTTCCTTCTGGCGCGCTCAGTGTGGATGACTTTTATGGAGTTGGCGCATTTGGGAATTATCTTTCTAACGTTGAAGATGCTCAACTTCACCCCTGGAAAGAATCTAACCTTGGCTTTGATCTTCTTTGTGCTATTCCCCGCAGAGTTTGCTCAACCGCTTGTGGATGGAAACCCATCCAGTTTGGCAGCGTTCTTCGCTGTATTTGCCTTGTTGCTGATCATGCAGGAAAAAGATACCTGGGCAGGTGTTTTTCTGGCACTTTCAACGCTCAAGCCTCAATTGGTCATTCTCTTTTTTGCGCTGATCTGGTTATGGGCTTTTTCCAATCAGCGTTGGAAGATCATTACCTTTTCTGGCGGTAGCCTGATTGCACTCTTGGGGGCTTCTTTTCTCTTGCAACCGAGCTGGCTTGCAGAATTCTATAAAGACCTGACCACTTATACTGGTGTTGCCAGTCCAAGTACGCCCCGCGCAATTATGAACTATTGGATGCCCGAAGGGATCGCGACTGTTATCGCAATTATTTTAAGCCTCTTCAGCCTTGTTGTTTTACTGCGTATGGTGAAATTCTATTATGGTCAGGGTTTCTCGCATCTTTTTCTGGCTGCGGGCTTGATCTTTGTGCTCATGCCGCTGACGGGGATCACTTCGGCGAAGAGCAATTATGTCGGCATGTTCCCGTCTATTCTGCTTTTGTTGTGGTATGGGGCACGTAAGTTGAAGATCAACGAGAATCTTTTGGCGGGCTTCTTGTTTTTGTGGATCGTGCTAAGTTGGGTTTTCTTTGCTGCGGGCAGAAACTGGGAAATCAACGGCACCTTGATCTACTTTTTGGATTTTTACCCTCTACCACTGTTATTGCTGATGTTGTTTGGCTTGATTCGCGCTTTCAGGAATGGCGAGCTGCTTAGTTTTTACGATAAGTCAGATACGCACGGTTAAAGACCCGTTTCTCCTGATCTTTTTCTTCGTCCGCCTTAAGTTCAAGGTTGCGTAGTCGGTAGTCGATATTTTCGAGCAACTGACGATTGACAGCGATCAAGTCCGCGAGCAAACCCACGATCAAAAGCGAAGTGCCCAAGACAAAGATCGCGAGAGCCAGGATCAACGATTGAACATGCCCTGCGCCTTCGCCAATGGCCTTGAAATATAGATAACGTACACCGATCACAAAAGTGGTGATGAGCAATACGCCTGAAGGGATCAGGAAAAAACGCAGCGGGTCATAGGTGATAAAGCTGCGTATGATCGTCGAGGATGATCTTTGTAAATATTTCAGCACGCTTGAGATTAGGCGCGAGGGGCGCATCTCGTCGTTGGTGCGGATGGGGACACAAAGGATGGGGATATTCATGTGCCCGGCTTGGATGATCGTTTCAATGGTGTACGTGTAGCGGTTGAAAACATGCAGACGCATGGCTGCGGCACGGGTGATGGCGCGGAAGCCACTGGGAGCATCTTCCACGTTAGAGTTCGCTGCTTTACGTACCACCCAACTCCCCAAAAATTGCAAACGTTTTTTGAGCGGGGACCAATGTTCAATATCCTTGATGGGGCGTGTCCCGATCACATATTCCGCTTTTTGCTGGATGATCGGGTCAACCAGTTTTTGGATATCTTCAGCATTGTACTGATTGTCGGCGTCGGTGTTGACGATAATATCTGCTCCAAAATGGAGACAGGCCGTCATCCCGGACAGGAACGCCTGCGCGAGCCCTAAATTGCTTCGGTGCGAGATGACATAATCCACGCCTCCGGCAATGGCGGCATTAACGGTTTCATCCGCACTTCCGTCGTTAATGATCATCCACTCCACCTTGTCTACGCCATCCAGTTGACGGGGTAGGTCGTGTAGAGTAATGGGAAGTGAGTTTTCCTCGTTGAACGCGGGTATCTGGATGATGACCTTCATTTTATCTTTTCTCCATTAAGACCATTTGCCAGGGAATTGGGTAGCTTTTCCTGATAATAGAGAAGGGTTCTTTTTTTAGAAAGTGGGGGAATTTTAAAATACTCCAATGATTTAAATGCCCCGGTGTATTGCCCCAATCGCGGATATATTTGCCGCGCGAGAGATTGAGCATTCGCCAAATAGGCTCATTCGGAACAGAGACTAATACATATTTTTTGCTGATACGCCAGAGTTCACGTAACCCACGTTCCGGGTTGGGCAGATGTTCGAGAACCTCGCAGCAAACCACAAGGTCGAAGGACGCGTCGGGATATGCATCCAATGCCTCAGCGTTTTGGATGGAGAAGTCGATCTGGATCGGTGCACAGTTACTTTTCGCTTTTTCTATTTCATCTTTTGAAAGATCGGTGGCTGAAATATTGGCGCTTGGGAAGATAGCGTGGATACGTTTAAGCAATTCTCCTTCACCACAACCGACTTCGCAGATATTTTCCAGATCACCTGGCATGTTGCCCAAATTCTGCTTGAAAGCTTTCAGAAATCCTGCCATCAGCATTTTTGAGATCGGGTTTTTAGTATTGTATTTATCCTGGTAGTTACCGTAAACGATCTCTTTGTTACTCAACAGAAACCTGCCCTTTTGATCTGCGCGCGATGGAGAAGTTTCGCGAATAGATGACCAACTGCAATAGAGATGTGATCAGAAAGACAATATCGCGGCGTACAACAGCGTAGACACCGAGCATTAGTGCCCCGAGAATACCCAGCCACCAAAAGCTGAGCGGGACGATGGTCTTTTTTTCTTTTTCTGAGCGTAGCCACTGGATAATAAGACGCAGGAAGAAGAACCCTTGAGCGGCTAAGCCCCAGATGACCCAAAAGTCGATTTGAAAGTAGTGAATGATCTTTTCTATCATGTTTAGGTTGGTATTTTACTGTAAGGTTTTAATGATCTTCGGCTAAGTATAATAACTTTACCATTTTACTGCAGTCTTTTAGATATAGTTTGTGGGAGTAGATTATGGTCATAAACCGAAAAGAGCAGGGACAAGGCCTTGTTGAGTATGCCTTGATACTCGTGGGTGTAGT
>CAZASG010000020.1:0-64630 GCA_964487745.1 uncultured Anaerolineaceae bacterium | reverse complement strand
ATAACCATTTCCAATTATTGACAATCTCAGTTTGACTATCGGACCGGCATCTGATAGCGAAGAGACGCTCGAAGCACTTATCCACGCCGGAATGAACGTCGCTCGCTTGAATTTTTCACATGGTACACACGAGGAACACGCTGCCCGAATTAAAAGAATTCGTCAGGTAGCCAAAAGACTGGGACGCCCGATCGGTATCTTGCAAGACTTGCAGGGACCTAAATTGCGCATTGGGCAATTACCTAAAACGCTCCAACTCGCCAATGGTGAGAAAGTCTGTTTTTTCGCCACCGAAGATAAAACCCCGAAAAGAAAATGCAAAATGATCCCTGTCGATTTTCCTGAGCTATTCGACACAGTCCAGGTGGACGACCCGCTTTTACTTGACGACGGGCGTCTGACGTTACGGGTCACGTCGCTGAAGGGAAGGGTTCTGGAAGCGGTTGTTGTTGTGGGCGGAGCACTCACATCCCATAAGGGAATCAATCTTCCCGGCGTGCGTTTACGCTTTTCGGGCTACACATCCAAAGACCGGGCAGACCTTGAATTGGGTATTTTCCACAGCGTGGATGCAGTCGCCCTATCCTTTGTCCGCACCCCTGAAGACGTGATCGAAGTCCGTGAGGAGATGGAGCGTTTTGCAAACGGTTATCCCGCACCGATGCTGATTGCAAAACTGGAACGCCCTGAAGCGATCGAGAATCTCGATGAAATACTCGCTGTTGTGGATGGTGTCATGGTGGCACGCGGCGATCTGGGCGTGGAGATGCCGCCCGAACGTGTGCCTGTGCTTCAAAAAATGATCATTCATAAAGCCAGTGCGCGGGCAAAGATCGTCATTACTGCCACGCAAATGCTCGAATCGATGATCCAGAATTCGCTACCCACGCGGGCGGAGGCATCGGATATTGCCAATGCCGTTTTCGACGGCACGGATGCCGTCATGCTCTCTGCGGAGACAGCGGCTGGCGAACACCCTGTTGAATCGATCGAGATGATGGACCGCATCATCCGCGAGGCGGAAACACATAGCACCGAGTGGGAACGGCAGATCGACCGCGTGGGCGGTTTGGGCGAGAGTGATGCTGCGTCTATGTCGCGCGCAGCGCGGGCACTCGCCAGCGACGAGGATGTGACAGCAGTGGCTGTTTTCACATCACAGGGCAGCACTGCCTGGCTGGTTTCAAAGATCCGTCCCGCCAAACGGATTCTGGCTTTCACGCCCGTTGAGATGACGTATCGCAAGTTGACTTTTTTATGGGGCGTTTACCCGCAACTGGTGCCTTTTGCCTATTCGCTTGAAGAAATGATCGGCCATGTTGACTATGCCCTAATGGAACGCGGCGTAAAGGAGGGGCAACAGGTGGTTTTGCTATGCGGCTTCCCTGTCGGGGCGATGAGACCTCCCAATATGGCACTATTGCATACTGTTGGGAGTGGGCAGTAAAATAGCGCACATGAAAAAGCTTATCATTTTTCTCGCCCTGCTTCTGGTTTCCTGTACCACTACAACACAGAAGGCATCCACGCCTTTTCCCGGAACCCTTCCCGATGACTTCCTGATCGAATATACCTGGGGTGCAGGCAGCCTGGAAGAGGTTTATTATTACACTTATACGATCGAGGTCAGCGCATCGACCGAAGGTGAGATCCTTTTGACAGCCGGGTATCCCTCGGATGAGAACTCGGAAAGCTGGCACGAAACCTTCCCCATCAGCGAGGAAAGGGCAGAAAAACTCTATGCCGACCTTTTAGCGATCAACGCTTTCACCGAAAATTGGGAACAAGGAGAAATCCCCGCTGGCGGAAGTTCGTCGAAAAGCAAGATTACGGCTCATGGGCGGGAGAACACCATCCCCGCCTATGTAGATGGAGCAAATGCAAAAGCGATCCACACGATTTACGAGGAGATCGAGAAGCTTGTCCCGCAGGAAATCTGGGATCGCTTGAATGTACACCATCAAAATTATATGGATGAGAACGGGGGCTGATTCGATCAGAAAGGTATATTTTTAATGTTTGATTTCTTCAAGAAAAAGAGAGCACCCCAACCAAAGATCAAAGGGCTTTACATCTTCACATTTACCGCAGAAGAAATGCCCGAAGAAACCCTGAATAATATTATCCCCATCGCAGACAAGATGCTCGCAGATAAAAACCCAAGCTTTTCCACATTGAAAGAAAGTATGGGAGAAGAGACCCCATTGCACATATCCAATCGTCTTTACAATGCCGAAATGCATAATCCACAAACCATGCAGATCGCGCTCGATACATGGTTGATCGGCACACATGATGTTGCCTTTGAACCAGATTTTGGCGAGAACTTCTTTCCACACGCCATGAGCGATCCGCAGGGACGAGAGAATTTTTTTCTGTATTATTTTGACGTAGAGGAAGAAATCCCTCCCAAAAAAATCAACCTAGTGGACATGTTTGAGTGAAAGAGATGCAAATCCATAAAAGTGATAAGCATCTTGAAGATAACTGTCACTTTTTTATTCCCTGAGCCCTGACTACAATAGGCATATGACTTCTCCACAAGAAACTGACAAAACCGCCAATTTTGAAATTCTCGAAAACTTCGAGCGATTCCACCAAAAGAACGAGATGTTCCGCCGCTCGCAATGGGACAGCCGCATCCGCAATGAGAAAAGCGACCGCTTCTATAGCTCGCATGGCACCGTAAACAGTTGGCGCAAAGCCGAAGGTTTTCGCCAACAAGATTACGCCCTGCGCAACGCCGCCTGGCACATCAGCGATGTCTTCACCGACATCCACGGCGACAAAGGCAGGCGCGAGGGCTTCACTGACATCTTCACGCTGAATACCGAAGTCGCCCCTGAAAAAGCGGACTTGGGGACACCAGCCCAGGCTGCAACCGAAGTAAAAAAAGTGGCGAAATTCTTCGGTGCAGGGGATGCGGGGATTGCGGCCTTCGACGAGCGCTGGCAATATACAGGGCGCTTCAGCGACATCGAGGGCATCGAAAAGCCGCCCGAAATCGAACATGAAATGGGGCTGGATACCGTTATCGTCATCACCATCCCGATGAGTTACAGGTTGATGCAAACCGTCCCTTCGGCATTAGGAAGCGCTTCAACGGGACTCGGTTACTCGAACGACGCCAAAACCCTGATCGCGTTGACACAATATATCCGCGGGCTGGGATATGAAGCCTTCGGCAGCCTGAACGATACCGCCATGAGCATCCCCTACGCCATCAAGGCCGGGCTGGGTGAATACGGGCGGAACGGACTGCTCATATCCAAGCATCACGGCCCCCGCGTGCGGATCGGCAGAGTCTACACCAACATGCCTTTGGCACACGACAAACCGATCAACTTTGGTGTGCGGGAGTTTTGCGAGATATGCAAAAAATGCGCCACAAGCTGCCCATCGAAAAGTATCCCGATGGGAGAGCCAACGGACAAGCCCTTGAGCATCTCCAATCTGACAGGCGTCCGTAAATGGACGGTGGATGTGGAAAGCTGTTTCGATTTTTGGGCGAAACAAAACACTGACTGCGCGGTCTGCATTCGCACCTGTCCCTACAACAAGGAATATTCCCATTGGTGGCATCGCGCCGCCCGCTGGCTGGCAGGCACGTGGATGCGAAAGCTGGTGTATTGGGGTGATGAGTTATTGGGGTATGGGAAAAGGCTCAGGCCAGAACGCTGGCGATATTAATTCAACTATGGAAGGATAAATCTTTCAATTTACTGAATCTTCGATACAGGGAGAGAAAATGAGTAAGTTCTGGGCGGTAAGAGTTCAATACTCCGATGGGAATTACACCATCAGGATACCAAATAAATGTGTTTATTGCGGTGGCCCTCCAGAGAAGATTTCGATCATCTCCACAAACTACAATAAAGAACGTCATATGTTCACAAGAAAGTGGGAAATCCCTTATTGCCAAAAAGATCTCGCTTTACAAAAAGATTGTCGCCGGAAACTAAAAATGCCGTGGCTGTTCACGTTTTTGGTACTTGCGTTTGCCTTGCTCCTGGCTCCCTTTACTATTGGATTTGGAAACTCTTTATCTAGTGGCCTTGGATTTGTTCTTACAGGCTTGCTCGGCTATCTTAGCGGCTCTTTTGCCCGCCTTCTAATCAAGAAAGAAAGAATCAGGAATAACCCCCAATTAAAAGATATGTTCAAAGATGCTTACCTGGGAATTGAAATAAGGAGCTATTCAAATGCGGCAGACTTTGCTTTTACCAATGAAGATGTTGCAATTGAATTCACAATGCTAAATCACGAAAGAGTCGTTATGTAAAAAGCTCTCTGAACGAGAGCTTTTCTTTTATTCGTCTTCTTTCTCATCCGCATCTCTTTCCTCGCGCATGGACTTGGCTCTTTTTTGGAGATCATCGAAGAACTCGGTCTCGACCACTTCGCGGACTTGTTCGTCGCGCTTGAGCAGGTCGATCTTGATCGTCAACTCCTTGACCTGGTCTCTCAGTTTTCTTGCGCGGGCAGCCACATCGGCGGCCATTTGACGGAAAACCTGAGCGAGCTTGCCGAGCTCATCGGGCCGGGCAGTGATCGTTTTAAGGGTAGCACTTTCCAAATCTGCGGAGAAGTTCTCGTCCACGCTGATCTTTTGTGCCAGCCCGCTGAGCACATCCACAGGCTGGATAACATATCGCCTGAGCAGAAAGTTGATCAGAAAAGTAATCAGCGCAAATATCCCGATAAAAACACTCATCACCAGCGTAAAGGTGCGGAAGGCGGCGTCGAAAACTTCCGCTGCGGGGACGTAGATGATCTGCGCCGCGACGATCTCGCCCACTTCCCAGCCGAAGCCGTTTTGGTCGCCATAGGTGACGAGCAAACTCTCGGGCGCATCGGCGGGATCGCCATGACATTCAAGACAGCTTTCTGAGCCGATAGCCAGCGGACGGGCGATGTAAAAAAGTTCTGCGCCATTCAGGGTGCGGTAGCCGTTGACTTCGCCCTCGGTATTGCTCGCGATCATATCCCGCAGGAGTTGGGCTTCGAAGTCATCGGCGAGATCGGCGGGGCTGGTCGGGTTGAGAGCGGCTTCCTTGTAGAGGTAGGTTTCAAAATCGACCTGCTCTCGGAATTTCTCAAAAACGGTACGCGCGGAAAAAGCCGGGACAGTTTCAGGGATAAACTCACGGCTGGCATCCAGATCGTCCTTGAGCAAAGGGCGCACATTCGCGGAGGTGTAGCCACGGATGGCGTTCATGGCTTCGATCAGGAGCGTCCCCTGTGTGGAGATCTCATCCTGCGCCCGCCCCTGCAAAGCACGCCAATGGGCCGTGCCACCGATCAGGATACCAACGAGAAAAACAACTGCCAGGATCAGGGTAAAACGGCGACTTAGGGATAATTTTGACATGGGGAACCTCTAAAAACAAATATGACTAAATCTATCCATATAGTATACCAGCGCCTACGTGTGGGGACTTCAGAGATAATTGTATTTCATATCAATTCGCTATATACTAATTTCAGGAGAAGGTTATGAGCGATTCATTTCAAATTGATTTGGGAAAATACTCCCTGCAAGAGTTCAAGAAAAGCCTGCAAACACGCGAGCTGATCCCCAGCCGCGTCACCTTAAAGGATGATATTGAAACGCGGATGCAAATTCTCGAAGATGCGGGTATTAGTAATCTCAAAGAGCTCATCGACGCGCTGAAGACTAAGCAGAAACTCTATGCCTTTGCCAAAAAGGCTCGCTTACCTGCCGAATACCTAACTTTGCTCAACCGCGAAGCGAAAAGTTATCTGGCAAAGCCTGTTCGGCTGGATAAATTTCCCGGTATCCAAAAAGAAATTACAGACCATCTTGCAAAAGCTGGCATCAAAAACTCGAAACACTTATTCATCACCAGCAGGGATGAAAGCAGCTTAAAAGCACTCGTCGAAGAAACAGACATCCCCCAAGCAGCCTTGAACGAACTCATCAGCCTTGCGGACCTTTCCCGTATTTACGGCGTGGGGCCGGTTTTCGCCCGTATCATCTATGATGTGGGGATTCATTCCGTCGCAAAGTTTACCCAAAACACAGGCGCGGACCTTGTCCGCATCTACGAAGAGCAGACGGGCAAAAAAGCTGACTTCAGCGCGAGCGAGATCGAATTCAGTTTGGAGTTGGCGAGAGAGCTTATCTCTCAATAAGACAACTCATTAAGGAGAGAAAAATGGATATCCAAACCCTTTTAGAACAGTTTGCGGCAGTTGCTGCAACACTTGCCGGAGTCTTTCTTGCTTTTGACAAAACCAAAGGCGCCATCACAAATCTTTTTAACGCAAAACCCCTGCGACGATCTTCCATCAAAGCCGATCTGGAGCTGCTCAAGCTTATGGATGAAGATGATCCCGGCTACGAAGAATTGAAGGCTCATATCAAATCGCAAGTTCTTTCATTGACAAAAGTAGATGATGAAAGAAGCGAGCTTGTGACAGGAAGGCTTCCCCAAATACTTATTGGTCTGGCAATGGCGGGTGGATTCAGCTATTGGACATACAGAATCATCACATCAGATATATCCAATTGGTGGACGATATTGACCATATGGTTAGCTATGGCAGGCTTTGGCTTTCTGATCACCCCACTCTCCAAGAAAAAAACTTCTGATAATTAGTCAAAACGACTTCGGCCCGGGCGAGATCGAGTTCATCTTGGAACTGGCAAAAGAGCTTATTTCTGGATAAGTAAAAAAAACGAGTCACGCCCCGACGATCAACGAGTCACGTTCGGATGAAGAACGAGTCACGACTCATTGAACAGGCAGACGTGTCTCGTTTGCAATCCTGTCTAGACTTGATTCAAATCGTGTCTAGATGCGATGAGCAACGAGTCTAGACACGATTTTCAAGCAGACTAGACTCGTTTTATATCATCCCCGCACGGCGATACCCCATTCGGGGCACAAGATAAATCGACCGTGCTACACAGCCCAAGCCGACTTCAGCCCGAGCGAAAAAAGTTCACTCGGCTTGAAAATCAGCAAGGTATGAAATAGTCAAACTGAGATTGTCAATAATTGGAAATGGTTATTTGACAATCAACACCGAAGAATCCGCGTAATGGATCAACTTTCGTGAAACACTTCCGAGCAACCAGCCGCGCAATTGGCTTAACCCTCGCGACCCAGCTACAACCAGATCTATATCCTTTTCCTCTATATGAGACAGGATCTCAGTAGCAGCATCTCCACGAACCAACTTGGCATTTACTTCCCAACCTCGCTCACGAAGATAATGAGCTGTTTTCTCTAGCAACTCCTTGCCATCTTCTTCCTCTTCATCAAAGCGTCGTTCAATAGTTCGGGGAATTTGCTGGGCACCTTTTAATGCCCCCCCTTCCATGCGCGCCGCACTTATCTCGACAGCCTCCAATTCCGAAGGGAACGGAGGTAAGACATGCAGCACATCTATTTGCACATTATGCGGAAGCGGAAATGCACGCAGATACTCGACAGCCTTTTCGCTCACGGCTGAACCATCTACAGTCAACAATACACGGCGCAAACCTTCATAAGGTTTACGAACAATAAGCACTGACTGTTCAGCATATTCTGCCATTTGTTGTGCAACACCGCCGAGGAGTATCCCCAGCGTAGCTCGCAATCCCTTTGCGCCAACAACCAGCAGATCAGGATTATGCTCTTCTGCAAAGGCGACCATCGCTTTCGCAGGATGTCCGTGTAAGATGCCTGTATTTACCGAAACCCCTGAATTTTGAAAGACTGCTTCTGCTTTGTCCTGTGCTGCTAGCAATACCGAAAGACCTGGTGTTTGCATAGGCGTCAATACACTCAAAATAGTGACTGTGCATTTCTCTTCTAAGGGCAATTCACTGAGCAAGCGAGCTGCTGCAACAGCATGATCTGAGCCATCTACACCCAGGAAAATCTTTCGAGGGATAGATAATGTAAGTGTATTCATCTTCATCTCCTCTTCTCTTCGCTGAATAACTCTATATTAACAATAGCAAATCCAGATGAGCGTTTCAAGAAAACCCCGCAGGGCGGCAAATAGTCCGCGCGGGCTGACGAAAAAGCCCCGATAAAACGAGTTGCGTTCGCTGAAGAACGAGTCACGACTCATTGAGCAAGCAGACGTGACTCGTTTTAAAACCTTCTCCGCACGGCGATACCCCATTCGGGGCACAAGATAAATCGACCGTGCTACATAGCCAAAGCCGACTAAAGTCGGCTCATCCCAGTCCCCTCTCAGGGGGCTTCCGCATATTAGCACGGACGTTGCGGTGACAACCCCGCAAAAAAACACTTATAATCTATCCAACTCAAAATAAAATTAGCGAGGGTGTTATGAAAATACCAAGCTTATTTTTTCTCACAATAGTCGTAATTCTTCTAATAAGCGCTTGCGGCATACAGCCAAGCGCAACAAACATCCCTGACACAGACAAACTGGATTCTCTCCCTCCTTGGGATTATGCTAAAGCGGCAAAAGTTATCACAACAGGAGAGTGTTCCTGCTGTTATCGTGAACCTATTTACGATACACCGACTGAAACCCGCCTACTTTTGTGGAGGGTAAAAGAAGACAAACGACCAAATGGTATCGTCCGGGTTGAAGAAGCTGTATGGTGGGCAGAATTCGATTCAACATCTCGAGGGAAATACTGGGTGCTTGCCAAAGCCTACAGACACCCAGAAGAAAATATACCTGATAGCGGAACATGGTATTTAGCTGGCATTTGTGACAGTCCTTACAATCCTATTATGCGTTTTGGAAGTCAGCCACCAACATCCTATGATGTTTTTGCCATTTTGGATTGTTGCCATCAAATCACAACAGAGCTAATGCCCTACATACAGAGCGAGTATTCTCCAGGAAGTATTACAGCGAGCGGATTTACCGTGCTGGATGGTGCTTTTCGTGAAAGCACATGGAATGAAGTTATAGGCAATCAATAATAACTTTTTATAAAACGAAGGAGACCCTCCCGCACTCGGAAGGGTCTCTTCTCATCTATCTACTCTCTAACCCCTACTCCTCCACCACAACCCAATCACTCCCGCTGCGTCCAAAGACCTCAGGCGAATACATCTCCTCAGCCTTGGCAGGCGGGGCGATGAAGGTGCCAGGCGTAGTCGCACGGGCGATGTAGGTGTAGGTGTAGACACCGTCCCAGAGCAAGGAAGTAAAGGCTTCAGCCCGTTCGTCGCGTAGGTTTTCGTGTTCGTACCACGTTCGCCACCACCACCAGCCGTAGCTTCTTTCGGCAGGATTTTCGCTCTCGGCACCAGCGTTTGATGAGACAGCCAGATCGGGATTGACGATCTCCAAGCCAGCGGGGAGCGGATCAACGAGGGCGACATGGTAGCGACGGTTGTCGGCGACCATTTTCAGGGTCACACGCACGCGTGCGCCCGCCTTGATATGCCAGATACCATCTTCATCCTGCCAGACGTCTTCGACATCGTCCACACCTTCGTATTCACGGGTGACAACGAAGCCCATATCCAGCGGATCAAGGTTCAGGTCGGTAGGCGCATACTTCAAGCCAAGGCGGTAGTAGAGGCGTCCTGCGCCATCTTTGCTGAGCACCAGATTCTGCATATCGGCACCATCGGTCAGATAAGACATCGGGATGCTGGTCTCGTTATACTCGGTCGAGTAGTCTTCGTAGGCGTGTTCGCCAGCGTAGGTTTCACCCAGCCAGATGCGGGCAACAAAATCGGGCGTGGTGCTTTCGTAGGTGTTGAAGTAGCGGTCCATTGCCAGGAGCACGAAAACATTTTCCTGGGTGCTGCCCCAGCGTCCCTTCGTTCGGTGCGCCAGGAGACCATTGACCAATTTCGGTATCAAATCCGCGTTCGGGTCGTCAGCGATCAAAGCGTCCAACAAGACCGCATCCGCACGTCGATTCGAAGACAGGATCAGGTAAGTCTGGTCATCGTAGCTGGTCGTAAAATTCGCTGCGCCAGCGGTCTCCACAACATGGTTGTTGATGTAAAGCCGAATTTCATCCAATTGCGCAACCGAGTTCGGATCATCCACCAGCACCTGCCAGATCCAGCCGATGGCTTCAAAGGAGAAGTTTTCGAGCGGGGCTTCCTGCAACAGTGCACGCGCCTTCGCTGGGTCGCTATCACCCATCAGGTCGCGCACATAGAGCGCATAAGAACTCAACACGCGGCGGGTGTACTCGCTATACCAGTAGGGGTAATGGCTCTCGATCTCCTGCAAATAGTAGCGGGCATTTTCCATCATTTCAGCAGGCACATCAAACCCCTTCTCCTGCGCGCGCACCAAAGCATGGGTCACGTGGATGGTGTTGAACGGGATGGAATTCTCGCCCCGTCGCCAGTAGGTGAAGCCCCCGTCCCAGTTCTGCATCCCTTGCAGGCGCGTGACGTCCCTGTTTACACTTGCTTCCATTTCAGCAGCGGATGCCAGCCCCTCAGCCTGGAACGCCGTTAAAACGTCCCGAAGAGCAGCGATGCCGAGCACGCGAGAGCTGATCTGCTCCGTGCATTCGTAGGGGTAATTCGACAGGTACATGACCGCATCCGTCAGCGTCTGTAAAGCAGTCGAGGATGTCTGGATTTCCAGCCCGCCGAATTGACTGTAAACATCCGTTGGCTTGGCGATAGGCTGGGCGATTGCGCCAGAGTCCACCACGCCGTAAGTAGCGAAGGCTTCGGTCGTCGCAGGCGTGTAGACGGGCAGTTCGAGGGTCGCCGCATCGGCATAAGAGCCGGATACCGCCCCGATCTGGAATTGGGCCGTGCCCGCCATTTCGGTCTCGGCGGCAAAGCGCACTTCAACCCGATCATTGGCGGGGACGGTCACACGTTGCCCAGCGCCTTCGGGGAGAGTGATATTTGTGGCTTGCATGGCGACATCCACTTCGATAGGTTCATCCGTTTGGTTTTGGAGCAGGATGGGGAAGTCGAATTTATCGCCAAAGTTCAGGAAGCGCGGCGCAGACGGACGTACCATCAGCGGCAGGCGCGCGGTCAGATTGGTTTCGGCTTTGCCAAATTGTGTGCCACCTTTATCGACCGCGACGACCATCACGCGGTAACGGGTCAGGTTGTCGGGCACTTCGATCTGGACGGTCGCCTTGCCAAAGGAATTTGTGCGCACTTCGGCTTCAAAGGTCGCCAAGGGATTGAAGTTACTGCGCACTGCAATGGGGCTGGGCGCTTCAGCACCACCGCCGATGCCTTCAGCTGCATCCATCATCATTTCCGGCTCGGCCGCCATCGGAGCTTCCATAGCGGCTTCTTCCATCACTTCACCGCCGAACACCTTGAAAGCGTCATCTGCCGTATTCGTTGCCATCGCCTGCGCTTCTGCGCCACGAGCGGCTTCTGCCAGCACTTCAGGGTTGGCAAGGACGATATTCGCTCGTCCGTAGACGCTGTCCAGATCAGCAGAACGCTGGCTGTAGAAAGTGGAGATCGGATCAGCCAATTGATAATTGGTGAGCGCCAGAATGGATTCGTCCACCACGACGACAGCCAGTTCCGCATTCGGGACGGGGTAGCCATCGGCATCCTTAAGTTCAAGGTTCAGCGTGGTCTTACCACCGGGTTCGATGGCGTCATCGGCGAGAAGGGCATCCAGCTCGAGGGTGCGGGAATAGGGCGGGATGCTAAGAGTCAGATTGCCGGAAGCATAAGCGGGGCGAGGCGGCGCTCCTTCAACGGTAGCACCTCCATCGTCCACGCGCGGCGCGGAACCGACGGAATCCACCTGCACGTGGATATTCGGGATCTGCGCATCCGTGATGGGCACGGTAAGCGTCAGGGTTCCTTCATCAATTTTATGTCGTTCGGTGTATAAAATCCCACTGCGCGAAACGGTGACGAGCACTTCAGCAGGTGTAAAAGGTGTCTGGACGAGGATTTCGGCGGTGTCGCCGGGTTGATATTCGTCCTTGTCGGGGATCAGGGTAATTTCTTCTTTCTCCACTTCGCGGGAGGGCGGGCGTTCGCCACCGCTGACCCAGCGGGTGATGCGGCTCTCGTTTTGGCGTCCCTGCTCATCGGTGACGATGGCGGTGATGCGATAACGCCCGCCAACGCTGGTATCGAAGGAGCATGAGAGCGGCTTATCGCTGGAGGTGATCTCGCAGGTCTGTGGCTCGAGGAGTTCTTCGTGCCAGCCGCCTGTGGATTTCCAGACAATGCGCGCGGCTTCAACGGTCACGGGGCGACCTTCGACAGCATTTCCGTCAAGATCGGTGACGATTAATTCAATATCCAAGGGCTCGCCGCGCTCAACAAAATAACGCTCTGAGCGCAAGCCGACATAAACATCGGCAGGATGCACAAGCAGGCTCGTGCCGCTCGTCCACGCCTGACGATTTAAGTCCATTACAGTCGCTTCAGCGGTGATACTGGTCGGACGGCGGGTCTTATCGTTGCCAAAATCAAGACGCAGGAAATGCGTGCCCGTTGAGTCAGTTACGCCCGTGAAGCTCTCGCTATGCGAAGTATCATCATAGCCGCCATCATAGTAATACCACCAGGGCGTCCAGTAGCCGAAGGTGAATTTATCCCAATTCGGCGGGGTGTAGTTGGTCTCGTTGGAATTCACCCACCAATTTGTCTCGGCATTGGGCAGCGCGCCACCGGCATAGTATTTTGCTTCGACAGCCAGAATGGCGTGTTCGCCCACAAAGTACGGGGCTTCGGTTTCATTACGCGCCGAAACTTCAAATTCCGGTCGGCGGAATTCCTGGATCTGGAAGGAGTGGGAATATGAGTAATGATTGACATTCAAACTCCCTTCCGCGTTGAGTTGCAGGGTGGCGTAGCCCAAATTGACGCTCTCGGGTATCTCAAGCACAAGATCAAAACCACCGAGCAAATTGACATCTGTGCGCCCCGTAGCCAACTCATTTCCCTGCGGGCCGATCAATGTGTAATTCACGCCAATCAGAGCATCGCCAAAGGCCGCTACATCGCCCAATTGACCGCCGCCAACTTTACGCATCCAGCCTTTGATATGGACTTCTTCGCCCGGGCGGTACATGGCCCGGTCGTCATAAACGAACCAGCGCAGATCATCAGAAGGGCTGCGTTTATGCCAGCCGCTCTCATCCCAATAATAGGTGTTACGCGGCAGCATCGCCACATCATCGCCAATCTGAGCGGTCAGGTAGGCAACCCCTCCAGAAGGCGTTTCAAATTTCGCAACACCATCTTCACCGGAAGAACCAAGCAAAGCGCCCGTATTGCTGCGAATATCCATATTCGCAAGCGGTGCGCCATCAGCCAGCGCAGTCGTCCAGACCATCATCTCGCTATGGTCACTGAAAACATCCAGCCCTATTTGCGTGATCTGCGCCCAAACATGGTTTGTCTCGTAATAGTTTTCCTTCTCAAAAAGGCTCTTATGCGGCTTCACGACGGCAATAAAATGACCATGATCGCCATCCATATATTCGCTCAGATCAAGATTGATCTCGGTCAAAACATCCGTTTCGACATCCACGCTGCGGGTCTCATCCAGTACCAATTTTCCGGGCAACTCAACCGGCTCATCCGTCCACTGGAACTCATCCAGATATTGCAAATAGTCAAACCAATCATCAGGCTGGACGGCGTAGATCTGCACATCCAGCTTCTTGTAATTCATCACATAATAGGAGATGGAAGGAGTCCCATCGCTGGGATCGAGGGTGATGAAGCGCTGGTCAGGACCAACCAGGAAAGGCTCCGCCGAGCCGACCTTGAACCGGACTTGCTCGTCGCGCCCCAAGGTTTGCCCGAAAACATCCTGGATCTCACCACTGACCTTGACCTTATAGGTGGTGCGTCCCTCGGTCATCCCACTAATCTGAACCGTATTCCCATAAACATTCACCGTTGCGCCAAGAAGCTCCGGTGAAATTTCAAGCATCCCTTCATAAAAGAGATCCTGGTCAATTGGGTTGTTGAACTCGATCGTAAAGGGCATCAGCGGGCGGCACTCATCGTACCAGCCACAACGGTGATCGGTGATCTTCAGCGGCGCATAAGTATAGAAACTATAAGCTTGATCCGATGGCGTCGTTAGCGGACCTTCTGCCGAAGGCGTACCAGCTTCTACTGTAACGCGGATTTCCGCATCTGCAGGGAGGGGTTCATAGGCGACAAACGCCAGCCAACGTCCTTCCTGAGCATATTCCGATAAATTACTAACAAGCTCATCATCCGCGACTTCATCTTTGCTCGCAAGCTTCACGTCCACGTTTCTGCCATCGGCGGTGACGGTGATATGCTCCAGCACACTGGCTGGGTCAACACGCTGGTCGAAGGAAATAAAGAAAACCGGTTCCAAAGGCTGCGGGTCACCATAAGGATGATAACGCTGCATGACCGGCGCGGGTGTATTGAACTTAAAGCTGACCGCCTCCGTCAAAACACCCCCCACAGCAGATTCCGTTCCCGCCGGGATGATGACTTCATATTCGGTCGCCATCGGCAGGCGATCAATGAGATCAGAGTCGGCCTGGAAGTTGAGCGTCTTCGTGCCGAGCCAGCGCCACGTCCCCGGGATGGCGGGGGTGACTTGCACGGGCACATCCAATTCCGAAAGATCTTCGATGGTCGTTAACGGCACCATCGGTTGGTTAAATGTAATATTCACAAAAGGAGCAATGGGGATCTCGCCTTCAGGTGAATAACGCAAAACTTCCAGAGCGCCGTATTCCACGTCGATGGCAGCAGCGCTCTCTTCAGGCGGGAAAGCGTTCTCGATAGTCTCTCCCGGTCGCGGCGGCGGGATGACTTCGTCCGGCAGATTAAAATCGACCGTATCAGCCGGGTCCGCGACGAGGGCGGGCAAACGCTCTAAAAGGGCAGCAAGCTCCTCTTCCGGGAGCGGTTCGCCGGGTACGTAGGCAGAGGGGATGGCCTCGTCCGGGGTCTCCGCTCCCTCGCTGAGGGTGAAGGTCAGCGGTTCGGGGTCATCTGCATCCAGCGGCACGCCTTCGCTCCCCTCTTCTTCGGGCGTGGGCAGGGGCGTCGTTCCCCCGTCATCTTTTGAACACGCGGCCAAGCCGACGATCAACAATGTGATAATGGCAATTCCCATAAGCAACCTTTTCATGGTGGTCTCCTTTAGCCCCAGAGCGCTCCCGCTGCCGTCCTCGGCGGCGGGGACTCCGCCGGGAGCATTATTTACGAGAAGCATATTTATTCTAACTTGGAGACTAGACGTTTTCAAATGGGAAATAGTTCCCGCCCCCTTTATTCCCCCCAAATGTGAAGCACTCGGGGGGAATAAAGGGGGGCTGGTAAAATCACATTATGCTCACGCTCACCCCTCTCCCCAACATTCCTCTCATCAAAAAAGACGACGATCTTGCTGAAATCATTCTGAATGCTTCCGCTTTTGCACTACAGGATGGCGATATTTTTGTGCTCGCTCAGAAGATCGTCAGCAAAGCGGAGGGGCGTCTCGTCAATCTGGTGGATGTGGAGCCGTGTCCGCGCGCCCTTCAACTTGCCACCGATACAGAAAAGGATGCCCGGCTCGTGGAGTTGATCCTGCAAGAGTCCAACGAGATCATCCGAACCCGCCCTGGGCTGATCGTGGTTGAGCATAAACTCGGCTTCATCTGCGCCAATGCGGGAATAGATCGGTCGAATGTAGAAACAAAGACTTCCGAAGTCTTCGGAGACTTCGAAAGTCTCAACGACGAATACGCCCTCCTCCTCCCGAAAAACCCCGATCTCTCTGCCAAAAAACTTCGCCACGCCCTTGAAGAAAGAACGGGCGTAAAACTCGGCATTCTCATCATCGACTCGCATGGGCGTGCCTGGCGCGAAGGGACGGTCGGCATCACCATCGGCATCTCCGGCGTTCCCGGCATGGTGGATATGCGCGGCGAAGACGATCTCTTTGGGCGCGAGCTACAGATCACGCAGATCGGCGCAGCCGATGAATTGGCGGCAGCTGCATCCCTGATGATGGGACAGGCAAACGAGGGCAAGCCCATCGTCCATGTGCGAGGCTTTCCTTATCCACTTGAAGAGAGTACCCTCAGCGAACTACTTCGCCTGAAAGAGAAAGACCTCTTCAGATGAAGATGTCTGCAAAAGAAAATGCAAAAGCGACACTCAAGGCAAGTTGGGCAAGCCACTCGTTAATCCAGCGAGCATTAGCCTATCATCGTGTTCGCATGTACGCAGTCTTTCAATGCTGCTTCTCTTTTTTATAATTCAGCTCCTTTACCCCTCTGATGGGCCAATACAGGCTATGCTGGCAACAAGTATTGATGTTGTTATTTTGATTTGGCAACGTGCCATGGTCTTGCGAAATAAACCTAAGTTCGCAACTTGGGCCAGTATGATCACAGCAGCGCTAATCACAACGGTGGGTCTACATCTGGGAGGGGGGTTTATAACACTGAGCTTTGGAGTCTATCTCATTTTGATCTGGGGAGCAGCTTTCGTCTTTTGGCAGCGCACGGCATCATATTGGATGACAGCTATTGTTTCTATTCTTTTTTCGTCACTTGCTGCCATGGAAATCAGTGGGGTTATCCCACCCAATAATCCGGCCTTTCAGGAAGTTTATTACAATTTAGAAGATCAGACCCGCTTGCTTTTTGCAAACATTCTTTTCGGCATCATTCTTATGCTAGTTGCAATGTTTTTCGCAGGAAAATCTGCAGAAACATTGGGAAATTGGAGCATCACACTTTCCAAAGAGGTGGAGAACAAGACAATACAGCTAGCAGAATTGCTCGAAAATATGGAGTTAACCTATAGCAATATTGTCGGGCTTTTGGCACGTGTGATCGAAGCGCGTGATCAATATACGCTCGATCACAGTCATCGCATCTCAACACTTGCGATGAAGACAGCCAGAACACTCAACTATGAAGAAGCATCGCTTGAACGTGTGCGGCTGGCTGCGATCCTGCATGATATTGGAAAGATCGGTGTACCTGATCACATCCTTAATAAGCCAGGCCCCCTTAGCAAAAAGGAGAGAGAGATCATGATGCGGCATCCCGACATAGGCGCTGACATCATTGCCACGATCGACGAACTCAGCGATATTGCGGAAGTAGCCCGCACCCATCAGGAAAGATATGATGGCACAGGCTACCCCAAAGGCTTGCGTGGCGAGGAAATCCCCCTCACCGCGCGCATCATCGCCGTTGTCGACGCTTATATTGCGATGAAGGATGAGCGTCCATACAAGGCGGCTAAAAGCGAAGCTTTTGCGATCAAGGAATTGATCGACCATACCGGAAAGCAATTTGACCCGCAGGTTGTAGACGCTTTTTTATTTGCATTACAAAAGGAAAACACCAGAAAAGACGAAAGTTATTGACGCATGGCATCAGAAAACTTCTTTTATCAGTATGAATTTCAAGGAGAGCAATAATGGACATCCCTGAACCTTATCAAGACCTTTTTGAAGACAAAACCAAAGCCCTTCTCTATCTTGCCACCATCATGGCAGATGGCACACCACAGGTCACCCCCGTTTGGTTCAACACCGATGGAAAATATATTCTCATCAACACTGCTGCTGGGCGCATCAAGGATAAAAATATGCAAGCCCGTCCGCACGTGGCAATCTGCATTCAAGACCTGAGCGATCCTTATCGGTATATCCAGATCCGCGGAAAGATCGCCGAACGTACTACCGAAGGCGCTGATGAACACATCAACACACTTTCACAAAAATATCGCGGCAAAGACTGGGATATACCCGGCGAAGAAATCCGCGTACTCTATAAAATCTCACCTGACAAGATCAGCGGACACTAAACAAAAGCCCCTGATCTCAGGGGCTTCTTTCTAGCCTATCCTTTTTTCTCTTTGCCGCTCCAGCTCTCCACATCCAAACGCAAGACCGCTGTAACTTTCAAATCTGTATCCGTAGTGGCTTCGTAATCAACATCCGGCTTTAGCTCGGGAAAATGCTTATCCATCAATAATTGCAAACCGCGCTTGGCTTCATCGGGGTCTTCCACAACTGAAAGCGTGCCAAAAACAACCACCCCTTTATATTGCACGCCAAAATTCATGGCGCGTTCAGCTAATATCCACTCACCCATCTCACTAACATTCAAATTTGCTTTTGTGCTCCCTTCGGCATTCTCAAAGGTACGCCCCTTCCGCGCTCCGTGAAAATAAATGGCATGTTTTTCGGGGTCGTAGGCAAAATTTCTCGCCACTGTAAAAGGTTGTCCATCTTTGCAAGTTGCCAAGACACCAAAACCGGCGCGACCCAGCAAGGCAATGATCCACTCTTTATCAGTGATCTCACGATCTTTTCGGCGCATTTTTGTCAGGGATTCACCCATAAGAAGCTCCTTTAGAATGTTGGATAAGGCGAGATTATAATTCCCATCATGAATGATTACCACCACTTTCTAAGAACTCGACGATCCATCCGTCGTTTCAAACCCGACTCTGTGCCTGCTTCCGTTGTGGAAAGAATTCTAACCACCGCAACTTTTTCCCCCTCCGCACACAACCTGCAACCCTGGCGTTTTGCCCACATCCAAAGTGAGAGTGCCAAAGAAAAGCTTGGGATGGCATTAACGGAAAAAATGCGCACAGACATGGATGCCTAAGGCGCCGAGCAAGCTCAAATCGAGAAGCGTGTCGAGATTTCCCTACGCCGCATCGCCGAAGCACCTGTCATCATCCTGCTCTGCCGTGACGAAACCATCATCCGCAAAGAGGAAGCGGAGGAGCATCTCATGGGCATCCAATCGACGGCGCTGGCAGGACTCCAACTAATGCTCGCCGCTCACGCCGAAGGACTCGGTGCAAACTGGATCTGCTGGGCGCTCTATGCACAGGTAGAGGTTCGCACAGCCCTCAATCTACCAAAGAGTTGGCAGCCACAAGCGATCTTTTTTCTTGGCTATACAGACGAGGAGCCACAACAAACTACACGAAAACCTGTAAAGGAGTTGTTAGTTTCTTGCTAAGAAACTAAACTACAATTAGCTTTCTATGAAAAGCAGATCTTTTTTCGCAGCGCCAATCTTTAAACGCGATCAAGAAAAAACCTTGGAAGCCATCACTCTCAATGCCGCGTTATGGACTCTAAGCATTCTGCTGATTTTAATATTGATAGGGGATTATATCGGCGGAAATACTCCGGCCATTATCTTTAGCCTCAATATTCTCTTTCTCGCACTCTGCCTTGTTGCCCGCTACACACTTCATCGAGGCTGGCTCAAGTGGACAAGCCTTGGATTACTCATTTATGGTGCCATTCATCTAACCGTCATTATCGCTTTGTTTGGAACAATTCGTACCCCTATCAGCGCCGCCTATATTCTGGTGGTTTTTTTTGCTGGCTTCCAATTTGGTGGAAGAGGGATCATTGGGGCAACAGCGATGGTTGCCATTATTTTCTCAGCATTGATCGTTGCGGAAAACAATCATTTATTAGCTACGCCGGATTTGAGCGTCGGTTTTAGCCAATGGGTGACCTATATAGCCCTCTTTGGGCTAACGGGAAATTTCATGCACATCGCGATCAAAGTCATTCGCCGGTCTTTAAATCGCGCCCGCCGCGAAGTCGAACGTCGCAAACGTGCTGAAGAGCGTTTACGGCTTTTTTCTCGTGCCGTTAAACAAAACCCTGCGTCGATCATGATCGTAAGCAAAGAGGGCATCATTCAAGAAGTCAACCCTAAATTTCTTGAACTCTCGGGGTTCTCAAAAGAGGAAATAATAGGCGCAACACCTAGCGTTCAGCGATCGGGCTTTCACTCACAAGCTTTTTATAAAAGCTTGTGGAACACCATCCTTGCCGGGAAAGAGTGGCGTGGTGTCTTCAAAAACAAAAAGAAAAATGGCGAGCTATATTGGGAAAAAGCATCTATCTCCCCTGTTTTCAACGAGAAGAATGAACTCACTCACTTTGTTGCGGTCAAAGAAGATATTACTGAGCAAAAAGAAGCTCGCAAAAAAGAAACGGCAACCAACCGCCAATTAAAAGAACAATTAAAAAAGATCAACAGCCTGCAAGAGACCCTAAAGAAACAAGCCTTACGCGATTCGCTGACCGGACTCCATAATCGTCGTTATATGGACGAAATGTTAGTAAAAGAGTTTGCGCGCGCCAAACGTGGAGAATACCCGCTTAGCATCGTCCTGCTCGATATGGATAATCTAAAAGAATTCAACGATAGCGGCGGACATATCACGGGCGATCATGCTCTAAAAACCCTTGCTTCCCAACTTAGGATTTTCACCCGCCAGGAAGATACTGTCTGTCGCTACGGAGGCGATGAATTTGCCGTCATCCTGCCGAAAACAACCGGCAAAGCTGCTTTCTCCAGAGCTCAAGAATTGCGCGAAAGAATGATGGACCTAACCCTGTTATATCGTGCTGAAAAAACACTACAGATCACATTCAGCGCAGGCATTGCAACATTCCCAACACACGGGGAGACCGTCGATGAAATATTCAACTTTGCCGATGTCGCTCTTTATCGCGCAAAACTCAAGGGGCGAAATCACGTTGAGTTATTTAGCCTGAACTAATGAAGATCACAGCTTTTGCAGGTGGCGTCGGTGGCGCAAAACTTGCCCACGGCCTTGCACAAATTCTCGCACCAGAGGAACTGACCATTATCGTCAATACGGGCGATGATTTCGAACATCTGGGACTATCTATTTCCCCCGATCTGGATACCGTATGCTACACATTGGCAGAACTGGCAAATCCCCTTACAGGATGGGGGCGTGCGGATGAAAGCTGGAACGCCTACGAAAACATCGCCAAACTCGGGGGACAAACGTGGTTTCGACTTGGTGATCGTGACCTCGGCACCCATCTGGAGAGAACAGCTCGGCGTAAACGTGGCGACAAACTTTCAACGATCACCCGTGATTTTTGCCGCGCCTGGGGTGTAAAGCACTTGATCCTGCCGATGACAGATGATCCTCTTTACACAATGGTCAACACGCGCGAACAAGGCGAGCTCTCTTTTCAGGAGTATTTCGTTCACCAGCGCTGTGAACCCACTGTGATCAGCTTCCGCTTTGACGGGGTAGAGAAAGCGTGTCCTGCGGAGGGCGTTCTTGATGCCATCGACCAAGCTGATGCGGTGGTCTTTTGCCCATCCAATCCCTGGGTCAGCATCGACCCGATTTTAGCGGTAGCAGGTATAAAGTCCGCGTGCGAAGCGAAGCCCGTCGTTGCCATATCCCCGATCATTGGCAGTCAGGCATTAAAAGGTCCTGCCGCAAAGATGTATAAGGAGCTTGGCATCCAGCCATCTGCTTATGCCGTCGCAAAACATTATGAAGACTTATTGAGTGGCTTCGTTTTCGATCAGCTTGATGCTGAAAGTGAAAAGACCATTCAGTTGCTGGGCATTAAGACATTGACGACAGATAGCATCATGAAAGATGCAGAAGGGCGTCGTCGTCTTGCAAAAGTTGTGATAGACTTTGTGGACACCCTTCTTTGAGAGGATATCCATGACCATTTGGGCAATCGTGCCTGTAAAGCCTTTAAGACGTGGAAAATCTCGTCTTGCAGAAACCTTGAGCGAGGATGAACGAGCGGAACTTAACCGCCACTTGCTCATACATACCCTAAAAACCTTAAAAGAAACTCCTGATGTTGAAGAAGTATTAGTTGTCAGCCGTGATCCGAAAGCATTAGCGATCGCTCACGATCTCAATGCTCGCACTATTCGAGAGAACGGCTCTCCGCATTTAAATACCGCTCTTGAGCGGGCAACCGCTGTTGCGAAAATGTATACCACTAATGGCGTTTTGATCTTGCCCGCAGATCTACCTTTGATCTCACAGGAAGATGTTGAAAAACTGATCGCAATAGCCAATGGACATCGGCGCGTTGTTGTGATCACACCTGATCGCCACAAAAACGGAACCAACGCTTTGCTCATTTCACCTGCCGGCATTATCGATTATGACTATGGGGAAAACTCATTTGATCGACATTGTGAACGTGCTCGTGAAGCTGGAGCTAAACTCGAGATATGCGAACTTCCATCAATTGAACTTGACTTAGACTTACCTGAAGATTTAGAATTGGTGGCAGAGAAGATCAGTTTCTCTTTCACGAGGTAAGCGTACCTCCCTAGTACAATATATAGGGAAAATGGGGGAAGAATGCGAATATGTCCGTTGTATCATCCGTCTTCACCAAGCAATGTTTGCATGTAAGGAGATCATAATGAGTGATGTAATGCGCCCTATTAAGTTCAAGCACCTTCTACGCTGGATGCTTGAAGAGTATGCAAGTCAGAAAAGTATTTTCTCCATCCCTGAAGGGAAGTTCTATTATAAGAAAGACAAAGCCTATTTTGAGATCTTTGGCGAAAAATGTGAAACCGCCATCGGTCCTGCTGCGGGACCTGCCACCCAGCAGGCAATGAATCTCGCCGTTTCTTATCTTACCGGGGGGCGTTTCTTCGAGCTGAAAACCGTTCAAATTCTGGATTCTCTTGAGATCGAAAAACCCTGTATTGACATCCCTGACGAAGGCTACAACACCGAGTGGTCTACCGAATTTAGCGTGCAGGAAGCCTTTGATGAATATGTAAAAGGCTGGTTCCTCGTCCACATTCTGAATAAGATGCTTGGCATTTCGCAACTAGGCGAACGCGGTTTCATCTTTAATATGAGTGTTGGCTACGATCTTGAAGGCATCAAATCTGAAAAGATCGACAAATTCATCGAGGGCCTGAAGAATGCAGCAGATACTGACATCTTCAAGGAATGTCTTGCTGACCTGAAAGCTGCTATCGAAGCCGGTGAAATCCCCAACATTAACGACCCTGCTTTTGTAGACTCCATCTCTCCTAACATCTCCAACTCGATCACCCTTTCGACCATGCACGGGACTCCTCCCGATGAGCAAGAAGGGATTTGCCGCTATCTGATTGGCGAGAAAAAGGTGCATACCTTCGTCAAGCTGAATCCGACTCTGCTCGGCTACGATTACGTTCGCAGCGTTTTCGATCAGCAAGAATTCGATCATATCGAGATGAATCCCGAATCCTTCGAGCACGATATGAAGTACGACGATGCGATCAAGATGATCCAATCGTTGAAGGATTTCGCAACTGAGAATGGGGTTGAGTTCGGCGTCAAGCTGACCAACACACTCGCGGTCATCAACGACGGGCGCAGGCTCCCAACCGGCGAGATGTATATGAGCGGGCGTGCGCTCTATCCGTTGACGGTTAATCTCTCTAATAAACTTGCACAGGAATTTAACGGCGATCTCGCTATCTCATACTCGGGTGGCGCAACCTATTTCAATATCGATGATCTGTTCACAAGCGGTATCAAGCCGATCACACTGGCGACCGACCTGTTGAAGCCAGGTGGATATTCACGGTTATATCAACTGGCAAAGGTCCTCGAGCGCCCAATGGCAGATGATCCATCCAGAGAAATTGATCTGGAAAAACTCAACAAAGTCGCAGCCGATTCCATTAAGGACGAGCGCTATCATAAGGAAGCTAAACCCGACAAGCCAATGAAGACTGACCAGAAACTCGGCCTGCTTGACTGCTTCGTGGCGCCCTGCGTTGTGGCTTGCCCTGTCCACCAGGATGTGCCCGAATATATCCAGTTGGTCGCGGAAGAGCGTTTCGTGGAAGCCTACGAGTTGATCATCTCATCCAATTCAATGCCCTTCATAACGGGATATATTTGTGAGAGTGCCTGCGAACTGAAATGCGTACGCAACGATTACGAAGAGACCGTGCGCATCCGTGACATCAAGAGGATCGCTTCGGAACGAGGTTTTGACGAAGTGATGGACAAGCTCGAGCAAAAGACACCCCATCGGAATGCGAAAGTCGCCGTCATCGGCGCTGGTCCCGCCGGATTATCCTCTGCCTACTTCCTCGGACGAGAAGGTTTTGATGTGACTGTCTTTGACAAAACTGACAAGATCGGCGGCATGGTCACGCACGGCATCGCCGATTATCGTGTGCCTGATGAAGCTATCGAAAATGATATTGAACTCGTCAAGAAGATGGGGACGAAATTCGAATTGAATTGTGACCCTGCTATTGATGTAGACAAGCTCAAAGCCGATGGTTTTGATTATGTCCATATCGCTATCGGCGCGTGGAAATCCCGCGACTTACGCGTGGAAGGCGATACAGACAAAGTACTCGGCGCGATCAAATTCCTGCGCGAGTTCAAAGATGCGCCCGTTATCGAGACCCGCAGCCCTGAGTTTTCTGTTGTTGAAATGCCCACAATGGATCTGGGCAAAAACGTAGCCGTGATCGGGGCTGGAAACTCCGCTATGGACGCCGCTCGCGCAGCCCTACGTGTGAAAGGCGTAGAAAATGTTTCGATCATCTACCGCCGCTCCCGCAAAGAGATGCCCGCGACCCGCGAAGAATTCCTTGAAACCACACATGACGGCGCTGTTTTCCATCAGTTGGTTAATCCCGTCAATCTGCACGATGGCGTGCTGAAATGCCAGCAAATGAAACTTGGCGAAAAAGATGCCAGCGGACGCCGCCGCCCCGTTCCCGTGGAAGGCGAATTCGTTGATTTCGAGATCGACACCGTCATCACCGCCATCGGCGAATTGGTGGAATACGAACTGCTCGAAAAGAATCAACTTATGGCCGATGAAAAAGGTGATATTCCCGTCAATGAATATCACGAAACCAATGTTGAGAATGTCTATCTCGGCGGTGATGCCTATCGCGGCCCCTCTTCGATCATCGAAGCGATCGCCGATGGACGTGCGATTGCCGAAGGCATTATCGAAAAAGAAAATGTCACCAAAGGCTATATCAAGACCGCGCCAGAATATGAATTCGACACAGAAAAACGCTTTGGCGAAATCGCAGAACGAAAAGCTGAGATCAATCCACAAGTCAGCACCGAAGAATTTGACCTGAACTTTAAAGCATCCGCTGACCGCTGCCTTTCCTGCAATATCGTCTGCAATAAATGTATCGAGGTCTGCCCAAATATCGCCAACTTCCCGATCAAGATCGAGGGCTTCCAGGACCCGAACCAGATCCTGCATATTGAAGGCCTCTGCAACGAATGCGGCAACTGTGAAGTCTTCTGCCCCTACGATAGCGATCCCGCCAAAGATAAGTTCACCCTCTTCTGGAGCGAAACGGAATTCGACAAATATACTGGACAAGAAGGTTATGTTTACACTGGTGAGAATACGTTGAAGATGCGCCACCGTGAAGATATTTACAACCTCGTCATGGAAAATGGTGGCGTGCAATTCGCAGATGCATCTGTTCAGGCAAACGCTGAAATGCAGGCGCTGCTGAAAATGATCGATACTGTGCAAAGCGATTACTCATATCTGCTACATCTCGATCCCGTCGCATAAATTTTATAGAACGCGGATTTACGCGGGTCAGGCGGGTTTTCACGGATTTTTTTAGTTTGATCCGCGCAAATCCGTACAATTCGCCAAATCCGCGTTCCATTCTTTTTGATTATGTTTGACCAAACTGTCACTTTCCTCCACACCAACGAGATGGATGCTACCTCCCGATTTTATGAAGAAATTCTGGAACTGCCCCTCGTGCGGGACCAAGGCGTCTGTCGGATATATAAAACCAGCGGGGATGCCTATCTCGGTTTTTGCACCCATCTCGAAACACCCGCGAAAAAAGGCATTATTCTGACCCTCGTCACCGATAACGTGGATGCTTGGTACAAAATCCTCCTGGCGAAAGGCGTGGAGATCACGAAGCCGCCCACGCACAATCCCAAATATCAGATCTATCATTTTTTCTTCAAAGACCCTAATGGTTACACGCTGGAAATTCAACGCTTTGATGAGGCCTTGGATTAATTCATTACAGGCAAGGGAGAAAGTCTGCAAGCCTTGTGAACTCTATGGGAAATAATTCCATGACAAAACTAAAACAACCCAATTCCAAAATGTGCTTCGTCTGTGGTTTGGAAAACCCTGTCGGGCTAAAACTGCATATCTACCAGACTGAACCCGGTGTGATCGAAACGATCTACATTGCCCCCGATCACTTCCAGGGCTATCCCGGTGTGCTTCACGGCGGGATCGTAGCCACGATCCTCGACGAGATCAGCGGGCGGGCACATATGGGTGATCCATCCGAGCCGCGTTTCATGTACACGGGCAAGATGGAAGTGAAATATCGAAAAAATGTCCCCATCGGTATACCGCTAAAAATCGTCGGAAAAGCAGGCAAAGCCAAGAAGCGTACAGCCGAGGGCTGGGCTGGCATCTATCACCCAGATGGAACATTGCTTGCAGAGGCGACGACCTTATTGGTCAACTTGCCGGAAGAAACCCTGGATACTGCTAATCTCGAAGAATTGGGCTGGAAAGTTTACCCTGACGAAGAATAAAAGAAGAAAACAACTAAAAAGAAGGAGCCTGCCGAGTATAATAAAGGGGCTTCTTTTTTTATCTTACACGGAGGAATATCTGTGATCACTCAATATCATCGACCCAAGACCCTGACCGAAGCCCTGACCCTCATCGCCCAACCCCAAACCTATCCCCTCGGTGGCGGGATTAAGCTAAACCAGTTCACCAACGAGGAGTATGCCGTTGTTGACTTACAAGCGCTCAAACTCAGCACGATCACAGCAAAAGGCAATGCGCTGGAGATCGGTGCAACAGCGACTTTACAAGATCTGCTCGATTCGTCTGAAACACCTGACGCACTCAAGAAAGCCATCCAGCACGAAGCCAGCCTGAATATCCGTAATGCTGCCACAGTTGCGGGAACTCTGGTCACATCTGATGGGCGTTCACCCTTCGCTGTCATGATGATGGCGCTTGATGCAAAAATCACCCTGTTGAATACCAAGAATGAAGAAGAGACCATCCAACTTGGCGACCTCTTGCCATTGCGGAACGAAAAACTCGCGCAAAAACTCATCATAAAGGTGAGCATCCCCACTAATAGCACATCCGCTTATGAGTATGTCGCCCGCACCCCTGCCGACAAACCCATTGTCTGCGCGGCATCCAGCCATTGGTCTGCGGGGCGCAGCCGTCTCGTCCTTGGCGGCTGGGGAGATTCCCCTTCACTGGCAATGGATGGTAAAGGCATAGAAGGCGTTGAAGCCGCTGCAAAGAATGCTGCGCATGACGCTACCGATCAATGGGCATCCGCTGAATATCGTCAGGATGTTGCCGCAACGCTGGCAAAGCGTTGCTTGAAGTAATCACCCTGCTGGAATTTACACATAAGATACTGGAGTAACCATGACCAACATACATGGATTCGAATTGATCAAAGAGCAAGATATTCCTGAGATGAACACCAAGGCACGCTATTTTCGCCACGTGCGAACAGGCGCCGAGCTTCTCTCGCTGGAAAACGACGACGAAAACAAAGTCTTCAGCGCCAATTTCCGTACACCTCCAAAAACATCCAATGGCATAGCTCACATCCTTGAACACTCGGTTCTTGCTGGCTCTGAAAAATATCCAGTCAAGGAACCCTTCGTCGAGCTTATCAAGGGATCGTTGCAGACTTTTGTCAACGCCTTCACCGGCTCTGATATCACCCTCTACCCCTGCGCCAGCCAAAATCTGCAAGACTTCTACAATCTCGTTGATGTTTACGTTGATGCTGTCTTTCATCCCCTTCTCAAAAAACACATCCTCGATCAGGAAGGCTGGCACTACGAACTTGAAAATCCTGATGACCCGATGATCTATAAGGGTGTTGTTTTCAATGAGATGAAGGGTGCCTATTCTGACCCGAACCGCATTTTGGGCAACGAATCTCTTTTCTCCCTCTTCCCTGGACACGTATACAGCCTGTCATCCGGCGGTGACCCTAAAGTCATCCCCGAGCTGACCTACGAAGAATTCGTGGGCTTCCATAAAGCCTATTACCACCCATCTAATTCCCGGATCGTATTCTATGGAGACGATGACCCTGAAGAACGCCTGCGACTGATGGATGGATATTTCGCGGACTTTGAGCGTGCTTCCGTAGAATCAGAAATCCCCTTGCAACCGCAGATGGGCGAACCAAAAGAAATCACCGTTCCCTATGCCGCCAGTGATGCGGATGCGAAATCATACCTGACCCTTAACTGGCTACTCCCCGAACAAGGCGATGCCGAAACCTTGCTGGCATTTGGCATACTGAGCCATATCCTTTTGGGCAGCCCGGCTTCCCCGTTGCGCAAGGCCCTGATCGAATCCGGGCTCGGCGAAGACCTTGCTGGCGTAGGGTTAGACGACGATATTCGCCAGATGTATTTTTCAACCGGACTAAAGGGCATTGACCAAAACGATGCCGACAAAGTTGAAGCGCTAATTAACGAAACCCTGGCGGAGCTGGCGACCAATGGAATTGATAAAGACACCATTGCCGCATCCATCAACACCATTGAGTTCAGTTTGCGTGAAAATAATACCGGTGGTATCCCACGTGGCATCAGCGCCATGTTACGCGCAATGAAATTCTGGCTATACGGTTATGATCCCATCGCCCCGCTCGCCTTTGAGGCACCTTTGGCTACGATCAAGGAAAAGTTGGCAAGTGGCGAAAAATATCTTGAGGACCTAATCCAAATTCACTTTGTCGGAAACCAGCATAGGGCACGGGTGCTGCTCGTCCCGGATACGGAACTAAATCAACGTGACGAGGCTGCTGAGCGCGAGAAGCTGTCAGCCATCCAATCCGAGATGTCCAAAGAAGAAATCGATGAAGTCATCCGCACAACAAAAGAGTTGATCGAGATCCAAAATACGCCTGATGCCCCTGAAGCATTGGCGACATTGCCTTCACTCGCTCTTGAAGATCTGGACAAAGAACACAAACCTATTCCGCTTGCTGAAGAAAAGATAGAGGATGCCCCTGTGCTCTATCATGATCTTGGCACAAATGGCATCCTCTACCTCGATATGGGTTTTGACCTGCATGTACTCCCCGAAGACTTGTTGCCCTATACGGGTTTATTTGGTCGTGCCCTGCTCGAAATGGGCACCGAGAGTGAAGATTTTGTGAAACTCTCACAACGGATCGGGCGCGACACAGGCGGCATTCGCCCGGACCTGTACACTTCGTCGATCTGGAACAGCAATGACAGCGCCGCGTATCTTTTCCTGCGCGGCAAGGCAACAAATGAGCAAGCCGGGAAACTTTTCGGCATCCTGAACGATGTCTTGCTAACCGTCAAACTCGACAACGCAGAACGCTTCAAGCAGATCGTACTGGAAGAGAAGGCTGGTTTGGAATCTGGCTTGATCCCCTCCGGGCATATGGTCGTACATGGGCGCTTGCAATCGAAATTCCACGAAGCCGGTTGGCTGGCAGAAAAAATGGAAGGGATCGATTTCCTCTTCTTCCTGCGCGAGTTGACTGAGAAGATTGAAAACGATTGGGAAAGCGTGCTTGCAGATCTGGAACTCGTGCGGGAATTGCTCATCAACCAGAAAATTTTTCTTTTCAATGTAACTTGCGAAGCCAGCGCCTGGCGGGAAGCTCGCCCAGAGCTGGGAGAGTTGATCGATGCACTACCAAAACATAATGGCTATAAGGCAACTTGGTCGCCTGAATTTGGCAATGAGCCAGAGGGATTGACCATCCCGGCACAGGTAAACTACGTTGGGAAGGGCGCAAATTTATACTATCTCGGCTATGAACTGAGTGGCACCATAGCGGCGATCACGCGCTATCTCGGTATGACCTGGCTTTGGGAAAAAGTGCGCGTACAAGGCGGTGCTTACGGTGGCTTCTCTGTTTTCGATCAGCGCTCCGGTTTATTCAACTATCTTTCATATCGTGATCCAAACTTGCTCGGCACCATCGAGAACTATGATGGGACGGCACAATTCCTGAAAGAGCTAGAGTTAAGCGACGAAGAGCTGACCAAGATCATCATCGGCGCAATCGGCGGTATAGACACCTATCGCCTGCCCGATGCAAAAGGCTACACATCCATGTCGCGTTATTTGACGCATATTACCGACGAGTCTCTTCAGGAATATCGTGATGAGGTGCTGGCAACCACGCAAGATGACTTCAAAACCTTCGCAGTCTCTCTGACAAAGGCAAAGAACGTCGGTCATGTAGTCGTACTTGGATCAGAAGATGCGATCAATGAAGCGAATGAGAAATTCGGCAAAAAAGACAAGCTGAACGTTATCAAGGTGATGTAGATCTAACGAAACGCGGATCTTCAAAAAATCGCTTGGCGAACCTGTAAAATCCGCGTTCTGTTTTTTAGGCTAAATATGTCTCTCCCCCTCAACACCATCCTGCACGGCGATGCGATTGAAAGACTAAACTCTCTTCCCAAGAGTTCGGTCGATTTGATCTTTGCCGACCCGCCCTATAATCTGCAACTCGAAAAGGATTTATGGCGACCGAACCTGACCAAGGTCGATGCCGTGGATGATGCCTGGGATCAGTTCAGCTCCTTTGAGCAATATGACCGCTTCACGAAAGCCTGGCTGACCGCTGCGAAACGTGTACTCAAAGAAACGGGCACAATTTGGGTGATCGGTTCTTATCATAATATTTACCGCGTTGGCACAACCCTACAGGATTTAGACTACTGGATATTAAACGACGTGCTTTGGATCAAGACCAACCCAATGCCCAATTTTCGGGGCGTGCGCTTTACCAACGCCCATGAAACCCTGCTTTGGGCACAGAAGAAAAAAGGGGCAAGATATACCTTTAACCATCATGCGATGAAAGCGCTTAACAGCGACAAACAAATGCGCTCCGACTGGGTCATCCCGATCTGTTCGGGCAGTGAGCGTATTCGCGTGAACGGGAAGAAGGCGCATACCACCCAAAAGCCTGAAGCCCTGCTCTATAACGTGATCGCATCTTCGTCCAAACCCGGGGATGTTGTACTCGATCCCTTTTTCGGGAGCGGGACAACCGGCGCAGTAGCGAAAAAATTGCACCGCAACTGGATCGGTATTGAGCGCGAAGAAGCGTATGTGAAGATCGCCCAGGAGCGGATCGAGGCGATCCCTAAAGGAGAATATCAGGAAGATGTTTATCTCGCAGGCGTTCAAAAAAGGGAACCACGCATCCCTTTTGGCACCCTGCTCACAACGGGAAGCCTGCGTCCCGGCGAACGTCTCTGGTTTGGAGCACAGAGCGATGTCCACGCCACAATCCTGGCAAATGGACATATCCAATGTGGCGAGATGATCGGCTCCATCCATAAGGTCGGCAAGGCACTCAAAAACGCTCCCTGCAATGGTTGGGAATATTGGTATTACGAAGAAAATGGCGAAAGAAAAAAAATTGACGAATTGCGGAAACGCATCCGCAAGGAAATGGCAAAAAAGATAAATGACGAATAAGAGCAAGATCCTTCTTGGGATCGGTTTTCTCATCATCGTAGCTTTGGGCGCGTTTTTTTGGGTAAATGCTCAAATGGATTCTCTCTATGCTTATCGTTCGCTGCTCAGCGATACGCCACCAGTACCGGGTGAATCGTTTTCATGGGCCAAGGAAGAGCCACTCACAAATCGCGTTGTATTCATTTTGGTCGACGCGCTGCGTAATGATACATCCCACAACAGCGATGTAATGCCTTACCTGAACGAGTTGCGCGCACAAGGTGCCTGGGCAACGTCGCACAGCCAACCCCCTTCTTATTCCGCGCCCGGGTACAGCGTGCTCGGCGTTGGCGCATGGCCCCATCTGAGTGATGGCCCCGTCATGAATCTTGAATACGAGGAAATCCCTACCTGGACCCAGGACAATCTCTTTTCAGCTGTCCATCGGGCAGGGTTGAAAACCGCAGTTTCCAGCTATTACTGGTTCGAAAAACTTATCCCACAAAACGATGTGGATGCCAGTTTCTACACACCTGATTTTGATGTGATCGCAGACCGCGCCGTGGTGGACGCCGCTCTTCCCTGGCTCGGATCGGGCGATTATCAACTCATTTTCATCCATCTTGATCAGGTGGACACTGCAGGGCACCACGAAGGCGGGCCAAAAGATCCGCGCTGGGATGAAGCCGCCACCCGCGTGGATGATCACATCCGCGAGATCGTTTCGCACCTGAACCTGGAAGTTGATACCGTTTTCATTACATCCGATCATGGACAGATCGACCGTGGTGGACACGGCGGTCACGAGGAAGTTGTACTCACCGAGCCCTTTATACTGGTAGGCGCGGGCGTGAACCCCGGCCAATATCCCGACACAGAGATGGTCGATATCGCCCCGACACTGGCAACCCTGCTCGGCGCAAATATCCCCGCTACCAGCCAGGGACATATCCTTTTCGACATGCTGACATTCTCCCCGGAACAAAAAACCATTGTCGAAATTGCGCTCGAAACCCAACAACGCCAACTTCATGCAGCTTACGCTGAAGCCATCGGCGATTCACTCCCCATCCGCGAAGATATGGAATTTGTGACGGGCACGAACTTCGCCATCAATGCCATGCTTCTTCAGCAACAGGATAAAACTCGACGTCTGCGTTTCAATCTCCCGCTGGCGCTCGCTATTATCCCGGCTTATCTGATCTTTAGAAGCTGGAAAAAACTCAAATGGCTCTTTGGTGGCGCAGTTGCCTATCTCATTCTTTTCAATCTTTACTACGTCTTCATCGCAAAGAGAACCTATTCAATGAGTTCAATAGAGGGCTTGGAGACATTTGTTCAATTCAATGTCTTGACAACCCTCATCCTTTTCAGCGGTATCTGGCTTTTCGTTATGTTTAAATTTGGCTACTTCAAACAAAGCATCTTTAAAAATGCCGAAGCAACCATCCTGCTAACAACGCTTACGCTTTATCTTTTGTCTCTTCCCATTTTGTGGCACTACGCCGTCAACGGATTTGCAGTAACGTGGTATCTACCTGATTTCCAGATCATGTTCCGAGGTTTTCTCGGGCTAATCCAAAGTATCATGGTCGCTGTGGTCGGGATCGTACTGACAGGTATTGGAACGCTGGTAGCAAAATTCAACAAATAAGTTTCCTTCTCAAAAAGAGATCTCACAAGGAGCATTCATGAATATCCAATTAAAAGTAAACGGCAAAGATCATCAAATGACAGTCCTGCCCGGCGACACCCTGCTCGCCATCCTGCGCAACTTGGGCTATCACAGCATCAAGTTCGGCGACGAACACGGCTACAGCGGTGCGGACACCGTCTTGTTAGATGGTAAGCCCATCAACGCCGGGATGATGCTCGCTGCCCAAGCGGAAGGGCACGAAATTGCTACTCTCGAAGCACTTGGTGAACATCCCGAACAGGGTTGGAAGAAGACGGGCGGATTACATCCTCTTCAGCAAGCCTTCATTGAGACGGGTGCAATCCAATGTGGATACTGTACTCCCGCTCAAATCCTTGCCGCAAAATCTCTTCTTGACGAGAACGCTGCTCCTACCGAAGAAGAAGTGCGGGATGCCATTGGCGGCGTGCTCTGCCGCTGCACGGGCTACGTCAAACCCGTTCAGGCCGTAATGCGGGCTGGTGCCGTGATGCGTGGCGAGACAGTTGATCTCATCAACGGGAACGGCGTCTGGTTGGAGACTGGATCTGCTCCCAAGGATGATGCCCCTGCTCTGGATGGTGGCTCACTCTCGCAAACACAGGTCTCACCCAAAGTAGTTTTGACCGAGAAAAAATCACCCTATGCTACCGTCGGCAAATCCAAACCCAAAGTGGATGCCATCAAATTGGCACAAGGGAAATCTGCCTTCGTTGCAGATTTTGAAATGCGCGGGATGCTCCATGCGAAGGTGCTCAAATCACCTTATGCGCACGCCCTTATTAAGAAGATTGATGTCAGCAAGGCTCGCGCTTTGCCCGGCGTTGCCGCTGTGCTAACCCACGAAGATATTCCTCGCGTTGTCTGGTCTACAGCGGGTCAGTCCGACCCCATTCCAGGACCGCTCGATACTTTTTCACTGGATAAAAAGGTCAGGTACGTGGGGGACCGTGTAGCGTTCGTCGCCGCCGAAACGCCCGAGATCGCCGAGCAAGCCCTGGGCATGATCGAAGTCGAGTATGAAGAGCTCCCCATCCTGTTGGATATCGAAGAAGCGATGCAACCCGGCGCTCCCATCCTGCATGACGAACCCGAATATGTCGATTTTGCCGATTCAGACGCATCCCGCAATTTGGGTGCCGAGATCCGCATTGATATTGGTGATGTAGAAAAAGGTTTTGAAGAAGCCGACAAAGTTTTCGAGAGCGTTTACGATGTCTCGAAGGTGCAGCAGGCACATATTGAGCCGCATGTTGTTGTGACCTATTGGGATGAAGACGACAGATTGGTTATACGCAGCAGCACACAGGTACCTTTCCATATGCGCCGCATGCTCGCCCCTGTTTTGGGATTGCCCATAAAGCGTATTCGCGTTATAAAACCCCGCGTTGGCGGTGGTTTTGGCGGTAAACAGGAAGTGCAGGTTGAAGATATCGCCGCCCACCTGACCATCGCCACGGGTCGCCCCGTGATGCACGAAAGCACCCGCGAAGAAGAATTTACGTCGAGCCGCTCGCGCCACCCGATGCGCATCTGGATGAAAACGGGCATCAAGTCTGACGGCACGATGACGGCAAACGAGATGAAAATTCTCTCCGACACTGGCGCCTACGGCGGACACGCCCTGACCGTAACCGGCAACACCGGGCATAAATCACTCGCCCTGTATGTCGGCGACGGCGAATATCGCAAGAACCCCAATATCCGCTTCCATGCTGATGTTGTATACACCAATCGCCCGCCATCGGGCGCATATCGTGGCTATGGCGTGCCCCAAGGCTACTGGGCGCTCGACCGCCATCTTGAAAAGATCGCTCACGAAATGGGCTTCGACCCCATCGAGTTCCGCATGAAGAACGCTCTGCGCTCGGGCGAGCATCACCCCTTCAGCACCGCCTGGAACGAAGGTCGTGAGCCGCGCCCCGAGATCATACACACCGTCGGGCTGGAAGAATGTGTCCGCCAAGGCAAAGCGGCCATCGGCTGGGACCAGAAATTCGGCAACGAAGAATGGCGCCAAATCTCGCCCACCAAGCGCAAAGGCATCGGCATCACCACCGCCATGCAGGGCACCGCCATCCCCTATCTCGACATGGGCGGCGCATCCATCAAACTGAACGACGACGGCTCCTTCAATCTACTCGTCGGCGCCACCGATCTCGGCACAGGCTCCGACACCGTTCTCGGTCAGATGGCCGCCGAAGTGCTCGGCGTCCCGCTCGAAGATATGATCGTCTACTCATCCGATACGGATTTCACCCCCTTCGACGTCGGCGCTTATGCTTCCTCCACAACCTTCGTCTCCGGCGCAGCCGCCACACACGCAGCCGAAAAAGTGGCAGAACGGATCAAGGTCCGCGCCGCAATGATGCTGGAATTGGACACTCACGACGAGATCGTGCTGGAGAATAAACACGCTGTCGCTCCTGATGGACGCATGGTTCCGTTATCTGAAATTGCGCTCGAATCCCTGCATCGGAACGAGCAAGAACAGATCATGGCTACAGCATCCTACGTATCTTCAACATCCCCGCCCCCCTTCGCCGCCCAATTCGCGGAAGTGACCGTGGATACTGAAACGGGAGAAGTCATCGTAGACAAACTCGTCATGGCCGTCGATGGTGGTGTGATCGTCAATCCCATCGCCGCAGCCGGACAGGTCGAAGGCGGCATGGTGCAGGCACTCGGCTACGCCGTCTGCGAAGAAATGGTCTTCAACGAAAAAGGCGAGATCCGTGAACAAGATTTCGGCGACTACCACATCTACCGCGCCGACGAAATGCCAGAGATGGAAGTCATCTTCGTCGAAACCTTCGAAGAGAGCCATCCCTTCGGCGTGAAAGCCGTCGCTGAAATCCCGCTTGATGGTGTTGCCTCCGCTGTTGCGAATGCTGTTCGTGATGCTGTTGGTGTGGATATCGATGCCAATCCCGTGACGCCTGAGAAGGTCTGGAAAGCGATGAAGGCAAGCTAAAGCAACCAGCAACCAAGAAAGATAAAGATGCCTATCACATTCTGACAGGCATCTTTTCAAATCTCGCAATTTACTTGAAGGGCAAACATCTTCCAAAAAAGATATATCAAAAATTGATATTCTCTTGTAAGTTTTTTATTACTAAAAGTGTATACAATCTGAATATCAATTTTCACACCGTTGTTTTGCACAATTTATTATGAGCAAGAGGTTTCTTATGACGTTACGAAACAAAAGGTTCTTTCAACCTCCTGTTTTTGTTGACGAAGACAAGAATCGTATCGCTGGTTTGGCAAATTCAATTCTACTAATCTTGATCGCAGGGGCATTTTTATTTTTCTTATCAGCCAATTTTGCAGTAGCAGCAAGTAAGATGATCAGAACAATCTCACTTATCATGATCTTCATAACGGTTGGACTGAAAATATTGTTAAACCAAGGCTATCTTATAATCACCAGCATAGCGATCTCTGCTTCAGCATGGGGATCGTTCTCCATACTTATTTATTCTTTTGATGGGATCAGAGATACTGCAATAACCGGATATTTTTTAGCGGCTGTAATTACCGGGATGCTACTAAGTACAGAATTATTAGCTTTCTTTACGGTTCTTGGCTCTCTATCTTTTGGCTTTGTTTATTGGGCTGAAATGAGCGGTGCAACCACAACCTCTATTGATCATTTGCCATCTCTTGTTGATGTCGTCAACTCGATACTTACTCTAAATATCACCGCTATCTTGACCGGTTTTACGGTAAGGCAGATGAAGCTTGGTGACAAAGCAACTCGAGAAGAGAGAAATAAGGCTCAAGAATATCTTAATATTGCGGGGTCCATCATTATTGCGATGGATACTGAGCAAAAGATAACACTAATCAATAAGATGGGCTCTGATGTATTAGGGTATTCTGAGAACGAACTGCTTGGAAAGGATTGGGTAACTCATTTTCTACCTGAAAGCACAAGAAAAGAAACCAAAGAATACCTGACAAGATATATGAAAGGGGAAGTTGAGCTAGCTCAACGCCAGGAAATACTCATTACCACAAAGACCAAAGGAAAACGAAGGATTGCCTGGCGTCATACACGATTACAAGATCATCAAGGCGCAGTTGTTGGTTTATTGAGTTCAGGGGAAGATATCACTGAACGCCTGGAAACAGCGCGCGAGCTTGAAAAAAGGCGGCTATACCTTGAAAGCGTCCTGAGCGCTGCCCCAGATGCCATAGTCACCTTGAATGCCCGTCATCTTATTTCTGAGTGGAATCGAGGTGCGGAAAAACTCTTTGGTTATTCTGCCAGTGAGGTTATTGGAAAAAATCTTGACAACTTGATCGCCACTCAAGAAGTAATTGACGAAGCCACAAATCTAACAAAGCTGGCGATGAAAGGTCAAGAGATATCTCCTATGGAAACTATTCGCTACAAAAAAGATCGCTCCCCTGTCAATGTCATTTTAGCTGGCTCACCCATTTTGGTGGGCGAAGAACACCTCGGTGCTGTTGCGATCTATACTGATATCAGTGAGCGAAAGAAAATGGAGAAGGAGCTCACTCATTTGGCCACCCACGACCCGCTGACCAATTTACCCAACAGAACGTTACTTCAAGATCGGCTTCAACATGCACTGAGACGAGCAACCCGGCAGAAAGATTCTCGCAGAACTGATAAATGGGAGATAGCAATTCTTATGGTCGATTTGAACAGCTTCAAAAAAATCAACGACACATTTGGGCATAGTGTTGGTGATCTATTATTAAAAAGCGTAGGTAAACGTTTGAAAAATGCTGTCAGAAAATCGGATACTGTAGCACGGATAGGAGGAGATGAATTCACCATTATCTTTGAAAATATATCCCAAGAACGAGATCCTCTTATTCTTGCAAACAAAGTCCTAAACTCTTTTAATCAGCCTTTTCTAATAAATGCTCATAGTATCTCAATTACCGCAAGCATTGGTGTCAGTTTCTATCCCAAAGATGGCGAAGACTTTGAAACTTTATTCATAGCCGCAGACAAATCCATGTACAAATCAAAGCGTAATAAAAACACATATCAAAGCTCTCTCACCATAAAATAAATAGACAACCATATTTATATCGAATTACATCTTCAAAATTCTAAGCAAACCTCAGTAGGTTCTGCTTTATAATAGCTTGCAGACGGGATGCTTTTTCTTCACAAACACAAAGCATAGCTTCTGATATGAGCCAAACCAGCTTCCCTCTCTTTTTATTGCCACACTTTTTGTCCCTGATCGTGTCTATTGGGGTGGTTCTCTATGCCTGGAAACGCCAAAATGCATCGGGAGCGCAGGCTTTTATCTGGTACACAGGGGGGCAAACGCTTTGGATCATCGGCTTTATTCTAAAAACTCTACACCCTTCACTTTCCGGAAAGCTATTCTGGGAAAATTTCCAATGGGCCGTCCTCCTTTTTTCCGTGCCGGCATTACCACTCTTTGCGCTGCAATATACTGACAAAAAGCTGCAAAGAATCGGCGAGGTGATCAATCTCCCTCTGTTCTTTTCAGCACTACTTGCCTTTATTCCGCTTTCTAATGATCTTCACCACAGTTTTTTTATTGAGCCAAAACTTATTCAACATACCGTTTACACCGAGCTAAGCTTTCAAGCATCTTTCTTTTATTATCTACTTCTTGCTTATAGCTATAGCATCTTTGCCTGGGGGATTTTTTTATTGCTCAGCCGCTTTATCCGGACACATAACCTCTATCGTGCTCAGACCGCATTGCTAACCATTGGCTTCTTTTTCCCTGCAATAGGGGTTCTCATCGACGTGACAAATATTCTTGTTATTCCATATCAAAGCAGTATCCCCGTCTCGATCGCGCTCGGCAATCTGATCAATGCCTGGAACTTATTCCATCTTCGAGTCTTTAAAGTAACTCCCGTAAGCAGAGACCAGGCTTTTGAAGCAATGATGGACCCCGTCGTTATTTTAGATAACAATAATACGATCATAGATGTCAACCGCTCAATGCTAGATCTCTTGGGAAAAACTTCTCCATCTGTAATCGGGGAATCTGCTAAAACCATATTCGATGATTTCCCGATCCCGATCAAATTATATTCTTCGGTCTCCTATGCCCGAACGGAAACATCATTCACCGTCAATGAAAAAACTGTTCATTATGAGATGAGTGTTTGGCCCATCCTGAATGGCAATCGCGAGGTCATCAGTCGCTTGTACATTTCGCACGACATTACAGCCCTGAAAGAACTTGAAGCAGAGTTACGTAACGTAAACGATAAACTGGAAACACGCGTTCAGGACAGAACAAGGGAACTTGCAGATTCTTATGACTACACGCTAGAGGGCTGGGCAAAGGCATTGGAGTTGAGAGATAAGGAAACGGAGGGGCACTCACGTCGGGTAACGGAAGCAACCCTAAATGTCGCGCGCGCCTACGGCATTCCAGAAAATGAGCTTGCTCATATTCGTCGAGGGGCGATCCTGCACGATATTGGCAAGATGGCTATTCCCGATGAGATATTGCTTAAATCCGGTGGCCTGAGCCCGGAAGAAAGGCTGATCATCGAAGAACATCCTGTTACTGCCTATAACTTGCTAAAAGAGATCCCATACCTGCATAAGGCGTTGGATATTCCCTATTGTCATCATGAGCGCTGGGATGGATCGGGATATCCACGCGGTTTAAAAGGAAGAAATATCCCCCTCGCAGCAAGAATTTTCTCTGTTGTAGATGTCTGGGATGCCTTGCGCTCTGAACGCCCTTATAGCCCGGTATGGAGCGCCGAGCAGGCAACGGCTTATTTGATCGAAAACGCCGGCAAACTCTTTGACCCCAGGATCGTCAACATATTCCTTGATCTCATGGAAAAAGGCAAGATCATGTAGTTTTTCTCGCTCGCCAGTATCATAAAATCTGGGGGAAGCATTTTGTTCTCACCCCTTGAAAAGAGTATAATGACCCAAATAATTACGTAAAGAGTCTTCAAAATATGCATAAAAAACTTAAACTTACTGTTATTCTTCTCACTTTTATTCTGTTGACAAATGCGTGTGCGGGAGCGGCACCAGCCACTCCTACAGCACTGCCTGTTGACACAGGTGCAACAGCAGTCTCGATGGCATCCACGATGGCGGCAGAGACAATGGCAGCCGTCCCGACCGAGACGGTAGTCCCCACGCCCACAGAAACCCCTTTTTATCTGACAGCAAGCATCTGGGCGGAAGAGCCGCACGTGCCGATCATCAATTACCATCAATTTGCCCCGAACACATCCGAGAAATCGACCGATCACAAGATCCGCCACGAAGATTTCATCGCAGGAATGGATGCGCTTAATCAAGCCGGTTTCGTTCCCATCCATCTCGAAGACTGGATCAAGGGCGATCTCTACGTGCCGGAGGGACGCCGCCCGGTTGTCTTCACAATGGACGATCTTTTCTACAATAACCAGATCCGTCTGGATGAGAACGGCGTACCGCTCGCGGACACTGGGCTTGCCCTCGCGTGGGAATATGGTCAGCAACACCCGGAATTTGGCTTCAAATGGGCGCTCTTCTCCAATCTCGGCGACAAATGGTACGCAGCCGGAGACGCCGAGGGCAAATGGAAAGATGACCTGACCCAAACTATTATTTGGTGTCTTGAACACGATGCCCGCATTTACAATCATACTTATCGTCATATCCGTCTGGATTTGAGCGACGCCCAAGGCGTGCAATGGGAATTACAACAGAATGATCTCTTTTTGCGCGAGTTGCTTGTCAACGCCGGGCGCGAGGATCTGATCGAGAGCTTGGGGAATATGTTCGCCATCCCCTTTGGGTATTGGCCCGAGGGCGGATCGTACAGCGCGATGGTCAACTACATCACGCCCGAAGGTGAGCCGATGTTAGCCGTTTTCGATATTGATTGGATCATCAACGGAGTTAAATTTATGGCACCCCCTTACTCACCGAAATTTGACCCGCTGCGGATTCCACGCATTGCGATGCCGCCCGAAGCGATCGACTATCTTGTGGAGCATCAGACAGAATTCCCCACAATGGTGCAGTGTCAGGTCGGTCCGCTCGATGCCGAGCAAGTTAATAACCTGGACTATGTCGCAGAGGCCATCAACGCGTCCATCACGAGTGGCGCGTGCCCGGCGGGCGTCTACATTATCGAGGGAAATACCTTCGATGCGCGCGAGGGGACCATTCCGCAGGTCATATATTAGGGATCCGCTCCCGGCAGCGAGAGCTTTCTCAAAGAGGCTTATATGCAAGATTTCATTTCCTGGCTCGAAGCGGGATTAGGGCTCACTCCTGATATCCAGCTCAACTTATTTGAAACCATCCTGACCATCGCTCTGCTTTGGGTGCTGAATCGTCTTCTGAGCGGGCTGTTGAATCGCTCGGTCAAAAATATCGAATATCGCTACCAATGGCAAAAGGCAACAGGCTATTTGCTCTCACTGATCGGCTTGATCGTGATCGGGCGCATCTGGCTGACAGGCATGGAAACCCTGGTCACTTTTCTTGGTCTGCTCTCTGCCGGTATCGCCATCGCCCTAAAAGATCCGCTCATGAATATCGCGGGTTGGGCATATATCCTGATGCGTAAACCCTTCGATGTAGGCGACCGCATCGAGATCAATGGCGTTGCAGGTGATGTGGTCGATATTCGCATCTTTCAATTTTCGATCATGGAGATCGGCAACTGGGTGCATGCCGATCAATCGACCGGTCGCGTTCTACACATCCCGAACGGAGTCATCTTCAATACAATTCTGGGTAACTACACACGTGGCTTTGAATATATCTGGAACGAGCTTGAAGTGCTGGTCACTTTTGAGAGCAATTGGAAAAAATCCAAGGAAATTTTACAAAAAATCGTGGATGATTTCAGCACAGACACACTCCCTGAAATGGAAAAGAAACTGCGAGAAACATCCCAACCCTATATGATAAAAACGGGTAAGGTCACACCTATCGTCTATACAGCAGTAGCGAATAGCGGCATCCTGCTTACCATCCGCTATCTTTGCAATCCGCGTCGGCGGCGCAGTTCCACCGGTATCATCTGGGAAAATACGCTAAGCGCCTTTGCCGAGGAAGAGGATATTCAACTTGCCTACCCTACCCAACGTTTCTATAACCAGGCACAGGAAAAAGCGAAGCTCTGGAAAGAAGGTGGCAAATGAGTCAAACCTACGTTATCGGACATATCAATCCCGACACCGACACTATCGCAGCCGCCATGGGCTATGCCTGGCTATTGAACGAATGCGGTGAGGAAGTCACCGCCGCCCGGGCGGGGACATTGAATCCGCAAACGGCGTGGATACTAAAACATCTCAAGTTGGATGCCCCGATTTTGCTGACAGACGCTTCCCCGCGTTTTGATGCTGTCATGCGCCGATTGGATACCACCGACCCGGATGCCCCACTCCGTGAAGCCTGGGCGATCGCATCGCGCACCGGGGGAGTTGCTCCCGTTGTGGAAGCCGACGGGAAACCTTTTGGCTTGATCACGGGGGGCAGCATTTTCGCCTATATGAGCGAGACCGTCGGCGCACACAGCAAACGTCAGGAGATGAAGATCGCAGACATGCTGGACGCTCCCTGTCGTGAAGCCTGCAATATGGACGTCCCTCAACTGCGCCGCAAAGGCCGCATCCGCGATTCGATCAATCGCCTGCTGCGCTATGAGGGCGACAACTTCTTCGTCATCAACGAAAATGGTGTCTACAAGGGTGTCTGCCGTCAACGGGATGCGCTTAATCCGCCGCGGATCAAAATCATCATGGTCGATCATAACGAAGCCCGTCAATCTGTGGCGCATCTCGAAGAAGCGGAATTGATCGAGATCCTTGACCATCACCGCCTGGGAAACCCCTCCACGCATGTACCGATTCGCTTTACGGTCGATATCGTCGGCAGCACTAGCACACTCGTCTCTGAGAAGATCGAAAAATCGGGATTGAGCGCACCGCCGCGTATCGCCGGGATGTTGCTGGCGGGCTTGCTCTCCGACACGCTGATCTTGACATCCCCCACTACAACTGAGCGTGACAAAGAGGCCGCCAAAAGGCTGGGACGCTGGGCATTTGTCCACGGCGGTCCGCTGGCGGGCGAAAGCGTTCAATCGTATGGAGAGCAGATCCTGAGCGCGGGAGCAGGCTTGGGAAACCGCGAACCGAACGAGATCATCGGGGCCGATCTAAAACTCTACGAAAGTGGCATTTATCGTTTCTCGGTTTCACAAGCAGAAGTGACCGATATGCGCCAACTCCCGGAGCATCTCGAAAAATTACAAGTCGCTCTCGAAGAAAGCCGCACCCAAAAAGCCGTGGATTTCTCCATGCTCATGGTAACCGACGTGGTACGCGGCTCGAGCCAGTTGCTGATTGTCAATGAGCCGCCCGAACTCGGCGACCTGCCCTATCCTCGCCAAAACAACGGCACTCGCCTGGCAAAAGGCGTCGTCTCGCGCAAGAAACAGTTATTGCCAACGGTCTTGGGACTGTTGGAACGCTAGTTTCAAACAACCCATATGCCTACTCAACACGACTACATGCTCTACACAGTAAAATTAGCAAAAGCTGCCAAGACAGCGGGTAATTTGCCCATTGGAGCATTGATCACCCTTGACGGAAAGATTATCGCCGAAGGGCAGAACAGGCTGTGGCACCCGGTCATCAGCCCGGGGCGGCATGCCGAGATCGATGCACTGACAAATGTTGATCCTGATCTTTGGGCTCGGGCTAAAGAGATGACACTCTACACCACTCTTGAGCCATGCCTGATGTGTTTGAGCACGATCCTCTTGCATAAAATTGGCCACGTGATCTACGGTGCGGAAGATCCACGTGGCGGGGCACTCTGTACCGTTGGGCATATGCCGCCTGCGTTTGAACGCTTTTTTAAGGAATTGAAACTGACAGGGCCCGCCCTGCCAGAAAAGTGTGATGAACTATTTCATCAGATGGTCGAAATCATTGAAACCAGAAAAGTTAAATAAAAAATGAAAACTATTTATCAAGCAGTTGCAGAAATTGAGAAAAAACAAGAAAGCGCCGCGCTCGCAACAATCGTGCGTAGTAAAGGCTCTACGCCACGACATGGCACCAGCAAGCTGCTGATCTACGCTGACGGGACAACCCTCGGCACAGTCGGCGGCGGGGAATTGGAACGGCGTGTCCACGCCGCAGCGCTCGAAGCCATGCAGGACGGCGAAGCGCGTTATCTCACCTATAATATGGCAGACCCGTCGAAAGGCGATCCCGGCGTTTGTGGCGGGACAGTGGAGGTCTATGTGGAACCAATTTTGCCAGACCCAACACTTTTACTGATCGGCGCAGGGCATGTCGGCAAAGCCGTCGTACATCTCGCCAAGTGGCTGGGATTCCGCACCATGGTCGTGGAAGATAATCCCGAATTCTGCACGCCCGAGCATATCCCAGGCGGGGATGAATATCTCAACTTGCAAATGGAGGAGATCGCTGAAAAGGTGAATATTAACGCCCAAACGTTCATCGTCATGGCAACACGCGGCGCAGATTTGGATGCAATCGCCTTGCCCGATCTACTCAAAAGCAAGGCTGCCTATATCGGCGTGATAGGCTCAAAGCGCCGCTGGGCAACGGCGACCAAGCTCCTGCAAGAGCGAGGCGTCGATGAAGAGCAGTATGCCCGCGTCCACTCGCCGATCGGGCTGGAGATCGAGGCCGAAACCCCGGAGGAGATCGCCGTCAGCATTATGGCCGAAGTCCTGATGATCCGTCATGGGGGCACGGGCGAGAAGATGAGTAATTAGTATTAGATGCCACGCACTTTAGAAGTGCGTGGCATCTTTGTGAAATACAACCTTTGGGGCAGACAAACGTATACTGAATGCGCTATAATCAGATAGTTATTGTGACCAATTTATAAGGAGAAAAAGATGGCTCGCATTTTCGACGTAATTGAATATCCCAATGAAATGCATAATGAGATCGTGCACCGCTTCCCCGAAAAAGGGATCGGTGATTATCGGATCGGTTCGCAGGTCATTGTACGTGAATCTCAAAACGCGGTGTTCTTCCGTGACGGACAAGCACTCGACACTTTCGGCCCTGGACGCCACACTATCGCCACCGCTAACATCCCGAAAGTTATTGACTTCATCGGCAAGGCTTTTAACGACCGTACCCCCTTCCCCGCTGAAGTTTACTTCGTCTCGATGCGCGAGTTCGCCGACATCAAATGGGGCACCCCGCAACCGATCATCGTCCGCAACCCGGGCATGGGTCTGGGCGTAGCGCTCCTGCAAGGCTTCGGCACCTACTCCATCCAGGTCAGTGATCCGCAGCAATTCGTCACCCAAGTAGTTGGCACACAGGGTGCTTATAATATGGACGACATCGAAGATCGTCTGCGCACCATGCTGCTCTCAAAATTTGCCGATCTGCTTGGCGAAACCGGAGCAAAGAATAGCGTCCCCGAAATGATCGGGCTGACCGAAGAGCTTGGTGCTGGCGTGCGAGCCAAAGCACAGCCTGATTTCGAAGCTTTGGGTCTAGTACTCAAATCCTTCTATATCGGCAATCTAAAGCCTTCCTCCAAGTCCGCTCAGGAATTGCGCGATATGGGCATGCTCGATATGGCCACCTACACCCAGCTCCAGGCCGCTGACGCCATGCGCGACGCAGCCAACAATGAAGGCGGCGGTGCAGGCCTGACCGCAGGCATCGGTGCTGGTATGGGAATTGGCAATCTGATGCAAAATGCTACTTCTGGTGCAGCTGCCAGCCAGTCTCAACAGCAGGCTGCTCCCGCTGCTGCAAGCGGTGGTATGCCCGACGTGATGACCCCCGCCGAAGCCGCCGATGTATTGCGCGTTTCACCTGAGGACGTCATCGCAGCCATCGAAGCTGGTGATCTCAAAGCCAAGAAACTTGGCAGCGCTTATCGCATCAGCAAGAGGGCACTGGAAGAATTCCTCGGCTAAAAGTTACAGCTTAAAAGTTAAAGGTCGCTCAAATGAGCGACCTTTTTGATTCCAGCCCCTGAGCGGAGGCGATACGGAGTATCGGCGCAGTCGAAGGGCGGATTATGTAAAAACGCCGTCCTTCGACTACGTTCTTCACTTCGTTCAGAACTCCGCTCAGGAACTGAGTTTACTCCAGATCAGCAAGGATCTCAGGGACTGTAGACAGGATGTCGCCCGCCAAAACGGATGCAGATGCCCCTAACATCTCTCCCGCCAGCAGACCCGCCTGCGCATGGACCCATGAGCCTGCTACCGCTGCGTCAACAGCATTTAGCCCCTGAGCGCGGAGACCAACGATCAGCCCCGCGAGCACATCACCTGATCCCGCACGCGCCAAACTCGCCGAGGCAACGGGAACAGTGTACGTTTCACCGTTCGGAGCGGCAATGACCGTGAACGCCCCTTTCAGCACAACCACATGTCCCCATTCCTGCGCATATTTCTTCGCGATCCCAAGACGATCGGCTTGAATTTCGGCGACCGACAACCCAGTCATCACCGCCATCTCACCGGGATGCGGGGTCAGTACTGCCGGTTCAGAAATAAGTTCATGCCAGTTTTCGATCTCAGCGAGCAATTTTAAACCATCGGCATCAAAAACGAGTGGCGGCAATTCAACTTCTTTTTCTTCTTTCTTCTTTCCTTCAGCGTGGACGAAACCAATTCCGCCCGCCTTCTTTTTTACCGCGCCTTTGAGCTTCAAAAGCTTCTCAATAAATTCGCGCGTAGTCTCTTCAATACCAAAACCGGGGCCGATAAGCAGAGCCGTTGCGCGCTGTGTATTTTCGAGCAACACGGCAGCGGCATCCGCTGCGATGACGCCCATTTTGTGCGGAAGTAAGACCCAGGTCGTTTCGGGGAATTGTCCCGCCAACGCGCTATGCAACATGGAGGGAACAGCCATCGTCACCAAGCCTGCACCGATGCGATAGGCAGCTTTCCCTGCCAGCAACGCAGCGCCCGTATAATTAACCGATCCCGCCGCAATGAGCGCCGTGCCAAATGTTCCCTTATGCGCCGAAAGCGGACGCTCTGGCAAAAGTGCGGAAACCTGTTCCTCGTTGGCAACAAAATTCGTAACCTGTGCCCAATCGGGCACTTTGTCTGTCACGCCAATATCAACCACAGCAATATCACCGCAAAGCTCGAACGCGGGTAATTTCAGCAAGCCGAACTTGATAGCTGCCATCGTCGCTGTGATGTCTGCCGGGATGGTCTCCGGTGCGGCGTGACCAGAGTCACTATCCACCCCAGAAGGACAATCGATCGCAACGATATAAGGCTCCCAACCGACGCTTTCAAGGGCGTCACTGGCAGCTGCCAACAGATCAGCTGCGCTGTCACGCAACGGGAGTTTGATCCCCGTACCCAGAAGGCCATCCAAAAAGACCGATGTTTCGGTTGTCAAGGCTGTCAGCTTTTCGAAGTCCTGATCATTTTGAGCAGTGACGATATTCCCGCCAGCTTTTTTGACACGTTCGATCAACGGATCATCTTTGATCTTGCGCTTGAAGAGATAGGCGGTCACATCCCAACCTTCGGCGGCGAGCAGATCGAGGGCAACCAACGCGTCCCCGCCGTTATTCCCGGGACCGACCAGTGCCAGGATCGTATCATCACCATCAGATGGTGGCAGATCAAGGATAATATCTGCAATCCCACGACCAGCATTTTCCATTAGTTGGGCAAAAGAGACACCACCAACGGCATCGGTCTGAACGTCGATATTGCGCATTTCTGCAACAGAGATGTATTTCATAGCTTCATCCTTTTCTATAACTCTGCCAAATTCAACTCACCCAACTTCTCCTGCGTGGGGATACCGTTCTTATCCCAGCCGCGGGCTTTGTAGTAGGCGGAGAGCATTTCGTCGAAGGGGATAGTATAGCCTTCCGCGCCGCCGTCAGGCAGCGCTTTTAGCATAGGATCGGGCAGACGATCATCAGCACCGAGCAAGCCCAAATTAAGGTTGATGCGGCGTTTGAGATTCCAGGCTCGCTCACCAGCGAGCATCAGTCCATCTAAATCCATATTCAGACCACAGGCGGCATTCACCAAATTCACGATCGTTTTCGGGGAAACATTGGCAAAATGGCAGAGGACAAGGGCGTTTCCGATGGTACGCCAATCTTGATGACGAGCGACGTTAGCAGCTTTCTCTGCGCCCGCGTGACGGTCGAAATATGCCAGCCCGAGGTTGTCATCAACCTGCCCAATGTCTGCGAGGAAGTAATCAGATTGATTGTGGCAGCCTCCACGCGGCGAGGTGGCGTAAACGAGCGCCATGCCCGACGCCCCACGCGGATCGTGATAAGCCAGCTCGAGACCATTCACCTGCACGGCTTGCTCTTCTGCACCAAAATGATGTCCGAGTGCACGCGCACCATCTGCGAGTAAAGCTCCAAACCCTTCCCGTTGTGCCATCTGGTGGATAAGGATTTCAGCGGCTTCTTCATTGCCCCAATTGAGTGCCAGCCCGCCGGTATCGTCAGTAGTAATAACATCTTGCTCAAAAAGACTATACGCAAGACCCAGGGTGCCGCTGGCGGAGATGACGTCCATGCCATAGCGGTCACAAAGCTCGCCCATGCGGGTGGTGAAAATCGCGTCGGTGATGCCGAGATTGGGACCAAAACCGACCAGGGTTTCATATTCGGGTCCCTTGCGCTTCTCGCCATCGCCGAGATCGACCACGCGCCCGCAGGCGATCACACAGGCATGGCAGGCTTTTTTGCCAACCAAAATCGTTTCGGCAACACTCGCGCCTGAAACCTTATCGGCACCTTCGAGCATGCCCGTGCTAAAATATTTTTTTGGCATCTCACCAAGATAATCGAGATAATCCGCCGCGCCTGCCGAGCCAAGATCGCTCAAAACGCTTGTCATGGGGTCGGCTTTCAGAGCGCGGTTGGATGCCGAGCGCAGCTCCTTGAACGCATCCGGTCGCGCCAGCGGGATCGCGCCCGTTCCGCGCACAGCGATGGCTTTGAGTTTTTTCGATCCCATCACTGCCCCAAGCCCCGTTCGCCCCGCCGCGCGTCCGTGATCGCAGAACAGCCCAGCAAAGGCAACCTTATTTTCGCCCGCGATGCCGATACTCAATACTTTTGCGGATTTGACACCAGTTTCGGCCTTGAGAGATTCTTGTATTTCGTATGTATCCTGCCCCAAAAGATGGTCTGCCGCTCTCAATTCGGGCTTGCCATCATTAAACCATAAATAGCTTGGTGAAGCACTTTTTCCCGTTAACCAGATGCCATCGTAGCCGGTTTTGCGTAACTCGACACCGAAAAAGCCGCCCACATTGGATTCCGCCCACAGGCCGGTTGCAGGCGATTTCCCGGTGACCACAAATCTACCCACAGCAGGACCAGCCGTCCCAGTGAGCGGACCGTTGAGGATCAGCAACGGCGCTTCCGGCGCAAACGGATCAAGATCAGCGGTCAGGTCGTCGTATAAGATCCGCGCAGCCAGGGAGGCCGCACCAAGATAATCACGCTCCCACTCAGCAGGGATGATGCAATCTTCAAAAGTCCCCGTCGAAAGGTCAACTTTTAGAATAGGCTGCATCTTAGATGGCTTTATCGGTCACTTCACGGGCACAGCGCACAAAATCCAGCACGGTGGGCACATTACGCATCATAACAGCCATATTGCCTTTCACGCCCAATTTGCGTGTGAGCATGGCCTGCATGGGGTCGAGGTCGCCCTGCAAAACGCGCAGGAAGTTGGTATAGGAGGCTGTCAACACAAAGGCGGGATCTTTCTCTTCAACATCATTCAATTCAGCAATGCCCCGGCATTTACCGTGCCAAAGATCCAAATACAAGATCTTCTTCTCTGATAGCTGATCGTCTGCTTCAAGAACACAGGCCATATCACCTTCCCAATTCTTGGCAATGCGGGCATAGTTCTCGTCATTGTTGAGTTTTTCTTCAAGGCCTTGCAGCCATTCAAAACTTGGGAAAACAGCACTCATTAGATCTCCTTAAGGTGAATACTTTCTTGTAATAAGGAGATTTTACCATTCACAGAAAGAAAATCTTTCCGGGATCGAAATAAATTTTGGCTAAAAAGCATGGGCTTCCCTTGCAGAAAAGTTCAACTTCGTCTATTCTTACAAAGGAGAAAATTTGATCGAAGAAAACAGTAGTTATGAAGAAGGAGATACATATGGACAATAGCCCATCTATATCAGATGAGAAAGCTGCCTTACAACTAAAAGACATTTCCTGGTGGTTCTTAGGAATTATTCTGATTTTTGTTTGGGCAGTCTATATCTTCTTGACCAGAGAGAATTATCAGGATGCCTTTAATTTCATTAAAATCGGCATTCAAATCACTGTAAAAACATCGCTGATAGCCTATGCTTTTGCACTTATGCTTGGATTGTTAGCTGGTTTAGGGCGCATATCAAAAAATGTTTTCTTCAACAATTTATCTCGTCTCTATGTCGAATTGATCCGCGGCATACCTATGCTGGTATTAATTTTCTTTATCGCCCTTGTAGGTGTTCCAATGCTTGTTGATGGAATCAACGCTTTCGGTACGTGGCTCACAACAATAGGAATAGCTGGCGGAGAGGTATTAAGCGAATTTGGTAACAAAGCCTTCACCATGAATGGTCGTGCTATTTTTGCGCTCGCCATCACCTATGGGGCATTTCTGGCAGAGATTTTTCGCGCAGGCATCCAATCAATCGGACGCGGACAAATGGAAGCAGGTCGCTCTTTGGGGATGAGCTACGGTCAAACCATGCGGCACATTATCCTGCCGCAAGCTGTGCGCAATGTTCTCCCCGCGTTGGGGAACGACTTTGTCGCCATGGTCAAGGATTCATCTCTCGTTTCGGTTTTGGCGGTACGCGATATTACCCAGGTATCCCGCCTGTATGCCGGAAGCACCTTCCGCTTCAGGGAAGCATACGTCACAGTATCCGTTATGTATCTCACGATAACGGTAGTTCTCTCTCTTCTAGTCCAAGTTATGGAAAGGCGGTTACGCAAAAATGACTGAACAACGCGATATGATCGTTATCAAAGATTTATATAAGCATTTTGGCAGCGTCAAAGCACTCAATGGCGTTAGCCTAACCGTCAAAAAAGGGAAAGTCGTTGTTGTTATCGGTCCCAGTGGTTCTGGAAAATCGACCATGCTCCGTTGCATCAACCACCTTGAAAAACCCACTAGCGGTGAAGTATGGATTGACGGACAATTACTCGGCAAAAATGAAAAAGAATTGAATACAGCCCGTGCCGAAGTCGGCATGGTTTTTCAACTTTTCAACCTTTTCCCGCATCTGACTGCACTGGAAAACGTGACTATCGCTCAAAAAGTAGTACGCGGACGCTCGAAAGAAGAAGCTGAAGAGATCGCAATGGCACAACTCAGACGAGTTGGTATTCCCGAAAAAGCAGAGGTCTACCCCACTAATCTTTCGGGCGGACAACAACAGCGCGTCGCCATCGCCCGTTCGCTGGCAATGAACCCGAAGATCATGCTCTTTGATGAGCCGACCAGTGCCCTCGACCCCGAAATGATCAAGGAAGTGCTGGATGTAATGCTCGATCTCGCCAAAGAAGGCATGACGATGGTTTGTGTGACACACGAGATGGGCTTTGCCCGCTCTGCTGCCGACGAAGTGATCTTTATGGACGAAGGTCTGATCGTGGAACACACAACGCCGCACGACCTCTATAACAACCCCAAAGAAGATCGCACAAAACTCTTCCTTTCGCAGATTCTACAACACTAAATTCAAACATTTAAACAAAAAATGCCCGACAATTGTCGGGCATTTTTTTGGTGCGCTGGGTGGGACTTGAACCCACATGAGGTTATCCCTCACTAGGCCCTCAACCTAGCGCGTCTGCCAGTTCCGCCACCAGCGCAAACGCAGATGGTATTATAATCACCTTCTACACATTGTCAAGCAATTTATAGAAAAAGTACAATTTATTTTCTTCAGGAGAATAGCAAATGACGACCATAGTTCTCGACGCAATGGGATCGGACAATTTCCCGGATGTGGATATGCGCGGCGCCGTAATGGCTGCGCAGGAATACGACCTCGACCTGATCGTGGTCGGCGACGAAAAACGTTTACGCCCTTTACTGGATGAGCTTGACCCCTCCGGCAACCTGCCGATTCGCATCATCCACGCTGCGGATATGCTCACCATGAACGACAAGAATGACGACCTCGTCCGCAAGGCGCGCCATAAGGATGCCCAAAACTCAATGGCTGTCGCCATTGATCTAGTCAAGAAGGGCGAGGCAGATGCCTTCGTCACCGCAGGGAACACGGGCGCTGCCATGGTCACGTCCTATTTTCGCATGGGTAAGCTCAAAGGCATCCACCGCCCGGCACTTGCGCCAGTTTTCCCTACTGCAACAGGTTCCTGTGTCGTCATGGATGTAGGCGCCAATCCCGACTGCAAACCGCGCAATCTGGTTGAGTTCGCCATCCTGGGTAGTGTTTACGCCGAAAAAGTGCGTGGGGTAAAAAATCCCAAAGTCGGAATCATCTCCAATGGCGAAGAGAAAGGCAAAGGGAGCGAACTCGTCCGCGCCACTTATCCTCTTTTGGAAAAAGCGAATATCAACTTCGCTGGTAACGTCGAAGGCAAAGGCGTCATCAAGGGCGAAGTAGATGTCGCGGTCACTGATGGCTTTACCGGCAATGTCATGCTCAAGGCTTCTGAAGCCGTCTCCAAGCTTTTGGTTGACAAGATCAAGGAAGCGATTATGAGCGGCGGTATTCTCGCCAAAATCGGCGGGCTGCTTGTCAAACCCGCCTTGGGCGCAGTGAAAGAAATGCTTGATCCTAGCGAACATGGCGCTGCGCCGCTTCTCGGTCTGGATGGTCTGGTCTTCGTCGGTCACGGCAGCTCAGATACCATAGCCATCAAAAACGCCATCCGCGTGGCAAAGGAAGCTGTTGATGCAGATGTTTTAACGGCCATGCGCGAAGCCATCGAGAAAAAATAGACATGATGTGTGAAAAGTGACGAGTGGAGCGTAAAACGTAAAAAACTCACTCGTCACTCATCACCTTTCAAAAAAACACCCCTGCAAAAAGGACTCTCTGTCATGAAAATCATTTCAAATGAAAAATTGATCAACCGTAATGCCAAGATCGGGCAATTCACCAGCTTGGGTTCACTTGTCGTTTTAGGTATCGGGATGTATATCTCCTTTACCCGCATCGACCTTTTTAATATTTCCATCGCTGCACTTTTAGCGGGCTTTATCATGTCGCAGGTCGGCATTTATTTTGGCAATCGCTGGGGACGTAGCCCCCGCCCCGATCAACTTCTCGATCAGGGCCTGAAGGGACTCAATAACGATTACACCGTCTACCATTTCTCCAGCCCTGTGCCAAACGTGCTTGTTGGACCAGCCGGGATCTGGCTGCTGCTCCCGTATCATCAACAAGGGAAAGTCGTTTACGACGGCAAGAAGTGGAAAACCGAAAAAGGCGGTTTTGCCCAAGGCTATATGCGAATCTTTGGACAGGACAATATGAGCCGCCCCGATCTGGATGCAGGTGCAGAAGCAGACAAACTTACCCGTTATCTCAAGAAGCACATGTCCGAAGATGAGATCCCGCCCATTCAGGCAGGTATCATCTTCACCAGCGAACATGCTGAGATACAGGCGGAAAACGCCCCCGTACCAACCCTGCATTTGAAGAAACTAAAACCCTATATCCGTAAACAGGCAAAAGAAACCCCGCTTACAAAAGAAAAGATCGAAAAAGTGAATGGAGCCTTGCAGGCATAAAGCGTGATGCGCAAAACGTGACAGGTGAGAGATCAGGTCATGCATCACTCGTCATGTTTCAATTGCATATAATCTTCCAACCATCTTCTTTTAGTATTTTTTTCAAAAGCCCAATTTTCAGGACGCTCTATGACCACACTCGTTGCCTTTGACCTTGAAACCACCGGACTAGATCCCAAAAGAGACGCCATCATCGAGATCGGTGCAATTCGCTTCAATGAAAATCGCGTTGAAGATGAATTCTCCATGCTCATCAATCCCGGGCGCAGCATTCCCGGCTTTATCACGCAGCTAACCGGTATCAGTAACGAGATGGTGCGCGGCGCACCCAATATTCATGACGTGCTGGCGGAATTCGAAGCCTTTGTCGGGGATACGCCTGTCATCGGGCATAACGTCCGTTTTGATCTGGGTTTCACCCAACGTTACGATGCGCTGAAATACAACGACGTTATCGACACCTACGAGCTGGCGGCTGTCCTGCTCCCCTCGGCGGGACGTTATAAGCTCGGCGCGCTCAGCCAGTTGCTTGGCATCCCGCTGCGAAACGCACATCGCGCCCTTGACGACGCCCGCGCTACTCAGGGCGTTTTTGCGCGTCTTTATGAAATGGCGGAAAACCTGCCCCTCGACCTGCTGGCGGAGATCACACGTCTCAGCGAGGGTCTGGATTGGGATGGTGAATGGGTCTTCCAGCAGATCATGCGCGCGCGCTCAAAAGAGGGGATTACCGCAAAAAGCGTGCGCGGCAGCACACGTGGACCCTTATTTGCCGGGCGCGAAGAGGAAAAGCACCAGCCCCTGCAACCTGTTTCTGATCCCATCCAGCTCGACCCGGAGGAGGCTTCCTCTGTGCTCGAATATGGCGGCGCTTTCTCGAATTATTTCAAGAATTACGAGTACCGCGCCGAGCAAGTGGAGATGCTCCAAACCATCGCCACAGCTTTCTCTGAAAGCCGCCACTTCATGATCGAAGCCGGGACGGGCGTTGGCAAATCCTTTGCTTATCTCGTCCCTGCGGCGCTATGGGCAACCCAGAATAATACGCGTGTGGTCATCTCGACCAACACCATCAACCTGCAAGATCAACTCATTCGCAAGGACATTCCCGATCTCGCCGCGGCGCTGGATATCGACTTGCGCGCCAGCGTAATGAAGGGGCGCTCGAACTATCTCTGCCCGCGCTTACTGGGCATCCTGCGCCGACGAAAACCGCGCACAAAGGAAGAGATGCGTGTGCTCGCAAAGATCCTCGTCTGGCTCGAAGAGAACCAGAGCGGTGACCGCGCCGAGATCAATTTAACGGGTCCCGGCGAACGGGCTGTTTGGCGACGTGTCTCCGCGGAAGACGATGCCTGTACCGCCGAAACTTGTATGAAGCATACCGGCGGCACCTGTCCCTTTAATCAGGCAAAGCAGGCGTCACAATCGGCGCATATTTTGATCGTCAACCATGCCCTGCTTTTGGCGGATATCGCTTCTGGGAATCGCGTGCTGCCCGAATACGAGTACCTGATCGTCGACGAGGCACACCATCTCGAAAACGCGACCACCAGCGCACTTAGTTTCAGACTCGCCCCACCGGATATCGGCAGGATGCTGCGCGAGCTTGGCGGATCAAAATCGGGGGCGCTCGGGATGCTTTTAACGGAAGCAAGTGCCGGGTTGCGTCCGTCCGACCTTGCTGCTTTAACGCAAAAGATTTCCCGGGCTACTGATCTCGCCTTCCGGGTGCAGGAGCAAATTCGGGTCTTCTTCAATACAGTCGGTGAATTTACCGAATACCAGCGCGAAGGCAAGGGCAACAGCAATTATGCCTGGCAAGAGCGGATCGTGCCCGCCACGCGGATGCTACCCGAATGGGAAGATGTGGAAGCCACCTGGGAAGATACGAATGAAACTTTCAAGCTGCTGATGAATTTGCTGGCAGAGCTTTATAAGGGCGCTGCGGAGCTTTATGCCGAGGGCGCGGAAAATCTCGAAGATGCCATCGGCAGCCTGGGGAATGCCGCCCGCCACCTTGAAGAAGCCTATAAAAATATCGACGGCATGATCGCTACGCCCGTCGAAGATACCGTCTACTGGGTCGAGATCCATCCGCGCAACAATTACTTGACCCTGCAAGCCGCCCCGCTGCACATCGGCACGTTGATCGAAAAACATATCTGGCATAAAAAAGAGAGCGTTATTCTCACCTCCGCCACACTCACCACGCACGGCACTTTCGACTATATGAAGAGCGCCCTGGGTGCCAACGATGCCGAGATGCTGGCGCTCGGTTCGCCATTTGATTATGAGGGATCGACGCTGCTCTTCATCCCCAGCGATATACCGGAACCCAACCAGAACGGCTACGAACGAGCGATGGAACGCGCCCTAACGCAGCTCGGACGCGCCACGGGTGGACGCATGCTCTCGTTATTTACATCGTATGCCCAGCTTCAACGGACGTCCAAAGCCATCAGCGGACCGCTTGGCGAAGAGGGAATCATCGTCTTCGAGCAGGGTGAGGGCGCATCGCCCAATGCCCTCTTAGAGAGCTTCAAAGCCACTGAGCAGGCTGTTCTGCTCGGCACCCGCTCCTTCTGGGAAGGAGTCGACATCCCCGGTGATGATCTTTCTGCCGTGACCATCGCCAAAATTCCTTTCGGTGTGCCTTCCGATCCGCTCATCGCCGCGCGCTCAGAGCTGTATGAGAATGCCTTCCACCAATACTATCTCCCCGAAGCGATCCTGATGTTCCGTCAAGGCTTCGGGCGCCTGATCCGCTCCGCACAGGATCGCGGTGTCGTCGTCATCTTTGACCGCCGCGTGCAGACCAAACAATATGGGCGGCTCTTCATCGAATCCCTGCCGAAGTGCACGATGCACGTCGCGCCGCTACATGAGTTGCCGAAGTTGGCAGAGCAGTGGTTGGGAGTGTAAAGTTGAAAGTGGAAAGTTATGTGCGAACACAAAAAAGTATTTTGCATAAATCATTATGAGATAATTCGCAAATATAAATGTCAAACGTGCGAAGAAGTAATGATGTGTGCTTGCGAAGAAGAATTCGCTAAGCGCTTCTTACCACACCAAATTGGGGAAGGACAAGAACACGGGACGCGTCAAAGAATTCTCGTAACAATTGGCTTTCAAGAAAATATCTGTAATACGTGTCGCGGATTACCTGAAGAAACACATCCAAAAGCTGAAATATATGGTATGTCGTCAAAAGTACGGCGGTATTATTGGCGTGAAATTTTATTTGAGACAACTAAAAATTTTGCAGATTGGGCATTAGAGCAAGGCTACAAAAATGAAAATATTGCTCGTCAAAAACACCCTGCCAAATATAATGAAATTGAAAAATCTGTAATAAAGGATATCCAAGAACAGCATAACCACTCACCCAAATATATTTACCAAGAAGAATCGCAAAATCAAGTTTTAATCAATAACAACGTGGAAGTCATTGATATCGACGCAACCTATGTAAAAACTGGAAACAAAAAAGTCCGTGTTCTATGTGAAGAAGAACTGTACACTGTCGAAGAATTTGCAATCCACTACTATAGCCAACAAGGTTTTTCTGTATTGGAGACAGAGAGCATTCCATTTCATACTCTGTTTGGAATTTTCATGTGGATACTCATCCAAGACCCAAGCGACCCTCAGCTACAGATAATTGCATTTGGCGAGCGTACAGCCTTTGAAGACGGGCAAGTTAGTGAAGAAATCTGGACACATCTACCGAGTGATTTTAGTGCAACCGGCTATGCAACAAGGCGACACACGGCTATTGATAAACATCTTGCGAGTATTCCTAATGAAAAAGAAGAACTTTTTTGGTTATTCGATTATTGGGTAGAACCAAGTGAGCATTTACGTCAATATCTTTGGGCACACCATCCGAAAAATATTGAAACAGCACGAAAGCTAATAGAGATTTTGCCAGTCGAAGTAATTCACAGAATTCTCAAATATCTTGTCGTTGATTACTGGAAAAGATATACGGGTTGGCCAGACTTGTTAGTTTACAATGACAGTGGATATTTCTTTGTAGAAGTAAAATCATCTAAAGACAAACTCAGCGAAGATCAAAAGAGTTGGATTTACGGTAATACAAAAGAACTAAAGTTGCCGTTTCGTCTAATGAAAATCCACAGGAAACACGTTTTAGAAGGCTAAAAAGGAGTTCCTCATGCCCGAAACTTCAATTCAAATCCTGAGTGTATTGCGTGATGGTAGCAACTTCCAATGGTATGTCATTCCTATGCTTTCCTTCGTTTTCTACGTTTACACGGTCGAAGTCGAAAAACGGAATTGGAATCTCGTCCTGGCAGGTCTCGCCTTCTGGGGCGCGGACTGGGCAAACGAGATCATCAACTCGCTCGTTTTCCATTTTAGCGGATACGCGCCGATCTGGGGCACACCGGGAAGTAGTGCCTTTGTCATCTTGGCAGGTTTGAATATCGAGATTATGTTTATGTTCGCGGTCGCTGGTATCGTCTGGACAAAAATGCTCCTCCCTGATAAAAATGCCAAAATACTGGGTATCAATAACCGCTGGTTTATCGCCATCGCTGGCTCGGTTTTCAGCGTTTTCGTTGAAGTGCTGCTGAATCAAGTCAACGCCCTGACATGGGAGTACACCTGGTGGAATACCGGCGCTCCGTGGTTGATCTTCCTTTTCGGCTACCTGACCTTTTTCATCATCGCCTTTTGGGTTTACGATATGGAAGATTTCAACAAGAAAGTAAAAGTTGTTGGCTCCCTGTGGGCGATAGACATCATCGCCCTGGTCACTTTTATTAGCATTGGTTGGATCTAATATGGACAGAGAAGTCATTCTGCAATATATCGAAGAATTCTATAACTACTATCTGGAGAATCTGCAGCCCTATATCCTGGCCGAGTGGGATGGACCGGCTTTTCAACTTTTCGATCGGATACATTTAGCCACACTGGGGATCATTTTAATCATCATCTTATTGATGGCACTCGCGCGAAACAGACTGAGTAAAAGGAATAAAGAGAATCTGCGCGACACAATGGCCGCCATCCTGATCCTGAACGAAACTTCTTGGCATCTCTGGCATATTTTCTACGACGAGTGGAGCATTCAGGAAATGCTGCCTCTGCATGTGTGCAGCATCCTGGTCTGGCTGAGCGCATGGATGCTCATCAAGAAAAGCTATCGAATATTTGAATTCGCCTATTTTCTCGGCATCGGCGGCGCGCTCCAGGCTTTGCTAACTCCCGATATTGGCATCTATGGTTTCCCCCACTATCGTTTCTTCCAGACCTTCATCTCACACGGCTTCATCATCATCGCCACAGTCTATATGGTCGTCGCCGAAGAAATGCGCCCGACCTGGAAATCCATGCTACGGGTTGCGATCTTTGGCAATCTTTATATGGCAGTCGTTTTTGGCATCAACACACTTATTGGCAGCAACTATCTCTTCATCAATCACAAGCCCCTCACAGCCAGCGTTCTCGATATGCTCCCCGATTGGCCCGTTTATATTCTCTATATGGAAGCGATCGGCCTGGTCACATTCCTTGTGCTATACCTGCCCTATTTCATTAAAGATAGCATCGAAACGATCCGTTTGCGCACATCCGGCAAGTCACGTCTTGACGATTTTACCTCTTGAGGTAGAATTGTCTGGCGCGCACATCGCATGGGGCGATGGCGGAATTGGCAGACGCAACGGACTTAAAATCCGTCGGTGGAGACACCTTGTGGGTTCGACCCCCACTCGCCCTACAAAAAAACCCGCTCAATCTGAGCGGGTTTTTGCATTAATATGACCTGCATTGCACTTCAAAGTCTGTTTTCTATATCAATCCGCTGTGCAATGCATCTCTAAGATGCAACGCACAGCTCGCGAAAAACTAATGCACTTCGCCAACCACTTCTCCTTCTAATTTATCTTCCCAGGGGTAGGCTTCAAATTCCTTCGCAGCATCGCGGATGGCAGGATCATCAGAGTAGCTACCCCGTTTCTCTTCAGGGAGCAACTCCGCAATGCTCCTCATGATCTCATGTCCCATTTCATCCAGTTGCTGACGACGTTCACGTCCACGCCCTTCCGCTTTTAGGGGACCGAAAGGTTTGCCGATGCGGATCTCGATCTTGGCCCGCTTCCCCAACTTCAACGGGAATACATCATTCAACCCAACGAGACCAACCGGAAGAATGCGTGCTCCTGTCCGAGTGGCAAGGTACGCAGTCCCCGGGCGAGCGGGGCGCAACACCTCCGCCCAACTGCCGCCTTCAGGAAATATACCAAGATAACCACCGTGTGCGATCACCTGCTCTGCAGCACGCAGCGATTCCCGTGCTCCAGTCCCTCGATAAAGGGGATAATATCCCCACAGCTTCGGGATGAACTTGGTAATAGTTGGTGCATGGGGTGTATCTGCCCCACCGACAAACTCTAGGGGCCAATTAAATATCCGTACAAAACAAACGGGGTCAATAAAGCTAAAATGATTCCCGACCACAAAAAGCGGTTCGTCTTTGGGGATATTCTCCTTGCCGACAATAGTCAGATCAGTTATAAGCCAAAATGCAATATGTGAGAGGTAATGCAAAAAAGTACGAAACCAGCGTCGGCGCGGGTATTTGAACTTGATTTGCTCTTCAGACATTATGCAGATGCTCCTTTTCCGTTCTCTAAGGAATACTCATTCGCTTCTTCAATCGCCCGTTTTTCATTCACGCGCAAGAACAAGAAAAGACCAACGAAAAGGAAGATCAAAATAGAGCCAATGGCAACCTTCTGTCCAGCCTGTTCAGCCATTAACAAATCCATATTCTGATTACGCTCAAACCACCGCGCAGCCCATAAAGCCAGAAAACCGTATATTGTAGGCCCAATGAAAGACGAGGTACGTCCCACCACGGAGAAGAAGCCGAAGAATTCAGCACTCTGGCCTTTCGGCGCGAACATCCCAACCATAGTGCGGCTGATCGACTGAACACCGGTCAGCGCAAAACCTGCCAGGGCACCAATGATAAAAAAGCCGGTTAGGGTCTTGTTGAAAAGCATCAAACCGACAGCCAAAGCCATCCCAAGCAGAGAATAGATTAAAGATCGCTTATAACCCACACGTTCGCCGATCACAGCAAAGGCATAGGCCCCTGCAACACTGGTGATCTGGACAATGATCATGAAAATGATCATCTGGGTTTGATTCATCCCATATAGAACTGCACCAATGATCGCTGCAAAATTCATCGTCATGAGAATTCCATCGTTATAGATCAAAAAAGCGAGCATGAACTTAGCAAACTCTTTAAATTTCCGAACAGATCGAAGGGTTTGTGCGAGCCGTTTGAAACCGATGGTTAGGTAATTTTCACCTTCCGGCAAAGATTGAGCACTAGCCCGTTCCTTGATCCAGCGATAAGTCGGGATCGCAGCCAGAATAAAGAATATTGACGTGATCGGGAAAGCCAGGCGCACAGGAAGTGTTGTCCCTTTGATCAATACGATCGGCGGGAGCAGGATCAGGAGTGCTAAAATACCGCCCGCCGAGCCAATTGCCCAACCATTTCCGGAAACGCGCCCAATCTCTTCGGGCTCTGCAATTTCGGGCAGAAGCGAATTATAAAAAACCTGCCCACCACGATAGCCGATCTCCGCCAGGATAAAAAACAACATCCCTATAAAAATATCGCCTTTTTCAACAAAGAAAAGCAGGGCTGTGAAAACCCAGGTGATCGCCGAAAAAAGGAAAAGAAATTTCTTTTTGGATGCCGAAAAATCTGCGATAGCACCCAAAACCGGCGCAATGATCGCGACAACCAACATTGCAATACCAACAGAAACGCCCCATAAGCGGGATCCTTCAGCACCCCCAACCACACTCCCCTTAAAGTATGCCGAATAAATTGCCAGCAATACCACTGCGGCATAAGCGGAATTACCAAAATCATACATATACCAGGCACGATGTTCGCGGTTAACGCTTTTCTTCTCTGTCATGAAAAAAACCCTTTCAATAATGAAGATAATATATTCTACTACCAAGCTGCCAATTGAAGAAACACATTTTCATTAACCCTACCTGTGGAACGCAGTTCCGACCTACTTGACGAAACAAGGGCATCGGGTAGAATAGGAAGCACAGCTTCGGGAGCCTTGCGCTCCCGTTCACCGTCTATAGCGGGCAACCTTCAGGAAAGAGATAAAAATGTATTACGACCGTCAAAAATTGGAAGAAATTGAGGACAAGAGTCTGGCGCCTTATGGTATGCGCAGCAAAAACTCGAAGGGACGTGAACACGGAGGCGACGAACCTGCCTACCGCACTGCTTTCCAGCGCGATCGCGACCGCATTTTGCATACCACCGCATTCAGACGTCTGGAATATAAAACCCAGGTCTTCTTCAACTATGAAGGAGACTACTTCCGTACACGTTTAACTCACACCCTTGAAGTTGCTCAAATTGGACGCACCATCGCGCGAGCACTCGGCGGCAACGAAGACCTGACCGAATCAATCTGCCTCGCGCACGATCTTGGGCATCCCGCCTTTGGGCATTCTGGCGAAGTTGCTCTCAATCGCCTCATGCGCGACCATAACGGCTTCGATCATAATAAACAATCAGTACGCATCGTCACCAAGCTGGAGGAGCGTTACCCGGAATTTCCAGGGCTAAATCTAAGCTGGGAAGTGCGTGAAGGCATGGTCAAGCACGAATCGGAATACGATATTTCAGACGCATCAGGCTACGACCCGGACTTGCGAGGAAATCTTGAAACACAGATCGCCAATGTAGCGGATGAACTGGCTTATACCGCCCACGACCTTGACGATGGGCTGCGCTCAGGCATGATCACACCATCCCAACTGGAAGGGATCGCTCTCTGGGAGATACTTGCTGAGCGATACAACTGGCGTGGTCCCATCCTTGACGATATGATGCGTCACCGCATGATCCGACACTTGGTAGGCATCGAAGTCAGTGATGTGGTTAATGCTACCGAGGAGCGTTTAAAAGAAAGCGGCGTGGATTCCCCCCTTGCCATCCAGAAGCTCTCCCACAATATTCTCGGTCATAGCGAAGATATGACTCGCCGAAACCGTGAATTGAAAGATTTTCTTTATAGCAAACTTTATCGCCACCCACGCGTTGTTCGCATGCAAGTCAAGGCAGAGAGAATTATCAGTGATCTATTCAACGCCTATCAAAGCGAACCTGCTATGCTGCCCAATCACATCCAGGCCCTGATCGAAAAACGCGGCTTGGAACGTACCATCTGCGACTATATTGCCGGAATGACCGACCGTTATGCAGTCGATGAACATCGCAAACTCTTCGATCCCTTCATCAAGCCTTAGGAGCAAGAATTTTCATGTCACAACAAGAAACCTACCTCACCCCCGAAGGAAAAGAGCGTCTTAAAACGGAACTCGAAGACCTGATGGGGCCGCAGCGCGTAGCATTATCCAAGCGCCTGCGCTCTGCCATCGAAATGGGCGATCTTTCGGAAAATGCAGACTATCACAAAGCCAAAGAAGATCAAGCCTTTCTCGAAGGGCGTATTCAAGAATTAAAATACATCATCGGAAACGCCACGATCATTGAAGACGATGGAACACCGAAAGACGTGGTCACTGTCGGCGCTCATGTTACCATTCAAGAGGATGACTATCCCTCTGAAACCTATCATGTCGTCGGCGCAAAAGAAGCTGATCCGCAAAATGGGAAGATATCACACGCATCTCCCATTGGCAGTGCTCTAATAGATCATCGCGTCGGCGAGACTGTCGAAGCGGAAGCGCCCGGTGGCACGATCAAATTCAAAATACTCAAGATCGAGTAAAAAGAAAAAGAGCCGAGATTTCAAAATCTCGGCTCTTTTTCTTCTACTCATTATTCTTGGGCCAAACTGCCAACTCCAGTGTTGTTCGATCAAAGTAACTATTTTCTGGCAGAGGACCTGAACCATATTCAAGATCAGCAACCGTGACCAGCAATTGTAATGTTTCTGTCTGCAATTTGACCGGCTCATTGGCTTTGACCAAGACCAATTCCCCTTTTGCTTCCAGGCGCTGGCGAATGGAAGGATCATTATAGGCATGTTCAGACATCAACACCTTTGTAGCGGTCTTAATATCGTTCTTATCGAAAAGCCAGATCTCAAGCGCTGTTACTTTCTTGGGATCCCCTACCCCGATGGTATCAGAGATACCAACGCCATACTCACCCATGAATTCGCCAGCTTGCGATTCTATGCTGAACGACTCATCATATAGGTCATCCCCTAAAACATAAGTGGTCATTGATTGAGTAATCGGCGTTGCCAAACCCATCTCTTCATAATCGGTTTGCTCTGCATTCTGATTGATCTGCTGGGCCTGCTGAGCGGGCGTTGCTCCCTCTCCCCGATTTGAGCTCGAAAGCGGACGCAGTACTCGGAAAGCAAAGAAGCCAACTGCCGCAACTGCTATGACCCCAACCAGGATCAAGGCATAACCAAACGTGGATGTTTCACCACCATTTGCATCGGTATTCGTTGGTGCAGTTTCTCCTTCAGCAGGAGATGTATCTGGTGTAGCTGCATTAACTAATTGGGCAAAACCGTCAACAGCTATTCGTTCCTGTGCATTAGATGTATTCCGTACTTCCTGCAAGACAGCCTCAGCATTTGCTCCAAGATTGCCCCAACGCTGTAATGCCGTAGTAGTATCGCTATTAATCAAGAAAGAATCGATCGTCATTTTAAGGTAATCCTGTTGGAAATCTGCACGGAGCACTTCTGGTGTAGCATCCACAAACTCAACGGGTTGAACGACCCATCCCCAAGACAACCCTAAAACAAAGCCGATAATAATCGCAACGATGGCAGCAACAACTGGATTTTTCAATTTTTCCAGGAGCATATTAATAGCATCCATAGTGATTTCCTCTCAAGAACAAATAAGCGATAGTGAA
>CAZASG010000019.1:0-66943 GCA_964487745.1 uncultured Anaerolineaceae bacterium | reverse complement strand
GCGGACATTGCATCATGAAATATTTATATCATGCCTAATCAATTAGGCACTTCTTCCCTGCGAGGGACGTTTTTATTGTGTAAATAATCTACTCCACAGCATCCCGCCCAGCCTGAAAGGCTTTGCGATTCAATTCAATAAACTTCGATGGGACGCGAGCCTCTATCACCTTTAGCCAAGATTCCGCTTCCATACCCAAAATCTTTGATAGAGCTCCCAGTAACACCACATTTGCAGCCTTGGCATTGCCCAGCTCCTCTGCAATTTTAACACCTTTGACCCAATAAACATTCTCTGTCAACGGCACAAAAGCGGAACGAATTTCATCTATATCAGGATATGTTCCACCACCAGAGCTGACTGTCAATGGCACGATCTCGTGATCGTTTATCAACACCATGGCATCTTTGCGAATGCCTCCGGCAAAGCGCATGGCTTCGAGTTTTTCGAAGGAGATCAAAATATCAGCTTCGCCTTCGGGGATAACGGGAGAGAAAACTTGCTCCCCCCAACTAACATGGGAAATCACACTCCCACCGCGCTGCGACATACCATGGACTTCCGCCTTTTTTGAATCATAGCCTAAAGCAATTCCCAATTCTGCTAAAACATTGCTGGCAAGGATCGTCCCCTGCCCGCCAACACCTGTGAGTAGAAAACGCGTTTTTTTCATCATCCTTAATTCATCCTCAACTCAAGCATCTGGTTACGGAATAAGATCGCATCACGCGGGCATACCTGCGCGCAGATCTCACAGCCTGTGCATAGAAGCGGATCGATCTCCGCCAGCGGGCGCTGTGTCTTCTCATCCAGTTTATCGGATTTGATGATCGCTGGGCAGCCAATACGGAAACAAAGCGTACAGCCATTGCAATCTTCTTCGATCACATCCAGCGACAGATATTTCTGCCGCTCTTCAGGCAGCAGCGCGCAGGCATGATCGGTGATCAGGACAGCAGGCTCATCGACCTTTAGCCACTCTTTAAGTGTGCTTTCGATCGCGTCCACATCATAGGCTTCAACACGTTTCACAACTTTGATGCCAATCGCGCGCACCAGTGCTTCGATGTCCACCTCGTTCGTTGGCTTGCCTTGCAGCGTCACTCCTGAGCCGGGGTTTTCCTGTTGTCCGGTCATGCTGGTGATGCGATTATCCATAATGATAGTGATAACATTGCTTTGGTTATAAGCGACATTCATCAGCGCCTGTACACCGGTGTGGAAGAAAGTCGAATCGCCGATCACGGCAAAATGACGTTCACTATCACCAGCCATCATTCCGCCGTGTGCAACGCCTGTGCTGGCACCCATACAACCACAGGTATCCATTGCACTGAGAGGCGGGACAACGCCGAGGGTATAGCATCCAATATCCCCATTAATGGGACGCTTGAGCTTGTTCAGAATGTAGAAGGTGCTACGATGCGGGCATCCCGGGCAAAGCACTGGCGGGCGGTTGGGGAGATCTTCAGTTGAAAGGACCGGCAACTCGACGGATTTTGCAGCATCCTGTTCGGGTTGGGCATCCGCTTTTTCGGGCAGCAAGCCAGCCGAAATCGCGTGCGACCGGACGATTTTCGGATTGAACTCCCCGGTCAACGGGAAAAGGGATTTGAAGTGCGGGTATGCTCCCTGTGTCCATCCTTCCGGTTTGTATAATTCGACACCCATCAAGAGAACCTGCTCCTCGATAAAGGGATCAAGTTCTTCGAGGACGATGACCTTATCCATCTGCGCGGCAAAATCCTGGATGATATTCTGTGGCAGCGGATAGGACATACCAAGCTTCAACACGCTCGCTTCGGGGAAAACTTCGCGAGCATATTGATAGGCAATGCCATTGGTGATAATGCCAAGCGCTGTGCCGCGCGTCTCGATACGATTGAGTTCACATTCTTCGGCAAAGGTTGCCAGTTTTTCAAGGCGCTCCTCAACAACGGGATGGCGTCCCCGTGCATTGGCAGGCACCATGACATATTTGGCGTGATTGCGTGGATATTTCCCTGGTTCAGGAGCCCGATAACGATCAGGTCCAGCTTCAACAAGCGTGCTGGTATGACAAACGCGTGTTGTCGGGCGCAAAAGAACGGGCGTATCAAATCTTTCGCTGATCTCGAACGCCGCGAGCATCATATCCTTGGCTTCCTGGCTGTCAGCCGGATCGAGACAGGGGATGCGTGCAAATTTAGCGTAGTTGCGGTTATCCTGCTCATTCTGCGAAGAATGCATGGCGGGATCATCCGCCGAAATGATCACCAGACCGGCTTCCATACCGGTAAAAGCGGCATAAAAAAGCGAGTCGGCGGCTACGTTTACGCCAACGTGCTTCATCGTGGTAAGAGCACGTTTGCCCGCATAAGCTGCGCCGACGGCAACATCGAGGGCAACTTTTTCGTTCGGCGCCCACTCAGCGTAAACGTTAGGCATCTTCGCGAAATTCTCCAGAATTTCGGTACTAGGCGTACCTGGATAACCCGAGGCTACTTCAACACCTGCTTCCCACGCGCCACGCGCAAGGGCTTCATTCCCGGAAAGCAAGCGTTTTACAAGTTCTTCTGTCATTTGAAAGTCTCCTGTGAGAAGAGTATTTCAGCAATAAAATGTCATCGAGAGAGTAAAGTTTATCATTTGCGCAAAAAAAGAAACTCTTGTTTCAAGGGTGTCAAAATTAATAAAAAAGTTCTGCTCTCAAAAAGAGCAGAACCACTTCTCAAAATTTTATATCCTTCACGTTCAGTTGTAGGGACTTGCGCCCATTCCACTCATTCACTTCAAAGGTATAGAGCAAGTCGATATTCGAGGGCAATTCAGGCCTTAGATGCCCCAGCCGAAAAGCAATGGCATCCAGAGTTACCTTGCCATCAGTGACAGACAACTTAAGATGCGACTGATCTCGACCAACTGTGCGGGATGATGCCAGGCGCAGATTGCGGGATACAAATACCGGCTGCGGATTGCCGTATCCGGTAGGCTCAAGATATTGCAGATGTTCAAGAAGTTCGAAGTTCAGCGCGTCGAGCGTAAGTTCCATATCTGCTACCAATACCGGACGCAAATCTACACCCGCGAGTTCCTCCGCTGCAATCGCCTGTAAACGCTGGATCAACGCCCCAACATTCTCGTTACGGACAGTAAAGCCTGCTGCCGCGGCGTGACCGCCATGTCGCACCAGCAGGTCGGCGCACTTATCAAGCGCATCGGTAATGTGGAATTCAGAGATCGAACGGCATGAGCAAACGGTCGTCTCCTTATCCACATGCCCGACGATGGCAGGACGATAATATTGATCCATTAAACGAGAAGCTGCCAAACCAACCACGCCGGGATTGAATTCAGGCGAAGCGGCAAAGAACAAAAAGGCATCTTCATCGGCGGCGAGGGCGATCTTCTCAGCCTCCTCCTGCATCTCGCGCGTGATATTCTGACGTTCGCGATTTTTGATCTCAAGCTCTTGCGCCATCCCACCAGCCTTCATGAAATCTGTTTCCATGAGCAATTTATAGGCAGCAAGCGCAGAATCCAGGCGCCCTGCTGCGTTCAGACGCGGCCCGAGACTGAAGCCGATATTCATGGCGCTGACTTCCTGAATATTCACACTCGCCACCGCTGCGAGAGAAACCAATCCCTGCCGTTGAGCGTTACGCATAACGCGTAATCCCTTGCGGACAAGGGCGTGATTCTCACCTTCAAGAGGAGCGAGATCCGCGACCGTGCCCAAGGCAACCAGGTCAAGAAGATGATCGGGTGTCAGATCATTTGCAGATCTCTTTTCGAACAAAGCTTGCGCGATCTTATAGGCGATTCCCACGCCAGCCAGATATTTTTCAGGGTAGGAATCCCCCTCTTGTTTGGGGTTAATGACCGCGAACGCAGGCGGCAGCACATCGCCCGGGTGGTGATGATCTGTTATCACGAGATCAAGCCCAAGGTCACGAGCGTGTGCGACTTCATCCACCGAACGAATGCCGCAATCGACCGTGATAACCAGGTCCGCGCCTTCTTCTGAAAGCTGTGTCAACGCATCCATATTTAGCCCGTAGCCTTCATCAAAACGATTGGGGATATAGGCATCCACATTCGCGTGGAGGGCGCGTAAAGTCTGTACAAGCAGGGCTGTGGAAGTGACCCCATCCACATCGTAATCGCCATAAATAACGACCTTTTCATCGTTATCGATTGCCTGCAAGATACGCGGGATGCCAATATCCATCCCCTTCAGCTCCCAAGGGGACATATCGTGCGCGGGTGAAGCTTTTAGAAAAGCGCGCGCATCGGCATCTGTGGCATAACCGCGATTGAAAAGTAATTGTCGTAAAACTGGAGGGAATTTAGCCAGCGCCTTTTCTGCTTCAGGCGTGAGGGAAGGTTGTATTTGCCAGCGTGTTTGCATCATGGCATGAGTATACTGTGCTTTCTCAAAATTCGGAAAGCCACAGAAAACAGGGAGTGGATAAGTTGGTGTGTTTAAATACGGCAAAAAAACGCTCCAAACGCCATTCTCGGCGTTCGTTTCTCTGAAATACGCCACCGGGGACGGACAACAGTTGGGACAAGGGCTCTTTTTATATCGACGCTATAACCAAAGAAAGATGACTTTAGAAAGCCTTCAGAATCTACAGAAAATTACTTGAATCAGAGGATTCTTTATGCAATAATGGAAGGGCAACGCTCCGAAAAAGCGATTCAAACGAAAGTTTGTAAAGCAGAGTCTTGGATCTAAAATCGAAAGATCAAGAAAAAAGACCGCCGAAAAGGCAACCCAAATGAAAGTTTGGGACGCAAAATCTGGTATCTTCACCATTGCTTTTTGTGAGTTAGTGGGCAAGATAGCCAGAATGCCGAACAGGTAAGATCAGTGAAAGCTGATTGCGCAAAGTCATGTGCCTAAAGCCGTTTTTCTGAAGTGGCTAAGGTTGCCAGACTGCCGAAGAGCGTTCGTCCATGATGAAAAAATCCCTGAAGTTTTTCAGGGATTTTTTATTGCAACGAGGACACTAATAGGCAATCCCCACATCTTCAAGATTTTGCTTTTGGCAATGGAAAAACCTGCCTCTTCAAGACTTGCCTGAGCATAAATAGGACGGCAATCTATTATTGATGGCATCCGTTGGTGGAACCATTCATAGATCCGCACAGCGTGGCAATCCTGCTTTTCAAGGGCAACCACACCCAGCCTGCCCCCTGTTTTGAGCACACGCCGACATTCACCCAGCACTTGCGGTATCTCTGGCGTATCAAATAATTCCAGTGTAAAGCTGATAAAGATCACATCGAAAGTATCGCTTTTATAAGGCAGATGCGCAGCGTCTCCTGTCTGCAAGATCACATTTTCAAGAAACCCTGCACGGGCGAGCTTCTTCTCAGTGACTACGCGCATACTTGGGGACAAATCGATCCCGTGAACAGGTGTTGTCGCTGCCAACCGCGCCAAATCTAAAAGAGTGTGTCCTGTTCCAAAACCGATCTCAAGCACTGTTTCGGAGAATCGCACCGTGAGCATAGAGATGCCCATCTCGGCAAATTTCTTTTCACTGCTCGCAAAAAGATCATACCAACGACTCATCTTATCGTAGCTTTGACGGGCTGTCTCTTTCGAACGTCTAACGCGGCTGATCTCGGACATCTTTACTTCATCTCAAAGCCCTGGGCCTTGATAACAGATAGCATTCCTTCACGTTTTGGTTGGGATGTGCGGCGTGCGGTATGCTCCAGCCAGCCATAAGCTTCCATCTCGCCATCCTTGCCAGGCACATCCACCTGACGGCCTTTATAAATGCCTGTTTCGATCATGGCTTTATCGTAAGCTTGCAAAGCGGCATCCTGATCGTGCTGATATTCACCCCAGTGCAAAATGGCATCTTGTGATAAACGCGGGCGGATGCGTGGAGGGTGCTCCGGGTAGCCAAGGGTCATCCCGGTGATGGGGAAAACATGCTGCGGCAAATTCAGCATCTCGATCACGCGCGCGGGATTATTCCTGATACTGCCAATATAGCAGATGCCCAGCCCCAGCGACTCGGCGGCAAGGGCGGCGTTTTGCGCGGCGATCGCCACGTCCACTGCGGCGACGAGGAAGTTCTCGATCATCTCAGCGTTATGTTCATAACCACGCAACTGACAGGCGCGCTCCAGACGATAGCGGTCAGCACACCATGTCAGAAAAACCGGTGCCTGGAGAATATGTTTTTGCCCACCAGCCACTTCTGCTATCGCAGCACGTTGCTCCCCATCAGTGGTAACGACCACACTATAGATCTGCAAATTGGACGAGGTGGAGGCACGCTGTGCGGCGGCAACAATTCTTTCAATAACGGAGGCAGGCACAGGGTCTGGTTTGTAGCGGCGCACAGAGCCGTGTGCGTGGATCAATTCCAAGGTTGAGTTATCCATTTTTTCATCCTTTTTTTCTTTCAGTCTATCCTGCTCAATAATACTTGACAAGGGATTTATTTTCTTGTATATTAACTTTGTATTGCAAAGTTGTTTGCAGAAAGAGAGAAGAGTTATGAACGAACTCCTTGACTTGAAAGCCCTTGAGAAAAAAGCTTGGCGCTCCTTCTTTGATGACGGGCTTTGGGATATTTATCTCGGCTTGTTGCTGGGGCTGATGGGCATTAGCAGCTTTTTGAATAGCACAGCTCTCAGCGAGGACCAGGCAATGATGATCTATCTTGGGTTGATGGTTTTCGTCATGGCTGCCTTTTGGCTGGGAAAACGCTTCGTTGTTGTGCCGCGCATTGGGCGCGTTAAATTCAAGTCGAAAAAGCGGCGCAAGATCAGCGTTGTACTATTTGCTTCAGTCATCGTTGGTTTAATTGCCTGGTGGCTCACAGCTGGGATGACAGATGTCTCTCCCGAGCAACGCGCCAGCTTCAAAGCCCTTTTCCCCATGATCTATGCCTTGAACATGCTGGTGGTCTTTGGCGCGATCGCTTATTTCACATCCTTTGAACGTCTTTACTATATTGGTGTACTCTTTGCACTGCCTGTTCCGCTCGACCAGTGGCTCTACAACCGCTATGAGATCAATCTCGACTATATCCTCTTTGTCATCCCCGCAGCGATCATCGTAGGGATCGGCACCTGGTACTTTGTCCGTTTTTTGAAAACCTACCCACCTGCGCAGGAGATGGCATGAGCACGCCGGAAGTCAACTCATTGAATGATGTTGACCGGCTCATCCATGAGCCAGCACGGCTCAAATTAATGGCGTTGCTTTATGTGCTCGATAGTGCTGACTTTACTTTCCTGATGACGCAGACGGGAATGACTTGGGGGAATCTTTCAGCACATATGAGCAAATTGGAAAAAGCCCAATATATCGAGGTCGTTAAAAGCTTTAAAGGCAAACGCCCCAACACCATGCTAAGATTAACGGATGCGGGGCGAAAAGCTTTCCAAAAATATCGGCAACAGATACAACAACTGCTGGATGATCTGCCAGAGTGAAAAATAAGGGTTGGGTTTTTACCAACCTTTATTTTATTTAATTACTATACTCAGTGGGCTTTCTAATACATCCAGAATACGCTCTTTGTGATTGAGCAACATATCCAGCATTTCCATTTCTTCTATGGAAAAATAGCCGTAGTCGGTGGTCTCATCACTTAAGCCAAGCTCGCCACCGATGATCTCCGCGATAAAAGATAGAGCAACCACATGCGCCTTGTTCCCATCAGGATACTCTACTAACCGATGCGGGTCGCTATATACACCGACCAAGCCCTTTACGCTGACATGCAATCCTGTTTCTTCGTAGACTTCGCGGACACAGGTTTCTTCCACGGTCTCGCCAGGGTCGACTCCCCCGCTGGGAAGGCACCATTGCTTATTATCCGCACGCTCAGTGAGAAGAACCTTCCTCTTTGTTTCATCAAAAATTATTGCGGAGCAACCAAGGCGGATTTTGCCTTCTTTCGCGATTCTTTCTCCATGATAAATTGTGGTAACGGCTGGCATATTTCCTCCTATTGAAAACGCAGATCTTCCTCATTCCAGACAAAAGTGCCATCCCGTAGATCGTTGAAGGCTTCCATGATCTCTTCGCGGGTATTCATCACAAAGGGACCGTAAGGCATGATCGGCTCGTTGAAGGGTGCACCGGCGATGAGCACAAAGCGCACGGACGAATCGGTGGTTTTGACTTGGAAACCCTCGCCATCGCTGAAGAAAAGCATTTTGACGGCATCGACCGGGGTTTCGTCTGCACCAAAAAGGCCGCTGCCTTCAAAGACGTAGGCGATAACGGTATGTCCCTGCGGCACCGGGGTTGAAAATTCGGAAGCGGGATCAAGCGCAAGGTCAAGGTAGATCGGGGCGGCGGCAATGGCACCAACGGGACCACGCTGCCCATCCACTTCCCCCGCAATGACACGGATGGTGACTCCATCCTTTTCTATAGTTGGAATTTCGGCGCTGGTGATGCTGCGATATTCAGGTTTGCTCCATTTGAGATGCGAGGGTAGGTTGATCCAAAGTTGGAAGCCATAGATTTTTCCGCTCTCGCCACGCCGGGGCATTTCCTCGTGCATGAGACCGCCGCCCGCCGTCATCCACTGCACGTCGCCGGGACCGATGAGACCAACATTGCCAATGCTGTCGCGATGACGGACAGCGCCTTCGAGCATATAGGTAACAGTTTCGATGCCGCGATGTGGATGTGTGGGAAAACCGGGCGGTGTGCCTTCAATGGGGTTGTTGAAGGCAAAGTTGTCGAAAAGCAAAAAAGGATCGTGCAGATTATTGACATGGGGACCGAAAGAGCGGCGCAGGAGTACGCCTGCACCTTCCATGGCCATTTGTGGTTCTTGTACGTGTTTGACAATACGAGAGTTGCTCATAAGTACCTCTAGGATTTTTTAACTGACCTTAATCCTACCATTTCTATCTTAATTTTTCATTTGAGTGCCCTGCAGTGTAAATATAAAATATTTCAACCTATCCCGTTTTGTTTATAAGCACAGGTAAGATATCACTATAACCCATATCACTTTCTGACACGTCAAATCTCAGTACATTTTCTTGCGGCAAAGTCTCCAGCCACCCTTCCAGATATCCCTTCAGCAACCCCGCATCATTTGCTGTGGCGATATTAACTCTGTCACGCCCCGCAAGCCTTTCCCGCACGACTTCATCAGATGCCGTTAGATAAACGATCAACTCCGGCACAGGAAGCGCAAGACGCAATTGCTCGTAGAGCCGTTTGCAGAGATCGAACTCCGCATCGCTGAGATAGCCACGCTTGTGGAAAAGACGGGCAAAGCCATAAAAATCCACATCCAAGCCGCCGTCGAGGAGCGCGGGACGAGGGTCTGCACGCAGGATGCGTTCCTGTTCGACACGCAGGAGGAAGTAGTCGATCTGATTGTGCAGGGTGAAATATTTGTCTTGGTCGCAGAGATGCTGAAAAGGGCGAGTATCGTGCTGCTCAAAACCAGTGGCGAAGTCGCCTGCAGCGGCAAGGGCTTTGGCGAGAGTCGTTTTCCCGACCCCGCTCGCGCCAACGAATGTGATCAATTTAGCCATAGAACTATTCTATCTGAAAAGATAAAGAACGGGACACGGATTTAGCCACCTCAAAGACCTTCGCTGGTTTTCTTTTTCATCCATGAGAATTCCCCAAATCATACAATCAGCGTTCTACCCGCTCCAACGTTTTACCAATTCCCCTTCATCATTTATAATTCCCTGACTTCTTTAATAACCCGGAGAGATTATGACCCAGAAATATAGCGGCGCTAAAATTCGCCAAGACTTCATTGACTTTTTCGAAGAGCAAACTCACACTTTCGTGCCTTCGGCCTCCCTCGTTCCCGGCGGCGATGCAACGCTGCTCTTCACCAACGCCGGCATGGTGCAATTCAAGGACGTTTTCCTTGGCACCGATAAACGCCCCTACACTCGCGCTGTCAATTCGCAAAAATGTATGCGCGTGGCAGGCAAACATAATGACCTCGAAGATGTCGGACGTGACGACACGCACCACACCTTCTTTGAAATGCTCGGCAACTGGTCTTTCGGCGACTATTACAAAAAAGAAGCCATCGAATGGGCTTGGCAATTACTCACCGATGTTTGGGGGCTTCCCAAAGAACAGCTTTATGCCACCGTTTTCAAAGACGAAAAAGGCGAAATCCCCTCCGATGATGAAGCCGCCGAATACTGGAAAGCTCAACCCGGCATGGCACCCGAGCGCGTATTCTATTTGGGTCGCACCGATAACTTCTGGGAGATGGCGGATACTGGCCCCTGCGGACCCTGCTCCGAGATCCACATCGACCTGCGCCCCGAAGAAGGCCCTGTAACCAAGGAGACTCTCGACACCGACCGCTTCATCGAATTGTGGAACCTCGTCTTTATCCAATATAACCGAACAGGACCGAACACCCTCGATCCTCTACCTGCCACCCATGTGGACACGGGCATGGGCTTTGAGCGGATCGTCGCCGTCCTGCAGGGCGTAGATTCCAACTACAAGATCGATCTCTTCGCAGGCGCACTGGCTGCCGTCCGCGAGTTGACGGGGCACAACGAAGATGAGATGCTCGAAGACTTCACACCTTACCGCGTGATCGCCGACCATGCCCGTACAGCCGCCTTCCTGATCGCGGACGGGGTTGTGCCCGGCAATATGAGCCGCAACTATGTTTGCCGGATGATCATTCGCCGTGCGGCGCGTTTTGGCGGAAAGCTCGGCTTGCATGAACCTTTCCTAGCCAAAGTCGCTGATGCCATCGTCGATTCTTATGGCGAGTTCTACCCCGAACTCGAAAAGAACCGCGCCACCATTCTCGACAACTTGACCCGTGAAGAGATCCGTTTTGCAAAAACCGTCGAGAGCGGCACAGCGCACCTGGATGAATTATTAGCCCGGGTGGAGAAAAGTGAGAACAAGATTCTCGCTGGTGACAAAGCCTTCGATCTTTACGCCACCTATGGACTGCCCTTCGAAATTACCCGTGACATTGCCAAGGAAAAAGATCTCGACGTGGACGAAGCGGGCTTCAAAAATGCGATGGACGCACACCGGATTGCCTCGGGCGGCGGTAAGGCGATGGGCGAACTCGGCGGCGAAGATGCCGAAATGTACACCGCGCTGGCAGAAGAACTCAAGGCAGCAGGCAAGCTCCCTGAAGAGGGCGTTGAATACGATCCCTATACTAAACTCACCGCTGAAGGGGAAGTGCTGGCATTAGTCGTGAACGGAAGACCCGTTGAAACCGCAAATGCCGGGGATGCGGTCGAAGTGGCGATGCCCGAGACCGGTTTCTACATTGAGGCTGGCGGGCAAGTTGGGGACACGGGCGTTCTCGTCGGCAATGGCTGGGAGATTGAGATCCAGTCCACCCGCAAGCCCGCGCCCGGGCTGATCCTGCTGGTCGGTCAAGTCCAAAAAGGCAACCCAAAAGTGGGCGATAGTGCATCCGCAAATGTGGATGGCGTCCGCAGAAAAGACATCATGCGCAATCACACCGCCACGCATTTGCTGCATGCCGCGCTGCACGACATTTTAGGCGACCATGCCCGTCAGGCGGGTTCATTGGTTGCGCCCGAAAAACTGCGTTTCGACTTTACGCACCCCGAAGCCCTGACCTCTGATGAGATCGAAGCTATCGAGCGTTATGTGAATGAGCGTGTGCTCGAGGATCATCTTTTGCATATCGAAGATAAGCCGCTTCAGGATGCTTTGGACGGTGGCGCGACCGCACTCTTTGGCGAGAAATATAGCGAAGTGGTTCGCAACATCACCATGGGTGATACTTCGTCAAATGGCACCTTTTCCAATGAACTTTGTGGTGGCACGCACTGCGAGAGCAGCGGCGAGGTAGGCACCTTCATCATCACCAGCGAAGGCAGCGCTGCGGCGGGCATCCGGCGTATCGAAGCAATCACGGGACGGGCGGCTTATGACCTGATCCAAAATCGCTTCCGCGTGCTCAACAAGGCAGCCGCAATGATGGCGACCACACCCGACAAAATGCTCGAAAGAGCGGAAGCCAATCTTGGCGAGATGAAAGAAATGCGGAATACCATCCAGCATCTGCGCCAGAATTTGGCAGCCGCCGATTTCACCCGTGTCCTGGATGAGACCTCGTCTGTGGGCGATGTCACGGTCCTGACCGCTGTACTGCAAAACGCCGATATGGACACCTTGCGTGAGATGACCGACAAGTTCCGCGAACGCAACCCGCAGAGCGCCGTCGCCGTGCTGGCCTGCGTCGTGGACGAACGCCCGATGGTAATCGCCGCCGTGACGGACGATTTGGTCAAACGGGGCATCAAAGCAGGCGATCTGGTCAAATTCGTCGCCACGCCTTTGGGGGGCGGTGGCGGTGGACGCCCGACCCTCGCCCAGGCAGGCGGCAAGGACGCCAAGAAGCTGGATGAAGTGCTAGGCACTGTCGCTGGCTGGGTGGAAGAGAAGTTGAAGTAGGAAGTGAAAAGTCAAAGGTCTGGCAGTATTGTACTGCCAGACCTTTTTTGTTCAAAGTTGAGATTTATATCTTATTGCCTGAGAGGGAGCAAATATGGATAGTGAAGCTAAAAAAGCCTTTCCGTTTAAATTGTCAGACTCTAAAAGTGCTAGCATATCAGATGCAGAGACTCTTTTTAGAGATTTAAAAAACCGTGACCCTAAAATTCAGCATCTATGGTCTCACCAAGCCGATATTATCCGAACATATCACAAAGATGTTGACAAAAGGGATATAGCACTCGAATTACCAACAGGGACAGGAAAAACACTTGTTGGCTTGTTAATAGCCGAATGGAGAAGACGAGAGCTAAAAGAAAGAGTTCTATATCTTTGCCCAACAAGACAATTAGCCTATCAAGTTGGAGCAAAGGCCGATGAGTATGGAATAAACTCTCCTGTCCTTGTTGGGCCACAGAGAGATTACTCTCCTACATCTTTCTCTGCCTATGTATCAGCTGACGCTGTTGCAATAACTACTTATTCAGGACTTTTTAATACTAACCCACGCTTCGCAAATCCTGAAACAATAATCTTTGACGATGCACATGCTGGCGATAGCTATATTTCTGGACTTTGGTCTTTATCCATTTCTCGATATGATCACCGAGATCTATATGATCAAATTATAAAATTATATTTGGACGAGATACCAAGATACATAATCCCTGATCTGTTAAGTGATAATCCTACGCCCTTGCAAAGACAAAATCTTGACGTAATTCCATCTCCCAGACTTATGCGTAAGGCAGAAGCATTAACAGACGTATTAAACGCATCAGCAAACCATGAAAACAAGCTAATTTACCCTTGGCAATTACTTCAAGGCAACTTGGCTGCTTGCTCCGTCTTTGTCTCATGGTCAGAAATATTAATTCGACCATTTATACCTCCAACATTACTGCATACACCTTTTTCCAATGCAAAACAGCGAATTTATATGTCAGCAACCCTAGGAGCAGGAGGAGAGCTTGAAAGAATTACAGGGATACCTAGTATTCATCGCATTCCAGCTCCACAAGGCTGGGATAAACAAAGCACTGGGCGCAAATTGTTTATATTTCCTGACAGATCTTTCGCAAAGGATGATTACCAAACTTGGGTTTCTAAATTTATCGCCTCACAAGAGCGCTCTTTGGTTCTTACTCCTAACAACTACTCTTTAGATCAATTCTCAGAACTTCTTTCCTCATCAAAGGTTGGGCACGAAATACTTAAATCTCACCAAGTAGAAACATCCTTAGACAATTTCACCAATAGCTCAAATGTCGTTTTAGGCTTAACTAATCGCTATGACGGGATAGATTTGCCTGGAGATACATGTCGTTCGTTAATTATCTATGAGCTTCCCGCATCTGTAAACTTGTTAGAAAGATTCTTATGGTCAAAACTTGGAGCTACTGCCGTCCTTAGAGACAGAATAAGAACTCGAATAACTCAAGCAGTAGGGAGATGTACTCGTAATTCGACAGATTATGCAGTAGTTCTAATGCTTGGCGAAAACTTGCTGGACTTTTGCATAAGAAAAGAGAACAAAAATGAACTACACCCAGAACTTAGAGCAGAAATGGAATTTGGGCTAGATAATTCAGACACAGAAAATATTGATGGTTTATCTAGCTTAACTGAATTATTTTTATCAAGAAGTTCCGAATGGGATATAGCAGAAAAGGATATTGCTAGGAGACGAAATAGTGCGCCTGACACATCATCTTCCTCATATCTTGCCAAATTGCGTAGCATTGTAAGTTTAGAAGTTATGTATCAATATGATATTTGGAAGGGTGATTATGATGCGGCGCTAAGCAAAGCTACTAAAATCATAGATACACTATCAGGAGAGAGTTTAAGTGCTTATCGAGCTCTTTGGAACTATTTTGCTGGATGCGCTGCTTATTATCTAGGCTCTAATAAAAAAGACAAGAAAATAATCCAGACGGCAGCAGATCGGTTTTATCGTGCATCCCAAGCAAATCTTGCTATTTCATGGTTCACATCTTTGTCGCATGAGCTTGCTCCCGAAAACCCTACTCTCAAAGAACTAAGTTCAGGCATCACCCTATCCGTGAGCAACATAAGCAAATACATTACTCACCTTGGAATGACTGGGGCAAAGTTTGAAAAAAACATGAAGCGCTATCATGATTACATACAAGCAATAGATGCAGACAATTTTGATAGAGCATTGACCGAATTAGGGAAAATGTTGGGGTTTGATGCTGAGAAACCTAATGGTCAAGCTGTTCCTGATAGTGTTTGGAGACTAGGAGATGAATACGTTTTACTTTTTGAATCTAAAAGTGAAGAGACACCTGAACATGGTATTTCTGTAAGCACTTGCAGACAAGCTCAAGGCCATAAAGATTGGCAAAGTGCACATCCATTTTTCACACAATATGCAGAAGTAATAACTATTGTGGTTAGTCCTCGTACCCTTCTTGACAAAAGTGCTGAACCACATGCTAAAGATCTGTTCTATGCTAACGTAAATACAATAAGGGAGCTGTTTGTTGAAGTAGAAGCCTGCTTAAGGGCAGTTCGTAGCAAATCAACCGCTTTGGAAAGCGAACAGATGCCCCAGATCATTCAAGAAAGCTTTAAATCTGCTGAGCTAAGCACAAAAGAGATTGCACAAAAGCTCAAGGAAACAGCATTACTCAGTTTAGATAGGCAATAAAATCAAATTTCCGATAAAAATCTCACCTGAGAAGAGGGCTGGTATTTCCTAAAGGATAAATTTTAGCTGAAGCCACCTGCTCAGTTCATGGAAACCCCTTCGGGGCTGGGTGATTTTAGCTCCACAGGCGTTGCACTGAGCGAAGCCGAAGTGAGCCTTCATGGGATGAGGGAGGACTTTAGACCGTCCCGAATAGCAAAGCGGAAAGAGGTGAGAACTTCTTTCCGCTTTTTTCGTATAATATAGTGCATAAGATTGAAATCTATTTCACAATAAAGAAAGAGATAATCATGTCAAAGAACCTGGTAGCCCAGCAATATACAAGAAAGATCACGCCCATCGAGCGCTTGTTCACACATTCCCCTTTTTCGCTTGTCACGATGGTGGCGCGGCTCAAAGGAAAAGTATCCGAAGAGCAATTGACCAAAGCTATCACCAAAATCCAGCAGCGGCATATAAATCTCAGGGTGCAGATCAAATATGATAATGATCGCACCCCCTGGTTCACGTCAGAAGATGTTGGCGAGACCCCCATAGAAGTTGTACCTCGCGAGAATGACAACCACTGGATCAAAGTCCACGAGGCGGCAAGCAAGCTCCCATTTGAGTTTGAGAAAAAGCCAGCGATCCGCTTTATTTTGGTGCGCGGCGCATCCGTATCCGAGTTGATCATCTTGTCTCACCACATCATCTGTGACGGGCTATCTTTGGCTTATCTGGCTCGCGACGTGATGACACATCTCGGAAACCCCGATCTAAAAGTCGACGTATTGCCTGATCCCGCGCCAATTTCTGAAAAGAATTTCCCTGCAGGGCTATCAGCAAAGGGCATCATGAAATTCTTCATCAAACGCATTAATCAGAAATGGGCTGACGAGAAAACGACCTTTGAACAAGAAGATTATGAAGCGCTCAATGATGCCTATTGGCAAAATTTTCGGCACAAATTACTCTCTGTAGAACTAAGCGAAGAGGAGACATCCAGGATCGTAGCGCGCTCAAAAGATGAAAAGGTTACCGTTAACACGGCTTTAACGGCCGCCTTTGTTGGTGCCCAAGTCAAGGTTCAAGGTGAGCAACCTTATCACGGGAGCATCGGTATTGCCGGAAGTCTGCGTGATCGAATTCCTGTCCCCGCCGGTGAGGGGATGGGTTTCTATGCCGGTGTCGTCAGCCCAAAATGCAAATATGATCCTGAAAAAATTTTCTGGGAGAATGCGCGCGCCTTCCACAAAAAAATAAAGCCGCAATTCACTGATAAAAAACTCTTCAGCGACTTTATATCCTGGCTTCATCTTGACCCCACAATACTTGAAGCCATCAACTTCAAGAAATTGGGCGGTCTTGTGCCGAAAGAAAATCCGCGACATCAAAAGCTCTCCTCTTTTGGCAAAAAAGATGATGTTGTTCTGGGCATTCTAAAACGGGACAAGATGGAAACACTGGAGAGAAAGATCATGGGCACGGCAATCACGAATCTCACTCGCATGGATTTCCCGCGAGCTTACGGCTCGCTGGAACTGGATCGTTTGATCATGCATCCCGGCGGTGCATTCCCGCTGGCAAACGTCAATCTTGTACTCGGCGCAGTGACGTGTTCCGGAAAACTTAGCCTGCTTCTTGAATATGCCGAGGAAGCTGTCGATACTCAAACAATGGAAAAGATCAGAGACGAAGCGATGGCATACTTGCTAAACAACTAATTCTTTGAAGCAATATCAGGAAAGCGGAGAGAGGCGAGAACTTCTTTCCGCTTTTTTGTATAATGGATTTAGCAGTAACTGTATGGGGTTCTTGCGTTCAAGAAAGGAGATGAACATGAAATCCCGATTTTCAAAATTCGTGGCCTTCGCTTTGGGGGTAACACTCTTATCCGCCACATTCCCCGCATCCACTTCTGCATCCAGCAGCGATCTCACAGGCAAAAAAATCTGTATCGACCCCGGACATGGTGGTTCGGATCCAGGGGCGGTGAACACTGAGTATAATCTCACCGAAAGCGCGATCAATTTGGATGTGTCCTACGGCTTGAAATGGCTGCTCGAAAATAGTGGGGCAGAAGTCGTGCTAACCCGCACGGACGATACCTACAAAGACAACCGCGACCGCTATACATTCTGCAACAATGAAGAAGCTATCATTCTTATCTCAGTACACACAAACAGCGTCGTAGACCCAACCTGGGATGGCTCAATGGCACTCTATTTCCACCCTGACGAAGATGACACGGTGCTCGCCCAAACCATCTACGATGTCATGTATCCTGCACTTAAGGCAACCGCCCCTGATCCCGATAATTTCCGCTCATTTGGGCTGGACTGGTTTGCATCCGGCGTTTTGCTAAAGAGCAATATGCCAGCAACCATGCTGGAGCCTTTGTTCATGTCCAACCCGGCAGAAGCAGAATTACTCGTGCAAAATATTTTCCAAAATCCTGTCGAAAACACCTTTAGCGATGGTTGTGTCAACTTTACATGTCGGCGTGGAGATATTGCGCAGGCAATCCACCAGGGAATTCTCAGTTATTTCGATACCGTCGCTTCGGGAATAATGCATATTTCATCAATAGACATGACCTATGACCAAAAATCAAAGAATTACTTCATCTACTCCGAAGTTGCCGTCGTGGGCAGTGGCAATAACCCGGTACCCGGCGCAGATGTGATGGTAAAACTCAGCCAACCAAACGGTGAAGAAACTACACTTTCAGAGATTAGCGGAATCGATGGCATAGCCGAGTTTAAACTCAAAGTCACTCAGACCGGTGAATATGAGTTGCTCATAATGAATCTCAGCATGGAAGGTTGGGAATACGATGTCCAGGCAAATATGGAAACATCAGCGCTTCTGGATATCCCTTAACCGAAAGGCATCAGTAGAACGTAATCGGAAAGAGGTAAAAACCTCTTTCCGATTTTTGTATTTCAGGCTTGACTTAATGTAAAAAATATATTACTCTATGTAAAGCAAACAAAACATACAGTAAATATTATTTCACAGCCATAAGTTAATGGCGGTCACGAAGCAAAGAAGAAACGCTTTGCTAGAAGGAGTTTTTTTATAATGAAAGTCTTAGTAACAGGCGGCACAAACGGAATGGGCAAAGGCGTTGCGAAAATATTAGCCGAGAGCGACAATCAGACGCATGAAATTATTATTTTGGGCAGATCGAAAGAACTTGGAGAAGCTACAATCAAAGAATTGGGGGCAACCACCCACAATAAAAATATCTCTTTCGTATTATGTGATCTAGCCAAACTTAGCGATGTACAAAAGGCGATCAAAGAGATCCATAGTCAGCATAAATTTCTGGATGCTTTATTCATCAATGCCGGTCTGGGTTACGCACCCAAAAGAATAGAAACTGAAGACGGCATGGACCCGCATTTCCAAGTCAATTATTTGTCTCAATTCATGCTTACGCTAAACTTGTTGGAGTTACTTGAAAGATCTGAACATGGAGGCAGAGTGGTTTTCAATGCCACCAATATAGGCGAAATAGATTGGGATGATTTACAGTTGGAAAGAAAGTGGGGCTTTGAGAAAGCTATCGGTCAGGGCATGATGGCAAAAAGACTATTCTACGCACAGTTGCATAACCTGTATACCAATGCAAATCAGGCAAAGGTATCATTCTTTGGTTTTCACATATCAAAGACCGTTTGGAGCAACCAAATCAACATAATCCCCTTCATAATGAAAACCATTGCCACGATCATGAAGTTCTTCGGGACATTCATTTCGATCGAAGAATGTGGCCGGATCATGGCTCCCCTATTCACGGAGAATCAAGAAGAGAGCTTGAAGAAATCAGGAAAGCTTATCTCTTGGAAAAAAGGCGAATTCTTTACGCTAGAAGAAGATGCAACTACCTTTGATAAAGAGGAACAAGAAAAGTTGTGGAAGATCAGTCTGGAGTTATGTAACGATAAAAAAACAAGCCTAATCGCTGACAAAATGAAAGTTGATCTTTGAAAAAAGGTCGAAAGAGTTTTTTACGACCATATTTTGAGAGCGGAAAGAGGAGAGAACTTCTTTCCGCTCTTTTGTATGCCAAAAACTGCCCGGATGTAACAAATAAGGTACAATATTCAAACACCGCGTTACGCAAACAATCTCTTTCGCAAAGTTGTGTCACCGAAAACAGCATGAGCCAACAATGAATCAACAACAAGAAAACGAAACACATAGCGCCACAAAGTCAATCATCTTGCATTTGGTCCCAGGCATACTCACTGGGGCATTTTATTTTCTGGTTCGAGAACCCTTACACACAGCGGGGTACCCCTCGCTGATGGCGCTCATCTGCGCCATTATTGTGGTGCTAATCCCCGTGGAGTTGGGCTATTTGCTCTACGAAGGCAAAAAGAAAAATGGCAGATTTTCTCTGCAAGGGGTCGTCCTATATCGCACTTCAATCCCGATCTGGCAATATTTTCTGTGGGGACTTGTGCTGGTAGCCGCAATGGGGCTTATCTTTACCTTGATGAAACCTGTGGATGCCTTCCTGCAGCAAAATATCTATAGCTGGGTTCCGGTCTTTGAGAGCGGCTTGGAAGCAGGATATTCTTGGAAAGCACTCATCTGGACGTACGCGATGCTCGCAATTTTTGGCGTGATCATCGCTCCCACAGTCGAAGAGTTATATTTTCGGGGATTTCTGCTCCCCAGAATGGGATATGCGGGAAAGTGGGCGCCACTGATGCACAGCTTTTTATTTGCGCTTTATCATCTCTGGACACCGTGGATGTTCCTCACACGGACAGTAGCGATGTTGCCGTTGATCTATGCAGTGCGCTGGCGCAACTTGAATCTCGGCATTGTTGCACATATTTTAGTGAATATAGCAGATGTAGTGGTGGGCTTTGCATTTATTGCGAGCATAGCCTGAAAATAATTTAGGCATAAAAACATAAGGAAAATACAATGACGAATGCCAGGAAAAAAAGAGATCCCTCGAAATTCTTCCTGCTGACCTTTGCCTACTCATGGACTCTTTGGCTTCCATCCGTGCTAGACGGGCTGGGCATCGCCCTCCCCTTCGACGTGACACAATATTCGATGATCGTTGTCATCATTGGCGCCTTCGCCCCGATGCTGGCGGCCATCACCCTCGTTGCTCAGGAGGCGGGCTGGCAGGGCATCAAATCATTCTTTGGACAGGTATTGGATTTTCACTTTAAGCCGGTCTATGCGCTGATCGCTTTGGGATTGCCACTACTGCTTCACCTGATCGCCCATTACCTCGCGCTTGCTTTGGGCTTGGATGTTGCCGAAACACTATTTCCCAGCGAGATGGTTGTGTCGCCACTATTCTTGGCAATCCCGTATTTTTTCCTGATGATGCTCATCGGTGGTGGACAAGAAGAATTTGGCTGGCGCGGCTATGCACAGGAACCCCTCCAAGAAAAAATGGGCGTCATCCCGGCAAGTTTAGTGATCGGCCTCGTCTGGGGTTTTTGGCATCTGCCTTTGTGGTTTATGGCAGGTGACCTGCACAGCGCATACTCGTTTTTTGCTTTCGTCCTGATGACAACTGGTTTATCTATCGTATATGCCTGGTTATATAACGCCAGTGGCAAGAAATTAATCGTTGTCATCTTTTTTCATGCTATGAACAATACAGCAGCCCCATTAATCCCCTTTTTGCACGGCATCCCAGGCAAGCCTGAGAGCGCCTATTGGGTCTACGCTGCTGTGAATGTAATTTTTGGCATCTTCTTTGCATCTCTGATTCTGAAGGGAGAAAAGCAATCAGCAACCATCCATTAACACCGCAGAGCACCACAGCCAAAAAAAAGCAAAAAGAGGTAAAAACTTCTTTCCGCTTTTTTGTATAATAGTCTTTATGAAAAACGCAAACAGAAAAAACATGAAGGCGATCATCTGGACAAAATACGGCTCACCCGATGGGCTGCTTTTACAAGAGATCCCCAAACCAAGGCCAAAAGATGATGAGATCCTGATCAAGATCCACGCGACGACGGTCACTGCCGGGGACAGCGAAATGCGACGTCTACAGCTTCCCTTGATGCTGGGATTTCCATTTCGTCTATATGCAGGGTTACGAAGACCGGAAAGAATAAAAGTATTAGGACAGGAATTCGCGGGGAAAGTTGTATCAGTTGGCAGAGATACCATAAAGTACAAAGTCGGCGATCAGGTCTTTGGTACCACCGGTTTTAGCTTCGGCGCGCACGCAGAATATATTTGCCTGCCAGCGGAAACAAGCGATATGCAGGGCACACTAGCTCACATGCCAAAAAACATAAACTTCGCAGAAGCAGCCGCCCTCCCTACCGCAGGGTTTGAAGCCTTGCACTTCCTGCACCATGCAAATATCCAGGCGGGGCAAAAGGTTTTGATCTTTGGTGCCGGTGGCAGCATCGGCACCTTTTCGGTGCAACTCGCCAAGCACTTTGGTGCGGAAGTCACTGCCATTGACCACACGACTAAACTGGACATACTCCGCAAACTCGGCGCCGATCACGTGATCGACTACACTCGGGAAGATTTCACAAAAATCGATGAGCACTACGACGTGATCATCGATGTGGTTGGAAAATTCGCCGTCCTGCGCCGCTTGAGGTCACTCACGAAAAGCGGGCGTTATTATTTAGCCAACCCCGGGCTCTCACATCTCCTGCTCGGCTTATGGATCTCGCTAACCAGCCGCAAGAAACTCATTATCAAATCCGCAGAGCAAGGGGAGGAAGACCTGCTTCAATTGAAAGAAATGACCGAAGCTGGAAAGATCAAGACCGTGATCGGTAAAACCTTCCCGTTGGAAGAAACCGCTGAAGCACACCGCTACGCCGATACAGGGCAAAAGCTGGGCAATATCGTTATTGCTGTCTCACGCGAAAACTAAGCGGGTAAAATAGAGCTAATATATAAAAATTCAGCCAGGAGATATGATGAGCAACCAGAGCCTTGCCAATCAAGTTCGTAGCGATATTCAAAGTCTGCAATCATCTTTAAGGGATTTACAGGATGCGGTGCGCCTAAGCAGCATCCGTGACAGTGTGGAGGACCTGCAAACATCCGTCAATGGGATGGATCAACGGGTCGCATCCCTAAGAGAAAGAGGCTACGCTTTCGAGAAAGAGCTGGAGGGGAAAGCGGCGGATTTTGCCGAGCAATGGGCATCTCTCTCCCCGAATATCAACTCACAGATGGAACGTGAAGCCCAAAATCTGGAGCGTTCGCTGCGTCCGCTCGAAACCCATATAACGGCTTTGGCGGGAAAACGTGGGGCTCCGGCAGCCCTCAAACCCGAAGTGGACAAGTTGAAATCCCAGGTCGATGCGCTCAAAGAGCGTGTGGAGGCAGCTGAGCGCAGCATCCGTGGTGGTTATGATCAGTTCAGCAACGATGTCGGCAGGGTCAAATCACATCTCTATAAACTGGAATGGATGATGACCGAATTGAGCGAAGCCTCCTTTAATCTGCTGGCAACCGAATCCGGGATCATGGCTGTCAAGGCGGTTTGGGCAAAGGATGGCAAGGAACGCAAGGATGACCCCGAGGGTGTGCTCTACCTGACCGACCAGCGCCTGATCTTCGAACAAAAGGAAAAGGTCGCCACCAAGAAAGTGCTCTTTGTTGCCACTGAAAAGAAGCTCGTTCAGGAAATGCTCTGGGAAGCGCCCGTGGCGTTGATCGAGGATGCCAAAGCCCGCAAAGAGGGCTTTATGAATAAGGATGATTTCATCGAAGTACACTTTAGTGGCGACGCGCCTTATGACGCGGTCCACGTCCACATTTGGCAGCCCGGTGATAATTGGCGCGCACTGCTCAAGCGTGCCAAAGCAAAGGAATTTGATGCAACCCGCGCGATAGAGATCAGCGCCGAGGAAGCCGAAAAGGTAAAATCTGCGCCAACCCAATGTCCCTCCTGCGGCGGCGCGATCGATCAGGTCATCCTGCGCGGGATGGATAGCTTGACTTGTGAGTATTGTGGGGCTGTGAACCGGTTGTAAGCAGTTTATTCATCATCCAACGGGCTGCGAACATAAATACCACTGCTATTAAGAACATGGGTATAGATCATGGTCGTTTGAAAACTTTTGTGTCCCAGTAATTCTTGCATGGTACGAATATCGTAGCCCGCTTCAAGCGATGACAAGATGATAGATAAAATAGTTGTCCAGTCTTCAAATAGTCTAGAGAAGTTGATTCTTTCAGGCCCCGAATACTACACAGACTCAAGGCCCAACTATTTTTAGATGCTCACCACCATGGTTACATGTGGTCCGGCCTGTTATCTATGGAATTCTTGTCAGAGAACGATTATATGAGGATGTCTAGGAGGAGGAGCATTGATGAAAGTCATCGATTGTCTTGAGCACTCACGGAGAATCTCCAGGCGCGATTTTCTCCGAATAGCGGTAGTGGGTCTGCTGGCTGCGTGCAGTCCCAAGCTTCGGGCGGATGTCCCGCCGACAGACACACCGTCGACTCCAACAAGCTCACCCACCAAGGAGCCGACGCCGATACTGGATGTCTCATGGTCAGCCATAGCCTCTATGCCGAATCCTCGCCGCAATCTGAAGGCAGCAGCAACCGCTGACAAGATTTACGCAACTGGGGGATACGATGCGGTCGGAAACTATGCCAACTCTAGCTACGAATATGATCCGGTCACGGACACCTGGCAGGTCAGGGCAAGTCTGCCGACGGCGCGCTCGAACCTGGCTATGGGCTCAGTTGCCGACAAAGTATACGCCATAGGGGGAGATCCTTTCCAAGATACAAACGAATCGTATGATCCCGATACTGATGTCTGGACCACGCTCGCTCCTATGCTGACGCCACGTCAGCATATCAATTGTGGTGTGTTGGGCGGAAAGCTCTATGTAATCGGAGGGCTGAGTCGGCAGGGGGTATCGGACAATAATGAGGTGTATGATCCCGAATCGGACACATGGGGTGAACTGTCCCGCCTGCCCAGCCCCAGGCAGGGTTGTGGTATTGCGGCAATGAATGGAAAAGTCTATGTGTTAGGCGGCGCGGAGGAGGAGGCCATAGTAGCAACCGTGGAGGCCTACGATCCGGCAGCAGATGTTTGGGAAGCTAAGGCTAGTATACCCCTTCCTATTCTAGAGCCCGGTATCGCAGTGATGGACGGTAAAATATACATCGTCGGTGGACAGAGCTATAAGGCGAATGCTCTTGCGGGAGTTCTCGTCTATGACCCTGATAAAGACCAATGGAGTAAAGCGGCGGCTTTACCCCGGCCGACCCAGTTCGCGGGCGTTGCCGCGCTAGCTGGTAGCCTGTATATCGTGGGAGGGTGCAACACAGCCTTCGAGCCATTCTCAGACGGCTTGATTGGCTCCCTGGGACAAGAGCATGAATAGCCACAATAAATGTATTAGAGGACTCCCTGCTTAAGGAATGGCGCTCCCTTTTCGTGAGATGTGGGCTCTCCTTGTCGCGGAAGATTGGTCCGAGCATATGAAAAACATGCAGTGTCGCTCCCATGCTTATATTGCCCATTAATAAGGTTTGCATATGCTCACTAAAACAACACGAACCCTGATACAGTCTCTCTCGATTTTTTTATTTTCATCCTTGGCTATTTCGTTCTCAGTGTATTGGGGGATCCCATTTTTCATCGCATTAGGGTGGCGCTTTGGTGAAGCCTATCTTCTTTGCTTTTATTTCCCGTTTGTTGTTCTTTTCGGCTTGGCATTATGGCTCTATCACCGAGAAGGTCACGCGTGGACATGGTACGCATTCTCAATGCGATTTCGTCTAAAAAAGCTCACGAAGCCAGATGTCTTTTGGGCACTGGGCCTCAGTCTCTTTGCGCTTGTTGGGTATGGTGTCATGACTCAAACACTTGGGGTTTATCTTATCAAATACGTCCCCTTCTTGGCTCCTCCTGACTTTTTTCCTGGAGGATTACATCCGACAAAACCAATCGTGCCAGGTGAGTTTTTTGGAATTCCCCTCAAGGGGCAATGGTGGGTAGCGTGCGTGTATTTTATCGGATGGTTTTTCAATATTTTCGGAGAAGAACTCGTATTCCGGGGGTATTTACTCCCCATGGAGGAAGATGTTTTTAGAAAATATGCTTGGGTCTATCATGGTTTCATCTGGGCATTGTGGCACAGCTTTTGGAAATGGAATGTAATTCCCCTCCTTGCTGTAACTCTTCCTCTAGCGTTTGTAGTTCAGCGGCAAAAAAATACATGGATCGGTATTATCGCACATGGTGGTATCAATCTCATTCTGCTCATTACAATAATTATATGGACCGTCTGAATCATTTACGGTTTATCGAGGACAATTATTGTGAAAGTCTTGGAAGAAAAGATGAATTGCAGGCTAATCCCGCGTTAACCTGACTCGCCTTCGGCTCTGGTATGCGGCGCGCTTTTTTGCTTAAGTTTTTTCAGGTAAAATTGGGTTGCGTTTTGTAAATCGTCGGGCGCCTAAAGCCAACGTTAGGCAGCACCAAACTTTTCTCAAATGAAAAGGTCTGGGAAATTTCCAGACCTTTTCATTTGAGCATAAAAGAGTCTTAGTCTTAGGGCACAGAATTCGTGATCGCGCCATTTGCCAAGCCGATCAGCGTATCACGCGGACCAGCCTTCAAGCCCAGCATATACTGATAGCCATCATATAGCCACCAGATGGTCGCATCGCTGCAATTCGCACCGCATTGTGATTCGATAAAGTAACCCGTGATCCCATACGCCAACTCAACCTGCTCGGCACGTTCCGCTTCAAAGGGGTAGTAAGTATTGAAATGCTGAATCACACCGGTTGAGTTTTCCATCCCGCCGATGACTCCATAATGGCAGGCGCCCGCCCCTTGGCAATCTGCGCCATATTCCAGAATGAAGACATAGATACCCAACTCGGTCGTTATCGCCGAAGGCAAGACAGGCGGAAGCCCAGCCTCCGCGGGAAAAGCGGGCGGTAGCATGGGTGGTACACCCCAGCCAACGATCGCCTGCATATACCCAAACTCAAAAGGCTCCACCTGCGGGAAGACCTCCGACGTCGTCGGCTGCGCCAAAGGCGGCACAGAAACTTCAAGATGATAATCAAAAATCCCGGCATCCTGCGAGATCACATCAATATAATAATCCTGCGTAGCGGGCAAGACCCCCGTCCACGTATCGGCACCGGCATGATCGGAGATTAAGACCGTCCCGTCCGCGCCCCAGATGCTCAGCACCGCCACGGCATACTCGTTCTTGTGAATGGTCACCGTCATCTGCTGATTCTCCATCGCCGTCAACACATAAGGATGGATGGATTGCGGATAAAGCGTCGCCGGGATCATGGTGGATGTGGCACCCGCATCGAACTCAATTCGCTCTGGTTCCGTTTTAGGAAGGGGTACCGCCACCTGACCTTCTGCGCACGTTAGCGTGATCGTGAAAAGCTGTTGCTCCGGAGAGAGCGCCGCCAGACAATTCCCGATAGGACCCTCGATCCCCTCGCACAGATCCATATTCTCAGGTCTCACAGTGATCATCGCTTCGCAAATTTTTGCACCATCTACAAAACATAATTGCTCAGCAGCCGGGCCTCCGCCGCCATGCCCCAGACAAGGCATGAGCATATCGCCCCCAGACCAATGCTGGGTCAACATCATGTGCTCAAGCGCATCACCGGGCTCCCATAGGTCTGCAAAATCATTGCCATTTCCGAGCGCCGTCATCTGACAGGCACCGCCAACTTCCCCGCTCCAGCTCATCGTCACCGGGACGATCTCGCTAGTAACGGTCAGCTCCAGTGCGCGCCCCATCATATAAGCAAAATCATCACACTCGTTTAGGGGTTGCATAGCCCCTTCCAGGATCTCGACAGGGGCTTCAGCAGGCGCCTCTTCGGGCGGTGCTTCGGCGGACTGTGCATCAGCCGGGGCGGCAGCGACCGTCGCCGCGACCATCGTCGCCAGTGCCTCTGCATCGCTTTGCTGCGGCACATCTTCCCCGCCACAAGCCGAAAGGAGAAAAACAAAAAGGAGTAGAGAAACGAACAGTTTTTTTGTGATCTTCATGCGTCCCTCCCAGGACAAAAATAAAGAATACGCTTTAAATATTTAGTCGTCAGGGAAAGAAAAATCGGGTTCTCGGTTCTCTTCCCCATAAAGAAAAAGCCCACTCCGCTAAAGGAATGGGCTCTCTATTTATTTACGCTTGTAATTCAGCTAATTTCTCTTTTACTTTGTCGGCGTGCTTTACAACGCCACTCTTGCGCTTCACGCGCACAGCGACCTTGCGCCAGAGCGCGGCAATCTTCCCGTCGGGAGAAACAATAAAGGTTGAGCGGATCACACCAACGATCTCCTTCCCATAGTTGATCTTCGTTCCCCAAGCACCATAGGCTTCGTGGACAACGTGATCGGGGTCGCTGAGCAGGGTCAGGTTCAAGTCATATTTGGCAATGAACTTCTGATGTTTCTCCGCACCATCGCGGCTGATACCGACAACTTCTGCATTCAAGCCAGAAAATTCGTTTTTATTGTCGGTAAAATCACAGGCTTCTTTCGTACACCCCGGGGTATCGTCCTTCGGATAAAAGTAGACCACTAACCACTTACCGGCATAATCATTAAGCGAGACCACTTTCCCGTTCTCGTCGGGGAGCGAAAAATCAGGGGCTTTATCACCTATATTCAGCATTGTATATTCCTTTATTTCTTTCTCCCCTAAATTCCTTTTGGAATTTGGGGGAGATGCCCAAAGGGCAGAGGGGGTTAGTATTTCGATTTCAACTCTGGGACAGGAAGGTAAATTTGCCCCTCGTCAACATCTCCAAGAGCACTCGTGGACGTGGGTTCAGTCGCCGCCAACCAGGCGGTATAGGCAGCAAGAAGCGCATCCAGATGATTGGAGGCATAGAGATGTTCGAAAGGCAAGATGCCCTGTTTGAGTTTATGGCGCGTGATCTCTTCAAAGAAACCCATTCCATCGCGAATATTCAAGCCTTCACCATAGAGAATGGTTTGGCGTTGCAAACGCCCTTCAAGAGCAGATGCAGACAGCAAATTCCCTTCCGTCATGGCGATGAAAGCCGCCTGCGGATGTGTTTCCAAGACCTGATAATTAGCATCATCAACGGGATAAGCGACAAAGCCGAGACTTGTCAGCTTTTCGTAAAGCGTGAATCCTGAGCGCATCCATGAAGGGCAATGTTTGGGATGGGAAGGAGTAGCCGCCACTTTAATTCCGCGCTGACGAAGTTCGTATTCCGCCAAACGCATATCGGCGCCACGTGGGGCAGATTTGCTTTTCGTTAAACTTTCCGCTTCGAGTAACGCGCGCACGCGTCCCCGATTCGGTTTCGCTGGCGCGTTTACCGCCACGAATGCCGAGGCTTGTCCCCCGATAAAGGCAAGTATATCTTCAAGTTCGCCATCCGCCAGCGCCAGAAGCCCCAGATCTTCATCCAGCGCTGCGTAGGTAAAGGCTTTTTTGCCTGTCAGATCGATCCCAATATATGCGGTTTTGGTAAAAAACATAGTAAGATATAGCCCTTTGAAGACGACAATACAGTATCAGTTTAGACGAAAACGGAGAGATATGCAACCCACGCGAAGACGATTTATTTTTATTGGCATTTTGGCTTTGGGACTGGTCTGGACATTGCTTAGCGCAGATAAGAGCGGTAGCACAACGGCCGGCTTGATCCCCGCCCCGCAAGCCGGTTTTCTCGCTCCCGACTTTACCCTCGAGACACTCGATGGCGATACGATCACCCTTTCAGATCTACGCGGCAGAGCCATTCTACTCAATTTCTGGGCAACCTGGTGCCCGCCCTGTCGTGCAGAGATGCCCGCTTTTCAACAAGCCTACACAGATTATGAAGACCAGGGCTTTGTGATCGTGGCGGTGAATGCCATCCAACAGGATAGCCTGTCTGCCATCGAAGAGTTTCAGGACGAGTACGGACTGACCTTCCCCATTGCATTGGATGCCGACGGGAGCGCGAGCCGCAGCTATCAGGTGCGCTCGATGCCCACATCCTTTTTCATTAACCCGGACGGCATCATCAGCGAAGTGGTGATCGGTGGCCCGATCGCCGAGGCATTGATCCGCGCACGGATCGAAGAGTTGCTAGGCCAATAAATGTCACTGCGAGCCGACGAGGCTTCTCGTTGGCGTGGCAGTCTCCTCTACAGCAGGGGATTGCTTCACCTCGTTCGCAATGACATCTGTAAGGAGAATTTATGCTTCCAATCATTCAAATCGGCCCCCTTTCCCTCCAAGCGCCGGGGCTTTTCCTGCTCATCTCACTCTGGATCGGCATCACCTTCGCCGAAAAGAACGCCAAAAACCACAAATTATCTTCCGAGCACATTTCAAATATGATCCTGACGGCACTGGTCGCAGGCGTACTTGGTGCACGCATCGCCTACGTGGCACGCTTCCCCGAAGCCTTCGCCAGCAATCCGCTCAACATCATCTCACTTAACCCTGGCCTGCTTGATATCACGGGCGGCCTTGCAGCCGCTGCCATCGGCGCGTTGGTTTACCGGCAAAAGAAAGTCCTCCCGCTCTGGAGCACACTCGATACACTCATCCCATTTTTGGGGATGCTCGCCATAGGATTCGGACTTGCCAACTTTGCATCAGGAAACGGCTTTGGGATGGAAACAGACCTGCCTTGGGCAGTGGACTTGTGGGGCACAAAACGACACCCATCGCAGATCTACGAAGTTTTCGCTGCGCTTGTGACCCTGAACCTGCTCTACCCTCCCAGGCGGCTTGCCCAGTCCCTAGCGGGAAGCGGGTTTATGACCTTCGTCGCCATCACGGCAGGATACAGGCTCTTCCTCGAAGCCTTCCGCGGCGACAGCACGCTCATCTTTGGCGGCATCCGCTCTGCGCAGTTGATCGCCTTGATCGTTCTCGCCCTCGCGCTATGGGGGTTGGACAAGATCAAAACGCAACCCCTAAAGGAATAAAATTTGTTTTTCCTCTTTCAGCATGCTAGAATAAAAATATAAAGAAACTAGGGGAGGCTTGGCTTCACCGCCGCCGTCCAACGCTAATAAAAATGCCAAGTGCTGTCTTGCAGTTCCTGGCATTTTTGCTTATTGGAAGGAGGACAAAATGATCACACCTAACCTTTGCACGCTGAATATCTTGCTTGCCGATGATGGCTCGAAACACTCGCAGGCAGCTGTCCAGTTGCTTGGAGACCTTCCACTCACGCCACAGAGCCAGATCAAGGCATTGCGAGTCTTTACACCCTCCGATACAGCCAATGTATGGATATTGGAGAAAGCGCTCAAGTTAACTACAGATACCCTAAGCGATATGGGGAAAGAAGTTGAAAGTGAACTGATACTGGGGCATCCCGCAGAAAAGATCATTGAGACCGCAGAAAAACACCAAGCGAGCATGATCATCATCGGCGCAAAAGGACTCCGGGCAACCCTCGGCATCCTGCTGGGTGGTGTTGTGCAACAAGTCACCGAGCACGCTGAGTTACCGGTCATGGTCGTTCGCGCGCCCTACATGGGTCTAAGGCGCATCCTGCTTACAGCGGATGGTTCAGAAGAAAGCAAAGAAATGCTGCGCTGCATGAGTACCTTCCCCTTCCCTGCAAGCGCACAATTTGAGGTGCTGCACGTTGCCCCGCCCATTCCCAGCGAGCAGGAGATCGTCCAGTATTGGCCCAGCGGATTGGATGTTTCCTTTACTGTACCTCTGGAAGAAATTCAGCAGAATATTCAGGAACGCGCAGAGACCGAAGAAATCTTCGGTAAAAAAGTACTCACAGAAGCCCACCAAATCCTCAATGAGCAAGGCATTGATGCTCAACTTGTTTTCCTGCGTGGTGATGCGGCAACGGAGATCATCCAATACGCAAAAGAACGAGAGAGCGATCTGATCGTCAGCGGCGGGCGCGGGCTGGGTCCTGTACGCAGCTGGATACTAGGCAGCGTTTCACGTAAGTTGCTGCATTATGCTCCCTCCTCCGTGATGGTCGTGAAAGGGAAAAGAGAAGACGACTAAGGTATAATCGCGGCTATGTCGCGCAACTTCCTCCAGAGCAGATTGAAATCAGAAAAAGAATTAGAATAATCCAATTCCTTCAAGATAGATTGAGGGAATTGGGTTTCTTTTATATTTCCCTGGCAACAACCTAGTGAATATTAGCATAGCGGAGAAAGAAATGAAGAAATTACTAGAGTGGATAAAAAAGCCGCAGCTTTTACAACGCATCTTCAGGAAAATGGTTAAATTTTTCTTTTTTGAGCAGTGGATCTTGCTGATTTCCTCAGCCAAAGAGAAAGATGAACCTGATTGGAGAAATTTCACTCCGATACTCCCTCCAAAGGATCGTTTTTGGGCAGACCCTTTTATTTGGAAAAAAGACGGAACTTTCTATATTTTCTATGAGGAGCTGCCTTTCTCTGAGTACCGAGGACGGATAGCTTGTATGGCTCTAAATGATAAAATGCAAGTTGAATCAAACATGCCTGTTTTAGAAAAGCCCTATCACTTATCCTATCCTTTCTTATTCGAACATAATTCCCAACTCTACATGCTCCCGGAAACGAAAGAGAATAGGCGCATTGAACTCTATCGATGCAGGCGCTTTCCTGACCAATGGGAACTTGATCAGGTTCTCATCCCGGATATTTCCGCTGTGGATTCCACAATAGTAAACGCAAATGGAAAATGGTGGCTTTTTACCAACGTCGAGGAGAAGGATGGCTCCAGTTGGGATTCACTTCATTTATTTTATGCAAATGATCCACTCAGCAAAGAATGGACGCCTCATCCGAAAAACCCTGTTGTTAGGAATATTAAAAATGCACGCCCTGCTGGGCGAATATTCATCCGTGAAGATGATTTGATCCGCCCCGCACAGGATTGCTCCGTCCGCTACGGGTATGCAACAAACTTCAATCGCATCACAACCCTGACCGAGACCGATTATAAAGAAGTCTTGGAAAAAACCTTTAAACCACAACGCCTGTCAACCTATTATGCTACACATACCTGGAATCAATCTGGCGATCTTCAAGTTATAGATGCACTCCAGTGGCGACGCAAAGGATCGTCGAGAAAACCCCTCCTTTAACGGTAGCAAGTCAAACCACATTCGACGCGCGCCATTATCCTTATCAATCTAGAGAGAGCTTATGCAAAACAACAAAACGAACATGGATCAAAGAACTATTCGTCATATCAAATCGACAGAGGCATTTGAAGGTTTACGGGATAGCTGGAATTCTCTCCTGGAACAAAATCATATTCGATCCGCTGTGCTCACATGGGAATGGCTTTTCTCGTGGTGGACAGTTTTTGGTGAAGATAAAAAGCTCTGGATCATTACGGTTTGGGAGAACGAACATTTACTTGGCATAGCCCCCTTGATGCTTGAAAAAAGGAAAAAGTTTGGCGTTCCACTTCAGGTTTTGTGTACACTTGGAACGCCGATGAACGATATCGGCGGCTTTATCATTAGGGATCAAGATGCTCAGACGCTCAAGATGCTGAGCGATTATATACTGGAGCAAAAGTCAAATTGGGATATTTTTGAACTCAACGAATTTCGCACTGAAAGTTTCGAGATCGGCACAATAAAAAACACATTCAACCATAATCACTTTCGCGCAATAATCACAAAAAACGAACATTATTACGTGCCGATTAAAGAGAGTTGGGATGATTACTACCAAACACTCTCCAGAAAATTCAGAAAGAATCTAAGACGAGCGGAAAGAAACTCAAAAAGCTTAGGGGAGATGTCGCTCAAACAATATCTTGGCGACAGCCTGACTTGGGAAAATTTCAGTGAAGTTGTTGCAGTTAATTGCCATGCCAATTATCCACGCATCTGCAACTCGGAGCAAGAAAAAACTTTCCTTGAAACCTTGTATAAGCTTGCTCCTCAATACTTCATCCTTTATCTACTTTATATTGATAACCAAGCGGTTGCCTATGAATATGGATTTTTGTACAACGATCGATTTGAAGATTGGCGTGCAGGTTTTGATACACGTATCAACCCCACCATTTCTATTGGAAAGTTCATTGCGCTAAAAGTTTTGAAAAAGTCTTTTGATGATAATGTCAAAGAGGTTGATTTTATGCGCGGTTCCCATGCCTATAAACAGGAATGGAAGCCGGAATCCCGCGTTTTTGTCCAGCTTCGTTTTTTTAAGCAGCAAAGTCTAAAAGCAAATATCGCATATTTAGGATTAGAAAAAATAAAGCCGCTGCTAAAAAAATAACTCGGAAAGTGGTGCCGCTATGAAAGAAGAAATTGTAGTCAAGCGTATTGACAACAAAGAGGCTTTCATTGCTTTGCGCCAAGAGTGGGGGAATCTTCTAGAAAAAAGCGAGAGCAACACTATTTTCCTTACATGGGAATGGCTCTTTGCCTGGTGGCAAACCTATAGCGGCAAAAAAGAGCTGTGGTTATTAACCGTTAGAGAAAACGGGGTTTTGATAGGGGTTGCCCCATTGATGGTCAAAACTCTCCAGAATTTTTTTCTCAAACTTCGTGTTTTGTTGTGTATTGGCACCCCCCAAAGTGATATTCGCGGATTTATTACGTCAAAAGGCGAGGTTGCCATTGAAGCAATTGCTGCCTATCTAAAGGAGCGCAATGAAGAATGGGATATTCTCGAAATAAAGGCTTTGCCACAAAGCACTATTGAGAGCAAGCTATTACCCCGGCTGTTTGATAAAGATAACTGTCGTATCATAAAAGAACACAATGAACATTTTTATTTGCCGCTTTCTCAAAGCTGGGATGCTTATTTCAAAGGGCTTTCAAAAAACTTACGTCGAAACCTGAGAAGACGCTTGAAGCGGGCAAAAGAACTTGGAACAGTCAGCTATCGGTTATTCAAGGGGGGCAATTTGAAGTGGGAACATTTTTTGACCACATTTGAGATAAATGAAAAAGGCAATTATCCAAAGCTATATCAATCTCAAAAAAACAGGGATTTTTTGCGTCAACTTTATAATCTAATGAGGACAAATGGATGGCTACAAACCGAGATGCTCTTCATCGAAGAAAGGGCTGTCGCCTTTCAGTGCGGTTATAATTATGACAAAACTTATCTGGATTGGCGCGGCAGTTACGATACTGAATTCGAGTCTCTCGGTGTAGGCAAATTACTGATGATGTTTTCGCTCGAAAGACGTTATCAAGGCAATTTCAAAGAGATAGATTTCCTGCGCGGGACCCATTCTTACAAGGCTGACTGGAAACCGCTTCGAAGAGGCTTTGTCAACATGCGCATCTTTCAGGCGCAAAGGATAAAACCTTTTATGGCTTATCACTGGCTAGCAAATATCAGACCTTATCTTAGACGTATGAAAAGAGGATTTGAAAATGGATTTTTTATCAAGTAAAAGCTATTTGAGAATCAGCGTTATTTTAATTGTTTTGCTAACAATCACCTCGGTTATGTTGGGGATTCTATATTTTAGCTACCCCGTATCTTCCGCATCAGAGGACCCGGAAACGAACTTGCCCGTTCTTGTTCCCACTGTGGCAACAGCCCCCCTCGTTGCCAACCCTTCTACCGTTAATCTTGTCTGGTTCACATATATCCCAAGACCTGAGGATCTACTCAAGGTTTCAGAGAATTTCAGTTTCTATATTCTCATTCAGGGAAATGAAGATCAACGCGATCTGATGATCGACTACGGAGCCGAGGGACCATTTATTCAATACCTTGAATTTGAATCGATTCAGGACCCAGGCTCTTGCAAAGACGAACCAGAGGTAAATCAAGTGACAGCCTTCTCAGGCGATTTCTGTCAAATTGATGAAGAACATCCGGATTGGTTTTTACTCGATCAATACGGAGAGAGAATCCGCCTTGAGGACAAAGACAATATTTGGTACGTCATGGACCCGGGCAATCAGGAATGGAGAGCTTTCTTCCTCGAAAGAATTAAATTATTTCAGGCAAGTGACCCGAACTGGTCAGGGGTATTTTTAGACAATCTCCCCCTAACGCTTGCCTATCGAGAAGAAGACGGGAATGTTCCAGCAAAATACCCAACCGATGCCAGTTATCAAGCCGCAATACAAGGTTTTCTACAATATCTCGATGAGAATTACTTCTCTCCGTACAACAAGCTTTTGATCGGAAACTTCAGTTCACGGAAAGACGACTCAGACTGGACAAGGCATCTACCCCATCTCAGCGGGGCAATGCTCGAAGGCTGGGCGATCGATGTTCCTGATCGATATCGCCCTGTAGAAAGGTGGGAAGAACATATGCGCCTTGCCGAAGAGACGCAGCAATTAGGCAAGACCATCCTTCTTGTTTCTCGTGGTGATCGAAATGATTACGAACTGCAACAATTCGCTTTCGCATCTTATTTGCTGATCAACCAAGGGAATGCTTATTTCCGTTACGCGCACGGAAGCGTATATCAGGAAGTGTGGCTTTACGATAATTACGCATACTCATTGGGAGATTCGCTGGGACCTCGATACCGTGACGGAGAAGCCTGGAGAAGAGATTTCGCAAATGGAAGTGTGATGGTCAACCCGCTCACACATGAAGTTGAGATCACTATAAATTAGTTCGTCTCAAGCAATGATCATAAAAGAAAAGTGGTGAGCAAAAGCTCACCACTTTTCTTTTTACTTCAATTTCTTAGAATTTTCAATCTTCCTTATCTTCCGCTCTTCGGTTCATTTTCACTTCTCTGCGTCCTCGCCTGATCGCTACGATAATTGCAATTATCCCAACAAAAAGGGTTAGACCGATGGATATTTGCAGTGCTAGAAGCAGCCATGTAGGGCGAACGGTATCAGCTCCGGGGGGCGTGGTTGGCGGAATTATAGACACACCTGGCTCAGATGTTGGAGCAGCGGAAGCAGTTTCAGGAGGGGCAAGACGCGTGTCTGTCGTTGTAACCTGCTGGTTATTGATTATCGCAAAGTTCCCGGTTAGCTGCGAGCGTATTTGCGGATCATATAAGCCTGATGCTGCCCATGCCACACCTTGCGGGGTATTACCCAGTGCCGCAAGGATCACCTTCTCATTATTCCATGGAGATTCTAAAAGCTCAACATAGCCGACAGGGGAATCTGGCGGGATCTTAAAACTCACCTGCATATTGTTTTCTGAGGCCAGACCGGAGCCATCATCAAATGGCGCAGGCAAACTTTCATTCAATTCGCTTACGATAGGCATCTCCAAAGCATTGCCAACAAGTAAAAGATGCATATTGTCGCGAACAGTATCGGGAACATTATCGGCGTAATGCGCATTCAGCAAAGTTATCGAGCCATTGCTTCTGTCGCCCAAATATGCAGCAACCTGCGAAGCCATTCGCCATGAATCAACATTATTCTGTTGCAAAACAAAGGCGATTGACTGCATGGAAGAATCAAATGTTAGCGGTGCCGGATATGCTGACAGATCATAGACAAGTTTGGGAGCCACTGATGTCTGCATTAGCGGCAGGTGCAAACGAGAATCGGACCAAATATTTGTCCAAATTCCGCGCAACTGGGAACTCGAGCACTGATCAAGCGGTTGAAGGCTGGCAATGACCTCGAGCGTATTAACACCTGGGGCAATTACAGAGGATGGCAAGTTGAAACGAACACGATTAACAGCTTCAGATGCTGTCATTTCGGTGAAGCGTACACTACCAATCGGCTGCCCATTAACTTCGACATTGAGACCTGATCGATCATAGTCAAGGAGGGCCGAATTACCAAATGCTAACTCAAAATACGCATCTGGACCGGTTGTCCAGCCGGAGGGGATGAAAAAATCAAAGACACTCGAATCAACACCTCTCCGATCCAGCACCTCTGTTTCGTATCCAAGGTCCAGAAGGGTTTGATCAATACTCTGGGAGGGCAGCCCCAACTCATTTTGTACATCGCGAACTACAGCCAGGTTGGGCGAAGTATTAGGGCGCAAATGCCCTGTAGAGACCGCTTGAGCAGCCTTCACAACGGCTTCATCGGTGTCGCCTGAAACAAGCAAAACAACTCGGGCAGCATTCCAGGGGGAATTCACCATCTGCACGATCCCGTCTGTGGGCTCACTGCCTGAGAAAACAAACTCCCCATTTGTAGAGGGTAAAGGTAAAGAGAGTTGGCTCAAGAAGGGATTTGTGCCTGTTTTGCCAACAAAAATAACATGATTCGCTCCGGTCTGTTCAGCATTAAATTCACTGTAGGTGGCAAGATCCATTGCCAAGTTTCCGCGGGTGCGGTTGCTCAACCCAGCAATAACCGTCAGCGCACTTTGCAATTCTTCAGGCGAAGGATTATCCGGTACCAGAACAGTAGCTACATCAGGGTAGACAGAATCTTGATAAAGCGGAAACGGAAAGCGAACCAGACTTGTATCAGGCAAGACAGTTGCATGTGGCACCTTGATGTAAGAAGAATCCTGAACCACAATACTCATCTGCTGTTCAAGATAACAAGATAAAGCGCTATCAAAAGTAAGCGTGAATTCCTGGCGCCCATCTTCACGAGCGGATGTCAAAAATTCCAGAGGAACTTGCACCCTCAACATCATCTCTCCAGGTTGCTCAACCGGGAAAATTCCGATCTCTTCTCGGTTATATTCCAACATAAGCGTACCGCCAGAATGCGATATAACCTGACCGTCAACAGTAACCGTACTCAGGATATCGAAGGCTACGTCTAGGAATAGCGTGATCTCAACAGCATTGGTAACTTTCCAGTCCGCCGGTAACCCGAAAACGATAGCCTCGTAATCAAGCGGGCCAACCAATTGAATATCATCTTGCCCTATTTGATAAAAGCTTAGTACATCATCACCAGGAGCTGGCGTCTGCATTTGGCGAACGGTTTGCGCCGTAGGGGTCGGGCTGGGACCTTGCGCACTAACCTGCGGGGAGTAAAAAGCCAGCATTCCCAAAAGCAAAACAACCGTTAGTAGTAAGTAAAATCGTCGTTTTTTCATCTCAATCTCCTTTTTCTTACACTATAACGAGAACAAATTTACAAATATCCAAATAATCGTTTTGAAAAATAACTTTCTATCCATTTCAGCAAAGCCGTCGGCATTTTTCTCCGGCGCTCGACAGAAAATCGGGCTAAACCTTCACTCCACTTATTAAGGATGGCAAGGGCACAAAAGAAATCAACCACTTCTTTGGGATACACTTCTTCTCCAAAATAATTCTGTAAGATTTCTTTTTCAAGATTTTCAATAAGGTTCGATGGAATATAAAATCCACCTGTCATAATTTGCAGGGTTCGGGTTTGCGGATCGGTGATCAATGTTGCCAGATCAACATAGGCACAAGTACGATAATCACCAGCATTGTCAATTGCACAAACTCGGTCGCTTCCTTCTACGAGAATATTGGAGTAGTGAAAATCATCGTGAACAATACCCACAGGGATTTTCAGGTGAGCTATTTCTTCCATTGCTTTCCTAAAGATAATGCGATATTTTTCTATATTCACTCTTTCTTCAGAATAGCGCTCCAAACGCTCCAGGCTCTCATCCACATCCATCCAGATCTCATCTACGAGGAAAGGCACTTCTTGCATACCTGAAACTCGATCATGAAAAACACGCAGCCAACGTGCAGAAGAGGCGATCAATTCCAATAATTCTGCTTTCGCACTGGGCAAACGAAAGAGTGTTTTGGGGTGCAACAAAAGCTCTTTGAGCGCTTTTCCCTCAACCTTTTCCATCACAACTGCATTCCATTGCTCGAGGTACCCCACAGGTCTAACTGCCGTACAACCATGAGAGTTCTCTATTACAAACGCGTCCCAGATTTTTTGAGTCATCTCAAATTCATCTCGGGCTGGTTTTCGCAGTCTTTCTATCGCAACAGCTTCAGAAAGTGTTTCTACATCAGGCTGACGCTTAATTTTGGCAAGCAGTGTTTGACGATCAGCATTTCGCATCACAGGGATGCTCAAAAAGAACGAATAAGGAAAAACCTGCAGGGAAACACCACTCAAATCAAGTTTTGAGTCTTGGCCGTACCATTCCGGCAGCTGGGCTGTGACAAAATCAGTCAACGAAGCGATCACAGCCTGATTAGTGGGTTCCATTTTCCTCCGCAGCAAGAAGAGACAAATACATCGCCTGAATTTCTCCAAACATTTTTTCTTGCGTAAATTCATTCTCAATGCGCTCAGTGCTTTTCTCAACAAATACCCTCGACTGGGTAGAATCATCTAAGATACCCAGCACGGATTTCGTCATCGCAACATGATCTCCAACAGGCGCGAGCAAGCCATTCTCTCCATGCAGAATCAATTCGCGTGTACCGGAAATATCTGTTGCGACCACAGGCACTCCGGCAGACATCGCTTCCAAAATAACCAACGGAAAGCCTTCCCAGCGAGATGTAAGCAGAAAGCAATCGAGGATCTGCAATAGCTGCGGGATATCAGGACGTTGACCAAGCCAGTAAATGGACGCTTCGATCCCGAGTTCTGCGCTCAATTTACGGGCTTCTTCCTCTAAGGGACCGCTCCCTGCCCAAATGAAGCACGCATCAGGCTTGGACTTCAGGCTTGCTTCCGCTACTCGAACAAAATCCAACGGGGATTTTTGTTCACTTAACCGTCCTACCGAGCCTACTACCGGAGCATCAACAGGGATGCCCAACTCCGTTTTCAGGTCAGCAACATCAACGGGTTGGCGGTAAATGTCAGCATCAATACCTGTATGAACGACGGTAAATTGTTCCTTCTTCCCAACACCATGCTCAAGCGCCAGATCGCGTCCACCAGAAGATACGGTCATGAAGCATGTTGTAAAACGCGCCGCCAGGGCTTCAAGAAAAATAATGATTGATTTTGCCTTCTTCTTCGCTCCAACATGAAAAGCAAAGGCATGCGGCGTATACACGACCGGCAATTTTGTACCCAAGGCAGCCACCCGAGTGAGAAAACCCGGCTTTGAACCATGTGCGTGTACAAGCTCAAAATTTCCGCCGCGAATCAATTTCATCAAACGCAAACCCAAGAGAGAATCAGATAGTAAATTCACCTTATATCTATTCATATCAAAACTGATCGCATCTATCCTGAAAGCCTGATGAAGTTCTTTTGCAAACTCCTGGCTATTTTCCGAAAGGCAGACAGCCGTGATCTCAAACTTCTGATGATCCACCCCATTCACCAGCCAACGAACATACTCAGCGATCCCGCCTGTGGATTTGGTTACTAGCAGAAGACGATAAGGGCGTTTTTCCATTGCTACTACACCAACTCTTGCTTTTGGGGCTGAGCTAATTGTCCAAGCCCTTTGCCTTCCAAGAGGTTTTTATACAACGACATCGTTCGGTCGACCATAGCGGAGATGCTGTAGGCTGAGGTCGCACGAGTCAGGGCAGCATACCCAAGACTGAGACGAAGTTCGGAATCGGAAGCAAGCTGAATGCACGCGCGAGCCAGCGCATTCGGCACTTTTGGCGGAACGAGGATGGCTTCCTTTCCGTCTCTCACTACGGCAGGTATCCCGCCCACAGCGGTGGCTACAATTGCGCGGGACGCAGCCATCCCCTCAAGCAGCGTGACAGGTAATCCTTCCCATTCTGAGGAGAAGACGAGAATATCCAGCGCAGACATAATCTCAGGGATGTCATCACGAAACCCGGTAAACTCTACCACCCCTTGAAGACCCAGTTCGAGAGAGCGGCTCTCCAAATCTTGTCGTAAGGGTCCATCACCCACAATCAAAAAGCGGGCTTCCTTGATCTTATTCTTGATTTTTGATGCTGCCTGCAAAAAAGTTTCATGATCTTTTGGCTGGGTTAGTCTTCCGATGATGCAAAAAAGTATGTCGGTTTCTTCGACACGGAATTCTTTACGAAGCTTTCCTCTCGCCACATCTGAAAAAGTATGACGTGTTAGGTCAACACCATTTTCTATGGTGATAAATTTTTCTTCCGGCACATGGGTATGCTCCTGATGAAAGACGCGTAAATCATCCGAGACAGCAATAATGCGGTCTGCGAACTTAGCTGTCCAACCGTAGAGCAAGCCAAGCGGGAATTTTTGCGCCCAGCGATCTGTGCTATGCAAAGTTGAAATCACCACGGGAACACCGGCGAGACGGGCTGCCAAGCGTCCGTGAAAGTCACTTTTGAAAAGATGTGTATGGACGATATGTGGACGCACACGTTTGATCAGTCGATATATATTAATAAAAAGAAGCGGATCAACGCGCATCAGACGAGGTAACCTCGCGAGGTCGAATCCATCAGATGTCAACGTATCTGCAAGGGGGCCTGGAGTACTGTAACCGATGCTGACATGAATTCCCCGCTCTCGCAAGCCTTTGGACAGGTCAAGCAAAATCATTTCTGCGCCACCAATATTTAGCCCGTCAATGAGCTGCAAAACGCGAATTTCAGTCACAGCTCTACCCTCTCCCCTCAGCGCCGGAGTCCACCAACTCAGCATAAAGAGATTTGTAACGAGCACCGATGATCGAAAAATCATACTCCGACATGATACGCCCTCTCGCTGCCCGCCCTAAGCTTTTCCGGCGCTCTGGATCATGTCCTATTTCTGATAAAGCCTGCGCCCAAGCATCGACATCCCCAACGGGAAGTAACATTCCGCTCTTTCCATCATCTAGCACTCGTGGACTGGCACCCACAGGCGTTGCCAAGCATGGCAGACTTGCCGCCATGCCTTCGAGCAAGGCATTGGACATTCCTTCTGTTTTTGAAGGCAAAACAAATATATCGGCATGGGAAAGATAAGCATGTACGTTATCTTGTTTACCAGCAAAGGTAATATGATCGGTAATTTCTAAAGTAGCGGCTAACTTCAAGAGGACTTCCCGCTCCTGACCATCTCCAACAAGCGTAAGGTAAAGATCAGGACAAGTTATCAGGGCTTTTTGAAACGCTTTTAGTAAAGTTGGCAAAGATTTCTCATCCACCAAGCGTCCGACAAAAAGTATATTCACCTTCCCGTCAGGCATAATGTCTGCTTTATTCGTCCCAGTAGGTGCAGAAAATGTTTGTGCATCAATGCCATTGCTTATCAGCTTGATCTTTTCGGAGGCAATACCAACAGAAATTGCTTCGGCTTGCATTATTTCATCAAGAACAATGACCCTGTCTGCCCAGCGACGCAAAAGAGCCAACCGTAATTGACCTCTGCGTGTGCGACGCGAAACTTCTATTTCGCCTGAACCTCCACTGCTGCCCAACTTAACAATTGAGCGCTTGTTCATCACACGCCCTGCAAATACTGCCGCAAAAGCTGCACCGAAAAGCATATGCGCATGTAATATCTCGTATTCTTTGCGGAGCTTCCACAATAACCAAAGCGAACCCAATACAAAAGTTAATGTCTTGAACTTGCCAGGACCAAATGTCGCAGGACGTATGACAACAAAACCATCACGCTTTTCTTTCGCCGCAAGTCCGGGAAAGCGACGCGTAACTACCCAAACCGGCTTACCTTGCGCAGCCATAAAAGTCGCAAGGCGCTCCGCTTGTTTCTCAGACCCACCAGAGATGGGCGGAAATTCATTAACCAGCATAACCACGCCATTCATCATTTGCATCCTAAGCGAATTCCTGTTTTCTGCCCAAAATAGCAGCAACTACTTTTTCATAAGCGCCGAGAACCAGATCGCGTTGGACAAACCATAAAACTGCTAAATAAACCAAACCACCTGCGGGGATGGCGACCAGAAGTTGCCCAAGCGACGAAAGCGAATTTGTCAATTGCAATATGAGATAAACAACAAAACCCATCACGGTACCTGAAAAGATCGAGGGGCTTAGCAATTTAATTAATTCGCGCAGAGGCAAGCTCAATATACGTGCGGTAACGAGTAAACTGATCAAGCTTCCTATAAAGGCAACAAGTGCGTGCATCCATCCAACCGCAACAATAGATCCAACAGAGGCGGTTGCCCACCATAGAGCAGGGAATAAAAATACCAGGCGTGTTATTCCAAGCCAAGTCATTACATCAAATTTACCCAGCGCTTTATAAACGCTGCTGGTATTATGAATCAATGAAAGGAATAAGCAATATATTGCGATTCCCTGCATAACGGGAATTGCACCTTCCCACTTATCCGTTAAGAAGATCAATGTAAAGGGACGAGCAATGAGCAGCAATCCTATTCCCATCGGAACGGTCAGGAGCGAAACATAACCTGTCGCTTTCCCAAATCCACGCGCCATACCGCCAGGAATATCACGCATCTTTGTATAAATTGGAAAGGTCACCTTGCTCAGAATTCGGGCAAATTGCAAGATCAGCAACTCTGGGACACGATAAGCCAACACATAAATACCCAACGCAGCTGCACCTAAATAACGACCGATCAACAAATAATCCAGGTTGAGCAACAAAACGGAAAGCACGTCCGTCCCGATATATTTCAAGCCATAAGCAATCAGAGCTTTGGCTTTTGCTGCGTCAAATTCGAAAGTTGGTCGCCAAGTTGTAATAATCCACAAAACGATCGAAGCAACAAAAGTGCCTCCCACTTGCCCCCAAACAAGGCTCCATGCACCAAAGCCCCAAATTGCCAGAAGAACAGAAACCACACCTTTGGTCAGTGCACGTAAAAATTCAGGCATGGCAGTTTTTCCAAAAGCCAGCTGTTTACGCAGAAGTGCGTCGTGGGTGCTACCAAGCGCCGTAGCAGGAAAAGTCAATGTGATTGCACGAAAAACCGGAATCACCCGATCATCTTTGAAGTAAATTGCTAAATATGGAGCGATTACCCATGATAATGCGAATAAAAAAAAACCTATCCCCAGACTAACCCAGAACGCTGTTGAATTTGTTTTGTTGTCCTCTTTGTGGAAAACCACTGCTTCAGCCATGCCCAGGTCGCTGGCAATATCCAAAAAAGCAATCGAGGCAAGAGCATATCCTACTACTCCAAAATCTTCCGGAGAAAGCAAGCGCGCCAAAACAAGGGTGCTAAGAAACACCATGAGCTTTCCCCCAAAGTATGACGCATATCGCCATGCAGTTCCTTGAATCGCAACATGTCCAAATTTAGTTGGTTCTGCTGAAGGATTCATTAGAGCCTCTGAGCGATGCGAATACGATCTTCTTGTCGGGAATTACGGCTATTAATTGCAACCTGCTCAAAAGAGAGCGCAATTCCCAGGAGTATCCAGAAAGCGTTTGAGTATGATCCACTTTTAGATATGTAAAAGAACATATACCCCAGCAAACCTGAAATATAAGCAAGGGTCAGGTGCGCTTCATCTTCCATGCCTAGTAAGGTGAACAGGTTCCGCGCCCTCCAAAGACTGCGAAAAACCATCACGATAAAAAAGAGAAAGACGGTTGTGCCCACTAACCCCTGTTCAGAAAGAAGCTCTAGATAAAAACTCGCGGGAGCGCGTGCTGTTCTGCGAGGATCTAATCCTATTTTTCGAGAATAATCCTGATAATTAACTTCAAAATTATCTAGCCCTACACCAAACAAAGGATTATCTTGGAACATTTGCAATGCTGCTATATTCTCACTCATTCGCCCACGAAATGATTGATCAGAAACAACACTTGTTGGGCTGGATGAAGAAAATTGGAAGAGGGTGGATAAACGTTCTGAGTAAGTAGCAGGCATAAACTGAAGCAGCAATAGAGCCAACACCCCTGTGATTGCCAAAGGCATAATATTTGGGCGACGCATAGCAATGAGAAACCCCAGTGTAAAAACAAGGGTAACAAAGCCATTTCGTGAATACGTAAAAAAGATAGCCAGAGTACAAACAGCAAGTGCTATAACTGCAATGGCTCGGATCAAAGTTCTTTTTTCATGCCATACTCTATCCAGGGCAATGGGCACCAAAACGATAAGTGATTGGGCATAGGCATTTGCATTTCCATATAACCCTGCTGCACGATAGTTTGTAGATCCATTGGTAGAAGAATATTCCCACTGTGCAAATCCTGCATAATTGCTTGAAAAAGTAGAGGTCAGATTTTGAAAAACCGTCAAACCAGCCGTAAAAATACCTGCAACTAGCAAGCTCCACAAAACACGCTTCAAGGAAGTTGGGCGCTGAAGAAAAAAGACGATCACGAAGGCAAAAAGTGAATTTTCAGCATACTTTTGGAACTTGACCATGCCTTGAACAGGATCACCTGCCGTGATGGCTGAAAACAACCAAAAAGCTGAGAGAATAAAAATAAAGCTTGTACGCTTCCAGCCTTCGGGGCGATCTCCATATATAAACAGCCGCCATACAATCAGGAATACTAAAGCACCCAGCAAGGGATAGGCTGGCGAAAGATAGCCCGGAAACCCCGGGTGGTAAATCGTAAGAGCTCTTTTCAGCTGGAAATAAATAACCATCGAAAATGCTGCCACCCCAAAATCAGGCTGAAGCAAAATGGCTACACCCACTACCAATCCAGGTAGCGCAAAAAGGCTGACCCACCCAAGCTCTCTCCCTACAAGCGAAGCAACAACACCTGCTCCAATCGCAAGGACAAAAAAGAGAACAGAGAGGATATAACTCTGGATTGATGATTGGTCGCCCAACCAAGGGGTTTTTACATTTTCGGATTTCATTGGTGTTCTATTTTTCTACCTTATCTTGAACCCAAAAAGGACTTTTAAATTCCCAAACATAAACGGGCTCAGCATCACCTCGGCGAGCTCGCTCGAGAGAACTTTCTGATTTCTCGATCAATTCTTTGGATGTTATTGATTTGCTATATACCGCTCCGCCAATATGGGGATCTAAATTCACAGTAACGCCATAGGCAGAAAGATGAATGGGTTCAGCTAAAGCCTGGTATACACGATCAAATGTGCGGTGAGCTGCCACGCCGGTGGTAGTGGGCAAAAGCAGAGAGAAACTGATCTCATTCCAGCGCCCAATCACGTCATTACCTCGCAATTCGAGTCGCAATATTGTTGTAACTTTCGACAGCAAAGCATGGACGCCAGCCGATGGTAGTGTTCCCAGGAAATCAGCCAGACCATTCAGTTCTACAATACCAACCGAGAGCTCATTATCTGGACTATCTCCCACTTCCTCTTCGACCAAGCGAGAAAAATACTTTTGATTGAAGACACCTGTATCACTATCCACACGCAAGCGATTTCGATATACCTCTATCGGGACACGAATCTGTTCGCTCAACACAGCTAAAACTACACCTGCTGCAAGCCCAAGTACAAAACCAACAACTGAATCACGAAGAGGTTGTGGGCTAAAAGGCGCTATAGGGAGAATTGCACTATCGAGAATATGCAACTCATAAGCCTGATTCAAAGATCGAGAAAAGCTAATCGCTTCTTGACCTGTTGCATTAGCAAGGGAAGTTACCAATTGAGGGTCCGGACCCTTAACAGCAAGGGACAAAACACTAGATTCTGGTAAAACTACGGTTTGGATCGTGTAGTCTTTTGCGATAGCAGTTGGATCTTGCCCTAGAAGATTGCACGCACTTATAAAGATACGATTGCTATTTAAGATTTCAGCATAAGTGGCCGCAATTGATGGTCGGTCTAATGTGTCCAGACTGTCAACAACATCATTCTTGCTTGTGATCGACGAGGCAGGACTCAAAATGTAGAGAGCAGAAGCTTCATACTGAGGAATTGCCACATAAGAGAGGGCCAAAGAAACCGACAAACCAACCATGGCTGTTAGAAGAATTATCCACCAACCTCGCTGCAACATTCGAAAATATAGTTTAATCTCCATCATTCCTCCAAGCAAATACTGTCCAAAATCAAAAAATGTCTAAAATTGTTCTGTCAAGAAAAACGTTTTCATGTTATTTAGCGCCACGTTGTTTGAAAACAGCAACAACGGTTTGTATAAGTATGTTTAGATCCAACCATAAGCTGGCTCGCTCAATATAGGCAATATCCAAACGAAGGCGATCATCGAACTCGAGGCGGGCACGACCAAAAACTTGCCATAAACCCGTAATTCCTGGTACTACGTCCAAACGCTCGGTTTGCCAAAGCTGATACGTTTCTGCACCAAAGGATGTTGGGCGTGGACCAACTAAGCTCATATCTCCTTTGAGTACGTTAAACAATTGAGGTAATTCATCCAAACTTGTCTTTCGCAGAAAGCGCCCTATTTTCGTGATCCGAGGATCATTTGTGATCTTAAAATCAGGCCACTGTAACTCATTTAGATGCGCGTATTTCTCCTTCAAGGCTTCTGCATTGGGAACCATGGTACGAAACTTATACATTTGAAAACGATGTCCTCCCCTTCCCGTACGCGTTTGCGAGAAGACAGGGGATGCACCGGGGGAAGTAATGCGGATCAAAAGGGCGATCACGCCTAATAAGGGTAACCATATTGGCATTGCCAGCAACACACCAACCAGATCAAAGACTCGTTTCGCAAAATAGTAGCCATTTATTGACAACACCCGCTTGCTCGGATCAAACTTCTTGATCCAATGTTGTCCGTTTATAGAGTAAGAATATGCCATACAAATTAATTACCTTTACTATCCATCTCTGTTTCAACGAAAGCAGGGGCAGGAACTTCAATCTGTGAATCAGAGCGAGAAATACGACTATGCGCAGTGCTTATTAAATCATCAAAAGTGAGTGCTTCGTTTGGAAAAGACGCTGTCCCCCACTTGATCCAAGTATTCAACTGATCCTTGATCGCGCCTCTGATTCGATCTGCCAATACAGAGACCGCCTGATAATCTGTCTCGGGGCAAACGATAATAAAATGCTCTGAGCGATCATCCAGGATCAGATCTGTTTGGCGCGCATAATCTCCCAAGAGTTGCCCTATTTTGGCAAAAGTGAAACGTTTGAGCAAATCTTTTTGGACCAACTCAGCCTTTTGATCTTGCTCTTTAATCTCGCTAAACTCCAGAACAAGAACAGATAAAGGACGATTGTATCGGCGGCTTCGCGTCAATTCTGCGCTAATACGATCACGAGCAGCCTCAACATTCAGCGTTCTGTTTGGGTAAGTTCTCGAAGAAAGCCCTTCGAGTAAACGATCAACTTGAGCGATATTTTGTCCAATTGCATGAGAGAGACCTGCGCCAATCTCTATCAGCAAAAACTGCACTCCCAATTCTTGTAAATTACGAGGATTGGGCAAGAAACGCCAGTAAAATGTCCAAACAAGAACATAAATGATCGACCAGATTATGATATAGCTATATAAAGAGATTTTTATTCGTGATGGACCCAAAACCCCCAGCACCGTGGCTACAGCCAACATTATAAAAAAGGCTGCCTGAAAGTTAAGAACATTATTTTCAAAACCCTCAACCTGTGCGATACCAAAAACTATTGAAAAGAAACCTAATAAAAGAACAATCGAATCTCTTAAGCTTTTCACCCATTCACCTCACAAAAAACTTCTTACCAAAAACGTCCTTCTTATTCATCTATATCTACTTTATAAGAATAGTCGCAAATTTCAACCTAAAAGGGTCTACTATAAATTACAAATACGCAAACTTCTCATTGCTTAGATAGCTTTTACGTACTTGGCGCACTTAATAAGACAAATTATATCCTATTAAATACTTCATCACAAATATAACTGAAGCAAACGTTACTTCATCAAAACCACGCCCAACGGTAAACAAAACTATGTTATCTCTACACGAATAAAACCCCCAAACGCCCGCTTATGTATATGATACCCGCTTTGATGAAAATAGCAACAAGTACTAGAGTAAGGTTGTCCTTATTTGCGGCGTCATAAAACTATGAAAATCCCAGCATTGACTACAACTGAAATGATTGAAGTAGACCGTCTGATGATCGAAGTTTATGGTATCCACTTACTTCAAATGATGGAAAATGCAGGCAGGAATCTTGCCAAACTTGCTTTGCAAATGCTCGAAAATTCTGACAAAAAAGTTATTATCCTCTGTGGTGCAGGAAATAACGGCGGCGGCGGGATGGTTGCCGCTCGCCATCTTCACAATCGTAGCGTAGATGTCCATCTGGCGCTTATTGGAGATGGCCCACTAAAAGAGGTCACTGCCCGCCAATGGAAGATTCTACAAAAGATAGGATACCGAAACGAACCCAACTTCAACTTGCTCGGAGCTAACCTGATCGTGGATGCGATCATCGGCTACGGTCTCGTTGGAGATCCGCGCTCGGATGTGGCAACCGCTATCGATCAGGTCAATGCATCAGGCATACCGGTTTTGTCACTGGACGCACCCTCAGGGCTGGACACAAGTTCGGGAGCACCGGGCAAGCCTTGTATCCGCGCGCGAAGCACGCTGACTTTGGCACTCCCTAAAGTCGGTTTATTGACTGAAGCCGCCAAAGATGTGGTCGGCGATCTTTATCTGGCAGATATCAGCGTTCCACCAGAATTGTATAAGAATCTGGGCTTGGATGTTGAACCTCTCTTCTTAGAGAGTACAATTATGCCCATCAAAAGAAATGGAGAGGACAATGTCTGATTTATATACAAAAAAACCTACTACAATTGTTATGTATAGCACCTCCTGGTGCTCAGATTGTCGGCGTGCAAAAAAGTTTCTCGACAAAAATAATATTTCCTATATTGAAGTAGATGTTGATAATGATGAAAAAGGCAAGGCTTTTGTTATTGAAGTAAATAACGGCGCCCGTGTTGTGCCAACGATCATTTTCCCCGATGGCGATACGCTGGTTGAACCATCCACAGATGAGTTACGCGCAAAACTAAGCTAAAGAAAAAAGAAAGCCCAGCACTTGCTGGGCTTTCTTTTTTCTTCCTAACTGGAAGGCGGAGGGGAAACCACGATGCGTACAAGACCTTGATTTTCGGGAAATTTCCCTGCAACGTCATCATAAAATTCACGCAGTTTTTTCATATCTGCTTTAATACTTTCAGAGGGAAGGAAGTGCCCACCAATGCCACAAATCTTCTTTGAGTAATCAAGAAATGCCATTGCAATAGAAACTTGGGCACCTTTGGCTATGTGATAAAAACCCGTTTTCCAATGATCGACGTATTTGCGCGTCCCCTCAGGGGCTATGGCGATCACCAGGTTCTTACTGCTATTGTAGACGGAAACAATTTGTCCAACAAAATTGTCTTTCGCGCCACGAACAACTGAAATACCTCCCAACCAACGCATGATGGGACCAGCAATACCGCGAAAAAGAGCATCCTTACCGATCCAGCGAGGCTTTAGCCCCAAGCTCGCCATCATGAAAAATCCAACTACCCAATCCCAATTGGAAGTGTGGTGGGCACCAACCAGAATGTATTTGGACTCTTCAGGTATTTTTTCAACCAGCTTCCAGCCGCTTATTTTTAGGATCCAGCGAGAGGCGTTTTGCCACCAGGGTCTACGATATTTTTCTTGCATTGGATGCCTTTCTTATTCCTTTATCTTCGGCAAGAAGCGGATTTCACCATGCTGGGATGGATATTTACCGATCTTTGTACCGTAAAACCTTTTTAGAATATCCAAATCAGCTTCCATATCTCCGCTGGGATAGAAATAACCGCCTACTCCGCAAGTCTTTCGAGAGTAATCTAAAAAAGCCATCGCCACCGGGATATTTGCACCGGAAGCAATATGATAAAAACCGGTCTTCCAGTGATCGACAGCGCTCCGAGTTCCTTCTGGTGCAATCGTGATGACCATCTCTTTGCGCTGATTGTAGAGGTCAGTGATCTGACCAACGAAATTCTTCTTCGCGCCCCGTTCAACAGGGATGCCACCAAGCCAACGCATAATTTGACCCTGAGGACCTTTAAAAAGCGAATCTTTACCGATCCAGCGCAATCGAAGTCCTAAAGCAGCCATCATTAACAAAGCAATGGGTAAATCCCAATTGGAGGTGTGGTGAGCACCGATCATGAGATATTTTTGCACAGGGGGCAACTCTGCAACCAAATTCCAACCAAAGAGATTGAGTATGTGTTTTGCAATTCGCTGCCAAATATAGTAGAAGGCAATGCTAAAAAGCTTCATGAATATTTCCTTTCAATTCAGGGGTCGAAAAAGTGTATCATAAAGATGGTTTTATGACTTTACAGTTTTATCAACCACCAGGAGACGAACAATGAATACAAAGAATTCTCCCATTTATGAGGAAAAACTTTCTTCACAGAAAACAGCTTATCTTTTTATTGCTCTGGTATTAGCCTTTCTTGCGCTCACCCTATGGCGTGTAAGTTCTCGTGGAACGGACGGGTTAGCAATCACATTTGCTGCGCTATTTCTCATCTTCGTTTTTTATGTTATCAACTACAAGACATTAATTGTTCGCGTTTTCCCAGAAAAACTTAAACTTCAATTCGGCATCTTTTCGTGGACAATCCCCTTTGAGAATATTTCTTCTTGTGAACTTGACAATAATCTCCCTCCTCTCATGAAATACGGTGGGGCTGGCATCCATTTTATGATGGTGCGCGGTCGTTACCGCGTATCATATAATTTTCTCGAATATGACAGGGTCGTCATCCACTTGAAGGAAAAACAAGGCTGGGTACGGGATGTATCTTTTTCAACCCAAAAGCCAGAAGAAATAATAATCGCTCTTCAGGAGAAATAAGTTCGCCGAACATCAGAATTTACTCTTTTTGAAAGCATAACGAAAGATGGGGGAAAATACATTTCGAAAAAACTAAATATAACCGCCAGTTCATGCAATCAAGGGTATAATAGCCAAACTTATTTTGCCAATACAGATATGCATTGTCCTATTGTGTGTCCTTAAGGAGGATTGTAATGCCCCCAGAAAAACAGCGTCTCACCTTTATAAGCTACTCCAGGGTGAACAAAGACTTTGCATTAAAGCTTGCCAAAGAGCTAAAAATAGCGGGATTTAACATCTGGTTAGATCAACTGGACATTCCCGCGGGTGCACGCTGGGACGATGCTCTGGAAGATGCTCTCGACGAATGCAAGATATTCATGGTCATCCTGACCCCGGCTTCGATCTCATCTGAAAATGTCAAAGATGAGATAGGCTACGCTATTGACCACAACAAGCGAATATTGCCTATTTTGCTGGAAAACGCCAAGATACCGCTCCGTTTACGGAGATTTCAATATGTTGATTTCACATCAAAAAGCTATGAAGAGGGTGTTGAAGGCGCAAAGCAACTTCTTCAGAATCTTGTCGATACGCCAACAATTCAAACTTCAAGATCAGCGATAACCGAAAACAAACAGAAAAGAGACGAACAAGTAGCGAAAGAAAAACTCGAAGCGGAAAGCAGAGATGCCGCAAGAATTGCGGCAGAAAAGGAAGAAGCTGAACGTAAAGAAGCTGCACGGATCGCGTCGGAAAAAGCAGAGAAAGAGCGACTTGAAGCAGAGCGCAAAGGGGCAGCAAAGGTTGCAGCAGAAAAGGCTGAAGCCGAACGTAAAGAGACTGCACGAATCGCTGCCGAGAAAGCGGAAGCAGACCGAAAAGAAGCCGCACGGCTCGCATCAGAAAAAAAACAGAAAGCCAAAGAGTCAGTAGCTCCTTCCGCTAAAGAGCCAGCAGCAAACTCTTTAAAGCCAAAACCTCCCATGCTAAAAAATCCCAAGGTCATTTTTGGCGGGATCGGCATCGTGGTCATCTTCTGCGCTGTGATCTTTGTGCTTGTATTAGGCATCGACTGGAACACACCTGCAACGCCCTCGCCCACAAAGACAGAAGCACCCCTAACAGAAGCCCCTACCCAAAAACGTGAACCGACAGAAACCCTTGTTCTTGATACTCCAACGCCAGCACCACCGACAGCAACACCAACCTTTGCTCCGCCGGTAACGCCTTTTGTACGCATCATTGAGATCACAATTGATAGCAGCAACAACTATGTCGTTGAATACGAGACCTTTGGTTATACAGAGGCATTACCGGGAATGCACATTCATTTCTTTTTTGATACAGTCGCACAGGATCAAGCAGGCAGCCCAGGCTCTGGGCCATGGAAAATTTATGGTGGACCAAGCCCCTTCGCCCAATACGGCGTTGCTAACCGCCCTGCATCTGCAACACAGATGTGTGCATTGGTTGCGAATAGCAATCACAGCATTCAATTTGATAGCGGGAATTGTGTTGACTTGCCCTAAATATCCAGAGATGCACTAAGACAAAACAGCCCACCGAAATTCGGTGGGCTGTTCGTTTTTCTACTTTCGAGACAAAATCAAACTTTCTCGCTCAAACTCTTTGGGCAAGGGTACGCCTAGCAAGTCGAGCACAGTGGGAGCGATATCCGCCAAAATACCGCGTGGACGGACGATCATCTCACCTTCACGGATGAAGATGAAGGGCACGGGGCTGGTGGTGTGATAAGTATGCGGCTGCCCCGTCACAAAGTCGGACATAAGCTCGGAGTTGCCGTGGTCAGCGGTCATAAGCACAACGCCGCCCATTTCCTGAACAGCATCGACGATATCACCAGCGCAGGTATCTACCGTTTCCACGGCCTTGATGGCGGCTTCAAGGATACCGGAATGACCGACCATATCGGGGTTGGCAAAGTTGATCAGGATGAAGTCGTATTCGCCTGTTTTGATGCGAGCGATGGTTTCATCGGTGACTTCGCGGGCGGACATCTCGGGTTTGAGATCGTAGGTTTCAACCTTCGGTGAGGGGATCATAGCACGATCTTCGCCTTCAAACTGCATTTCCGCACCGCCGTTGAAGAAGTAGGTCACGTGGGCATATTTCTCGGTTTCAGCGATATGGAATTGCTTCATCCCTGCAGTACTAAGTACCTGCCCGAGCGGATTGACGACATTCTGCGGCGGGAAGAGGACGTCAACATCGAGGTCGCTCTCGTACTGCATCATCGTCAGAATGGTGAGGTCTTTTAGATCACGCTCGTGCGGGAAGTCGTCAATCTCGTAGTCGGCAAAGGTTTTAACGATCTGGCGCATACGGTCGGCGCGGAAATTGAAGAAGAGCAGGGTGTCGCCATCCTGCACAGTTAACGATGGGTCGATAATCGCGGGGGTAATGAACTCATCGTTCTCACCGGCATCATAAGCCGCTTGTACGGCATCCAGGAAGGTTGCACGTTCGTCTCCGCCTTTTCCCGTCATCGCTTCGTAGCCTTTGGCGGTGCGTTCCCAGCGATGGTCTCGATCCATGTAGTAGTAGCGTCCACCTGCAGAAGCAACCTTGGCTTTACCGGCTTTGATCTGCTCATCGACAACTTCGTAGAAGCCGATAGCGCTGCGCGGGGGCGTATCGCGCCCGTCGGTGATGAGATGCAGCGCGGGAACAACACCGTGCGCGGCGCAGATGTCGATGAGGGCGAGCAGGTGATTGACGTGGCTGTGCACGCCGCCTGGGCCAAGCAGGCCAGCGATATGCAGAGTTTTGCCGTTCTCTTTGACTTTTTCAAGCGCGGAGACGAGCAGGGGCATCTGCTCGAGGGCTTTGGTTTCGATAGCGTGATTAATGCGCGAAATGCTCTGGCGCACAATGCGACCTGCGCCGATGTTGAGATGACCGACTTCCGAGTTGCCCATCTGCCCATCTTGCAAGCCAACGGCTTCGCCCGATGCGTCGAGAATTGAGCTTTCATATTCTTTCAGGTAGCGGTCATAATTCGGGGTATTGCCTTGAACGACGGCATTCCCCTCGTATGTGAAACGGATGCCCCATCCATCCAGGATCATTAAAACTACAGGCTTTTTCATAATAAACTCCTTTGATAATAGCGCCCGTGATTTTAGCAGGAAAAGGCAATTCGTGGGACATGAATTAGTCAATATTTTCAAAGAAAAGCTTCAACACGAATGCTACGAATTTAAAAATGCCGCGAATAAAAGCTTAAAAATATTTGCGCAATTCGTTCATTTGCGATATTCGTGATTAAAACTTCGTGATTCTTCGTGCCCTTCGTGTTAAAATCAACCCTATGGCAAAAAAGAACACCCCCGCCCGACAGCAATACCTCGACATCAAAGCCCAATACCCCAACGCGATCCTCTTCTTCCGTCTTGGCGACTTCTACGAAACCTTCGGCGAAGACGCCGTCATCACCGCCCGCGAACTGGATATCGTCCTCACCTCGCGCGGTATCGGCAACGGAGAGAAAACGCCTCTGGCAGGCATCCCCTACCACGCAGTCGAAAATTATCTCTCGCGCCTTGTTGAGAAGGGCTACCACGTCGCGATATGCGAACAGATCGGCGAAAAACCCGCCAAGGGACTTTTCCCGCGCAAGGTCGTCCGCGTTGTCACGCCGGGCACCGTCGTCGAGCCGGGGCTGCTTCAGAGCCATGCCAATAACTATCTTGCGTCTCTCGTCGTCCACGATGGCAAAGCGGGCATTGCCTACGCCGACATCACCACAGGGGAATTCGCCGTCACTGAAATAGACGCCGAAAATATGACCCCCGTCCGCGCCGAGCTGACGCGCCTGCACGCCGCCGAAGTCGTCCATCCCGACGATCTCGAAATGAACGGCGAAATCACCAGTCACCTCACCCCCTGGGCTGCCTGGCGCTTTGAAAGCGGACGCTGCGCTGAGACTCTCCGCACCCATTTTGGCGCGGGCACGCTCGACGGTTTTGGGCTGAAACATCGCCATCTCGCCACGCGCGCGGCTGGCGCAATTCTGCAATATATCTGCGAGACCGAGCCAAACGCCCTCAAGCTGCTCAGCAATTTGCGCGTCTACAGCCTGAGCGAATTCATGACCCTCGATGCCGCCACGCGCCGCAATCTCGAACTCACCGAGACTCTGCACGGCAAAACAGACGGCTCTCTCTTCAGCGTGCTCGATAAATCCGTTTCGCCGATGGGGCGCCGTCTCATGCGTCAGTGGGTCAGCCAGCCCCTGCTCGATATCGACCAAATTAATCAACGTCTCGATGGCGTCAGCTACTTTTTCGACGATGGCATGGCGCGCGCCGAACTCCGTCAAGCCCTCAAGCCCCTCGCCGATCTCGAACGCCTCACAAATCGAATTATGTCGGGATATGCGCAGCCCAGAGATCTGGTAGCCTTGCGAGAAACTTTGGGATACATCCCCAGCATAAAAGCCCTCTTCAGCGATGTTGCGCCGAGCCTTTCCCGTACCTTAGGCTTGCTCTCGCCATGTGAACAGGAGCTGGCCCTTCTACATCGTTCCGTTTCCGACTCGCCCCCAGCGACGTTGCAGAACACGGGCATTATCCGTGCTGGATACGCCGAAGAGCTCGACCGCGTTATGGACGCATCTGCCCACGCCCGCGACTGGATCGCCAATCTAGAATCCATCGAGCGCGAACGGACGGGCATCAAAACCCTAAAAGTTGGCTATAACAAAGTCTTTGGCTACTATATCGAGCTGACCAAAGCCAACGCCCCCTCCGCACCCGAAGAATATATCCGCAAACAGACGCTGGTGAATGCCGAGCGTTATATCACCCCCGAAATGAAAGAGTACGAGACACTCGTACTCAACGCCGAAGAACAGATCCGTGAGATCGAAGTGCGCATCTTCAAGGATGTTTGCACACAACTCTCGGCGTCAGCATCTCGTCTCCTGCAATCCGCACGCGCCCTCGCTGAGTTAGACGGAGCAGCCGCTCTCGCCGAATCCGCTGCTTTGGGAGGCTACACCAGACCCATCGTTACGGATGACGCGACACTCGACATCCGCGAAGGACGGCATCCCGTTGTCGAAGAAGCGCGGCGCAGTGAACGCTTCGTCCCCAATGACATCACCTTTGAAAACGGCGAAGTTGTACGTGTTATTACCGGACCGAATATGTCAGGTAAGAGTACTTATCTGCGTCAAGCTGCGCTGATCGTACTCATGGCACAGATCGGCTCTTATGTGCCTGCAAAATCCGCCACAATTGGACTCACCGACCGCATTTTCACCAGAATTGGTGCACAGGACGAGATCCACGCGGGGCAGTCCACCTTCATGGTCGAGATGGTCGAAGTCGCAAATATCCTGCACCACGCCACCCCCCGCTCCCTGCTCGTGCTGGACGAAGTCGGGCGCGGCACCAGCACCTACGACGGCGTCTCGATTGCCTGGGCGATGGTTGAGCACATCCACAACCACCCTGATTTGCGCGCAAAAACGCTTTTCGCCACCCACTACCACGAACTGACCCAACTCTCCTACCTACTCCCTGGCGTGCGCAATTACAACGTCGCCGTCAGCGAAGCGGGTGGGCAGGTTGTCTTTCTGCATAAGATCATCGCAGGCGGTGCGGACAAATCCTACGGCATCCACGTCGCGCAATTGGCAGGATTACCACAATCGGTCGTGGCGCGTGCAAACGAAATTATGGCACAACTAGAGAAGTCATCTGGTTCTGCGGTGAAAATCGATCCACAAGCTGCTGCGCAAGTTGCGCTTTTCCCCGAAACGAATCCGCTATTAGAAGAATTAGGAAAATTGGACGTCAATTCGCTCTCCCCCATCGAAGCGCTCAATCGACTCTTCGAGTGGCAGAAGGCGTTTTTAAAGGATAAAGAATAGAGGCGCTTCCCGTCGTCTTTTCGACCAGATCAGGGAGCCAAACAAGCTCGATCAATTTGATCAGTAACATCCTCTGTTCTATAAATATAAACCGTATCCTCATAATAATAAAATTTATTTTCCAGCAACGGCAACTCTGCATCAAAGTATTCATTAAAAAGAACCCTGAACACGTTTACTGCTGAAATATCATTTGGAATACTTCTCTCATCTACGCTTGGAAAGTAGTACGCAGAAAAAACAGAGAAGCGTTCTTTCAGACACGTATTTTCCGATGAGCGAAAATCTGTCAACATACCAGGTCCATGGTCAGCTTGCAAAATGATGATCGGGGGTACATCTGATTCGTACAAAATCGCTTCTATAGTCTCAATTAAATGCTTATTTATAAATTGAACCTGAGCAACATAACCTTGGCGGTATTCTTCTTTCGATCCAGAGTAATCATTGGCATCATTAAAACTGAATGCTCCCTGCTTATCTAATAAATTTCCATCTTCGTCAAAGATAAATGGCGGATGAGGAGAAATCAAGTGAACAAATGTAAATGTTGGCTCTGGTAAAGTTGGTATCTCAGATAAAGTTTGAAAGCTATATTTAATCAAGTGACCATGTGCGCGGAAAGAAGGGACAAAGGAAATCTGCTCTAGCAGCGGTTTGATCACAGCTAAAGGCGTATGCTCCAGCAAATAGCTTTCAAAATCATTTAATTGTATGGGATAAGGTTTAAAATGAAGGTCTGTTGTTGAGTTGTTTGTGACTCCCCAATCCGTAACTATAGAAACAGCATCATATCCATTTTCCTCTAATATATTGCGCGTCAGACTCTGCTCAATCAAAGGAGACATCAACCACCAGAAGGCATTATTCTCTATTTTCATTGCGTCTGTATGAATGTAGTCTAAATTCAGGGTTGATGCTACAGACAGGGCTGTTTTAGGATAGTTCGAATAGCTGCTGCTGGGGATAATAAAGCCTTTACTTTCCAAGTAATCAATAAGTTCATGATTTTCATACCCATAAAACTCATTTAATACATCAGCACGGGCATAGCCATCTAAAACTATATAATAGATATCAGGTTTGTTTTTCGCGTCAACAATATCTATTTTCACGCTATTTTGAACCCTGAGTATTTCAGCTTGATATTCTTTCCAGGGTATATGCATAAATAAAGGAAGGACTTGTGCGGTAGTCCAAATAACCAAAAATACTGCAATGATATTTAGGAAGAGAGTAACCTGACCTGGTGAAAACTCCCGTTTCCGCCAAATCATAACCGGCCACCATAAGGTAAAAGCAAGAATCGAGATCACACCAACCAGTAGAAAAAAAGTCTCTGTAGCGCAAAACCCCAAAACAAAAATTGACAGTAAAACAGCTGCCCAATCTAAATCTTTCACAATCCTGCTGAAAACAAATCCTAACCCCAACACTACTACTAACAGGATCAGTAATGGTCGTAGAACTTGAGAGGGAGGGACTATAACTGTTGTAGAGCGATAAGAAAAGATCAGGGCTGCAACGGTAAATATATAAGGATGGATTCTTCTAATTTTCATACAGTCTTTTCGATGTAGTGATGAACAAGGTTGAGCAAAGCAAAAACCACCCAAAAAACTCTAACTCAAACATACGACTCAAGCTAATATTGATAACAAAAATATAGAGCAGAGAAAGCAAAGGGAAAAACTGAGAGCTTTCGTTCCCCAAGAACGCATATTTCCACCCACGAACAATAGCTAATAAATATACAATAACAAAAGATAACCCTCCTACAATCCCCAGACCAAGCAGAATATCCAAAAAGGCATTATCACCTATCATGACAGGGAACTCCCATCCTATTATTTCTTGCATATAAAGCCGGAAATTATTATGTTCCCAAATGGTAGAGAAACCATAACCAAGAATGGGTTTCTGCATAAATACATTGTCGAACAAATACACCCATAAGGGTATTCGTCCTGTTAAGCTCGCATTCCTTCCAAGCAAGCCAAAAAGAAAATCCAAGTTGGAAAGAATGCCAATGCCCAGGGCTAGTCCGGTTGCACCTAAAAACAGATAGTGCGACCTTTTTAATTTCTCTCGATATTTTGCCCATAAGACTAAGGAAATAAAAGCACCGTGCAAAACTATCATGGTAATGATAGCCGTAGCTGATCGTGAGAAAAACAATAAAGCCGCTGTAAGAAAATAAAACAACAAATTAATACTCAGCACATATTTTTTCTTCCAGAAACGCGAAACTTGCAGCAAAAAAACAAGATTTGCAAATACAATAAAACTCCCCAATCCTCCCCGTGACCAAAAAATCCCGCGCCACGCACCAAAATATGGATAACCGATAAACCTGCCTGCTTCAGGATATGCAAGACCCAGGTATAAGCTGGCAAGTGCTACAACACCCCAAAACCATGCCAGCTTATTTAGGAATTCACCTGTATTATGGGTTAGTCCAACATATATCGACACCATAGTCACAGAGATTAGCACAAACACTTTATAAAAAGTTACAAATGGATTGACCGACCACAGCAGGGAGAAGATGGCAAGCGTCACAAAAATAAAAATCGGCAAGTTACCTCGTAATAACAAATAGCCCTGATGAATTTTATCCCTTCCAAGAAGCAGCAAGAAAACGACAACGATAAATACCCACAAAACCATATCTAAAATAAGTTTTTCAAACACATCTGGAACAGGATAAATTGGTCCTCCAAGTAAGAATCGCCAAAGTGATAATGGCAAGGCAATAGAAAAAGACAGTTTTTCTAAAAAGCCTAAAAGAAGATGGTAAATCTCTCTCTTCTCAAAAGTAATTTTAGGGTTTTGTAAACTCACTAATAGGCTCCCTTTCCGATTAGCACAACCCAAACCGTACGCATCAAAATTTCAATATCTAGCCAAAGTGAGTAGTTGCCGATATAGTACAAATCATCTTCTGTATTTAGGTGCATAGGTTTATCGCTACGTCCACTGACCTGCCACCAACCCGTCAAACCAGGAGGAACGGCAAAACGCTTCCGCTGCCAGGGATGATATTTTTCAACCAGATAAGGCATTTCCGGGCGAGGACCGACCAAGCTCATATCGCCAAGCAGGACATTAAAAAACTGCGGGAGCTCATCCAGGCTAAAGCGACGCAAAAACCGCCCAAGGCGCGTCACGCGCGGATCATCTTCTGCTTTGTGGATTTCATTTCCGGCTTCATCGCGTTTTATAGCCCGCTCTTGAAACTCATCAGCATTTTTGACCATTGTTCTGAATTTATACATTTCAAACAACTCGCCATTTTCCCCAACACGTTTTTGGCGGAAGAAAATGGGAAAACCGTCGTCCATGATCAGAAGCAAAGAGACAATTGTCATCACAGGAAAAGATAGTATCAATAACATACCGCCAACCACGAGATCAAATCCTCGCTTTATAAGGCGCTGGTAATCGTCAATCGCAGATGCCCGTAAGTCCAGCATGGGGATTCCTGCAAAATCCTCGATTCGGGTTCGGTACAATGCCAAATCGAAGAAACCAAGTGCAATCCAGATGCGAAGCGGTAAGTCATCCAATTTTTGAGCGATCTCGCCCAATTGTTGGTATGCTGAATGAGGCAAAGCGACGACAACATCCGTTATATGGTGTTCAAAAACAAGCTCGCGCACTTTTTTATATCCACCCAACACATCAGCATAATGAGCATTGTCAACAAAGCCTGCCAAAGCAAAATTATCCCATTCGCTATTTTCAATTTGCTCTGCAACTTTTTGTCCAAGGGGTCCTGCGCCTACGATCAATATCTGCTTCCGTCCATTTGGACCATCTTTCTTAATGCGAAAATAGAGTCGGGCTATTACCCTCCACCCCAAAAAAAGCAGATATGCTAAAAAGACAAAAGAGACGAAAAGAGCACGAGAGACATTACGGAAAGAAAAATACAAAATTCCAGCAGAAGAGATGGAAGCGATCAGGGTTGCCAATGTCAACACAGCAAATTCATCTACCACTCGCAAATATTTTTTGCCATCGTAAATCGAAAAAGACGAAAAAATTACCGACCAAATAAACGGGAATAACAAATAGAGAATTGGCGGGAGAAAAATATCAGATGCATCCAGTGGCATCACCCTCGATAAACGCCCCAAAACAGGACGAAGATCAATGGCAAGCTTCAACGCAAAAAAAACTGAAAATCCATCTAAAAACATTGAAAAAAGCGCAAAATTAACTGAGAAACGTCTAAACATTTTTCTCTTTTCTTGCTAAATCAAGAGCACCCAGCAAATCCAGAATCGCCAAAATTATAAAGCGCGGGTTATGAAAAAGGTAGCGTCTCCAAAGTCGTTTTGGCTCCTGTAAAAAGCGAAAAAGCCACTCCAGTCCAAGGCTTTGCATCCATGCCGGTGATTGTTTAATTCTTCCCGCATGGAAATCAAATGCCGCTCCAACGCCCAACATCACTGTTTGCAAACGGTCACGATGCGCAGCCATCCAGATTTCCTGCTTCGGACACCCTAAAGCCACTAAAAGGATACGTGTCCCGGATTCCTCGATACGAAGAACGATCTCTTCCTCTTCAGCAGGACTCAAATCCCGATAAGGCGGACTACAAGAAAACGCGACGTTCAAGCCGGGATATTGGGTTTGCATCCATTTAATCAATATCTCAAGCGTTTGAACATCTCCCCCATAAAACCCGACCGGAATATTTTCTCGCGCAGCTGCCTCCAATATATGTAGCATAAGCGTAGGTCCATATACCCGCCCTTGATCTTTTTTACCTTTCAAACGTAACATCCAAACCAACGGCATCCCATCAGGGGTGACCAAATCAGCATTGTCGACCACTTCTCGAAACAATGGCGAATCCCATACTTCCATTAGCATGTGGACATTCGCTACACAGACATAACGAGATTCCCCTGATCGCCCCCAAGCTAATACAAATTGTGTTGCATCAAAATATGATGTAGGAGATATTTTGGTCTTTAGCACAGAGTAAAACACACTACTTGGCTCCGCTTAATGCTTGATGATAAATATTCATCAATTGCTGGTAACTTTTTTCTAGCGTATATTTCTCCTCGTATTCACGACGGGCATTGCGTCCCATACGTGCTGCTTCACTTGGACGCTCCCACATCCATCTCACCTTGTCAGCCAAATCATCCGCATCACCTGCCTTAAATAGCAATCCAGTCTCACCATCTGTCACAATTTCAGACAGAACACCAATGTCGGAAGCAACAACGGGTATCCCTTGTGCAAAACACTCAACAGCCGCTAAGCCAAAAGTCTCATAATATCCTTCAGATGTCCAAACAAAGAAACGCGCATTGTTCCGGAGCTCAATCAACTGTTCCTCATCTAAACGCTCAACAAATTTAACATTGAGCATACCATTTTCTTCAACAAAGTTTCTCATTTCGCTCTCCAATTGTCCATTTCCTCGAATCATCAAAGGGATTGAAAGGGATTTCCATGCTTTCAGCAATGTCTCTACCCCTTTTTCTGGGTCGAGCCTGGCAATAAAAAGCGCATATTCTTCATCTCCATTTACAGTTTTTTCTGCAGGATCACGAAGAATATAGTTTGGTTTAACAATAATTTTATCCGCAGGCAAGCCACCCGCTATATACAAATTTCTATAAAAATCGGTAGCGCTAAAATAAAAATCAACCGTTTTATGCCACGTTCCAATCAGATGATGAAGCGCTACCATTGCACTGACAACGAACGTATGTTGGCGTGACCCATGATAGCACCCACGAGCAATCCCTGGCAAAGCAGGGATTTTGCCAACGCAGTCTATGCAAAGTTTTTTATCACGATAAAAACTAGCAGCGGGGCAAAGCAGACGAGGATTAAATAGATACTGAATAACAGGCACCCCAGACTCCCGACATGCATAATAAGAAGCTGGTGAGACCAAAGGGAAGAAGTTATAAAACTGCGCAATGTCTGGTTTTAAATCCCTAATAATGCCTTTAATTTCATAATATGAAGTGGACGACCATAATGTATTAACAGCAATGCTCATCGGCTTCATATCTGCTGTTTGCCTATTGTGTCTGATATATTCAAAAACGTCATGGCCTTTAGAACGCAACAATGTTGTGTCAGATTCAAAAACAACGTCTTCCCCTCCAGGCTGAAGGTAGTAATTATGCACTAATAAGATTCGCATTATTTACAAGAGACCTTTCGCTTCCAACACATCAACAATAAATAAGAGTATCTCTGGTCAGCCTACTTCTCGAGGGAACAATGCAGACGCAGAAGTTGCAATATATCTAGATCGGTGTTCCAGGTTATTTATGGAATACACAAAATGAGAAAGAGGCATTTTTTCCCAGTAAGCACCCTTGAAAACTTTCTCAAGGCGGATAAAAATGCGAAAAAAAACTCTCAGGCTTCTCACCCATACCGGAGCGTTTTCTCGAATTCTTTTTAACTCAGTATATGCTTGTTCGCTATTGCCTAGATTAGAGCCTGTCAACATATATGCTGAAAGGTATTCGTCCATATGCTGCGCATTAAAACCTTTTCTTAAAACATTTATCACAAAATCCATATCCCCTACCATTTTCCATTTTTCATTAAATTTAATGCCTGCTTCAAAAACCCCTCTTCTCACGAACATCGAACTGGAATGGATATATAAGTCTGATGCCCATACATACGGCCACCGAGGCACAAAGCTTTTTCGAAAAGCCAACAATTCCCCGGACGGTCTAATGACAAGCGTGTTTCCAAACAAAATATCAACTTTAGGGTTGCTGTCAAAGAAATCTGTCACTTTTTGAAGCGTCCCTGGTAAATATTGTTCATCACAGTTAAGGTATGAAATGATTTCCCCTTTAGCCAATGCTATTCCCTTGTTAATAGCATCATACATCCCCTTGTCATTTTCGCTAACACTAATGACATCCAACTGCTCTCCAAGCCATTTTTTAGTCCCATCAGTCGAGGCACCATCCACAATAATGTGTTCATATTTCACTTGCTGATCTGCAACAGAGTTACAGCACATTGGCAAAAAACCCAACATGTTGTAACTTGGAGTAATAATCGAAAAGCGCGTTTCTTTCTTCATAGACCAACACTAAATTATCAAAAAGCAATCCACTCTAAACGAAAAAACTAGAATAAATATCAAGGGTTATTCTCGCACTTTTTTCCCAGGAGTAGTCCAAGGAGCGTTTCAAGCCTAACTGAACCTGATGCGAGTCTCTCCCTAGTTTAGCAGCAGTTGTCAAAGCATCTACAAAAGCATCCAAATTATTAGGTTCAAAATAAGTGGGAGAATTTCCGGCAACTTCAACAGTAGAAGGTATTTTTGATGCCACTATTGGGCACCCACAACGCATTGCTTCTAGCAACGGAAGCCCAAAACCTTCATATAGAGATGGATACACAAAAAACAAAGCCACATTATAAAGGTAATTCAACTCATCATCTTCAACTGAGGTCAACAAATGAATGCTTTCTTCTAGCCTCAAGTTGTTGATCAAAATTCGCTCCGTTTTATTCCAATTTCCACCAACAACAACCAAATCTACTTCCGAATTTAATTCCCAAGCACTATATGCCCTAAGAAATTGGTCAAAATTTTTATAATGATATCTACTCCCTACATATAAAATAAATTTTTTCTCTGTAGGAGGAGAATAACGATTTTCTATATCGGAGAGTCTGCGAAAAACATCGTTGCAAGCTAAAGGTACAACATAAGTTGGTTTATTTCGAGTAAAGTGGTAGTACGCATGCAAGTCATCTGCTGTGCTTTGTGAAATACAAATAATAATATCGGCTTCTTCAATACACCTTTGCTTTTGCACACGAAACGGTTCATCCAGAGGATGGTTGAATAATTGAGGAAACAATTCATAAATCATATCAGGCACAGTTAATACATTATATCCCTGCCACTGATAGGGAAGTGTGTAATATGTAGAGTGCCAAATCGCCAAAGCAGGTGTTTGTAAAGAAAGGTTTCTAAAGATTTGTCTACGTACATCATTTTTTACCTTCGCCAACCAGCGCCCTTGAAAAAAACGTTGAGCCCCAAACCTTGAAACATGTTTAATTTGAGGGTGAGAGGGCAAGACCAGAGGATGCCTAGAGATATTTGTTGTCAACAATGCAAATCGGACATCTTTAGACATATCGCACATTCGAGGAAGAGTTTCTGTAAAGATACGAGATACTCCTCTCATGGTTAATTTTTCATAAGCTATCCCATCAACAACTATTTCCATACCTGTCACCTATAGCACTAAAGAACGATACTTCCTCCAGACGGGCATGTTGAGCCAAATCAGTATCATCTTGATGAAAAACACATATATCATAATATCTTGCTCCTTTCCACCCCGAGCTATACAAATGCAAATCCTCCAATACTTCATGTTGTAACAAAGAAAAAGACAACATATAGTCGCCAAAATTATCGTAAACCATAGCCACTTCGTAGCCTAAGCTTCTCAAATTTTTAAAAAGACTCATTCCATCATTACCAAATTTCTGTAAAAAATACGGGTCGTACTCAAAAAATACTACAGGGTGCATTCGTGCAAGCAAGTCTAAAGACCCTTTAATAATCAAACCATCCATGCCGTCGGTGTCAATTTTAATCATTTTTACTTCATTAAAATCTCGAAAATCTTCTAAAATGCTATCCAAGCTTCGCACAGGAACCGTGGATGTTCCCGCAGACAATCGGGCTGTACCATTTTTCAAAACAAGGGAAGCATTCAATTCCTCATCATTTCTCCCCACCAATGAGTTGCTCAAATATACATCATCACAATGGCGTGTATTCACCCTCAACAAATTGAAATATTCAGAGCTTCCTTCAATGCACAAGATAGGAAAGTGGGCATAATATCTTATATACGCTACGGAATCTCCCACGTTAGCTCCTATATCAACAAATTTCATAAAAGGGTATTTTTCATGCACATACTTGGCAACTCGACCAACATTCGTTGAATAATGTGGATATCTTTTTTGTATAAAAGGCAAATTATGAGATAATGGCAAAAGCAGGGGCATGCCATACAAATCGTAAGAGACTAAGGGGTCATCTATATTGATAAAAAAAAAGCGCATTTGCTTGAGAAGGAAATTTTTCATCCGACTAAAAAGGCCGCCTGACGTTTTCCTCAACAACGAATCTAAAATAAGTTGAGCCATTAGTTTTGTCATAATGTCTATCTATCCTTACTTTGTCATCAGCAATAATTTTAGAGTTCGCCTTACAAGCCTGTTTAGAAAAACATCTTTCTCTTTACTCTCTTTTCAAGACGGTTTCAATGTGTTCGACATACGTCTATTCTACTTCCCTTTCACAAGGCTTTTCAAAAACTAAGCCACAGATTCCTTTGCCAGGCATCACATCCCAAGATGGGTATTCAGTATACTTTGTTGACATTTCAACAGGGTCAT
>CAZASG010000018.1:0-72073 GCA_964487745.1 uncultured Anaerolineaceae bacterium | reverse complement strand
GATGCGGGTGCAGAGACGGTTTTGTTGGGTCCGATAGGGTTTGGGTTGCACAGCGCCGAGGAATGGGTGGAGCTGGCTTCTGTGATCGATCTGGCGTATGTGCTGGCTGAGACGGCGATCAACTACTGTGGGACGGGCACGTAGAGGAGAAATGATGGCTGAGCAAAAATCGAAATTCGGAACGATATCAGTTTGGGGCGGCGAAGAAAAGAAGAATGGTTGGGAGCGTGCGACGCAAGTGCCAGTGGTGCATAGTGTTTCCTATGGTTATAACGATCTCGACTATTGGTACGATGTAGCCTTGGGTAAGGAAGAGGGGCATATCTACAGCCGTAACACCAATCCAACAGTGGATGTTTTTGAAGAGAAATTGCGCCAGTTGGAAGGGGCGCAGGCAGCAACCAGTTTTTCGACCGGCATGGCAGCCATCAGTAATACGCTCTATTCCCTGCTCAAGCCGGGCGAACGTGTGGTCTCGGTCAAAGACACTTACGGCGGCACAAACGAAATTTTTACGCGTTTTTTACCACGTCTGGATGTGGATGTGGAACTCTGCCCGACGACCGACCATGAGGCGATAGAAGCCGCAATTGGCAAAGGATGCACAGTGCTCTATCTGGAGACGCCAACGAACCCGACCTTGAAAGTGGTCGACATCGAGCGGCTTGCACGGGCGGGACACGCGGTCGGCGCTACGGTGATCGTGGACAATACTTTCTCGACCCCGATCAATACCAATCCTCTGGCATTGGGCGCGGATCTGGTTGTCCACAGCGCGACCAAATATCTAGGTGGTCATGCCGATGCGCTGGGCGGTGTCCTTTGCGGGGCTGAAGAATTGGTGCAGAAAGCTTTTGCCTATCGCGAGATCAACGGCGCGACCCTGCATCCGATGGCGGCTTATTTGATGGTGCGAGGCATGAAGACTCTTGCCCTGCGAATTGAACGGCAGAATAAAAATGCCATGCAGATCGCACGTTTTCTAAAAACGCATCCCAAAGTGGAGGATGTCTTCTATCCCGGCTTGGAGAGCCATGAGAATCATGAGATCGCCAAAAAGCAGATGCGTGGTTTCGGCGGAATGATGAGCTTTTTCCTGAAGGGCGATTTTGATGCCGTGCGCCATTTTCTGCCGCGTTTGAATTATGCGCATATTGCTGCAAACCTGGGGCCTGTCGAAACTGTAGCAGGGCCGCCACGCACGACCAGTCATGTGGAGGTCAGTGAAGCACAACGTGCCGCGATGGGCATCCCTGAGACACTGATCCGTTATTCGGTAGGCATCGAAGATGTGGATGACTTGATCGCTGATCTGGAAGAAGCCTTGAAGGCGGTGTAGAAAAACAGGTACAAAATGAACATAAAAGAAAAGGCCGAGATCATTTGATCTCAGCCTTTTCTTCATTCACAGCCGTTTGCGAGATGTTCTTCGAAGGTTGTGGCAAAGTTATGTAAACCGCTCCCATCACAGCGGGCGCGGAAGTAGTAATAGGGCGTTTCGGCGGGAAAGGCGACCGCTTCAAGCGACCCCAGTGAGGGGTTGCAGATCGGGGTTGGGGGTAAGCCAGCGTAGATGTAAGTATTGTAAAGTGAATTGAAATCGAGATCGGCGTAGGTGAGGGGATTCTTCCACCATGTCTGCGACGTGGCATCATAACCAACGGCGTACTGGACGGTCGGGTCGGTTTCGAGTTTTTGCCCGGCGCGCAGGCGATTTAGAAAGACCGATGCGATGGCTGCGCGCTCGTCCTCGACGACTGCTTCACGCTCTATGATGGAAGCCAGTTTGACGGCATCGTAGAGGCTGAGCTCTTGTGCAGCGAAGCCGGCTTCCATTTCGGGTGTGATGTGGAAAGCAAAGTTTTGAGTAAGCATGCTGACGAGTCCGTCAGCACTGAGATCGCGAGGGACGGGATAAGTGTCGGGAAAGAGGAATCCTTCACTGGAGATGGCGTCCACGTTGAGGGTATTGGCGGGAGCACCTGCGGCTTTGAGAAAATCTTCGGGAATAATGGACAAACCTGAGGTCGGGAGCGATGCGGCGATCTCCTCCATCCGCCAGCCGGGCAGGACGACAAATTCGATGAAAGAGGCGCGCGTATCCTGTAGCATCCCGGCGATGCTGGGGATGGTGAGCGATGGGCTGAGGCGATATTCGCCGGGCAGGAGGTTGGTGTCCATACCGGTGTAAACAAGGTAGGTGATAAAGGCTTCGTCATCGAGAATGAGCCCCTGTTCTTCGAGACGCGCGGCGATGGTATAGGGCGATTCTCCGGATTGGAGAGTGAAAGCTTGTTCTGTGCCGTTGATGTCGGCAGGGCGCTGAATGGTGCTATCGTGCCAGAGGATTTTGGCGGCGTATTGGAAGCGTTGAGTAAGAGGCAGTGTTGAAGATGGCGGGCCATAATGATTCGCTGCTAGAGCCGGGATGAGAAGGACAGGTAGAGTGACAGCAAGGATAATAATAAGAATGAGAATAAGCGAGAGCGTTTTTTTCATAAGTTTGGCTTTGTCATCGCGAGGAGGGCGTAAGCCCGGCGCGGCGATCTTTCTGTGAAGGAGGAGATTGCTTCGCCGTTTGCGACGGCTCGCAATGACCAAAGCTATCTTTGCGCATCCAAATAAGATTGCAGGATAACCGTTGCCGCGATCTGGTCGAGATGTCCGCGACGTTTTTTGCGTGAGACGCCCATCTGGATATAGGCTTGGCGTGCGATCTGTGTGCTATGGGATTCGTCCCAGAGCTCTACGGGTAGATCGGTTTGGGCGCGCAGGGCTTTGGCGAAACGTGCAGAACGGCGTCCCTCGAAATTGGGCTTACCGTCGATACCGAAGGATTGCCCGATCACGATCAGCCCCGCGTTATTCTCCGCAGCAATAACTGCCACCTGCGCTGCGTCGATCTCGCGCTTGATGTGCTTGATGACGCTTAGCGGGCTGGCGATGGTGCCGGTCTCGTCGCTGAGGGCGAGCCCGATATTTTTTTGTCCGGGGTCTACGGCTAGGATTCTCATTTTCTTATTTTTCCAAACGGAGTAATGCGTCGCACCAGCTTCGACAAGATAAAATCCATCGACAAGGTCTTCCCATTAATGGCAGCTACCCATCTCTCTGGTGCGACGCATGTCTGGGTTACTCAACAACCAACTCGATCCGAAAAGGTGCGAGCGGCAGCCACTCCCACCACGAAGGTGAAATAAGAATTTCGGGCGCAGATTCGAGGGTAAGATTTTCTTCAAGCACGACGAGCGCATTCTCAAGGCTGCGTCCCTGCGTCCAGTTGGCGACCTGGGCATGAGAAATGCTGGGGAGCAATTCCTGTTCCACGCGCATTTGCCAGCTTGTCACGCCGAGGGTGTTGGTCGAAAAATCGTCCAGTGGGGAGAAGCGCAGCGAATCGGGTACAGGGCTAAAACCCGGTTGTAAAGATGCCATCAGGGCTGCCTGTGCAAGTTCAGCCAAATCTGTGGCTTTGGCATATTGAACTTCGACAGCGGCGTTCATTTTTAGCGTAACGCGGTCACCGGTCTCGCCTTCGAGAGGGTCGTAACTTTCGTCAAGAATTTCGATCTTGGCAAGCGTATCGGGGAAGATGATGTCATTCTCGGTGAGCTCTCCCATAATTGTGTTTTCCGCATTTGCTTGCAAGGCTACCAGCAATCGCTCATAAAGGTCTGCGCGGTCTCTGGTGGTGGGGAGGCTAACAAAAGCATCGGCACCGCCCGTTGTCGGGGCGGGGTTGGTGGCAGCCAGCCAAAAGCCGAGCTCCCCTTCGATGGCTTGAAGCAGGTCCACGTCGAGATTGCCGCGCTCCCCAAAGATCAGCGCAGCGACTGGCACTTCCAGATCTTCGCCGATGCCCGCGTTGACCAGCGCTTCCACTGCCGTCTCAAAACGGATGGATTCATCTGCGATGCTGCGGACGATCGTTCCTTTGGGGATACGGACGGGCTGGTCGGTCAGATTACGGAAGAGGACCGTGCCGCGCGCGCCCTGGCTGGGCACCGCTTTTTGACCGCTGGCTGCCAGTGAACGCTCCTCTGTCAACGTGATGCGCAAGGTTTGGGCAGGGACGCTGCCTGAGATGAAAACTTCGGACACATCGGCGCTGGCGCGCACGGGGATAGTGAGGGTCTGCGTGCGACGTTCGGGTTTGATGGTGATGGTTGCCTGTGGGATGAATGCCACCAAGAGCGCCAGCAGGGCGAGGGTGGCGAAACTGAGCGAGATGATCCGCGTGGCGATATGTGCGCGCCACTTCCCTTCGCTGGGACGAACTTTTTCGCGCTCTTCGCGCAAGTCTTTTCGACGCGGGCGTTTTTTCGGTAGCGTCGATGCTTGTATTTCCCAAGCTTCGCGCTGAGCAGCCAGATTGCTCTCGAAGACTGGAACACCCAGTTCTTCCGCCGAGCGGATGACTTTCGCAGTTTTCGTGACCAAACCCAATTCCGCGCCCAGGCTGCGGGCGTGACGCTGGAGTAACTTCAGGTCGAGGAGATTTAAATCCAGCCAACGACGACGGGGGAAAACCAGCAGGATGCGCGGCGTTTTACTCCAATTCATCTTATCGCGAATGGAGATGTGGTCGTCGTGCGGCTCTAGCTGGATGATCTGCGTTTTCATGGGGACTGTATTTTACTTCGAGAATCCAGGTTTCTCTGAGAAACCTGGATTCTGGCATTTTATTTATCAAGGTTTTCCAAATAGAGTTGTATATCATCAGGCAAGTTGCGTCCGAGCAAATCGTCACGGACAAATTGACGATAATCTTCAGGCGCTGCAAAATAAGCGCGGACAAATTTGGGGTCAAAGAGGGTGCCGTCGCGTTTGCCGAGCCACTCCAGATAATTCGAATATTGCCAATCCGCAGGGTCAGCGACCAAGCCATCTTTGACGGGATTGCCGTGAATGTAGCGACAAAGATGCAAAAGATGGGATTCTGTTTGGATGAGCTTTGCCTGATATACGCCTTGAAAGAGCGAGCCGACACGGTCAAATCTTTTGTTGATGGCTCTTGTGTAGGATAACCCGAATCTTTGCATGGCGTTTGAAATTGCTGGTGTTGGCTCAGAGAATCCAGATTTTTTCAAAAAACCTGGATTCTTTACACGCGCTAAAAAATGATAATGTGTCGGCATGAGCGCATATGCAATCGTGTCGAGATAAGGCGTCAGGTATTTTTTCCAGCGGTGTAAAAAGAAGACGTAGTTTTCGGGCTTTAAAAATATCGCACCACGATTATTGCCACGATTGTAGATGTGATAATACTGCCCGCTTTCAAAGATTTGTCTTCTAGGCATTCTGCACCTTTTTAAGTTAAGCCCAGGATTCTGCCGTCTATCCTTACTTGCCTGATTTTCTACGATTGTCGTCTCTACAAAGCATTTGGCAGTTTTCAGCGATGGTTTTGCCGCCTTCGTGCCAGGGAGTGATATGGTCGGCTTCCATTTCGTTGAGTTCAAAATGTTCATTGCAAACGGGACAAATCCCCTGTTGTCTTTCGTAGGCTTCGCGTTTTTGATTGGGGCTAAAGGCACGGATATTAAGATGTTTTTCTTGACGAGTTAGCACATAGGTGTAGATGCCTTTTTTCTTGGTGACATCTTCATCTTGCATGAGCGCTGAAATTTCTTTTTCAAGTTTGTCAGAATCAAATTTTTGGTCTTTGAACTGGTTATAGAGCAGCCCCCATTCTATTCCTTTCATTTCTTTGCGATATTTGGGAAAAACTGCTTTGACCCAATTGATGACTTTCTGAAAATAAAGCCATAATTCTGTCGCATTTGGGTCGTGTTGATGCTTCGCCATATAATTTTCGATGGCTTCATCGCTGATAGCGCCGATCCATTTAATTGTGGTTTCCAAATAATCTTGCCGAATTGCTGTGCCGCTCATATAGTCAGCAGCTATTTGATAGGCAGGGCAGCCTCGCTTGCTAAAGTGGCGTTTTGCATCTGTGACCCAGGAACCCGAATAAACGGCATTTTTTATTTCTTGGCTTGTTAATTCTTCGCCAGCAATATTGATCGTTTTGAACCACTCCAGTCTTTCGCTATCGGTGCCGCTGCAAAAATAGACCATGAGGGGATAGTTCAAAATCTTCTCTTTTTCATCCTGCTGGAGATTGTGAAAATAGCGATTTTCAAAGGAAAAATCACCTTCGACATATTGCGCAATGGAGATGGTGCGCTGCTGCCCGTCGATGACTTCAAAATTTCCATCTTCACGCACTGCCCAATACATCACGTTGAGCGGGAAGTTTTTCGTGATGGTATCAATAACGGCATCGCGTTGTTTATCCTTGTAAATAAACTCGCGCTGATAGGGCGGGCGGATATCCAACTTGCCGCCATAGCCCAGTACGCCGTTTTCTTCGTTGTCTTGAAAGCCAGCGGTTAATTCACGGACGGTGATTTCTTTGAGTTCTATTTTCATGATTGTCTTTTCTTGATTAGAAGTCGAGCGTAGGTGGACTTGTATTTATTGCCAATTTTAATCGTGCCACGTCTATTGAAGTCGCCAGGATTGGACATGTCGCTTTGGGTGTATTCTTTTGTCTTTAGGCCAGAATTATTGTCTCTATCTGTTATACCTAAGATTTCAAATTGCTCTGGGTTGTATTTATCTAAAAAAGTAATCGGCACGCCCATTGCACCATCATAGTCTAGAGGAATGTCTTTTGTCTTGCTGACTTCAATGGCATTATAGTTGTCGTAGTGTGGATACTCATCAGGATTGTATGTTTTATAGAGAAGCAAATTCTCATGACGTTTAGATATATCTAAGTTTGTGTACCACGTCACATTGCGAAATTTGACCAGACCTGTTTCTTCGTTATATACCCCTCTAGCGAATTCGTTTGGATAGGGTGTTTTGAAATACGCATTTCCGCCTTTGAAACCATAGCCTAACCAAATTTTGTCTTCCTTGATTAGCTTGAAAATTTCCTTGTAGGTAATTGCATTAAAGCTGCCAATAACTACAAACCCTTTGTTGTACTCAACTAACTGTTCAATATATTCTCTGAACAAAGAAAAGGGGGGATTGGTTACAACAATATCAGCTTGTTTCAAAAGCTCAATGCTTTCTTTGCTGCGAAAATCACCATCACCTTTGAAATAGTTTATTCCTATTTCTTCTGGGTCAGGGATATTGTTTTCATTTTTATCTCCCTTATACTCCAAATAAATGGCTTGTTCAGCATCGTGTTGACTGAATAAGTCCATGTTTTGATTTTTATAGCAGGCTGTGACGAGTTTGTTTAGCCCTAGTTCTTCAAACTTGTAGGAAAAATAATGAAAGAAATTGCTGCTGCGCGGGTCGTCGCAATTACAATAAACCGTTTTTTGATTGAAATGATTTTTATAATGTTTTAATTCTCGTTCAATATCAGCGAGTTGTGTATAAAACTCGTCCTTTTTTTGCTTTGCGGCTTTGTGTAAATTCTTGTTTTTCGACATGAAAATTTTCTCTACTTCAGATTGCTAAATTCTATCCACTCTGTTCTTTTGCTAGGAACGCTAGAATTATACAGCAGAAAAGGGGGCTGGGTTTTTAACGACGAGAATCCAGGTTTCTTAAAGAAACCTGGATTCTGGGAATGTTGAAAACAGCAGGTTAATAAATCGGCAAACTCGTATTCACATCCCGCGCCCACTCGTTGATGCCATTTTCGAGATTCTTCAATTTGCGAAAGCCCGCACCTAACAGCATTTCGAGGGCATGGAGCGTGCGATTGCCCGTTCGGCAGACGAGGACGATCTCTTGAGCAGTATTCAACTCGGAGAGACGGCTGGCAAGTTCCCCATAGGGGATGTTTTTTGCGCCGGGGATCGCGGAGATTCTCAACTCATGCGGCTCTCGCACATCAAGGATGAGCGGATCTCTTTCTTTGATGATCTTTTTCAACTCAAGGGCGCTGATATCCCATTCGGTGGGCCATTCATCAGTATGGTGTCCCGGCACACCGCAGAATTCTTCATAGTCGATGGGTTCGGTAATGGTCGGGTTTTCGCTGCAAACGGGACATTTCGGGTTTTTCTTCAAATTGACATAATCAAAGTTCATGTCGAGAGCATTGTAGAGCAGTAATCTGCCGACGAGTGAAGAGCCAATCCCGAGCAGCATTTTGATCGCTTCGGTCGCCTGGATCGAGCCGATGGTACCCGGTAGAACGCCCAGAACACCCCCCTCCGCGCAGGAGGGGACGAGATGTGGCGGCGGTGGCGCGGGGAAAAGACAGCGGTAGCAGGGTCCCTCTTTGGCATAGAAAACGCTGCTTTGCCCGTCGAATTGGTAGATCGAGCCGTAAACGTTCGGGATGCCAAGCCAAACGGCGATGTCGTTGCTCAGGTAGCGGGTAGGGAAGTTATCCGTCCCGTCGATGATGATGTCGTAGCCGGTTGCGATCTTTAGCGCGTTTTCAGCGGTAAAAGGTTCGTTATAGGCATCCACCTGGATGTGCGGATTCAAGCCCAACATCCGCGTGCGAGCCGATTCCACTTTTAGTTTGCCAAGAGTCTCATGACTGTGAATTATCTGGCGCTGCAGATTCGACGAATCCACCACGTCATAATCGACGATACCGATCCGTCCGATCCCTGCGGCGGCGAGATAGAGGGAGATCGGCGAGCCAAGTCCGCCTGTACCGATGACGAGCGCGGAGGAGGCTTTGAGCTTTTCCTGCCCATCGAGCCCGACTTCGGGGATGAGCAGATGGCGCGAATAGCGCAGAAATTCCTGGTCGGTGAGTGTGGTCATTTTTTGCCACCTGAAATGCTGGGGATGATCTTTAGCGTATCTTCTTTTTTGATCGGGGTTTCAAGGTCTTCTGTGTTTTGGATGAGTTTGTTTTCCAAAAAAAGATTTGAAAAAGAGCTTAGCTCGCCCTCTTTTGTGTAGAAATGTTCTTCCAATTCAGGGTAAAGCGAAAGCAGAAAACTCAATGCTTCACGGACCGTTTCGCCTTGCAGTTCGATCAAGTCTTTGCCGCCCGCGTAGGCGCGCAGCGAGGTAGGGATTTTGATATTCGGCATGGTTTGCATTATAGTCGTTTTTTAATTCGCCACAGAGAGCGCAGAGTTTTTCTCTGATTTTCTCAAAAGTCTGTGTGCTCCGTGGTCTCTGTGGTAAGAGTTATCCGATCTTCATTTCTTCTTCGATGAACTTGCTTCGATTTTTCATTAATCGCCACGCGCGTGTGCCTGTTGCTTTTCCATCTTTTACACTTGTAATGAGGTAAGAGAAATAGGTGTTTGCGCGCTCACGATCAAACTCGGATGGTTGATTGGGGTGGTTTGGATGGGAATGGTACGCGCCGATAATGACGAGGCTCATTTCTTCGGCTTTTTCGTCGGCATCCATAATGTCCTGCGGAGCGACATCGTACCGGCGTCGCCGCTCACTTTTGGGTTGCCACGCGTTGGGGACGGGGTGCAGCGCTTTGACGGTGCGCGTCCCCCCATCCACCCCGAAGAGGAATCCCACCCCTTCTTCGGGATAGGTCTCCTCGAGATGATGATGGATTTCATCGAGTAGGGCTTGCGGGATTTTGAGCATTATTCTATTTTAGGGCTAGGTCATCCAGTCCTGCAAGTGTTTATTTCCAAAGTTCTTTATTACTCAAATACTTATACCCTGCATCGGGGAAGATCGTCACGACCATGCCCTCGTTAAGCTGGCTGGCGACCTTCAATGCTGCCACAGCCGCCGCGCCGGAGGAAATGCCCACAAAGAGACCTTCTTCCCGTCCCAGACGGCGTACCATTTCATAAGCTTCCTCGGTCTCGACATCGACGATGCGGTCGTGCAGATCGGCATTGTAGATGGCGGGCTGGATAGCGCTCGCCATATGCTTCATGCCTTCTAGTCCATGCAGGGGCTGGGTTGGTTGTCCGCCGACAAGTTCGATCTGCGGATTTTGTTCCTTGAGATAGCGCCCGGTGCCCATCATCGTGCCGGAAGTGCCCATCACAGCGACAAAATGCGTAACCGCGCCGCCTGTTTGAGCGTGAATCTCCGGTCCCGTGCTGTGATAATGTGCCAGCCAGTTGGCGGGATTGCTATATTGATCGGCGTAAAAATATTTCTCGGGCGATTTTTCCATCAGTTCGCGGACTGCCAGCATCGAGCCTTCGGGACCCTCGCTGGCATCCGTTAGGATCAGCTCCACACCCAATGAACGGAGAATGTCGATACGTTCCTTGCTGGCGTTTTCGGGCAACGCCAGCGTGACGGGGATCCCCATCGCAGCGCCGAAGGTGGCGTAGGCGATACCGGTGTTGCCCGAAGTTGAATCGAGCAGGCGCTTTCCAGGCGCCAAGTCGCCGTTGGCGATGGCGGTCTGGATTATGTTCAGGGCAGCACGATCCTTGATCGACCCGGCGGGGTTGAACCATTCGGCTTTGATGTAAACGTTCACAGATGGTGGCAAGCCCAGGGTCACACGGCGAAGCGGCAATAAAGGGGTATTCCCAACGCGAGTGGAAAGACTATCCACTTGCAGGTTTAGTTTTTCAACGGTAAGTGTATCCATATTATTTATCTCATTCGTTTGATTAAAGAAAAACAGCCAACAGAAAATAAAAAAGACAGCGCGAAGCGCATGCATCATTTTGCACTGCGGAGTTCGACCACTGTCCTTCAACTGTTGGCTGTTTGATCTATTGTCGGACGGTGGTTAAGAACCCCGCCCCAGACACGAGCAATAATTCATGAGATTTCCTCTAAAGTTTTGTTAGACGATATTCTACCAATCTTGTCCTATTTGTCAAGTGGTGATTTTGAAAAAGCTTTCTCCTCCAGAAAAACGGGGCTGCTGCCGAGCAAGGCGGTGGCGATGCTCAAATCTAAAATAGCAACGGAGAGCAGGAAGGGAAAGCTCCCGTGGGCAAGACGCGAGAGGGTTGCGCCGGTGGCGATCATTAGCGCCAAGAAGAAGAAGAAGCCCAGGCGATAAAATTGCCAGAATTTTGGCTGTTGAAGATTATCAATGCGTAAAAGATTTTTCTTGCAGGCTTTGCGGAATAAAAACTTTGCTTTAATACCGCCGAGCAAAATGCCTGCCGTGATAGCGACCCAGATCCAGGGAGACATGGCGTTTATGGCATGTGCTTCAAAGATCAGTTCGCTGGCTTTGCGGATCAGCATAATGCCGCCGATCAACCAAACCAACACGGCTAAGATTTTTAGCATACGATGGGATGTAGAAAAGACTTGAGGCTTTGCTGTATTAATCATTTTCCCACTTTAGCAGAAAGACAGCAATTAAAAAACCTAATTTTCTGTAGGTTTTTGTTAAGATTTGTCAAGAAAGCGACGATCTGACCTGACGTTTATGACTTTTTGACCGCTTGTCTCGAGCCAACCTGTGCGGATATTTTCCCTGCCCTCGAACGCCGGAATAAATGGCTTCAGATCAAGGAGCGGAGTCCCGTCGAGGACATCCACTTGATCAACGTAAACCCGAGAAGCCTCCACGCGAATTAATTTAACCAACGATAAACCGATGGGATTCGGGCGGCGTGGCGCGCGTGTGGCGAAAATCCCGCGCTCGTCCGTATCTAAAAATGGAGTGACGAGCAGCTTGGCCGATGATACTTCGTGCAGATGGTAGATCAAGTAAATATGTGAGAAGCCTTCAACATCTTTCAAGCCCTCGGCGTGTTCAGGGTAAATCTCAAGATAGCCCGGGGCGCTGCTCTCGCTTGTTGGCTGGATGGGCATCTCGCTCAATTCTATGAAAGGGCTGTGGATGACGCCGATGGGGGAATAGGTGATCTTCATTTTAGAACTCTCCGTAGACTTGATCGGGTGTCAGAATCTTCACAAATTGCGGACGTAACTCTCGGCGTGCCCAATCACAAAGATGGCAGGCATCCGCGTATTTTTCCCGGGGTGAGAGATTGTATCGTCGCACCAATTCAGCGGGACCTCCTGCGAGTAAGGCACCTGTAATGGGATGTTCATCTGCGTCATAGTTCGCACAAATATCGTTGATCGACGTTTCAAAGAGATTGCCAATGGAGATCCCTTGGCAGATATGCATATGCCCAAATGGATCGGGGTGAACACGTCCTGGGTTGCGCAGATTTTCGTAGGGACATTCTGTGAATGACTCCCATGGCTTTCCCTCAGCCAGATGAGCTAACTTTGCCACTGCTCGTCCTTGATATTTGATGCCTGAAACGCCTTCGGGCAGTTGCCCTGTGCCTGTTTCAGCAGAAAGATCATCGGGTTGGGCGATACTGATAAAACCAAGTGGGATGCCAAGTTCGCGAGCGGCGGTTTCTGCATTCTTGGCTTGTTGGCTGAGTTCTTCGTTATAGTGGTAAAGATCGCTGCTGACGGAGATGCTGCCCAGAATACCGGCGAAGGGACGCAGCCACTCAAGCGCATCTTCTTTTGTGGTTGCCCAATATCCGTTTGAAACAATGCCCGTTTCAAAGCCAAGTTCTGAAGCAAGTTGAACGCCCTTTAGCAGAATGGGGTAATAAAGAAATGCCTCGCCGCCCTCGAAATAAATTGACTTGATCGAGGGATGTTCTTTTGCCTGGCGCAAAATTTCCTTGATCTGCGCTAATGTCATTGTTCCGCTTTGCCAGGGGCTTCCCCAGAGAAAGCAGTGGTCGCATTCAAAATTGCAACGATAGGTGAGCAACAGATGTAAACCGGTCAATTTCATGGGGCGCTCCTTAGACTTATCTTCGACGCACCTTCAGTATAGCAATTTTTGTCGAATGATTGAAAGGGGTAGGATCAACCGGCGGCGTGCCGATAATTGTCTGCGCATAGCCAGTAAAGCCTTCGGGCACGGGGATAAATTCTTCAATCGAGAGATAGTCATCCTCACAGAGTTTTTCCAGCGTCCCCACATATTCTGCGCCACTGACAAAGAGAGCGTTATTGATCGCCACCAGCCAGCCGCCATCGCCTACGAGCGGGCGCACCTTGTTAATAAGGCGGTCGCTGCTTTTGTTTAAGTCGACACGTCCACGCTTTGTGTCGGCGAAGAAGGGAGGATCAAGAAAGACGCAATCGAAGAGTTCTCCAGCCCGCTTAAATTGATTGATCTTTGCCCAAAAATCACCTGTCTGAAAATCCTTTTTGCGGATCGGAAATCCGTTCAGCGTATAGGATGTTTTCCCCACATTCAGGAACTTTTTATTCAGGTCAGTCTGCACAACTTGCGCTGCGCCCGCAGCTTGTGCTGCGACTCCGAGACTACCGGTATAAGCAAAGGTATTGAGAACCCTTTTGCCTGCCAAATTCTCGATAGCCCACTTGCGTAAATTGCGTGTGTCCAGATAGAGACTTGCATCGCGGTTTATTGTCAGATCGATGGCATACCAAACCCCATGCTCGCGGATGCGGTCGTCCGCTTTTTCACCGTAGATCAGTTTCCCGTTTCTCTCTTCTGCTGTTTTCCCATTGCGTGTTTTGACGATGATCGCACGCAACCAATCAAACTCGCTCAATAAAAAATGGTTTGCCTGCTCAACGAGTGTCTCGCCCTCGGCAGGGGAGTCTGCATAGTTGTGGATGACGGCTGTCCGCACGTAAAGATCAATGGCGATTTCAGGATTGCCCTCCAGAAAGCCGTTGAACAACCGAAACGCGGACTGATGCTTCTTGTCGAAGAGGTCGGTCCGCGCAGTGATGGCGTTTTGGAGAATTTGTATGAAGTCGTTCATTGGGTCATAAACACGGAGGGCACAAAGTTTTTTTCATGTTCTTTTGTACCTACTTACTTCTTGGCTTTGGTCTTCGGCCGCCTTTCCTTCGCCCACGACTTTGTCCGGACTTCCGCTGTGGTTTTTTCTCTGATTTCTTCCTCGGCTTCGGCACAAATTTATGCTGCGCCTTCTGGTAATAATCATCCAGCAGCATCGTGATGATGGGGAGTTCGTCTTCACCCTCGCTCAGCTTTTGCGCCAATGCCTTGAAGCGTTGGCTGCGGTCTGCCTGGAGTTTGTCTCGCTCACGCAAACTGGCTTCGAGGAAAACCATCGCCCGCTCGGCGACTACTTCGGCAACTTCTTCTTCGGTGGGAATATCGCGCTCGTCAAATTCGATCTCGTAGCGGGCGGCGATGTGCTTCATCTGGCGTTTTTCAACGGCGTAGACCAACATCATGGCGATGCCGGTCGCACCTGCGCGTCCTGTGCGCCCCGCGCGGTGGATATAGGCTTCCATATCCTCGGGTGGCTCGTACTGGATCACATGAGATAACGCCGAGATGTCGATGCCGCGTGCGGCAACATCTGTCGCCACGAGAAAACGCAGTGTGCCAGCTCGCAAGCGTCCCAAAACTTGTTCCCGTCGATTTTGTGAAAGGTCAGAGCTAAGCTGATCGGCGTCGTATCCGTAACGCTGCAGGATCGTCGTCACATAATTTACGCGCTGTTTGGTGTTGCAGAAAATGATCGCCGAATGTGGATTCTCCAACTCGATCAGGCGGATGAGTGTGCGATCCTTTTCCATGCTCGGCACGTTGTAGGCGATGTGATCTGTCTCCGCGACGTAGACCTGCTCGCTGCTCAGGCTGATGAATTCCGGCTTTTGCATGAACTCATGCGCTGCGCCCATGACGTGCGGTGGGAAGGTCGCCGAAAACATGCAGGTATTGACTTCGTGACGTGGCAGATGACGCTGGACATCCTTCATATCAGGATAAAAGCCCATCGAGAGCATCCGGTCGGCTTCGTCGAAGACAAGCATCTCAAGGCGGTTGAGATTGAAGCTGCGCTTGATGAGATGATCGAGAACGCGCCCGGGTGTGCCAACTACGATCTGTGCGCCGCGCTCAAAGGCTTTGATCTGCGGGCCGTATCCGACTCCACCGTAAACCGCCACCGTTTCAAGGCCGCTGTCTCGGCACAGAGTTTGGGCTTCCTTCTCGACCTGTTTGGCAAGTTCCCGCGTGGGGACAAGGATCAGCGCCTGACAATACTTCTTGTTCGCCCGTAGGCGTTCGATCATCGGTAGCAGGAACGCGCCTGTTTTACCGCTGCCTGTGCGTGCCTGGATCAACACATCTTTCTTCGCCATCATGTAAGGGATAGCTTTTTGCTGGACGGGCATGAGCGAATTCCAGCCTGCATTAGACGCGGCGGTTTTGATCTTTTCTGGTAATTCTTCGAATGTGATTTTGGGGAGGGTAGTGCTTTCTTTCTGGGTTTCTTCTTCTGGGGTATTCAAAATTTTCTCTCTTTTCTGGGAAAGGGCAGCCAGAAACGCTGCCTCTATAGTTCAATGATTTCTTTTACACGTCCCACCTGTCCATCCATCAAACGGACTTTGATGCCATGCGGGTGAGTCGCGGAATTGGTCAATATATCTTTAACGATGCCTTCGGTCAGCTTGCCGCTGCGTTGATCTTTCTTCAAAACAATCATGACTTTCAGACCGGGCTTGATGTTCTTGCGCTTTTTTCCATCCATAAGCAAATTGTATCAGGTTTGATCGTTTTCAGTGTTGCCGCCTTTGTCTTTCTCTTCTACAATTACATCAATGAAAACGCTCCTTATCGATAATTACGACTCCTACACCTTTAACCTTTTTCAACTCCTGGCGGACGTGAACGGCGAGTATCCGCTCGTCATTCGGAACGATCAGTTGAGCTGGGAAGAACTCATCAAGCTGGATTTTGACAACATCGTTATCTCTCCCGGTCCCGGACGCCCGGAAGTGGAACGCGATTTCGGGATATGCGACCGTGTACTCCGCGAGCTGAATATTCCGCTTCTTGGTGTTTGTCTTGGACATCAGGGATTGGGAACCGCCTTCGGCGGACGGGTTGTTCCTGCCCCGCGCGTGATGCACGGTCAATTAAGTGAGATCCGCCATAACGGCGAGATGCTCTTCGAAGGCATCCCCCAGTATTTTCGCGCTGTTCGATATCATTCGCTCATGGTCGCGGAACCCCTCCCGGCTGACCTGGAAGCAATTGCCTGGGCAGAGGATGATATCATCATGGCGCTGCGACATCGCACACGTCCGCTTTGGGGCGTGCAATTTCACCCCGAGTCTATTAGCACGGAGTATGGCAGGCAGTTGATCGAGAATTTCGCGGCGATCACATCCGCTTTTTGGACAGGCTGTCCAAAAAGGGAAGCAAGCCCAGGGTCAAGTGCGTTGCGACGCCATTCCATTGTCCCGTCGCGCTCAAATGGAAATGCTGTTCAAAAAGAGATGGACTTTTCCGTTCAAAGTCGAAAACTGGATACTTTCTATGATCCCGAGCAGGCTTTCTATCATCTTTATGGCGAGGAGCCTTTCGCCTTTTGGCTAGATAGCAGTCGCGTGGAAGAGGGCTTGTCACGTTTCTCGTTTATAGGGGCGGGCGATCAGGTTTTACAATATGATGTGCGGGCTAAAAAGCTTTTGGTGGCACAGGGTAGTGAGATGAAGGAGCTTGACGAAAGCATTTTTGACTATCTCGACCGTGAGCTTGGCAGGATGCGCATTTCGTCGCCCGAATTGCCCTTCGATCTGAATGGTGGTTTTGTTGGCTATCTGGGCTATGAGTTGAAAGCGGAGTGTGGGGCAGAACAAAAATATGACGCCGCCATGCCTGACGCGGCGTTTATTTTTGCCGAACGTTTGATCGCCTTTGACCATTTGGAAGGGGCGACCTACTTTGTGCAATTGGGCGATGATGTGGACTGGCTGGATGCAACCGAAAAAGCGTTGCGCGAATTACCCGTGCTGCCGCCTGTGGATGCGTTGTTGCCAGAGAAGTTGCCGATTGAGTTTCGTGTACATCGCCCTTATGAAGGCTATCTCGAGGATATTCGGCAGTGTAAAGAGTTTTTGAGAGAGGGCGAGTCTTATGAGATTTGCCTGACTACGCAGGTCAGCACAGAAACGACGCTGGCCCCATTGAGCCTTTATCGTCATCTGCGTAAGATCAATCCCGCGCCTTATGCGGCGTATCTGCGTTTTGGCGAATTTGCGATTTTGAGTTCATCCCCGGAGCGCTTCTTGCGTTTGGATCGCGAGCGTTGGGTGGAAGCAAAACCGATCAAGGGCACAGCGCGGCGTGGCACGACGCCGGAAGAAGATCAGCAATTACGCGATGCACTTCAAAATAGCGAGAAGAATCGCGCCGAGAACTTGATGATCGTCGACTTGCTACGCAATGATTTGGGCTTGGTCTGTGATGTGGGTAGTGTCCACGTCTCGAAGTTGATGGATGTGGAAAGTTATTCGACCGTGCATCAACTTGTCTCGACTATTCGCGGACGTTTGCGCGATGATCTGCGCGCTGTGGACTGTATCAAAGCAGCCTTTCCCGGTGGTTCTATGACGGGTGCGCCTAAACTGCGGACGATGGAGTTGATTGATCAACTTGAGCGAGAAGCGCGTGGTGTTTACTCTGGCGCGATCGGTTTCTTGGGGTTGAATGGCACCGCAGATTTGAATATTGTCATCCGCACGATTGTCAGTACGCCAGGTGGATTGATTATGGGGGCAGGGGGAGCGATCACAATCCTTTCAGATGACGGTGAAGAATATGATGAAATGTTGCTGAAAGTGGAGGCGCTTGTTCGCTCGATTGTGACGGCAGCGCATGGCGAGTTTGGTGAAAATGGATTTTTGATAGAAGAGCAGATTGGTGAGCGAGATGGATGCCAAAAATAAAATATGGGTGAATGGCAAATTGCTTCCCGATGATGTTGCGAGCATCAGTCCTCTTGACCGCGGCTTCACACTCGGCGATGGACTCTTTGAGACGATGCGAGTGCGGGATGGAGAGATTGTACGCCTTGAAAAACATCTCGCTCGCCTGCGTCAGGGCGCGGAGGTGATTGTCCTGTCCTTGCCGTGGATGGACGCTGAACTTGAAAAGGCTATTTCAGAAACGTTCGAAGCAAATCAATTAGAAGATGCTTTTTTGCGTTTGACGGTCAGTCGCGGCGTACCGAGTGTTCGTGGGTTGCTACCCGAGAAGAACTTAGCAAATACTTCTCTGGTTATCCAATGCGGGGAGTTTCATGGCTACCCTGCTGAACTCTACCAACGTGGGATGCGCGCGATTATCAGTTCAATTCGACGAAATGAATATTCTCCGCTGGCGAATGTGAAATCGCTGAATTATCTGGATAATATTCTTGCACGTCAGGAAGCCGCCGACCAGGACGCGGATGAAGCCCTGATGCTCAACACTGCTGGAGAGTTAGTGTGCGCCGGTGCCGCTAATCTCTTTTTTGTGCAAGGGGAAAACCTGCTCACGCCACCCTTGAGTGCGGGAGCGCTAGCCGGTACGATGCGTGCACATGTGATAAATGAGCTTGCGCCAACGCGTGGGCTTGCTGTCGCTGAGCAAAGTATTTCTCTAGCTGAAATCTCAAAAATGGACGAAGCTTTCCTGACGAATGCGCTGATGGGAGTGATGCCGCTGGTTAGTGTGGACGGAGAGGATGTCGGTAAGCCAGGAGAAATCACGCTGACTTTAGGAAAGCTTTTGAAGTAAACGCTATCAGGACACAGCCACAAGTAAACATTTCAAATATTCCCCTTCTCTAAACTCAATCGGATGATCGAGCGCATGTGACGTGCGTTCGATCTCGCTTATGGGGTGTCCTGCTTGGTGCGCGGCGGTGTGGATGGCATCAAAGAAGGTTTCGCTCTCCACCCGGCTGGAGCAGGAGGCCTGAACGAGTATCCCTTTGGGGGTGAGGATATCGATGCCAAGTTTGGTCAGCTTTTGGTAGGCGTTGATCGCGCCTTCGGTTTGGGATGCTTTTTTCGCAAAGGAGGGCGGGTCGATGATGATCATCTCGAAACGTTGACCTTCGGCTTTCATACGCGCCATCTCGACGAAGGCATCGTCTGTGATGGTTTTGTGAATATCTGAGTTTGGGAAGTTGAGCTTGAAATTTCTTTCAGCAGCGTCCGTCGCAGGCTTGGATGCGTCCAGGCTGATGACTTCAGTCGCGCCGCCACGTGCGGCATAGACTGAGAATCCGCCTGTGTACGAGAAAACGTTCAAGACACGCTTGTTCTTTGCCAGCGCTTCAACGCGCGCGCGGTTCTCGCGCTGGTCGAGAAAGAAACCGGTCTTCTGGCCTTTGATGGGATCGGCCTCGAAACGTAGCCCATTCTCATGGAAGATGACCGCGCCATCGAGAGCATCGCCTTGCAGGAGCATCCCGTCTTCAAGAGCAAATTTATTTTCTTTGACCCTACCGCTGAGACGTAAAACTATCCTCGATGTATCATCGCGAGGAGCCTTTGGCGATGACGCGCTCTCCTCTTTTGAGCCAAGAGATTGCCTCATCCCTTCGGAGTTTGCAATGACATGGTTTAGGGCAGCCAAGACATCATTCAGATGTGGTATCCATGCTGGAGTGTAAATCTTGATCACATAGGTCTCGGCATAGCGGTCAACAACTAAGCCGGGTAAACCGTCATTCTCGCCATGAACGAGTCGATATCCGTTTGTCAGCCGTTCGGATGGAGAATTGCGTAAGGGCGCGCGGAGTTGATTGGCAGTATCCAGTTTGGCTTTGAAGAAATCTTCACCAATGGAGGCAGGCTTCAGGCGTTGCAGGATGCGGACGCGGATCATCGCTTTGGGGTCGAAAAGCCCGATAGCGAGAAATTTGCGTTTCTTATCAAATATGACCGCCAAATCCCCGGCTTTTCCTGCATGACTTTGGGATGTGATGGCGCTCTCGAAGACCCAGGGATGCCCCTGTTTGATGGCTCGTTCGGCAGCAGACGTGACACGCAAGGCGATCCGTTTTTTAGATGGTAAAGGCAATCTTAACATTTCTTTTTCAAATTGGTTTTTTCGTTGTAAAATAGGGCATTATGTCAAAAACGATCAAGGTACTTTTTCTTGCGGCGGAAGCCGCCCCTTTTGTGAAAATAGGCGGTTTGGCGGACGTGGCGGGGGCGTTGCCACATGCATTACGCGCCCTTTCTGAAGAAGAGACCGGGGGAGTTGAGTTGGATGTGCGTCTTGCGCTCCCCTTGCATATGGTCATTCGAACTGAGTCTGCCACCTTGCGTCCTGTAGCGAATTTCATGCTACTGCAGGCGAAGAATGCACTGAATGTACAGGTCTTCGAGACGCGTTCTGAAGGATTGCCCGTTTATTTCGTGGCGGGTGACCCGATTGCCACGAGTGGGTCGGTCTACTCATCGAACGCTGCTTTGGACGGAGAAAAGTATACCTTCTTTTCGTTGGCAGCCCTTGAGATGACGAAACATCTCGACTGGCAGCCTGACATTTTACATGTGAACGATTGGCATACTGCGTTGGCGGCCTATGCCCTGCAATTGAAGCACTGGGATATGGAAATGCGCGATACAAAATCCTTGCTCACAGTGCATAATCTGCCTTATCTCGGACCTGATCTGACGGGACGTCTCGCCTCCTATGGTTTACCTCTCGCTCAAAGCGACCTGCCAGAATGGTCACGTGCAATGCCACTCCCTTTGGGGCTTTGGGCTGCGGAAAGAACAGTGGCTGTCTCGCCGACATATGCCAAAGAAATGTTGACTCCCTCTTTTGGCTCAGGGATGGAAAATTTTCTCACCATTCATCAAGACTCGCTAACAGGCATTATCAACGGGATCGATAACGAAAGCTTCGACCCTGCTTCTGATGATGCGATCTCAACGAACTTCACCGCCGAAACGCTCAAGGAGCGTTCCTGGAATAAGATTGCCCTGCAAAAACAAATGGGGTTGGAAGTTGACTCCGCAGTACCTCTTTTAGGCATCATTTCGCGGATGGATGTGCAAAAAGGGATTGACCTTGCTATCGATACATTGGGCAAAATGAAGGATGATCGCTGGCAAGCCGTAATTCTTGGTACAGGTGATCCCGCCCTTGAAAAACGCGCTAAAAATCTTGCCAGGAAAATGCCTGAGCGTGTCAAAGTCGAGATCCGTTATGATGGCAGATTGGCGCGCAAGATCTATGCCGGCAGCGATATCTTCCTGATGCCCTCCCGCTATGAACCTTGCGGTCTTTCGCAAATGGTCGCCATGCGCTATGGCTGCATCCCTGTGGTGCGCAGCACTGGCGGGCTAAAAGACACGGTCAAACATGCGGAGACAGGCTTCCTTTTTGAAAAGGAAAGTGTCGCCGCTTTCCGCAAATCTATTCGTGAAGCACTGAAAATTTACAGCAATCACGATCACTGGCAAAGCTTGCAACGTAACGCCATGGCAGAAGATTTCTCATGGCGAAATTCTGCAAAAAAATATGCGGCACTTTATCAATCTTTATTATCGTCCTAAAGGTCTCTTGTGAAATTTAAACGTAGCTCTGGTATTCTCATTCATCCCACCAGCTTTCCCGGTCGCTACGGCATCGGCGATCTCGGTCCCGAAGCCTACCGCTTCCTCGATTTTCTCCACGAAACAGGCACAAAACTCTGGCAGATCCTACCTTTAGGCCCTACTGGCTATGGGGATTCACCCTACCAATCTTTTTCTGCCTTTGCGGGGAATCCCTACCTTATCAGCCCTGATCTCCTACTTGAAGACGACCTGCTCCACCCCGATGATCTCAAAGAAGGTTTGGGATTTTCAGATAAGCAAGTCGATTTTGGACAGGTGATCGGTGCGAAATTGAATATTCTCGAGAGGGCTTTTATTCGCTTCGAACGTGAACCGGAGCTTGCTTCTATCCGAGAAGCATATGCCCGGTTTTGTGCGGATGCCGCCAATTGGCTCGACGATTATGCTCTCTTTATGGCGATCAAGGAGGCGAACGGTGGCGGGGCTTGGTCTGGTTGGTCGGATGAATTAAAAAATCGAGACGAGGCTGTTTTAGCGGAAGCAAGCCAAAAGCACAAGGATGCCATCGAGCGTTTTAAGTTCTACCAATTTATTTTCTTCCGTCAATGGAACGCTTTGCGTGATTATGCCAGGGAGAAGAATATCCAGATCATTGGCGATATTCCGATCTTTGTTTCGATGGATAGCGCTGATGTTTGGAGCAATCCTGAACTTTTTTATCTCGACGATCAAAAAATCCCTACAGTGGTGGCGGGCGTTCCGCCGGATTATTTCTCGCCAACAGGGCAGCTTTGGGGAAATCCGTTATATAAATGGAGCGTTCACAAAGAGACGGGCTATGCCTGGTGGATCGAGCGTTTTCAGGCCACCTTTGCCATGGTCGATATCGTGCGCTTGGATCATTTTCGTGGTTTTGCGGGATATTGGGAAGTGCCCGCTGACAATTTGACGGCTGAGCATGGGCGTTGGATGCCCGGTCCCGGCGCGGATTTTTTCACTGCACTCAGCGATGCGCTTGATGAATTACCGATCATTGCCGAGGATCTGGGTGAGATCACGCCGGACGTTTTCGAGCTACGTGACCAATTCAATCTACCCGGGATGAAGATATTGCAGTTCGCTTTTTCGGATGATACAAATCCTTTCCTGCCCCATCACTATCCGGAGAATTGTGTCGCTTATACTGGCACGCATGATAATGACACCGTCCACGGCTGGTATGATACCGCCCCGGAGCATAGTCGCGATTTTGCGCGGCGATATATGAGTGTGGATGGCAGCGATATTGCCTGGGATCTGATCCGCACATTATGGCATTCCAGGGCGGATATGGTGCTGGCACAGATGCAGGATATTTTGAGTATGGATAGTTCCGGGCGGATGAATTACCCCGGTCGTCTTGGCGGTAATTGGGATTGGCGTATGCGTGCAGATGCCTTGAGTGATGAGCTGAAAGATAAGTTGCAGACATTGAACAAGGATGCTAATCGCTAAAAGTAGTATCTTATGTTAGACATCAAACTTCAAAGCATCTAATTCCCTATACAAATATAAAGTATCCCCCATAAGAGCCCGTTGATATTTTCGAAAAGTACTTCATAATTACCCAGAAGCTAACAATACAGAAAGGTAATTTTTATGGGTAAAAATCAAATTCGGATCCTATTGGTAATGATTATATTCGTTGTTTCGTGCAATCTTCCATTTCTGGCAGCTGAAACTGTCCCTACATTAGCAATGCCATCACCTCCCACTGCAACTAGTCCGATCTCAACAGCTACATTTACAGATGTGCCAAATGTGCCGCCGACGGATATTCCAGCAACAAGTTCGCCTGATATTACTCATATTGACTTTCCGCCCAGTTCTTTACCGGTTGGGGGAACTGTTTATGATGTAATCTCTGAAGGTACAGCAAGCGAAAAGCGCGCTCCATATGGAGATAAACTCAAAATAAATCGCCTTGAACGTCCATTTCAGCAAGATATGGTTTATGTCCCGGATTTGGATATTGCCAAATACAAATTAAGCTTTGATGAAGATTGGATCTATATCTCTATAGAGCTTGTCGGAACAAACCCCAATAACGAATTGGGAATTCACTATGGTGTTGAGATTGATAATGATGGTGATGGTTTTGGGGACATACTTGTATGGGCCACTTCTCCTTATTCAGTGGGATGGACAAATAATAACGTGCAAATCTTCGAAGACACCAATCACGATACAGCGGGGCTGTCATCTGGGTTTTCCGACGCTCCTGTTGATACAGATGGTTACGATAAAATTATCTTCGATCAGGGTATTGCGGATGATCCGGACCTAGCGTGGGTAAGAACTGTAGTCGATGAAACTGCATTTGTTCAGTTTGCCTTTAGACATTCTCTAACGGATGGCTCGTTCATGCTTGGTGTTATCGCAGATGGCGGACTTAGGGATGTAAGTATGCTAGATTACGTAGATCGTTTTCTTCCTGAAAACGCTGGGTCGCCAGTGCGAGATAACCAGTTTTATCCTTTGGGAGAGCTTTTCCTGGTTGATAATACCTGTCGCGAAGCATTTGGGTTTAGTCCAACTGGTTTCGAGCCACAATTATGTCCGCCACCGGAAAAACCAACTCCAAATCCTGGTGACGGCTCCAATGATTCTTGCGTGCCTGTCACATGTGAATATCCTACATATTGGATTGAAGAATTATGCGACTGCGGAACTTTTATATTTTACGGTCACTAGATTGCCTTAAAAGCTCCCATTTACGAGGGGCTTTTTTGTGGTTTTCAACCGTTGCCTTTTTGCGATGTGACATAAATACCAGTCAGAATGAGTGCCCCGCCGATGATCTGCAAACTAGTCGGGACTTCTTTTAGGATAATGAAGGCCAAAATGCTGGAGCCAATCGGTTCGCCGAGGGTGGTAACCGCAACCAGTGCAACGGGCAAATAGCGTAATGCCCAGTTGTAGGTGGAGTGCCCGATCAGTTGGGGGAAAATGGCGATGAGCAATAACCAGAGATAGGTCATGGGGGAGTAGCCAAGCAAGGTCTCTCCGGTGATAAAAAGAATGATAAGCATGACGAGTGCGGCCATCCCGTAGACGAGGAAGATGTAGGGAATGAGCGACATCTTTGCGCGTAATCGTCGTCCGATCAGCAGGTAGCCCGCAATTGCCCAAGCTCCTGCTAAAGCCAGGAAGTTGCCTTTCGAAGCCTCAGCCTGCCCAAGGTCCGAGAGCGTATCGCAGACGATCCCGCCATCCCAGGTACAGCCTTCGCTGAATCCAATGATCGTCCCGCCGATAAGTGTCAGGACCATCCCGATGATGATATTGCGCGTGAGCTTCTCTTTTAGGAAGATCGGTGCAAGAATCGCAACCCAGAGCGGGGAGGTGCTGACCAATACAACCGAGTTTGTGATAGTGGTAAATTCGAGGGATGTGATCCATGTGGCAAAATGGATCGCGAGGAAAATACCGGAGAGCAATCCGAAAATGAGTTCTGCACGAGTCAGAGATCTTAGTTCTGCGCGATGACGAATAAGCGCTGGCGGGGCGAGAAAAAGACTGGCAAGTAAAAGGCGCGATGCGGCAATGACAAGTGATGGAGCGCCCTCTTGTGCGAAACGAATAAATACAGAGGATGTGGAGACAGCAAGAATAGCGATGCTGATTGCGAAAAGCAATTGTAGCGGAGATGGGTTTTGGTCTGGCAAGGACTCGTGAGACAAGGGATGCTCCATTGATCAAGTTGTTGAGTATTTTAACCTAAATCATCAGATTTCTGGTTGATAAGCAAAGGATGTTTTAGGTAGCAGGCAGTAGACTGGGTCTTTGTTAGAAAATTTGACAAATTATTCTTTAAGTATTATTATGCTAACAAAGTTGAGCTGGTTTTAGAAAGGAAACTCTTTTTGAAGGTTGGTTCTCAGTGTCTTTCTCGCAAGAAAGTTCAGCATCTTAACAAAGGTGCTTATTTAAGTCTTTCGGGATTTAGGCGAAACGAGTATACGAAAATCTTTCTGAAAAGTTCACTTATAAAAAAACGAAATTTATGGAAAGTCACCTCTGCAGGAAGCAGCTTAGGCGGCTATCGTACGGGGAAATTCTATATTGTAAAAGCGGGGGAGATTATGTGTCTCAAGTCACGCCAGATGTACTGGCGAAAAACAATATAAAGGAGATTTTCTCATGCAAAGAATTAGTTTTTTTAAACCTGTTATTTATGTTGCGATTGTCTTTGGAGTGATGATGTCCCTGCTTGGAGGCGGGGCAACACCTGCGTATGCAGCCGGAAATGACAATAATATTGAGTGGAACGGCGTTGGGCACGACACCCGGGATTCTTTTTATCGGAGTCCTTATGGTGCAGTTCCTACCGGGCAGGCTATTACTTTGAAGTTGCGTACCTATCGTTTTGATGTTGCCAGCTCCACAGTGCGCGTATGGAATTCATCTCTTGAGCAAGTTCAACTCTATCCTATGAGCTGGGTTAGCAATGATGCAACTTATGATTATTGGCAAGTGGCAATCCCGGCGCAAGCTTCCCCTACAGTTTTGTGGTATCACTTTCAGCTTACTGATGGAAGCGATACGGACTATTACGGAGACGATGGCTCACGCGATGGTAGTTGGGGGCAAGTCTTTGATCAGGAGAGTCAGGTTAATGACTTCAATATCACAGTTTATGATCCTGCCTTTACAACGCCGGATTGGCTGAAGGATGCGATTGTCTATCAAATTTTCCCTGACCGCTACTATAACGGCGATACTAGTAATGATCCACTTGTCACTGACATGGTGTATGGCGATAGTGTCTTGAAGCATACCAATTGGAGTGATTTACCGGAAAACCCACCCATGGGACGTGATTTCTTTGGAGGCGATCTCGCGGGCGTGACGGCAAAACTGGATGTGCTTCAGGATTTAGGGATCAATGTGATCTATTTCAACCCGATCTTTGATGCTCCGTCCAATCATCTGTATGACACCAGAGATTATAAAAACATTGATCCATATTTTGGTGATCTGGCAGATTTTCAAACCCTTGTGGCAGAAGCAGATGCGCGAGGTATCAAGGTTATTTTGGATGGCGTCTTTAACCATACTAGTGTGGCACATCCTTTCTTTCAGGATGTGATCGCCAATTGTTCAGCGTCCACTTATTGGACCTGGTATAGCGTCGGCAATTGCCCTGTCAGTTGGTATGATGATCTTAACCGGAACCATGTTTGGGATTTTGGTGAGCCGCAGATTAATTGGAACACCCCTCTTTCAGGAATCCTGGGTTCACAGGATTATAGTAGTTGGTGGGGGTTTGCTTCGATCCCGACTTTGACAGAGACATTAGATGTAAAGAATTATATTTACAATAACGCAGATAGTGTTCAAAAATATTGGCTTAATCAGGGTGCAGCAGGATGGCGTTTTGACGTTGCAGATGAAGTTAGTCATGAATTTTGGCAGGAATCGCGCCTTGCGATTAAGTCTACAAAAAGCGATGCTCCGATGATCGGTGAAGTTTGGGGCGATGGCAGTGAATATCTCGTAGGTAACGAGATGGACACGGTCATGAACTATCGTTTTAAATTTGCCCTAACTGACTTTGTCGCCAAGGGCACAAGCAATGTGTCAACCTTCAATAATCTCCTTGTGTCGATTCAGGAAGATTACCCTGCAGAAGCCTGGTATGCAATGATCAACCTGCTTGATTCGCATGATACAGCTCGTTTCCTGTATGAAGCAGGCGGTGACAAGTCTAGGCTTCAATTAGCCGCCTTTTTCCAGATGACCTACCCCGGAGCGCCTACGATTTATTACGGTGACGAGGTTGGCGTAACGGGTGCTACTGATCCGGATTCGCGTCGTACTTATCCTTGGGGCAGCGAAGACAACGCTCTGCGTGATGTCTATAAAGACTTGATTACATTGCGCAAAACATACACTGCTCTGCGCACTGGCAATGTCGAGCATGGCTTATTGATCGACGATGCCAATGGTAGCTATGCTTTTGGTCGGGATGACGTTAATGACAAGTTTGTTGTTCTGATGAATAACAATGCATCTGCACGCACTTTGGCAGTCGATCTTTCAGGTTATGTTGATGATAGTATGGTGCTGACTGATGTCCTGAATGGAAATGCAACTTACCCTGTTGTCAACGGTATAGTATCTGTTCCGGTTTCAGCACGCTGGGGAGCTGTATTGAAGGTTGAAGAGTCTGCTGCAACGCAAGTGACTTTCACGGTGACAGGTTATACTACCTATTATGGGCAGGATGTCTTCATCGTTGGCAATGTTTCTGAATTGGGCAATTGGAATACCGTTCAGGCTGTCCCACTGAACTGGGTTAACAGCAATACCTGGAGCGGCCCGGTTTCCTTTACTGTTAGCCAAGGGCAGACGATTGAATATAAATACATTGTCAGAAATCCGAATGGTTCCATTATCTGGGAGAGTGGCAGCAATCACACTTATACCGTTCCAACTAGCGGCACTGCTTCACAAACAGATACTTGGCAGTAATAAAACCTGTTTCTTCTAGATTAAATGCCACAAGAATGCGGGGCATTGCCGAAGCGGCGATGCCCCGCATTCTGTTCTTGGCAAAAAACTGAGAGAGATCACCACTTATAATATGCCCTTGAACAGGAAAAATAGCTTATGAATATAAAGAGCAATGTCACTCGTTTGCTTGATTCGCGAAAAATCACCTATACTGCTTTCGAACTGCCTGCTGAGAAACTTGGCGCATTGGGAACGGCGGAATTCTTGGGTGTTTCACCGGATCTGGTTTATAAAACCATTGTGGTCGCACGCAAGCCGGGGAAGCCGATCTTGGCGGTTATTCCGGGATCGCACGAAGTGAATTTAAAGGAATTGGCTAAGTTTTTGGATGAGAAAAAGGTGATTCTGTCTACTCAGGCTGAAGCTGAGAAGTTGACTAAATTACAAGCAGGCGGCATTTCCCCATTGGCATTGTTGAATAAAGGTTTTTTGATCGTGTTGGATGCCAGCGTGCGTGACCATACCGATATTCATGTTTCAGGCGGTCAGCGCGGGTTGAACATCCGTTTAAGGGTGGATGATCTCGTTAGACTCACGAATGCTCGCATCGGCGTAGTTAGCTCGAAGAAAGAAATAGGTTGATAGGAGACTTCATGCAAGTTAAAAAAAGCAAGCAGGGGATTTCTCTCTGGGTGGTGAATTTTTTTGGCGTGGGGCTGGCGCTTATCAGTTCGCTTTTCTTGATTCGTTTATTGGTTGATACTAGCTTTCGGGTTTTATATGCCTTCATCCCCCAAATTTCAACGGGCTTGGAAGTCAGCATCTCCGTTTTTAGTTGGCTTTTGCTGGTGCGTTCGTCGTCTGCTTTTTTGAGCCCATTTTTCGGATCCTTTGCAGACCGTTATGGGCGACGCAAGGTGATGACTTTTGCATTGCTTTCTCAGTTTGTTGGCGTGATAGGGATTACCCTTCTTAAGGGCTGGTGGGTTGCTTTGCCGATCTTTTTTAGCGGTTTAGCAGTCAATTCATATCTGCCCGCACAGCAAGCTTATCTTAGTGATCTGGTTTCCTTCGACCGGCGCGGACGCGCATTAGCCTCAGTAGATATTGCTTTTGCTGTTTCCGGTATAGTGATGATGCCCTTGATCGGTTGGCTTTTTGGTTTCTATGGCTGGCAAATTCCCTTTTTAGGGCTGGGGATTCTGAGTGTTTTTGCAGCTTGGCTAACATGGCGTTATTTACCTGAAGCGAAAAGCACTGAGAAAGAGCCAAGATCAGTTATTGGGATGAAGGTGCTCCTGCGTGAGCGGAATATTCAGGCATCGCTGGGTGTCGCAATGTTGCTTTTTATTGGCGTAGGCATTTTTATGACTTTATGGAGTATCTGGCTCAGTGCGGATTTTGGGTTTGATTCCGTTGACTTAGGATTGATGGCAACTCAAATAGGGTTATCTGAACTCTTTGGTGCGATATTGGCAGGCCTGATCGTTGATCGGCTTGGAAAACGTCGCAGCAGTCTGATGGGGGTTGTGCTGGCAGCGATATTCTTTAGCTTAATCCCTTTGTCTGGTGATAATTTATTTCTGGTTCGCCTTGCTCTGATTGTAACCGTCTTTTGGGTGGAATATTCAATTGTTTCCCTTTTTCCTTTATATGGGGAGCAAGCCCCTCAGGCGCGTGCAACGATATTTGCTTTGGTCGCGTTAGCGAATGGAATCGGATTGGCGATCGGTCCCGTTCTCACAACTGCTTTGTGGGAATGGCAGGGATTATCTGCGATCACCTTTGCAGCTGGGGGCAGTTTGGCGCTGTGTGCCTTGCTGATTGTTTTTTTCTTGAAAGAGACAGTTCTTGAAGGGGAGAATGCTTAGGCATTCTCCCCTATAAAATTAGGGGGAAATACCTCTGCTACTAGATAAGCCTTTTCCTTAAAATAACATTAATGTGCCAATTATGCCCTGATTAGGGCTGGTACGCTCCATTTTCAAGGCGGACGCCTTAATTCCTGCTGATGGAGCAATATTTAAGGAGAATGAAATGTCAAAAAAATCAATTTTGCTCGTAGCTAGTGTAGTGCTTTTGGCTGCCGCATTGGTTTCCTGCGCCGGGCCGCAAGGCCCTGAAGGTCCCGCTGGCCCTCCTGGTCCTGAAGGTCCGGCTGGCCCTGCTGCTGAAGGCGCTGCCGCTGCAGTTTTCGGCGCTGAGTATATCGGCACCGCAGCTTGTGGTGAATGTCATACGGAGACTTATGATGTCTTCATGCAATCTGGCCACCCCTATAAGCTGAACGCTGTTGTTGATGGTCAGCCCCCTGAGTATCCTTTTACAGTTGTTGATCAACTTCCTGAAGGATACACTTGGGATGATATTGCCTATGTCATCGGTGGATATAATTGGAAATATCGCTTTGTTGACAAGGAAGGCTATGTCATTACCGGATTGCCCGGCACACGTGGCGACGGAAATACTGACTATGTTAGCCAGTTCAATTTTGCGAACCCCATCGTAGGGAATGATCCTGGCTGGGTAGCATATCATCCTGGCGAAGAAAAACAGTATAACTGTGGCACCTGTCATACAACAGGCTATGATCCAAGCACCCCAACTGAAGGGATGCCTGGTATTGTAGGCTCTTGGGCAGAACCTGGAATTCAGTGTGAAGAATGTCATGGTCCCGGCAGTCTTCACGCAGCAAATCCCCGTGGTGTAGCTTTGGATATTGAACGTGATTCAGCCCTCTGTGGTGAGTGTCATCTCCGTGGTGGTTCAGAAGCTGTCAATGCAAGCGGTGGCTTTATTAAACATCACGAGCAGTATGAAGAACTCTTCCAAAGCAAGCATATAACGATTAATTGTGTAGTCTGTCATGATCCGCATGCTGGCGTTGTCGCACTTCGAAAAGCGAACGCAGAAGACGAAACTGTAGCGGTAACCCGCACTTCCTGCGAAAACTGCCACCATGATGCAGCTTCATATCAGAACTCTGAAGTTCACCCCGCTGTTACAGAATGTATCTCCTGTCATATGCCGCGAGTTACCAAGAGCGCTGTAGGCAACGCTGATATGTTCACGGGCGATATTCGGACCCACCTGATGGCGATCAATTCTGATCAGATCGGTCAGTTCACTGAAGATGGCTCTCAAGCTTTGTCTGAGCTCGGTCTTGATTTCGCTTGCCGCAGCTGCCATGTTGATGGCGGATCCGCTACTGTGAAGACGGATGAAGAGTTGATTGAAAAAGCCACGGGTTATCACACTGCTGAATAACCCCTAAACTTTGAAATCAGCCCAGAGGCGTCCGGGTTGATGATAGCGACTGCCCCAGAGCGCTTGTGCTCCGGGGCAGTTCTTTATTCTTCGTTTCCTATTTGCTCAAAGAGATGATTTTCGTAGGCATATGCGGCCAATTCGATGCGATTTTTTACTCCCAATTTGTTGAACATATTGCCGATATAGTTACCCACAGTTTTTTCGCTAAGATTCAATAATTCACCGATCTCAGCATTGGTTTTTCCTCTTGCCAGAGGCACGAGGACGTCCATCTCGCGATCCGATAGATCCCGAAAAGCATCTTCTTTAGTCTTTCGATCCGCTTCCCGTACTTGGGACAATAAGCGCGTCGTCGTGGATGGATCAAGTGCTGCTTCACCACGGGCGGCCGTCTGGATGGCGCGAATGAGTTCTTCGTTTCCAACCTGTTTTAGAACGTATCCAGATGCTCCTGCGCTGATCGCACGCATGATAAGTTCATCATCCGCGAAGGATGTGAGCATAACCACATGGCTTTCTGGAAAACGTGTAGTAATTTGTCGAGTAGCCTCAATGCCCCCTTCGCCCGGAAGGCGGATATCCATCAATATAACATCGGGTTGAATATTTTCCACAGCTCTAACAGCTTCGGCTGCTGTACTGGCTTCTCCAACAACTTCCATATCGGGTTGATCATTTAGAAGTGTCATCAGCCCTAGCCGGACAATTGCATGGTCATCTACTAAGAGGATGCGAGTTTTTGTCATATTTTTTCATCAGCCCATGGGATCGTTATTGTAATATTCGCGCCTTGTTCATTTTTGCAGTCTATTGCTCCATTTAGAAGTCGAGTTCTGTCGCGCATATTACTCAGGCCATATCCTGCTTTTAAATCTTTAGGAAGGCCAGTTCCATTATCTCTAATAGTTATTTGAAGATTTTTACCCAGATCTTTTGCAGCAATTAAGACCTTCTGTGCTTGTGCATGACGTACTGCGTTTGCTAAGGCCTCGGCAACGATTGCGACTACATGATTTTTTCGCCTTGACGATAATTGCTTTGAGGAGGGAAGTAACAAGTCTAGTTGAATGTCGATCAACGTATTGTAATGTGGGTTATCTGCCAATTTGTGAAGCAAGGATGTGAGTGATTCAGTTTCTGTTGGAGTGTGTGCATGGAGCTCAACAAGATTTTGTCGTAGATCAGCAATAGTATCGTTAAGAATACCAACGGCTCGCTCCAGGCGTTTGCTTATTTCTGTTTTTGGATCAGCAATGCGTGAAGCGGATTCGACAAGCAGGCCGGCTGTATAGACCTTTTGAATCGTTCCGTCATGTAATTCTCTGGCATATCGTTCGCGTTCGGTAGCAACGATTTGCTGTTGTTCCAACTCTTCGATCCTGCGGTCTGTTTCCAGTTCGAATATCTCTAGAGCGCGTGTAATAGCAATCGTGATTATTGCAGCGACCATTGTTCGAAAAACCCATGGAGGTATCCCTGTTGCTTGCGTGAAAGTATTTGAATTAAGAATATTGCCTGGGAAAAACGATACTGGTGGCGGTATAAGGCCGCCCAAAACCGCGTAGAGCGCAATGAAATAGCCAGCGATCTGAAAAGTCTTTGCAATTTGGGGTACATTCAGCGGATCTATGCGTCTTATTGTATAAGCGCGCAGGCCATAGGCAGCTAGGATTCCCCCAGGAAATCCGATGAAATATCGAGAAAGAGCTATCGAGATATATTGCCATTCCTGATGGCTTTCTCCCTCAACTATGAAAAGGATAAATGAACCAATTGCCCAGCCAGCGGTAAGCATCCCTGCAAAACCCTTTAAATATTTTGCTTGTCCAATTGAATTAAGCACTGTGACACCAAATTCAAACAAAGCGGCAAAAGACAATGTCAATATGATCAATTGCCCGATATACAGCCCCCGCATGACTAAAGGGCTCAAATACACAGCCTGGAGTGGAATGAAAAGATCCCCCCACTCATTTAGGCCATGTAATATCCCAAATGCTGCCATCCATTTCAAACTGCGAGCTAACTCCAAGCGGGATGATTGGCGTATTCGAATAAGGATGGTTAGCCCTAAAGTAAAAAAGACTAATCCATAGGCGAACAGGATTACATCATGGTTGATTTCAAAGAATTCTGAAAGGGTGATCATAGGATGATGATTTTAGCATAGCATAAGGGCGTTACTGCTTCTAACTTTTCAAACCTGCTTTCACAGTGTTCTAAAGACTCCGTTGAAACAGGAGCTTTTCGTTAGCTCGCAATTTTCTTTCTGTTCTCTTTATCGCCCAGCCAGCTAAAGAGACGCAAAATAAAGGGCTGGCTCCCAGCCCATCCGAGCAGGGTGTTGGCAAGCTGATCAAACCAGTTGCGGGCTTTAGGGATGGGCATGGCTGCCGAGAAATCCACCGTGTGCCGGCCGAGTGTGAATTCGTAGCGGCTCTTTCTCTCCGCCTGTGGAGTTTCCTGCAAAAAGACACGTAAACTTTCTTGCTCCTCTGTTGTCCACCAACTCGGTTTATCAGAGGTGGCTTTATATTCGCAGACCCGTGCCAAGTCTTGCAGCATCTTTTCCTCTGCGGCATTCATCGTGTTTCTGGATGATGCGAAATAAGCCACATCCGGGTCGGTGTGGACGAGCGGCTTCAGCCAAAGTCGATTGACGGTTGTGCGGATGGCGTTCCGCGTGCCGGGGATGGCGAAATTGGATAGCAGAACATCGTCGCGGTGGCTATCCCAATGAGATGCGACATCCGGTCCGATGCGCATCCCGTCGCAGAGACCAAGGGACGGAATGATCGGTACGCCACATGTCAAAAAGTAGGCATCCCCCAGAGCGTCGCGCAGCGTGGACAACCCCAGGCGATAGGCTTGCTCCCGCTCCATGGGCGTATGCCGGTCCCCGGGCAGGGCACCCGCGTAAAGAAAATCTAATTTGACGTAGCCAAAACCCCATCTTCGTACCCGATTCATTAATGCGGATAGCCACTCGAGCACTTCGGGATCCGAGGTGTCGAGAGCGTAGAGGGGCTCGTTCCAGTTGAATCCGGCGGAGACGGGTTTTTCGTTTTTGTCGCGCAGGAGCCAATCGGAGTGTTGACGGTAGATGTCTGAGCTGGGCACCACGAGGAGGGGCGCTAGCCAGAGTCCCGGCGTGCGTCCCGTACGGCGGATCTGCGCGGTAAGCGCATCCATCCCGCCAGGGAATTTTTCGTTCGGTACCCAGTCGCCGATGGCACGCTGCCAGCCGTCATCCACTTGAAAAACGTCGAAAGGCAGGTCGCTGAGATCGTGGAGGCTTTGCGTGAGATTTTCTTCGCTGATATGGGTGTAGAAGCTGTACCACGAGCACCAGACAGTGGGAGATTCTATGGCGCTGTTTTTTCCGAGACGTTTACCAAGAGCGGCGGCATATTGTGCAAAAATATCTTCTTCGCTGCCCTCTGCTGTGAACCATTTACCACCTTCGCTTTCGTAGTGCCCGATGAGTTTGTTTCCGTCGAGAAAAACATGGGCATCTAGATCGAGCGCGCCGAGCAGGATGATCTTGCCATTTTCCATCTCGACCGCGCCGATGGATGAGCCATGTGGGCGCTGCTCGTGGATGTAGACAGGGTCGTACTGCATGGGGCGCAGCAACGCAGGTTTTGGGATGGCGATCTTTTCGTCAATATCCTGCCAAGCGGCAAGTGACCAGCTTTGCCAACCGTGGCGATAATAGCGCTTTGGAAGGGAGGGGAGGGAGATGGTGATTTCTTTTTGCATGAATTCTCTTTTGCTAGGGTTTGTTATTATTTTACTTTAAGTGGTTGCGATGCTTGTCATCTCTATATGATATGAGTATAATACGGCATCTAAAGGCAATGATGGAAACGAGTAGGTATGTGAGCCTTGTTAGCGAATCCGGGATTTGGTGAGAGCCGGAGCAATGTAGCAGACTGAAAATCCTTCCGGAGCCGCGAACTGAAAACGTTGTTGAGTAGGTGAGCCGATGTCATTCATCGTTACAGGAATGAACGTATAAACCAGAGATGGTCGTACGGAATGAGTGCCCGCCTCGGCGGGAATCAGAGTGGTACCGCGTGAGCATGGCTTGCGTCTCTGTGGAGACGTGAGTCGTTTTTGTTTAAAGCTAATATCTGTCATTGCGAACGAAGTGAAGCAATCTCCTTCTAGGTTTAAGACTGCTTCGTCGCACACCCGCCTTTGGCGAGTGCAGGCAAGCTTGCTCCTCGCAGTGACAATGTTTTTGGAGGTTCTATGTTCAAACCCGTTTCACCCAAATTAGACGTCGCCGCCATGGAAGCGGAGGTCCTGAAGTTCTGGAAAAAACAGGATATTTTCAAGAAAACGACCGAAGCGAATGCTGATGGTAAAGAATACGTTTTCTACGAAGGTCCGCCGACGGCCAATGGGAAGCCCGGTGTGCACCATGTTTTGGCACGTGCGTTCAAGGATATGTTCCCGCGCTACAAGATCATGCAGGGCTACCATGTCTCACGCCGTGGTGGCTGGGATACGCATGGTCTGCCCGTGGAAGTGGAAGTTGAGAAGATGCTCGGCTTCACGAATAAACAGCAGATCGAAGATTACGGCATAGACAAGTTCAACGAGCTTTGCCGTAAGTCCGTCTTTACCTATATTCAGGATTGGGAACGGCTGACCGATCGTATTGCCTTTTGGGTGGATCTGAAAACTGCCTATGTAACCTTCACAGATGATTATATTGAATCCGTTTGGTGGATCCTGAAGAGCTTCTGGGATAAAGACCTCCTTTACCAGGGTTTCAAGGTTGTGCCCTACTGCCCCCGCTGCGGGACGCCGCTTTCTGACCACGAAGTCAACCAGGGCTACAAAGATACTGTAGACCCATCCATCTTTGTACGGATGCCCCTCGCTGACGAAGAAGGCACATCTCTTCTCGTCTGGACAACCACACCTTGGACGCTGCCAGCCAACGTCGCTGTGGCTGCGGGTGAAGATGTCGATTATGTCAAGGTCGAAGCCCCATTAGCCGAGGGCGGCACCGAGAAATTAATTCTCGCCCAAGCCCTGGTTGAGAAAGTCTTCGGCGAGACCGAAGTCAAGGTGCTCGAAACGTTCAAGGGCAAGAAGCTGAAAGGGACGAAATACAACCCCCTCTTCACATTCATGCCGCCTGAAAAAGAAGCCCATTATGTCATCAATGGCGATTTCGTGACCACAGAAGATGGTACGGGGCTAGTCCATATCGCGCCTGCCTTTGGTGCGGACGATATGGAAGTAGCGGTGGATTTCGATCTTCCTGTCATCCAGACCGTTGCACCCGATGGTACTTTCTTCCCTGAAATTCGTCCGTGGAGCGGCGTATTCGTCAAGGATGCTGACCCGCTGATCGTTGAAGACCTGAATAATCGTGGCTTGATGTTTGAAGTCAAAGAGTATGAGCACAGCTATCCCTTCTGTTGGCGCTGCAAAACGCCGTTGCTCTATTATGCTCGTGAGACCTGGTACATCCGTACGAAGTCTCTCAAAGATCGCCTTGTAGCGTTGAATGATACGATCAACTGGGTTCCTGCCCATACCAAAAAAGGACGTTTTGGCAACTGGCTCGAAAATAATATCGACTGGGCGCTCGGGCGTGAACGATATTGGGGTACGCCGCTCCCCGTTTGGCAATGCGAAGATTGTAATCATCAGCATGCCATCGGCTCTCGCGCCGAGCTAACCGAGCTTTCCGGAAGCGACCAGAGCGATCTTGACCTGCATCGCCCCTACGTGGATAACGTCCACTTTCCCTGTCAAGAATGTGGCGGCAAGATGACCCGTGTGCCGGAATTAATCGATGTCTGGTTTGATTCAGGTGCAATGCCCTACGCTCAGTGGCACTACCCCTTTGAAAATCAGGCAGAGTTTGAAGGTCAGTATCCTGCCGATTATATCTGCGAAGCGGTTGATCAAACGCGTGGCTGGTTCTACTCCCTCCACGCCATCAGTACCTTGCTCAATGATCAGGTAAGTTTCAAGAACGTCCTTTCGTTAGGGCATATCCTCGATGGCGAAGGCAAGAAGATGTCGAAGAGTCTTGGCAATATTGTTGACCCTTGGGACGTTCTTGATAATCATGGCGCAGATGCTTTCCGCTGGTATCTCTACACCGCTACCCCGCCCGGACAGCCCCGCCGTTTCTCGGTTGAGCTTGTCCATGAAGTAGTACGTTCCTTCACGCTCACGCTTTGGAATGTCTACTCCTTCTTTGTGACATACGCCAATCTGGACAAGCCCGCGCTGAAAAAGCCTGCCAAAGTGGATAATCTCCTCGACAAATGGTTGCTCTCTTCCTTGAATACTTTAGTGCGGGATGTGACGGATGCTTACGAAAATTACGATGTCCCGGCAGCGACCCGTCCGATAACGGAATTTGTCGATTCACTCTCGAATTGGTACTTACGTCTGTCTCGTCGACGTTTTTGGCGTTCCGAAGCGGATGCAGATAAAGAAGCCGCCTACTATACGCTTTATACCGCACTAACAACAGTTGCTAAGCTTTTGGCACCAGCCATGCCCTTCATTGCCGATGAGCTTTATCAGAATCTTGTACGTAGTGGAGATGGAAGCGCCGCCGAGTCTATTCATCTTGCATCTTGGGCAGAACTCGACGAAAGCCTGATTGACGAAACCCTGAATAGTGAAATGGCTGCTGTGATGAAGCTCGTCTCGCTTGGTCACGCTGCCCGCCAAAAATCGGAACTCAAAGTCCGCCAGCCGCTGGCAGAAGTTGCCTTCTTTGTTGGCAACGCCGATGAGCGCCACGCTGCCGAGACTTATGCTGATCTTATCAAGAGCGAGCTGAACGTCAAAGACGTCCGCTTGCTGGATGCGAGCAGTGAAGCCGTAGCCTATAGCGTGAAGCCCTATCCCAAACAACTGGGGCAAAAATACCAGAGCAAATTCCCCCTCGTCCGCAAGGCGATCATGGCGGTAGATGCTGAAGACGCAGCCAAAAGCTTTTTAACCGAGGGCAAGCTTCAGGTCACGGTCGAAGGCGAGACACTTGATATTTTGGCAGATGAAGTCGAAGTCCAGGCAGACGCCAAAGAGGGCTACGCCGTCGCATCCGATGGTGCTTATCTGGCTGCACTGGTGACTGAGTTGACTCCCGAACTTGTCGCCGAAGGTTTGGCGCGTGAGTTCGTTCGCCGCATCCAGGACATGCGCAAAGCCGCCGATTTCGATGTTTCAGATCGTATCAAAATCTTCCTGACAGCATCGGATGAGATCCGTGCTGCTGTAGATGCGCACCGTGAATATATCAGCGGTGAAACGCTTTCGGTGGAGATCAACTTTACTGAAGCGCCCGCTAATGCTGTAAACACCGAGCAGAAATTTGGTAGCGAAGTTGCCAAAGTGAGTATCTTGAAAGTCTAAACTTAGCAGCCTTGCGGAGGTCAAAAACCTTCGCAAGGCTTTTTCTTTTTTATGGCCACTCAAAAACTTAACCTCGACTGGAAGATTGCCGCCCTGACCATCGTCAGCACGCTTTTGCTGATGTTGGATCATTATCATCTTTTTACCTCATCCAAATTAATTGACCGCACCATTCTTTATCTGATCATCCCTCTGTTTTTTACGATTTTTATCTTTCGTGAAAGCCCTGCCAGTTACGGGCTTCAGCTGGGCGACTGGCGAATGGGATTAAAGCTTACTCTGGGCGGGATCGTTCTTCTTACACCTATCCTGTGGTGGCTGGTAAATGCTGCGAGCGAGATGCAGGCATATTATTTTCATCTCCTGCCCGGGCTTCCATGGAATACATTTCTTGATCTGCTTGGTTGGGAGTTTCTCTTCCGTGGCTGGCTTCTCTTTGGCTACGCCCGCAAATTTGGCGCAGAAGCACTTTGGATACAGGCAGTGCCCTTTGCGCTTGCTCACCTTGGCAAGCCGGAAGTCGAGACTCTAACCACCTTGTTTGGCGGTTTTGCATTTGGCTGGGTGGCGTGGCGCACCAGATCTTTTCTTTATGCTTTTCTCATTCACTGGTATATTGGCTCTTTTACGATTTTGCTAGCAAGCGGTATACTAGGATAACGATGAAAGATTTTCTCAACACAATTATTGGAATTTTAGTCGGATTGCTCCTGGCGGGGATCATCTGGCTCACCACACGGCAACCCGGTGGGGATACAATCGCGCTTCGCCCTCCACCCACACCTGCTCCTATTTCCGTACATATTACCGGTGCCGTAGTTGCCCCCGGTATTTACGATCTCCCTGCGGGTAGTCGTGTTGCCGATGCTGTGGATGCGGCTGGGGGCTTTTTACCCATTGCTGATGACGAGAACATCAACCTTGCTTCTTTACTTGAAGATGGTGACCAGTTGCATATCGAGAAATCCGAGTTTTACACAGCCGGCAGCGGGGGGACAAATCGCGTCAACATCAATACTGCCACGGTTGATGAGTTGGATACACTCCCGGGAATTGGCCCATCCACTGCACAGGCGATCGTTGATTATCGCCGTCAATATGGCAGCTTCCAACGCACAGATGAACTGACCAACGTCAGTGGAATAGGTCCTGCGACCTACGAGCGCATCAAAGATCTGATCACCGTTGACTGATCCCATAATTTGCTTAGCCTAATTGATACTCGAGACTAAAACCTATGCCTTTTGATCATTTTGATATTCTTGCCCCCATTTATGAAAAAGTAATTCCTCCTGCTGCTACAGAGGCTATGTTGCGAGAGCTTGATCCCAGCCCAAATTGTCGTCTTCTTGATGCGGGTGGCGGAACAGGGCGTGTTTCAGGCTTTTTGCAGGAGCATGTCGGTTCGATTGTGCTCTCCGATATTTCAATGGGGATGCTTAAAGAAGCGGCCGTGAAGGAGAATTTGCGCCCCACCTGTGCTCTGACTGAAACGATGCCTTTTGCCGATAATTTCTTTGACTGTGTTTTGATGGTAGATGCGCTTCATCATGTGGTTGACCAAACTCAAACGGCGTGCGAACTTTGGCGTATCATCAAGCCCGGGGGGCGCATTGTCATTCAGGAGCCGGATATCCGTAAATTTGCGGTCAAGCTGATCGCGGTTGCGGAGAAACTGGCGCTGATGCGCAGTCATTTTCTTGGCCCCGACTCGATTGCAAACCTCTTTTCCTTTGAAAATGCGGATGTCGATGTCCGCGCCGAAGATTTCAATGTTTGGGTGGTGGTGAAGAAAAAGTAGATAAGTTTTTTAGGAAATTTAGGGGAAGAAGGGGAACAAGATTGGCAGTGAGATCATAGAAACGATAAAAAGGAATACGGTCAGCAACGCGCCGACGCGAGCGTAATCGAAGAATTTATAACCGCCAGGGCCGAATACCAATACGTTGGCCTTATGCCCAACCGGGGTTAAAAAACTGGTTGCAGCGCCAATAACCACCGCTAGCGTGAAAGTCAGGTGGTTGGCCCCCAGACTTAAGGCCGTATCGAGGGCAATGGGCACGACCAACACCATCGCTGCGGCATTGGACATAGGCTGGGTAATTAAGGCGGCCAGTAAATAGATGCCTGCCAAGGCCGCTAGCGGCCCCATATTGCCAATGGCGCCTAACATCAGGTCGGCGATATATCGGGCTGTACCGGTGTTCTCCATAGCAGTGCCCAAGGGTAACATGCCTGCGACGAGAAATACTGTACGCCAATCGATACTGGCGTATGCTTCATCCATACTGATACAACGAAAGAGTACCATCCCTGTTGCTCCCATGACCATCGCCAAGGATATGTCGATCCCTGCGAATAAAGTTAGGGCGATCACGCTCAACATCAGCCCGATTGCAATAGGCATTTTTCGACGGCGGTCTGCGGGGATTTTGCGTGGTTCGAGTACCAGAAAGTCATTTTTTACTTCCAGCTGTGGTGTGCGATGGCGTGGTCCTTGAAGGATCAGATCATCGCCGAACTGCAGTTTCAGGTTGCCCAGACGCTTGGTGATGATTGCGCCATGACGTCGAATCGCCAGCACGGTAAATCCATAACGCTTGCGGAAGTTGATCGAGCGTAGGCTGCGATTTGTCATGGATGAGCGCGGTGCGAGGGTGGCCTCTACAATGCCAATTTCTTCCTCACTGAGCTTGTCCAATTCGGCATGACGTTTTTGCTTATTGGCAGTTGCCAGCCCCAGATCCTTTTGGGCACGCAGGATATTTTCAGGGGGACCTTCGATCAATAAGATATCCCCCTGTAAAATCGTAGTCTCACGCGCTAATCGGGTTGTCGTCTTCCCTTCTCGCACCAATGCAATTACAGTCAGGTCATAGTGAGCGCCGAGTTTTGATTTCAACAAGGTAGAACCGGCTAAATCTTTTTCAGGCAAGACGCGCACTTCAGAGATGTGGCTGCGCAATTCGCCTTTTACCTGCGCCTCTCCTGGTGCCTGCCTTATTGGGAGCAAGTGCCGTCCGATAATGATCATGTACAAAACCCCAGTGCTCAAAACGATCAGCCCGATTGGAGCGAAGTCGAAAAAATTGAAGGTAGGTAGACCTGCCTCGGAGACGATGCTGGTTGCCAGGATGTTAGCAGGTGTGCCGATCAGAGTAATTTTGCCTCCCAATAAAGATGAGAAAGAAAGCGGGATCAGGAGCTTGGAAACCGGAATTTTGGTCTGCTTGGCTACACTGACAACTGCGGGCATCAACATAGCGGTTGCTCCGACATTGTTCATGAAGGCGGACATCAGACCACAGGTCAGCATAATAACGGTGATAAGGCGCGTCTCACTGTGCCCGGAGATCCGCAGGATGAATTTTCCTAAGATATCGGCGACGCCTGTTTTGAATAATCCCCCAGAAACGATATAGACCGCCCAAACGGTGATGACAGCTGAGTTGGAAAAGCCGGAGAAAACTTCTTTTGGGCTGACCAGACCAGTGAGGCCAACAACAATAAGCACCAGCAAAGCAACGACATCGACGCGCAGCTTATCGGTGCCGAAGACAATCAACGCAGCTACGATGATGGATAATGTTAAGGCAATATCAGATGTCATTGAGAAAATTCCACAACTAGAAAGGCCAAATTACTGGCATCATCAAAATTGTAATTTTCTGTAGTATACAAAAAACTAAGAAATAAAAAAAGGTGACTGTTGAAAACAGTCACCTTTTTCAAGCAAGGTAGATCTTTCAGATACTTTCTTTATTCCAAAGACATCAGGTAGGCTACAAGGTCGTCCACTTGCTCTTCAGTTAATACATCACCCCAATTGGATGGCATTGTGTTTTCTGGGTACCCTTCCGGTACGACTGCATTCGGGTCCAATATGGATTCTCTCACGAACTCTTCCGCTGTCATCCCTAGCTCTTCCCCTTCCTCCTCGGCCTCGTGAGAAAAGGCTGCCATCGACGGCCCTACAAGTACTACATCTGGCTCCAGCGAATGGCAGGTGGCGCAACCTGGGTTAGTATCAATTAGCATCTCGTTAAAGAGCGCCTCACCAGCTTCCGGTGAACCTTTGGGGGCGCCACTACAGCCTGCAACTAAAACCATCAGCAACACAAATATTGCCAACGTCATCAACTTTTTGTTCATTTCAAATTCTCCTTTTGCAAAGCCCATCATGATTCGATGGTTATTTTATTGTACATAAATCTGAGCGTTTTTTACATAATTCTATACTCTCAAATTGAAACGCCAAAGTATAGCATAGAACAGGTAAAATGGCGACTATTTAGGTCGAAAATATCTGTAAATTTTATTTAACGATGAGCTTCCTTTATTTCACCCCAGACGGGTGATGCAAACAAATTCATGACTAGACACAAAATCTCTATGCGATGGAGTTGACCGGGTCATGACCCGGTTAGCACAAAGTTAAAAAGAACCTCCATTGTTTTTGAAGACTCTTTCTACGGTAGTTTTCTGTGAGTTATCTTACTTTGCTCAGTGTGATTTCATGGATATGTGCTATTGTCTCGTTTTCATTGAAAAAGAATACGGCTACCATATTTCCACTTTCCCGGAGGTGTGCATAGTACCATGCACTTTCAGAGTACTGTCGATAACCTTGAATAATCTGGACTTCCTGCCATTTTACCCAATATCCGCTTCGGTCTTCTCTTCTGTAATCTCTGAGATTTTCCCATTTTAATTGTTCCAAGCCATCTCCAAAGTCTGTTACGAATTCGCCGACGATTCTTACCGTTGCCCCTTTTTGCGCCCGGTTTCCTCTATTGCCATAAGGCTGCCAAACCATTTTCCCAGTGAAGGTAAGACCATTCATTTCATCCATATACAGAGAGAATTTTTGTTTTGAACTATTAGCATCGGTATGAGTAAAGACACCATTCCACTGCTCAGTGCGTAGAATGCTTGTTGGAATCGCAAGGGGTACTAAAGTTGGTGTTAGTGTAGGGGCTGGCGTATTGGTTAGCGTCGGTTCAGGGGTAGGCGTAGATGGCTGAGGTGTATTTGTGGCAGGTAGAAGGGTCGCCGTTGATTGAACAAGGGGTGCTGGTGATGTACAGCTGCTTGTTAGAAATGAAAATAAAAGAAGTGCCGATAATAGTATCAAGTAAGGTGTTCGCTTCATGATATGTTTCCTCCTGAGTTTGCGTGAGTAGGTGTTAGGTTGATTTATTATACCTAAAATAGTTGAGCGCTAATTTTTTTATGTCGTTTTCATGCCCATAGAATTTTGCCTTGAAGGATCTTTGTCCTTCAAGGCAAAATTTATCTGTAGCCTTTCCTATTGTTCTATCCCTTCAATATATTCCTCGCGATCACCATTCTCTGGATCTCACTCGTCCCTTCGCCGATGGTCATCAGGCGGGCATCCTTGTAGATGCGCTCGACAGGATACTCGCGGCTGTAACCATAGCCACCATGAATTTGGATGGCGTTCCGCGCCACTCGCTCTGCCATTTCTGTAGCGAAGAGTTTGCCCATTGCGGCGGCTTGGCTAAAGGGACGCCCGTTCTCGTGGAGCCAGGCAGCCTGGCGCATCATCAGGCGGGCAGCTTCGATCTCTGTGGTGGCATCCGCCAGCATCCACTGGATGGCCTGATACTTGGCAATGGGCTTCCCAAAGGCCTCGCGCTCTTTGGCGTAATTGATGGCTGCTTCGTAGGCTGCCTGTGCCAAACCGACGGAGAGTGAACCGATGCTGATGCGGCCCGCATCCAGTGTTTCGAGGGTTTGGTGTAAGCCCAAGCCTTCTTCGCCGAGAAGGTAGTTGGCGGGAATGCGGACGTTTTCGTAGGTAAGGGCATGGGTTTGGGATGCGTGCAGCCCCATCTTCTTTTCGGGCGGGTGGATGGTGAGCCCGGGCGCGTCAGCGGGGACGATGAACATGCTCATTGCGCGGGAGCCAGCCTCAGGTCGCGAGCGAGCCAGGGTGATGATGTAATCGGCCACACTTGGATTGGTGATCCACATCTTGCTGCCGTTAATGACCCATCCATCCCCATCTTTTTCAGCCTTGGTTTTCACGCCCTGGAGATCAGAGCCTGCGCCAGGTTCGGTCAGGGCAAGTGCAGCCAGTTTGCCCGTGCCGCTGGCAACTGGTTCAAGAAATTTCTTTTTTTGCTCATGTGTGCCATATTTGGCAAGCGGGGCACAGCCCAGCTCGGTGTGAGCGGCAATGGCAAGAGCGGTGCTGCCGCAAGCCCATCCAAGCTCTTCTATCGCGATGGACATATTGACCGTGCCGACCTCAGAACCGCCATATTCTTCTTCCACCATCATGCCCAAGATGCCAATCTCTGCCATTTTGTGGACTGCATCCCAATTGAATTCGCCGCTTTCGCTTATTTCATGCGCTTTGGGGGCTACTTCAGCTGCGACGAAATCGTGAACGATCTTTTGCCACATCTTTTGCTCGTCAGTCAGGTCAAAATTCATGGTGTCTCTCCTTTGGCATTAGGTGATGGGTTGAGCCATAGAGAAGAGAAAGCTATTCTCTATGGAGAAAATCTAAAGAGTGATAACTTTTTTGGCGCTAAACTGTGCCTCGATAATGTCGGGCATTCCGCCCACAACACCGACAATGGCTTTGAGCCCAAGATGTTCAAGGCAAGTGCTGCAAACGATCAGGCGCACACCCTTTTTTTCGATGGCTTTCAGTTGTGGGAGCACGGGAGAAGCGTCAGTAACGCAGCGAACACCATCGGTATAAAAGCAGATAGAGTTGGGTAAAAGTTCACCATCGGTAATGAGTTGCAGATATTTGCCCAGTAAATTCGTTTGCAAAATGTCGTTGGCTTTTCCCATTCCATAGGTGGTAACAAGAATAACGGTTTCTGATGCGTTCATCTACTCCTCAGGGTCTTCTTCTTTGTTGGCTTCATAGGTTTCGAGCCACTCGCTGGCTTCTTTGAATTTTTCTTTTGGCACAAAAACATGGATCTCAGCGAACGCGCCAAAACTAACGGGGATCGTTCCACCCACGCTTTCCTGCGCTATCTCGACAGGGATTTCCAGCGCGTTGAGAGCAGCCTTCATCATTTCTGCCTCAATGCGGTCGTAAACTTTGGTCAGGATTTTCCATTCCATCTAAATCCTCCAGAAAACAATAAACAAGATGGTAAAAAGTGTGCTAATGGCCAACTGCCGAAAGCCCACAGAAGTAGGTTTTGCCTTGATGGCAGGATTGAAGATCCACCATAAAGTCTCCAGAAATTGCAGCAAAAACGGAACAAAAATAAAGCGCGGTAAAAGGTCGAAAAGACCCAGTAGAATGGCCGCCACTGTATTAAAAGATGTGTACATCAGCGCCCGTTTTCCGATGCGGATTTGCTCGGGTCGCTCCGGAATTTGGGCTTGCTCTCGATGCTCGAGCCGCATATAGGCGTGGATGATTGATGCCGCTGATTGGAACCAGACCAAGATCATGAGCGCCCAGCCCCGGGCATCGTAATTGCCATTCGCGATCCAAAGAGCCGCTGGTGCAGCGAGTGCTAATGCGCCAGCCGCAACGACTTCGAGACCTGCTTGTCTGCGCTCATCCCGTTTGGCAACGAGACGAAGGTGCCACCCAAAGATGGCTACACCGGGGATGGCGAGAAACAGGATGTAGGAATATCCGCGTAGCACCAGCCCGATCAGCATTAACAAGGCGATCAACCCGTAGGCCACGATCCAGAAGCGGGCAGCGGGTAGATCTGTGCGTGGGCGTCGCCCTGCATAGGCCTTGACTGCCATCGTAACCGGTTGCCGGATCAAAAAAGCAGCCATTGCCGCAATGATGAGGTAAATAGCTGCTACAGAGAAATTTTTGCCCGCATAAAAACCGATAAAAAGGGGCATCAGGATGAAGACCCAGGAGCCATGATCCTGTGGGAGATAAATCTGTTTGCGTAAGTATTGTGAACGGAAGCTTGTCATAGTAAATAAAATTATACTCTTTGTACCTTGATGTAAAAAGGGAATGTATCTAAATAGTACGTGAAAACCCTGTTGCATGCAATAATTCGCACTCTTTTTGTCTAATTTGGAGTAAAATACCTTTCACTATGAAGAAACCAGTTATTCTTTCTGTTTTAGCACACCCGGATGACGAATCCTTTGGGATGGGTGGCACCCTTGCTCTTTATGCTGAACGCGGTACGGATGTGCATCTCGTTTGTGCCACGAGAGGGGAAGTTGGCGAGATGGACGAGAAATATATGCAAGGCTTCAGCTCAATTGCCGAGCGACGTGAAGCCGAGCTCCGCTGTGCTGCCGGGATTCTCGGTCTCGCTGGTGTTCACTTCCTCGATTACCGCGACTCAGGGATGCCCGGCTCACCGGACAACGAACATCCTGATGCGCTCTTTGCCCAACCAATTGAGAGGGTCGCAGAAAAAATTGTGGCCTATATCCGCGACTTAAAACCTGACGTAGTACTGACCTTTGACCCCATTGGCGGGTATCGGCATCCAGATCATATTGCCATCCATGATGCGACCGTGTTGGCTTTTGAAAATGCCAATAATGCAGAATTTGCCCCCGATGCTGGTGCACCTTTTCAGCCACGCAAACTTTATTTTCACACTTTTTCAAAGGGCTTCTTGAAAGTGACTGTTGCCTTATTGCGACTCTTTGGCAAAGACCCTAGTAAATTTGGCAAAAATGGCGATATTGACCTGGCTTCACTGGCGAAAGTGAGCTTCCCCATCCATGCGCGGATCGCCATTCGCTCGGTGATCGAGAAGAAACGCGCCGCTAGCGCCTGCCACGCCAGCCAGGGTGGTGGGCAGCACGAGAAGGGGATCCGTGCGCTGCTCTCGCGTCTCTTTGAAGCCGACGTCTTCATGCAGGCGTACCCGCCCATTGAATGGAGACAGAGAATTCAACGTGACCTTTTAGCGAAATAAAAAACTGCAACGCACTCAATTGGGTGCGTTGCAGTTTTAAGGGCTGAAGTGATGGACGATATAACGGCAGCAAGCCAAAATCAAGTTTGTCCCGTCACCAGAAATAGCGTGGCACTTCCTCGCAATATTTATCATAGTCATCCTTGTAGAGCCGCAGAAGATGTTCCTCCTCTGTAATCACCATCATGTGGGCGATAATTAGATAGAGAAAGATCCATCCCAAAGCATAAAGCGAGGGCCAAATAACCGGCATTCCAAGAATAGCAATGCCGTAGAAGACGATCTGGGGGTTGCGCGTATATTGATAGAAGCCAAAGCGATTAAGGGTTTGCGTATCTTGCCCGAAGGCTTTTTTGAAGCCTAATCCGCTCATTGCCCAGAGGGTGAAAAAGATGCCGACGAGCATTAGCCCGATCCCTAGCCCCACCTGGAATTGGTTTTTAGGAAAAGGCGGTAATTCGGGATAAGGTGCGGGAAGAAAAGTGTAGGAAAGATTGGCGTGTACGGCAAAGATCAGAAATTCAAGGAATGTGGCGAAGTTGGTTAGCTCCCCTTTCTTTTCATAGTCTCTTCGTACAGCAACACGGAAAACAAAATAACCTAAAAGGATCGTCAGGATATTGAGGAGAAGATAAACGTAGGCGTTCATTTTTTGCTCCTTTCTTCTATATCCTTTGTATCATATTTCGATGTTTTTATTAAATCCGGGGAACTACCAAGCCCAAATCAAGCGTGACCCGACCAATCCCTTTTCTCGCGTGGGTATGATCCAAAGACGCGGATAAATGGTGCGATCTCTTCGAGATGTTTCAGCGCGCGCCCGACTGGCTCATCGTTCTCGTGCCCGATGAAGTCGATGTGGAAGAGATATTTCCATGCTTTTCCTGGCATCGGGCGGGATTCGATCTTGGTTAGGTCGATCTCGCGCAAGGCGAAGATGCTCAGAGCGTTGAATAGAATGCCGGGCTTATTGATCAGGCTGAAGGCGATGGATGTGCGGTAATCGACCGTGTCCCTTTCTTCGTTTTTTTGCGGAGCGAGCGCCAAAAAGCGCGTGTAATTAACTGGATTGTCTTCCATGTTGCGCTGCAAGATATTCAGCCCATAGACTTGCGCGGCTAATTCTGAAGCCAGCGCGCCAGAGCTTTGATCATTCTTCTCTTTGAGTATGCGGGCGCTTCCGGCTGTGTCTCTGGCAACGACCGAAGGTAGTCCCAATTTGTTTAGGTTATTTTCGCATTGTGCCAACGCCTGTGGGTGCGAGAAAACACGCTGTAGGTTGCTTATCTCCACGCCAGGGAGTGCCATCAGGCAGTGGCTTACGCGATGATGATATTCGCCGACGATATAAAGCTCGTTGCGCAAGAGCAGGTCATAATTGCGGTGGATGCTGCCCGCTAGCGAGTTCTCGATGGGCGCCATCCCATGCGTGGCTTTCCCTGTGCTGACTGCCTCGAACAAAATATCAAAACTTTTGCAGGACAGCGTCTCGGTTTCGGCCCCAAAATAGGCATAGGCCGCGGCTTCGCTGTAAGCGCCCGCTTCACCCTGAAATGCGACGATCTTTTTTGTCATAATCTTTTCCACCAATTGTTTAGTTTTTGCATCGCTGTCTCGAGCACGTCCTTTGGTTGCGTTATCGAGATGCGCACGAAGCCCTCGCCATTGCTGCCGAAAACCGTTCCCGGCGCGACGCTTACATTCGCTTCCTGCAACATTGCCAACGCAAATTTTTCGGATGTCCAGCCCTCGGGGATCGGACACCAAATATAAAGTGATGCTTGCGGACTGCGAACATCAACGCCCATCTTACGCAGGGATGTGACGATGATGTCTCTCCGCTCGCGATAAACTCCGTTTCGCGCGTGGACCCAACTTGATTCTATGCCCATCGCATGGGATGCAGCCTCAAGCGTGGGACCAAAATGTCCGCTATCGGCATTGGTCTTCAGCTTCAGCAATTTTTCCAGAGTGGACGGATTCCCGACCGCAGCCCCCACACGCCAGCCCGCCATATTGTGCGACTTCGAGAGCGAGTTGAATTCGATCGCTACATCTTTTGCACCCTCGACCTGTAAAATGCTCGGCGGTTTTTCCTCGCCGTAATAGACCTGTGAATACGCCGCATCGGCGCAAACCAAAATATCGTGCGCTTTTGCGAATTCGACCAACTCCTCGTAGAAAGAAAGCGATGCCGTCGCGCTGAGCGGATTATTCGGGTAATTCACCCATATCAGTTTGGCGGCATACGCTACGGCGGTATCGATTTTTTTCAGCTCGGGTAAGTAGTCGTTTTCAGGCAGCAGCGGGATGAAGTGTGGTTTCCCTCCCGCAAACTCCGCACCGCGCAAATAGGTGACGTAATACGGGTTCGGGATCAAGACCACGTCCCCAGGTTCGATAATCGCCTGACTGAGATGGAAGATGCCTTCCTTCGTGCCCATGAGCGGAACAATCTCTTTTTCGGGGTCGAGTGTCACGTCAAAGACGCGCTGATACATCGCCGCCCACGCCTGCCGATGTGAAAGCGGACCAACATGGCGTTGATAGCCGTGCGAATCAGCATGCGCGACTGCACGCTGCATGACATCAATCACCTCGGGGTGCGGGGGCAAGTCGGGCGAGCCGATGTCGAGACGGATCACATCCACGCCCTGTTCGTTGAGCGTGGCGATCATCTCGTCGAGTTGTGCAAAGAAGTGTTTTTTCATGGTGAGTGCGTGTTTCGTGATGCGTATTGCGTAGTGTTTTTTCACCACAGAGAGCACAGAGAACATGGAGAAAATCTCTTTGTTTTTCTCTTTTTCTCAAAAATCTCTGTGAACTCCGTGTGCTCTGTGGTTAATCTTTTAGCATTTCTACAAGTGCCTCTAAAGCCAGCTTATACGACATCCACCCAAAGCCGGAGATCTTCCCGGCACAGACGGCCGAGAGCAGGGATGTATGCCGAAACTCCTCTCGAGCATAGACATTCGAGAGATGCACCTCCACCACAGGGATGCCGATCGCAGCGACTGTATCTCGCAGCGCAACGGATGTATGCGTATATCCAGCAGGGTTGAAGATGACGCCATCTGCTTTTTGGGTAGCTTCCTGTAAGGCGTCGGTCAGCGCACCTTCGTGATTCGATTGGATGCTGTAAGTTTCGACGCCGTGCAAATCGGCGGCTTCTTTCACTTTTTGGTTAATGTCAGCAAGCGTCAACGCTCCGTAGATTTCAGGCTCGCGCGTGCCGAGCAGATTTAGATTGGGTCCGTGTAGGACGAGTAGGATGGTCATAAGTAATTCCTTTTTGGAATGCTAGAGAAGTTATTCGTTGGTAAAGCACTGTTTGTCAAAATATTCTAATAGCCGTAAATCACTGCCGTCTTGATTTATCACAAAAACATTAGAGCAATTGGATTCTGGGAAAATATCTCCTGCAAATACAATTTCTTCATTGGTTACTAACAGAATTTCTGTTCCGTCAAAACCAGATGCTAAAGTGATGTTTTCCGTCCCGTCAATTTTCGAACGGGTGAGATTTGTCCGGTCAAAAATTTTTTCTGTATGATCGTATACAATATGCTGACTGTCAGGGGTGAAGCGGATTGAACTATACCAACCTTCTTTGTATGTAAAACAATGAATAGTTTTTTGACTTAAATTAATAAGAATACAAGCTTGTTTTGTTAAAGTGCTTGTGTCAAAAGCAACCCACTCTTGATTGCGTGAAATATCAATATCAAAGCCTGTTGCTGGTATTGCATCTTCGATATCTAAATACTGGATTTCTTTTGAGCCTATGTCTACTGTAGCCAAATCGATGTTTGTTTCGTTAGCATCGTTGTGCCATGAATACTTAAAGATGACTTTCTTGTCGTCTGGCATGAAAGAAAAACCACTAATGTTTGCATTGTGGCGCAGATCTTCTTCTGAATTTATTAGCTCTTGTTGTGTTTTTGTTGAAGCGTTCCATATTCCAATCCTGTTAAAAACACCATAGGAATACGCTAAATATTGCTGATTGTGTGAAAGCTTTGGGTTGCTATATAACCCAGACCCTTTATGATATTCAGGAATTAGCTCTGGTACTTCTTCTCTGACTGGTGTACCGTCAAGATAGAAGAATTGTTCTTGCCAGTAAATTTGCTTGGAAAGCAAATTTACTGGCAAGTGGTCTGGAGATGTTATTTCTCTCGGAGCAGGTTCAATAATGATTTCTTTGGGTTGAGCTTGGGCACATCCTGCAATGAGAACAATAGCGCCCATCCAAAGTGTCCATCTTTTCACATTATCTCCTCTAACATTTCGTCTAAATTCTCAATCACCACCCCCACCTTCACCTCACCCAGTTTCACAGGCAGCGCAAACTTGATTACGCCTTTGGCCTTCTTCTTATCGTGTTGGATGGCGGCGACCAGATCGGGAACCGAGATTCCGTTCGGGATGGCAACGGGCAAGCCCAGGGTCAGGAGCGTATCGGCGATCTTGTCCGCCAACCCCGCCTCGGCAATGCCCATCCGCTCGGCAAGTTGCGTCTCAACCACCATCCCGATCCCGACGGCTTCACCGTGCTTCAGCACGTAGCCGGAGAGATGTTCGATGCTGTGTCCGATGGTATGACCGAAATTCAGCGCTGCACGGATGCCCTTCTCGAAGGGGTCTTCTTCGATGATGCGGATCTTCACGCCCATCGCACGGATGACGAGTTCTGTCCAGTTCACCACGGAGAACACAGAGTTTTTCTCCGCTTTTCTCAAAGGCTCTGTGCGCTCTGTGAACTCTGTGGTTATTCTCTTAAAAAGCCCAACATCGGCGATCACCCCGTGTTTGACCACCTCCGCCAGCCCATTGCGGATTTCGACTTCGGGCAATGTGTGCAGTGTTTCGGGGTCAGCCAACACCAATTTGGGCGGGTGGAAGGCCCCCGCTAGATTTTTGCCCTCGGGCAGGTCGATGCCCGTTTTGCCGCCCAGGCTGGCATCCACCATATTGAGCAGCGATGTGGGCAAGCTCACCCAATTCACGCCGCGCATAAAGGTCGCCGCCGCAAAGCCCGCCATATCGTTCGTGATGCCGCCGCCCAGCGCAAGGATTGTCCCGCCGCGCTCCATGCCTGCCAGCAGCAGGTCGCGCCAGAGTTGGGTCATCGTGTCGACATTTTTGTGCATCTCACCCGCCGTAAAGGTCACCAGCGGTGCATTCAGGTCGGCGCTCAGTTTCTCGCCATAGAGCGGCGCCATGTTGGAGTCGGCGATGATCACATAAGGCGGCTGGCAGCCATGCTCGGGGAGCAGATCGGCCAGTTTGCTCAGCCCGCCCGCTTCTACGCGCGCAGCATAACCGCTGCCCATCGCGCGCAGCCAAAAGCGCCCCAAACGCTGCTGGATGGCTGACGCCGTTTCTGCAGGCGTGCGATTTTCTGTATCGACCTGAAGTGGGAAGGATGCGTAATGCGCCTTGCGCTCGCCCAAGAGCTTTTCAAGAGAATTCTTTTTCAGAAGCGGACGCTGGTCGCCATTTTTTTGCAGACGGGCGGTTAAGGTCTTGATCGGTGCGCTCAAGCAGATAACCTGCTCGTCGCGGACGTGATTTCGGCTTGGTTGCCGTAAAAGAGCCCCACCGCCAAGAGCCACAACCGAGGTCTCCCGAACGCTTTTCAGCGTGCGTTCTTCGATCTCTCGAAAGGTTTCTTCACCATCTTCCGCAAAGATCGCCGGGATGCTCTTACTTGCATTTTTCTCGATCTCAGCATCAAGATCAATAAAGGGGATATTTAAATTCTCGGCAAGGATTTTCCCGACTGTGCTTTTCCCCACGCCTGGTGGGCCGTATAAATAAATCGTGGATGATGTCATAGTTTTGTTTCACCACAAAGGCACGAAGTTCACAAAGAAGAGCTTCGTAATTCTATAGAAATAACCCTGTGTCCTTTGTGTCTCTGTTGTGACCTTTCTTTTACCAAAAAATGTGTGGCTCGCCGCTCAACTTAATATCACTCAACTTCGCCTGCTTCAACGCCTCGAAACGCGGCCTCATTTCGTTGATTGAATCCCCGCCAAGCTTCTTGATCAGCGCATCCGCCAGCACAATCGCGACCACGGCTTCCAGCACAGGTACGGCACGCGGTACAGGACAAAAATCCGAACGCTCATAGGTCGTGACCCTTTCCTCGCCAGTGACGATATCAACTGTCTTCTGTGGCGTCAACGTCGACGCGATCGGCTTCATCGCCGCCCGAATGACAATCGGCTCCCCGTTCGAGATGCCGCCCTCTGTCCCGCCCGCGCGGTTGGTTGGACGTACCAAGCTCTCACCTTCGAGGAGAATCGCATCATGCGCTTGGGTGCCGGGCATCCGTGCATTCGCGAAGGCATCGCCAATTTCAACGCCTTTCATGGCTTGTACGCTCATGACTGCCTGTGCAAGTTTTGCCTCTAGACGTGTATCCCATAGCGCGAAAGAGCCTAGCCCAACCGGCACGTTCAGCACCACAATTTCGATGACGCCGCCGAGTGTATCCTTTTCCTGCATACAGGCAGAAATTCGATTTTGCATTTTCTCGGCTGCATCTTCATCGGGGCAGCGGAGGTCATTTTTCTCTGCCAAATCGAACCAAGCCTTGTGTTGGTTGCTGTCTAAGACAGCGTCAATCTCCCCGATGCTTTTAACGTACCCGCCAACTTCGATGTCAAATTCGGCCAAAAATTGCTTACAGATCGCCCCAACTGCCACACGCATTGTCGTCTCACGCGCGGATGCCCGCTCAAGAGAGGGGCGCAGGTCATTATAGCCATATTTGACCACGCCTGTTAAGTCAGCATGTCCCGGGCGGGGAGCGGTCATTGCTTCGGTCTCTTTTCCTTGCCATTGCTTATGATTGAGATTCTCGACCAGGATTGAGATGGGCATTCCGATCGTCTTGCCTTCCATAATTCCGCTCAAGATATTGATCTTGTCACGCTCAATCTTCATCCGCCCGCCAGAGCCAAATCCCTTTTGGCGGCGGGCGAGTTCGTGGTTAACTTTGTCGATGTCGAGAGTCAGTCCAGCCGGAATTCCTTCCAGAATTGCTGTTACGGCAGGGCCGTGTGATTCTCCAGCAGTTAAAAAACGTATAGACATAAGAAGTCCTTTATAAATTCAGGTCGATTTTATCAGCGGATACTTTTGCGCCCGTCCAGATCTCAAATGATAAGAGTGCCTGCCTAATCAACATACCCAAGCCGTTGCGGGTGGGCAAACCTGCTTGGGCAGCATCTTTCCTCAATTGCGTTTCGGCAGGATTGTAAATCAGGTCGTAGAGCGCAGCCTTCGGCGGGAAGGGTAGGCCGTTAATCCACGGCGAACCTTGCGGATGGGATATCATGCCGACAGGGGTTGTATTCACGATAAGTGAGATGCTAGAAAGCAAATCCAAAAGAGAAGTCGCATCATAAACGGCTGTCGTGAGTTGGGCGCTATGTTTTGGGAAATGTTGCGCGAGTTCTTCTGCTTGCTCAATACGGCGGGCGGTAATTATCACATCCCAGCCGTGTTGGAGTAAGGCATGCACCACTGCGCGCGCCGATCCGCCGGCGCCGAGAACCAGAGCGTTTTTCACTCCAACTTTAGACTGTGAGAGCAGTGCCTGTAAATCATTCCAAAATCCACCTGCATCGGTATTGTCGCCGACAAGTTTGCCATCATCGATGACAATCGTGTTCACTGCGCCGATAGCTTCGGCGGTTGGCGTTAACGTATCAAATAAAGGCATCAGATTTTGTTTATGCGGGATGGTCACATTCAGTCCGTGGATGTCGCCCGCTCGTACTTGGGCGAGTAAATCAGCCAATCCCTGCTTGTCATCGGGCGCGACAGGATAGAGCTTATATTCCCCATCCAGTTCTGCTTCTTTGAGTGCAGAATTATGGATTTGGGGTGAGACACTGTGGCTAATCGGGTAGCCAATAAGCCCAAGATTGAAATGCTTCATCATTTTCTTAGATCATCCAACACATCAAAATAATTCGGGAAAGTTTTCGACACGCAGTCGGGGTTTTCGATTTGCACACCTTCCGCTCGCAAGCCGATTAGCGAGAAGGCCATCGCCATGCGGTGATCGTTGTAGGTTCGTACAACAGCGGGTTTGATCTTTTCGCAGGGGTAGATTGTCATCCCATCCTCGTATTCGTCAACTTGAACACCCAACCGTTTCAACTCGTTACAGACGGCCGAGACACGATCGGTCTCTTTGACCCGTGCAGATGCAATCCCCCGAATCCGTGTCGGTGATGACGCGAAAGGAGCGATGGCAGCCAGCGTTTGTGCTGTGTCTGGGATATTGGACATATCGACGTCAATGCCTTTGAGATTCTTAGAGCCGACAACTTCGATTGCATTCCCATGCTCTCTGATTTCGCAGCCCATCTCGACCAGCACATCTAGAAAGTCAATATCACCTTGCACGGATTTACGCGAGATGTTCTCGACATGTACTGTCCCGCCGACAATGGCAGGCGCCGCGAAAAAGTAGGATGCTGCGGACGCATCAGATTCAATTAGGTAATTCGAAATTGGGGAATAAGTCTGCGGCCCAATGGAAAAAGATTGATATCCATTACGCTCCACATTCACACCAAAGTCGCGCATGATGCTGATCGTCATGTCTACATAAGGTTTGGAGAAAAGCTCGGTTGTGAACTCAATCTCAACGGGATTTTGAGCATAGGGGGCAGTCATCAAAAGCGCAGAAAGATATTGCGATGAAACACTTCCTGCAATTTGCGTTTTGCCGCCTTTTAATCCATTTGCCATGATCTTCACGGGCGGACAATCGCTTTTAGCTTCCAGCGTTGCGCCTAGTGGACGCAATGCTTCAATCAAATCAGCGATGGGACGTTCACGCATCCGTGCTTCGCCGTCGACGATATATTCGCCGCTGCCCAAATTCAAAAACGCGGTCAGAAAACGTGCTGCTGTCCCCGCATTGCCGATAAAAAGATCAGCGTCCTGTGACGGGATTTTTCCGCCCAAGCCCCATATGCTCATCTCTGCGTTTTCTTCATTTTTATCCACGCGAAAACCGAGAGTACGCAACGCGCTCGCAAAATAACGAGTGTCATCGGAGAAAAGCGCATTTTTTAGCGTCGTTTTTCCGTCAGCGAGGACAGCGATCAGCAAAGCGCGGTTGGTTAATGACTTGGAACCAGGTACGCGTACGCTGGCATTTAACGAGTGAGTGATAGGGTGAATACTTTTTGTCATTTTTATCTGCTCAGCTTGCCAAATACATCATCTCTTCGCGTTTAGCGTGACTGGCATTGAGCAATATCTCCAGGCTAGCTTCATCGCCGACTTCCATCAGTGCAATGATCTTTTCGATCTCGACTTGCGTTTCGCGTAGCTTCGCAATCGTATTCTCAGCGTTTGTCATCACCATTGAAAGCATCATGCTGGTTGGTGTGGATGCCAAGCGCGTTGCGCTCGAAAGGCCGCCACCGCTCAACTTGGCATACTCTTTTTCAGTGGCGTGTGTCAGTGCGACAGCGAGCAAATGCGGCGCATGGCTGGTGGCGGCAAGGGTGAGGTCGTGCGTTTCGGCGTCGATCCAGTGTGAACGCCCACCGATTATTTCCACAAGCTCCAGCGCAAGGGCTTTCGTCCGCTCAGATGTGCGTTCAGCAGGCGTCAGCGTGTAGGTGCAGCCACGCAGCATTTCCTTCTCGGCGTGGCAGATGCCCAGCTTCTCCTTACCGCAGAGAGGATGTCCACCGATCACATCAAAATTGGATGGAAGGGACTCGAGCGCCTGCATGATCTGGACTTTCGTCGACGTGACGTCTGTGATAATCAGCTTGCTTCCGTTATGGATGCCGGGGAGCGCGGCGATGATCTCAAGTGCGGCAGAGACGGGAGTGGCGATGATCAGTATATCCGCTTGGGGCAGGATGTCGCGGAGGTCAGTCGAGGCTGAATCGACGATTCCTTTAGCGGTGGCAAATTGACAGGTGAGCGAATCGGTATCTGCTCCGAGGAGGCTTTTGCAATGACCGCGTAATCCCATCGCGACGGATGCGCCCATCAGCCCCAATCCAACTATAGCAATATTTTGATCGCGTAAAAAGTTAGATTCTTGCATGATCATTGAAGCGGATTGGTTGAAATCTGCTCGTCCTTGAGCACTTTTGCGATGGCGTTGACCTGATTGACCAGGCGAGCGAAGCGTTTGGGCTTAAGCGACTGGGCGCCATCAGAGAGAGCATCGGCGGGGTTGGGATGTACCTCAACGATGATACCATCTGCACCCGCGGCAATGCCAGAGCGAGCGAGAGCGGAAACATATTCCCAATGGCCTGTGCTATGGCTGGGATCGAGGATGACGGGGAGGTGAGTTTGAGCCTGCAAAACGGGGATGGCGTTGATATCGGTAGTGTTACGCGTGGATGTTTCGAAGGTGCGGATGCCGCGCTCGCAGAGGATGACGTTGTGGTTACCTTTGGAAAGGATGTATTCGGCAGCCATCAGGAAGTCGTTAATGGTGGCGCTCATGCCGCGTTTGAGAATGATGCTGCGGTTGCTCAAGCCGACCGCTTTGAGCAGGGCATAATTTTGCATATTACGCGTGCCGATCTGGAGCACGTCGGCGTATTCGGCAACGAGAGGCACCAGTTCGGGCGCGGTCACTTCGGTGACGATGGGCAGCCCTGTCAGTTCGCGGGCTTCGGCGAGCAGTTGCAGCCCTTCTTCACCCATCCCCTGGAAGGAGTAGGGGGAAGTACGCGGCTTGAAGGCACCACCGCGCAGGGCGTGCGCCCCTGCATCCTTGACGGCTTTTGCCGTTTCTAGAATTTGCTTGCGACTCTCAACGGCGCAAGGTCCGGCGATGATGGTCGGCGTCCCGTTCCCGACGACGTGATTTTCGCCGATGGGGATGAGCGTGTTTTCAGGGAAGAATTCACGCGAGGCAAGTTTATAGGGCTTGGAGATGGGGATGACGGTTGCCACGCCCGGCAAACGGATGAAAGCAGTTGGGTCAACGGGGCGGCCGTCACCGACGACGCCGATCACGTTCCGCTCCTCGCCCGAAATTTGATGAGGGTGCAAGTCGAGGTCGGTTACCCGTTGACGGACGTTCTTTACTTCTTCGGGTGTTGCGGTGGTTTTCATAATGATCATCATAAGATTTTTCCTCTTGAATTACTCTTCTGGCAGTGCCGAGATATTTGCTGCTTTCAATGCATCGGAGATGATGTTGACTTGATTGACCATATCCGCAAAACGTTTCGGCTTGAGGGATTGTGCGCCATCCGAAAGAGCGTTGGCGGGGTCAGGATGCACTTCGACGATCAGCCCATCTGCGCCTGCGGCGACGCCGGAGCGAGCGAGTGAGCAAACGAAACGCCAGTCGCCGGTGCTGTGGCTGGGGTCGAGAATGACGGGCAGATGGGTGAGTGATTTCAGGACGGGGATGGCGTTAATGTCGGTCGTGTTGCGGGTGGCGGTCTCGAAGGTACGGATGCCGCGTTCACAGAGAATGACATTCTGATTGCCTTTGGAAAGGATATATTCAGCCGCCATCAAAAAGTCGTTGATCGTGGCGCTCATTCCGCGCTTGAGAATGATAGTGCGGTTTGTTAATCCCGCTGCTTTGAGCAGGGAGTAGTTCTGCATATTGCGTGTGCCGATCTGAAGCACGTCGGCATATTCAGCGACAAGGGGCACGAGTTCGGGAGAAATGATCTCTGTGACGATGGGGAGCCCCGTCAGCGCACGGGCTTCGGCGAGGAGCTTTAGGCCTTCTTGGCCCATCCCCTGAAAAGAGTAGGGCGAGGTGCGGGGCTTGTAGGCACCACCGCGCAGGGCGTGCGCGCCCGCTTCTTTGACAGCTTGGGCGGTCTCTAAAATCTGTTCGCGGTTTTCAACGGAACAGGGGCCGCCGATGATGATCTTGGAGCCGTTACCGACTTTGTGATCCCCGATGGGAACAAGAGAGTCTTGGGGATAGAACTCACGCGAGGCGAGTTTGTAGGGTTTCGAGATGGGGACAATACTGTCCACGCCGGGGAGGCGGATGAATAAACTCTTGTCGATGGGGCGTCCATCGCCGACCACACCGATGACGGTGCGTTCCGCGCCCGCCGAGAGGTGGGCATCCAATTCAAAGGATTTTACGCGGGCAACGACATTATCCACGTCTGTTTTGGTAGCGCTTGTGCGCATGATGATCATCATGGTTTAGTTCTCCTGTGCAGCATCAACGAGATCTGGGCGGAGTTTGCGGGCATCTCGAAGGTAGACATGCTTTATCGTTTCAGAAGGAGTTTCTGTGTTCCAGTGCAAAAGAACACGAATACAGAGAGGCAAGGCTAGACCACCTTTTACCGGGATCTCTTTGGCACAAAGGCGCGGAACGTTTCTCCAGCCGTTATAGCGTGCTGCTTCAGCAGGAAAGGCGGAGCGAATATCGTCTGTGACTGTAAAAAAAGCGCTGGCGATGTCTTTGGGATCTAGCCCGGGGTTGACCGCTGAGATGGCTTCAAGCATTTCTGTTGTTGCTTTAAGAACTTCATCTCTTGTGTCTGTATTGACGGTGATCGCACCGCGTATTCCTCGTACTGGCATAGGTGCCTCCTGAAAGCACTGATAACAAAAAAACGTGAGACCGATGGTCTCACGTTTTTAGCTCTTAGGTGAAAATTGCCTAGTTAAACGCCGCCAGCGGTTTCCGTTTTTGGAAGCCGTAAAAATAAAAGTAAAAAAAGTAATTGCGTAGGGCGGTTTCTTTCATATTGGGCGCAAGTTTACAGGAGGGCTGTGGATGTGTCAAGGTGTGAAAGGAGGTTAGACGGATATTGGGCTAAGTGAAAACGCCCGAAAGGGCGTTTTCAGTATCGCTTATTTTGCTTTAGATCTTGCTAAGGCGATGCTAGAGATTTTCTTTGTTTGCCAACAGGGTTTTGTATAGAAAATTACTCGACAATTAGGGTTATCGTTCTTTCGAACAATGTTCCTTCCATGAAATCTACGTGTCCATCCCCATCGTAGTCCCCTCCATCAATGATGCGATGCTCAAACCATACATGTGCATAGATTTCATAGGTGCCAGCTTCCAGCTGACCAAGAGGATACCTCCAATCTGTCTTGCTTAGGTTTTCCCCATGAGGGGCTGCAATACAAGCGTGAGTTGGGATGTCAGCGGGTTCTATTGGCGTGAAGTATAAATTGTCATTCTCGGGTGAGACAAGAAGTGTGCCATCAAGGATCAGTATGTAGCTTGCTGCATTTTGGAAGCTTTTTACCAGGCCATACGTGCATGCTGCCCAGCCACTGCGCAGTACGATATCGTCACTTGTAGATGCATAAACAATATCCGGGGAATTGTGTAATGTAATTTCTACGGTTTCCTGTGCCTGTGCTGGGAGTGTGGTTGCTAAAATCAACCCAAGTGCGATGAAAGCCACAATTATTTTTCTCATTTTTTATCTCCGTTTCTAATCACCCTGTTGAAACGTTTTCTTCAATGTGGCCGCACATGAATTGTAGCAAAATGAAGATTGAACTTCAAGTTGTGAGTAAAAAAAAGCCGCTCGCCTAGAAGCTTCTAGGTACTATCACCATCCTCTTCAACAATATCGAGGAAAGCTGAAACTATTGTAGGGTCAAAATGTTTCCCGGATTGTGCTTTGATATAGCGAATGCTTTCTTCCTCTGTCCAGGGGCGCTTGTATGGACGCTCAGAGATCAATGCATCCCAGACATCAATAACGGCAAAGATGCGTGCCGCAAGAGGGATGTCTTCACCCTCTAGCCCGTGAGGGTAACCGCTGCCATCCCATTTTTCGTGATGGAGATAGGGAATCTCAAGTGCGTTGCGCAAATAAGGAATATCCTCGAGAAGCATTTTCGCAGTTAGAGGGTGTTTTTTGATGAATTCAAATTCTTCATTTGATAGCCTGCCCGGTTTTAGCAGTACAGCATCCGGAACGCTCATCTTTCCAATATCATGCAGAAGCGCTCCCCAGCGGACGGATTTGAGATCGTCACCACTTACGCCAACTTTCTTGGCCAAAGCGAGAGTCATTTGTGTTACGCGCTGGCTATGACCTTCGGTTTCGTGATCTCGTAGTTCCAGTGCTTTTGCCCAGCCTTTTAGTGTGCTTTCATAAACTTGCTTTAAACGGTTCTCTGAATCCAGTATCTTTTTTACGTTTTGTTCGATCATGGACATGATGATAAAGACCAACGCACCTGTGATCAGCATGGCAGCGATGATGGTCCAAAATTCCTGACTTCTTGAGGAAAGCAGTCCATCATAAGGTGTAACAATTCCCAGTATAGATAGGCGGTGAACTGTTGTTAGAGTGGCGACCATAAAAAGGGTGATGGGCACAACAGATCGGTAGCCCAACAAAAGGCTGGAAAAAACGATCACACCCGGAAAGGCAAGCAAAGAAACATCGTAGATGCCATTGTAGCTGCTCAAATTGTAGGTGAGCAATATTGATGTGAGAATAAAAGCCCCGATCGCGGCAATTTTATGTTTTCCCTGTTGATTCGCAAAATATAATATGGTGCTGATCAGAGACAATAAAGCGATCGAGATAATGATATTGGATGCTGCCTTTGCAAAAAAAAGAACAACAAGGGCGAGCATACTGCTCTCGATCAAGACTAGAAGAACGGTGCTGAGTGTGCTTGGGAGGTTAATAATACGTTCATAATGCGTTAGAGGAGAGAAAGACGGATTTCTTTGCTTAGCTTCCATGTTGCTCACCCATATCTTCCTTTAGAAATTCTAAAAAGTCTGCAACAATTTTTCTGTCAAATTTTTTGCCAGCTTGGTCAGTAATATATGATATGGTTTTTTCTTTTGACCATGCTGGGCGATAAACTTGATCACTTCTTAGCGAATCCCAATTGTCGATAATAGCGAATATTCTTGCCAGGTAGGGGATATTTTTTGCAGAAAGACCTGCAGGGTAGCCTTTCCCATCCCATTGTTCATGGTGGTGAACAGGGATGTCGATAGATGATTGGAAATAAGTGATGTCCTGGAGTATTTTTTTTGCAAAAAGAGTGTGCTGCTTGCAAAATTCTGTTTCGTCATCGCTAAGCGGACCTGGTTTAAGCAATATTGAATCAGGCAATCCCATTTTTCCAATATCATGTAGCAAAGCACCTTGTCGTAAGGATGTGATGGCTTGATCATCTAATCCAAGGTCTTTTGCAAATTCTGTAACCAGCGTAGCAACGCGTTGAGAGTGCCCCTTTGGTTCTCTTCCGCTTAGTTCAAGTGCCTTTGCCCACCCTTCCAGCGTAAGTTCGTAAGATTCCTTGATCCGTTGTTCGGATAGAGATATCATCTCGATATTTTCTTCAATGGTGCTCATGACGATCGAAAGGATCGCCGCGGTTGCGATCAATATGACGACAGCGAGTGCATAATAATCCGGTGCCCACTGAATAATGCCATCAAAGGGGATGATTATCCCAGATCGATCCAGGGCAAAAAGCAAAGTTGTCAGGGTGATCAGGAAAATAGTGATAAAGGAAATCAGTTTCTTGCCAAATAAAATGCCCGAAAAGATCAGAATGATGGGGAAAAAGATGAAAGGCGTGCTGTATATTCCATCTCCCTGATAGGCTAAATACGTGACGCTTAGAGAAGCGATAATGAATAATGCTATCCCAGCTTCTTTGGAATACCCTTTTCTGTTGATAAAAAAAAGGGCGCTGCTCAGAAAGAAAAGCAGGATCATTGTTCTGGCGGTGATGCCGATCCCATTCGTGCTCCAAATACCAAAAATGACAATCTCAGTCAACCCGGTCAAGATCAATAGCTTCTCTACGATATTGGGGAGGTCGATCACAGATTGATAATGGCTTAGTGATGTTTCGAGGGGCTTTTTCGGGCGCATCATTTTGCTAAAAGGAAGGATTTTGGATTATTTTGTATTTCGCTTCATTTTTTGGATTTTTTCTTCACTTAATTCAGGTGCAAACTCATACTCGTTAATACCCAAAGCCTTGCGTTGCGCCTCGCGCCAATGCTCCAGCCGAGCCACGATCTCAGCTTCATAACCTTCGTTGGATGGTGCGTAAAAATAAGTTCCTAGCAAGCGTTTGGGGAGATATTGCTGGGGGGTGAAATGCCCTTCTTCTGCGTGCGGATACACATAACCCTCGCCATGCTTGAGTTGTGCGGCATCACGATTGCCATCCTTGAGATGGTTGGGGACAGAGATCTGTCCTTGATCTTCCAGTCGTTTCAAGGCTTTGAAATATGCCCCGGCACTATTTGATTTCGGTGCAGTCGCCAAATAAAGGGTTGCTTCGACGATCGAGTAAATCCCCTCTGGCATACCAACAAATTCAAAGGCTTGGGCAGCGGCATTCGCCACGACTAGCCCCAATGGGTCAGCCAAGCCAATATCCTCACCTGCCAGGATCAATAAACGTCGCATAATAAAACGTGGATCTTCACCTGCGTAGATCATTTTTGCCAGCCAGTAAAGGGCTGCGTCCGGGTCGGAGCCACGTACGGATTTGATGAAGGCAGAGATCGTATCGTAATGCGAATCGCCGTCTTTATCGTAGAGTACCGCTCGTCGCTGGATGGATTCCTGTGCCACGTCCAAAGTGATCTGGATGATGTCATCAGCATCTGGCTTTGTGGATTCGACAGCTAGCTCGAGAGCATTCAGGGCGTTGCGGGCATCCCCCGTAGCCATCTCGACGAGGTGCTTGCGTGCTTCGTCATGGAGATTGATGCGGCGAGAACCATAGCCCCGTTTCACGTCGCCCAAAGCGCGGTCCAGTAAGATGCCGCACTCCTGCTGGTTGAGTCCGCGTAGCTGAAAAACCCGGGAGCGAGAAACCAGTGCGCCGATCACCTCGAAGAAGGGATTCTCTGTTGTCGCGCCGATCAGGCGGATCGTCCCGTTTTCGACATGTGGCAAGAGCGCATCCTGCTGGGCTTTATTCCAGCGGTGGACCTCGTCCACAAAAAGAATCGTCCCTTTATTATAGAGCTTGCGTCGCTCCAGTGCCTCGTGGACGACCTCGCGCAAGCGTGGCTTGCCATCCAGTACAGCGGAAAGCGTCTCAAAATGAGATTGGGTCTGATTGGCAATGATCTGCGCGAGGGTTGTTTTCCCTGTCCCTGGCGGACCCCAAAGCAGGATCGATGAGAAAAGCCGATCTGCTTCTATAGCGCGGCGTAATAATTTCCCCTCTCCGATGATATGTTCCTGCCCAACGTATTCATTGAGTGTACGCGGGCGCATCCGTGCGGCGAGAGGCGCTTCCTTTTTTAGGTTTTCCTGCATTTGATGGTCAAAAAGATCGCTCATGAGGGTATTATAACGGTGAATAAAGAGAAGGGCGCACTTTCAAAGTGCGCCCTGTCTGTTCTGCCTGAGTGAGCCTATCCTACAGCGGGAATTTCATCTGCAGGTGGAGGTGTTGCTGGCGGTGGGGTCGAGGGGGGCGGCGGCGGTGTTTGATTTTTAGAGCCACCTTTGAAGTTAAGTAATTTCTTCAGCAGGTCAAACCAGAAAGGTGCGCCTTGCATGGCTGCCAGCCCGCTGATGATGAAACCAATTGCTTTTGTGACCCAGTCCATTGAGGTGGGGGGAAGGTTAGCGCTGTCCCAACCAACGGGAAGATTGAGATCTTCATAATAGGTTTCGAGTTCAGCTACGGTATCAGGTCCGGTGTTTTCGTCTGCGACTTGTGCCTGAGCGACCAGGGATTGACGCAAAGTCGGCTCTCGCCAAAGCTGATTTGTAATGTTGATAGTGTCGATGTTAAATGTTATTGCGAGTCCAAGTCCGATGAAAAAGGCGAAGGTTTTTGCATTCTCTTTGTAAAAGTAGCTTGCTCGTTTCATGGTCATGTCAAACCAGTTTTCGGCATTTACTTTGAACTCGATGGCTTTCTCGTGGGTTTTGTGGATCTTTCCGGCAGCCTCTTTGCCATCAAAATTGGGGAGAATACGCTTTACAAAATACCAAAGTTTTTCGTTCTGATCTTTGAGTTTGTCAACCTCATGCAGGCATCTTTCAATGGATGCGGTTGCTTCTCCCAATTGGTCCTCTTCTGTTCCCAAGCTGATAAACATTTCGAGAGCTGCTTCAGCAAAAGCGTCATTCGGAATATAGCCTGGCTTGATCTCTTGTCCAAAGATATTCTTTTTGATATCCCCCTTGCGGTTTCTTGGATAGAGCGTCTGAATAACAGGTTGCTCATAAAAAAGATCAACATAACTTTGATCATACTGGAACATTTCGAGGATGGATTGTTCGAGGAATTTTGCGCGGCGTCCCAACCACTTGGTGATCAGGTCCTGGACTTCGACGGTGGCAACGCTCAAAATGAGCCAGGTAAGTACCAAGCCAATGGCAACTTCAAGGATGGCATCCAGATTATTCATGTCCTTCTCCTTTGTCGGCGTAGGGATAAGTCAAGTATATGAAAAAAAGAAAGGTGAGTCAATTTTACTCGAAGATTGCTTCGCCGCGCATCAGATCGGCATATTCCTCACGAGTGTGGGAGTTGCCCCTCTTAATAATTGAAGATATTTTCTTTCATGCTGTTTGGATTTCTTTCCCTTTATGATAGGCGCGGTTGACAAGAAAGATACCCAGCAGGGCCGTTATGCCCCCGATGATCTGTGATGGAAGCGGGATCTCGCCAAGCAGCGGGATGGCGAATAAGGTTGTCATGATGGGTTGTCCGATCATCGTGGGCGCAACCACGGAGGCGGGGAGGTGTCCCAACGCATATGTCATCGCGACATAGCCAATGACTTGTGAGACGATGGCCGTGCCCCAAAATGCCAACCAGGTTTTTGTCGAATAAGCAAAGAAAGCATATCCGCTGCCGAGATTGATGATGGCCAAAACAACGCTGGCACTTATTCCCATGAACCAAAGATAGGTGACCGGATGAAAATCTTCGCGTCCGCGTTGTGTGACGAGGAAATAACCGGCATAGAAAAGCCCGGCTGAAATGGCAATGAGATCGCCGATTCCCAAACGTGTGTGGACGAGAAAGTCCCCGCCAACAACAAGTGCTGCCCCAAAAAGAGCGATAGCTAGCCCGATCCAAAACGCCTTGCTGAGTTTTTCGCGAAAGATCAACCAGGCACCCAGTGCCACCCAGAGGGAGTTTGTGTTCACAAGCAAGGTTGCGTTCCCTGCGGTAGTAAAAAAAAGAGATGTGTTCCACAAAGCAAGATCAAGTGCTGTAAAGATACCACCCAGGAGAATGATGATAAGCGCTTTTTTATTGATCTCACATTTTTTACGGCAGCGATGTAACGTAAAGGGGGTCAGAAAAAGAGTGGCGAAGAATACCCGATAAAAAGCTGTAACGGGACCCGGGGCATCTGCCCAGCGCACGAAGATGGCGGACATACCCATCGACAAAATGGCAAGTGCCAAGGCAAGATAAGGGAGCGTTCGTTGTGATGTGCGCATCAATGAGCGAAGATCAAGAAAATGTTTTCAGAAGAGGGGGGAGTTCATTCAGTTCCTGGATCACGGATCTCGGGCGAATATCGACCAGGGTTTTAGTATTCTTATTGGCGTGTTTGTTGAGCCAGATACTGTAGATGCCAAGCGCATTGGCGCCTTTGACATCTGCGTCCAATGTGTCGCCGATCATGACGCATTGTTCAGGGAAGAGCCCCAATTCTTTTAGGGCTTCTTCGAACATATGACGGTGCGGTTTGCGATATCCGGATGCTGCCGAAGTGCGGATAAAGCTGAAATAGTGGCGCAGGTTGTTTTTGCCCAACAGGGCTTGAACATCGGGATCGTCGCCAGCGTTGGAGATCAGCGCGAGTTGGTATCCCGCTAATTTCAATGTACGGAGAACGGTATGTGCATTGGGTTCGAGATGCCAGTTGGATTGTGTGATGGCGTATTTTGCGTCCAGCGCAGCACGCACGACCGGGGCAGGGACATCCCGGAAGCCCTTTTCTTCCAGCAGATGTCGCAGCATCAGGAAGGTTGTTGTCTCACGCAAGGTCTCTTCTCTGTGAGCGTAATAATGATTGAGCCGGTCGATAAATTCGTAAGGGAAAATGCGCATATCCACATCTACACCGCTGGCGAGAAGTTTTTCTGCCAAAGCCTTGTCAGAACGCAAGAGGACAGGCTGCCAAATATCTTTGGGGTAGATGAGGGTTTTACCAAGGTCGAAAAAAACAGCGCGGATGGGGGTCATTTTTCTCTCAGGGTCAGGATCGCTGCGGCAACGATGAGTGCCAACAGTAACCAGGTGATAAATATTTTCTCCCCTTTTGTAATGGGATAGAGCGCGAAGGAGGCAGTAACGATGATCCCAAAGGCGAGAGTGTGGCGGGTACGCTTGCTTTGCAGCATGGCATAAGTGTACCGCTTAATCAGAATTTAGACGAATAATGCCAAGACTGTCAGCAAACTTATAACAAGAATTAATCCCGCCCCATAACCGATCACGGCACGTAAAACCGTGCCTTCTTTCCCTTCCATACCGGCGGTGCTGGCACCCACGATCAACTTGGCGGGCGCAAAAACCGACCCGACCGATGCGCCCGCTGTTTGGGCTGCCAAAATGATCGGTACGCTATATGCCAATAATTCTGCCGTGCGCAATTGCAGCGCAGCAAAGACCACGTTCGAATTGGTATTCGAGCCGGTCATGAACGCGCCCAAGGCCCCCAGCCAGGCAGAGAGCACCGGAAAGGCTTTCCCCGCCGCACCTGCCAACCCTTGCGCCAGCATCTCCGTCATGCCCGATTGCTGCATCACCACCGCCATCGCAACCATCAGGGCAATGCTCAGGCTGGATGTCATCATTTTGCGGGCGGTATCGCTCAAAATCTTTTTGCCCGTATTCGGCGCATAGAGTCCCGCGCGCTTATAGAGCACAAAAGCCGCCGCTGAGGTGTAGAGCAAAATCGCTCCGGCATGTTTAAAAATGTAAATCGGCTTATTCGTCCCCGCAGGTGTTCGATAACCCAAGGCTGTAACGGTTTCAGGAAAATGGAGCTGGACGGCGATATTTCCCAGTACTTGTTTAGGTGCTGTTATCCATGTGGATGGGATAAGCAGGATGCCGACTGTAAATACGATCAAGATGAGATAAGCGGACAGGGCGAGAAGGAACGCTCGGCGCTCTGGTTTCGCGCGTGGATTTGGGCTGGTTTCGTCCCAATAAGCAAGTGCCACGCCCACAACGAGACCTGCCATCCCGCCTGCAAAAGAGCCGATATTCCATAACCCCAAATTCACGGCGACGAGATATTGCGTAGCGCCCATCACAGCGCCGATCAGGAGTACCTTCCAGAACAGGCGTTTGACGGCGCTCCAGCCATCTGCTACGTGAACGACCATGAGTCCGCTCAATGGGGCTGCCAGCCCCAAAAAAAGCGCCGATGCGGGTGAGAGAAAAGCCGCATCAAGACCCGTGGTTGAAATGAGCGCGTTGAACGACGAGCCCAGTGAGCCAAAAGTCACCGCCCAGCCATGTCCGATGGTCGGGATAACGACCGCAGCCAGTGGGGGAAATCCCAGCCCGACTAGCAGCGGTGCCGTCACGGCAACGGGAACACCGAATCCGCCCGTGCCCTGCAAAAAGGATGCGAAGATCCAACCGATCAGGATGGCTTGCATGCCCTTATCGCTGGTTAGCTGCCGAAGGGCATCGCCGATGATCTCGATCGCGCCAGCCTCATCCGAAACGCGGTAGAGCAGATAGGCTGCCCAAATGATATAGAGCACATCGAAAGCCAGCAATATGGCTTTCGCGTGCGCATAACCAAGAAGGTGCGCGTTTGCGCCAAAGACTGCAATAGCAAGAAAAAGCGCTATTAAATAGCCAGCCGCGCCCGCCCGTGCCGCCCCCCAGCGATAGCCAACCATGAGGACGAGGATGATAAGGATAGGGAGGAGGGCCAGGAGAGGCATGGTTTAGGTTGAATGTTCAAAATTGGTGCGACGCACATCTTGCCACGCTTCACTCGTCACTTTTCAACAACCCCTCCCACCCCTCTAATCCTTCCGCCATCCCCAACTGCGGCGCAAGGTTGACGAGGGCTTGCAAAACCTGCGCGTAATTAATCGCCTTGGCTATTTTATAAGAAGTTAGCCATTTCTCCATCGCTTCCTTTTGCTCATTATTTGTCCAATGAATATGCCCCATATTGAATAATGTTACACATAAGCCGGCTTTGTCGCCGATTTCTTCCTGAATGGCGAGCGATTTTTTGAGATAGTCTAGTGCGGTCGCGTAATCGCCTTGGGCTTTAAAGATTTGTGAGATATTGTTGAGCGTCGTTCCTTCTCCGGCTTTGTCGCCGATTTCTTCAAAGATTACTAAAGCTCTCTTGTAGAGATTCAAGCCTGTTCCCAGCCTGCCAAAATATTTCAGCAACCAAGCCGCATGCACATAAAACCAGCCCTCTTCCTGATTCTCTTCCAACTCAGTCGCCTGCAAAAGCTCAGGCAGGGCATGTTGAGCATGTTGATATAAAAGCGGAATATATTGCACACCATTTTTGCCATAGCATTGTGCGGCAAAAGTTCTTGCCCAAATAGCTAAAAATTGATTCTCTGCATCCAGCGAGCGCGCAAATTCAGCCAAAAGAGGGTGCAGGCTATTATCTTCCTTGAGTAAGGCGTAATTCCTTAGCTCTAAAAGGTTCTCTTCAAACGCATCCTCGCTTTCAAATTCTCCCGCCTCATACAGGCTTTGCTTGGGCAGAGACAGGTTGGGCGCAAAATAGCCTGCCAATTTATATAAGTTCTGCGCCTTTTCAGCTTCTATTACCTCCCAGGAGAGGGCAAAGGTATTTGCCACATGCTTTTCATGCGCAGTCGGGCTGGGCATATTTTTCCCCTGCCACCAATTGCGCAACGAAGAGTGCGTTAAGCTCAGGGCATCAATATAATTTTCTACACTCTTATGCGCCAGGCGGCTCAAATATGTCCCTGCCAGTTCCAGCGCTAAGGGTAAATGCCCCACTTTTTCGGCTAAAGCATTGAGAATTTTGTCGCTGGCGCGGTTTTTGTCCAGGTGCTTACGCAAAAAAGCCAAACTCTCTTCGGTGCTAAATTCCTCCAGTGGGATGGCGCGGATCGGCATCGTTTTTACCCAATCACGGTAACGGGATGTCGCCAGCAGACGATTCTCTCCGCTGCGCAAAGGGGGAAGGACTTTCGCAGCAGCATCGGCATCTTCGAGATTATCCACAATGATCAAACGGGGACCCTCAGCTTGCCACGCTCTGAGCGTCATCTGTACTTGCCCGGCAATATCCTGCTTAGAAAAGCCCGCCAAATTCATTAGACTCCCGCTAAGCGCAATTGCGGGTAAAAGATCTTCAAAAGAACGTACCCCGGTAGCAGAAATCCAATGCACGCCCCGAAAGCGATAGCCAAATCGATAGGCAAACTCCACCGCTAGTTGTGTCTTCCCAATTCCCCCCATCCCGGAGATTGCTTGGGTCAGCATTGAAACTTCCGAAGTTTGCTCATCGAAAAAGGCTTTTTCCAACTTCTCTAAATATGCTGCTCTACCTGTAAATATCGGATTGCTTTCGAGAGGAAAGTAAGAGCCAAAGGGCAATTGCCCCGGGCGGGCTTCCTTTCTTGCTTGAGTGATGTCTCGAAAAGATTCAAAATGATCGAGCAAAGCCAGCATTTTCTCTTGATTTTGGATCACACGCAAAAGCAGGTTTTGGTTTTCAAAAACAGTTTGCGAAATAACAGGCAGAGTAAATTCTTTTAGATTTTTAATGGCGCGCAGGAGTGCATCCGCGTATAGATTAGCGCCAGCTTTTATTTGCTCAGCGGATAATTGCTTCCCCAAATCTCTTTGCAGGGCATTTTCTATTGACTCTTTCAGTCCCTCAGAATCCATCGCCTGTGGGAGTTCCTTCAAAGCGTGCTGTACGCCGGGTAAGTTGCCAAAAGAAAGGGAGAAGGCGCCGCATAAAGCATCCAGGTCAGCTTTGCGGCACTCCTGCTGGAAATAGCGGTCGGCATTTTCAATTGCCTTGAGCAATTCTTTGGATCCGCTTTCGGTGGTGATAAATTGGTCAAGATTTTCCTGTAATTTCTCTCCCCCAATTTCAATTAACTTTTCACCTGCAATGCCAACCGCTTCTTCTCCCAGCCAAAGTGTGGCCTGATGCTTTAGCAAGGCGGCAGTGATTTTCAGTATATTTTTAGGAAAATCTGATGGCATTGTTTTTCCTCCAACTACTTGCTGTGAAAGGGGCGTAAATATTATATCGTGATTTATGGTACGGGATTTATCTGCTTTGGCAGGCTCTAAAATTGCTGAAACAACCCCCTTTTTAGTTTTCTTCGAGTGAATTATTTTTTAGACGGTTATTAAAAAAAAGACCCGGCGGGCTTCTAAGGTCCGTCAGGTTTGCTTCGATTTATCAAAAAGAGTCTACATGCTGATCTCTGCGCTCTCTTTTTTGCCATAAAGATAAATTAGCCCCGCTCCCAATATCAATCCCGGAAGAAGGATCAAGCCTGCTTCGGGACCGAATGCCCCGCCTGTAATAAGTTCGGGGCCGCTGACGCTGATGTGGGTCATGTTAAACATATCCAGCCCGCTGACAGGGAAGCCAAAGATGACGCCCTCGAAGAAGTTCCAACCGATGTGTAGGCCGATGGGCAGCCAGAGCTGTTTTGTGCGCAGATAGCCGTAGGCGAGAAATAGACCGGCTAAAAAGATGCCGACGGCGCTGATCCAGG
>CAZASG010000017.1:0-74417 GCA_964487745.1 uncultured Anaerolineaceae bacterium | reverse complement strand
GGGTTTGTAGGTCTTGACGTAGGAACCAAAGCCGCCTTCCGCCACGCCCAGATCGGATTGACCCATCTGGCCGGAGCCAAGGCCCATTTCGTGCCCGTAGAGGGGCAGACCAAATTCGGTGCGCAGGCTGTCGCGCGCGCCCAAACCAATGGGCATTACGCCGAATTGCTCGCCCGCTTTCATGATCGCCATCCAGAATTCGGCGGCGCGTTCGGGGTGAACAAAGAGTTCGAAGGCCATTTTTTCGCCCGTGTAGCCTGTGCGGGAGACGATCAGGTCGAAGCCACCGACGGTTGCGTCGCAGAGTTGGGTGCGACCCAATTTCATGATGCGAGCACGATTTTCATCGTCCACGCCCATTGCCAGGAGTACGTCTCGGGACCTCGGTCCTTGAAGGGCAATATCCACTTTCATGGCATCGCCCATCTTCGGGTCACGTAGGTTCCGGATTTCCGCGTTATATCCATAAGTTCGTGCCCACGGATATTTATTATCAATCTTGACCTTCCCATCCCGTACTGATTCCAGCCAGGTGCGATCTTTATCATCGTTCGATGCGTTCACGACCACGAGGAAATCATCCAGTCCGCGTCGGTAAACGAGCGTATCGTCGATCACTTCGGCTTCGGGGGTCAAAAAGTGGGTGTAAAGCGAGTTGCCGACACTCAAACCGCCGATGTCATTGCCGCAGACGGTGTCGAGGAAGCTGGCGGCATCGTCGCCGCGCACGTCGTAAACGCCCATGTGCGCCACATCGAAAAGACCGGCGGCTTTGCGCGTGGCAAGATGCTCTTCTTTCACGTTGCTGTACCAAACGGGCATTTCCCAACCCGCAAAGGGGATCAGCTTGCCGCCGAGTTCCTTATGCACGTCGAAAAGGGCCGTGCGCTGCAGGGGTGGGTCGGCGGGGTCGCTCCACTCAAAATCGGGCAGCGCGGCGCGCTCTTTGATCTCAAGCTGGTCGATGCCCGCGAAGAAAGGCTTGTAGCTGGCTTTCTCTTCCTTGCCATCACGCGGGGTCGGCGCGGCGTCCGATTCGACGACCACAAATGGCCCGGGCACGCGGCTGGATGCGAAATCATCGCTCTTGCTCACGTTCATGGAGACATAGCCATCGGATAGATCGCGCAGCCAGGTGGATGCCAAAGCTGCATCTTCTTCGGGGACAGAAAGACGGAAGGAATCGCCCGTGACCCGAGTCAGGGTGCCCTTCACGATCTTGGTCGGAGTGTGGACGCAGGTTGCCGTACTATCGCCGTCGTTGAGCGTAGAGAGATCGGCACTCAAGGCATAGTCCAGCATTTGGCGCACGCGCTGACCCTGAAGATCGTACGCAGCCCAACCATCTTTGGCGTTAACTTTGTCGTCAATATAATAGAAGTGGGGATAGCCGCTGTCTACGGGTTCAAAATCCATGCCTGCTTCAAGCGCCAATTTGCGGATGCGCAATTTAGCATCATTCAGCAACTCGAAGGGGATATTTGCACGGCGCTGTGGTTTGCGCTTGCGGGGTACATCCATGAAGTAGGGTTCACAGCCAAGCAACACATCGCTGATGATGTCTGCCAATTCGCGCGATTTTGCTTCATCAAATCCACGCTGCGTGATCCACGGCGTGCCGAGACGAATGCCGCTCGGCGCGAGCGCAGAACGGTCGCCGGGAATGGTATTGCGGTTGACGACCAAACCTGCCACGTCGAGGATACGAGAGGCCATATCACCGCTTAATGTCGCGCCATCGGGGCCTTTTATGCTGCGGCAGTCGATGTTGATCAGATGCGTGTCGGTGCCACCAAAAGGAACTTTCAATCCGCGTTTCTGGAATTGATCCACCATCGCAACGGCGTTATCAATCGTCTGCTGTTGGAGTTCTTTATAGTCTTCGGTCTTGGCGAGTTTGAAAGCCAGCGCCAAACCGACAAAGGTATTAATATGGGGTCCGCCCTGCTCGCCAGGGAAGACAGCGCGGTCGATCTTGCGCGAGATGACGGGGCTGGTCGTCATCAACAGTGCGCCGCGTGGTCCGTGCAACGACTTGTGTGTCGTGGACATAATCACGTCTGCCAATCCCATCGGCGAAGGCACAACGCCCGCCGCCGTGAGACCGCCGATATGCGAGATGTCGGTCAGCAGATACGCGCCAACTTCATCCGCGATTTCACGGAACTTCTGCCAATCAGGAACCCAAGAGTAGGAGGAGAAGCCCGCAATAATCATCTTCGGCTTATGCGCCAACGCCAGCGCGCGGATGTGATCATAATCCATCTGCTCGGTCTCATCGTCAATGCCGTAGCTGATGATATTGTAGTTTTTGCCCGAACGATTGACGTGCGAACCATGCGAAAGATGCCCGCCGTGCAGCAAATCCATGCCCATGACAGTGTCACCCGGTTGAACGAGCGCGTGGTAAACGGCGTTGTTTGCAGGTCCGCCCGAAAGTGCCTGAACGTTGACGTAGATCTCGTCAGCGGTCACGCCATTGGCAGCGAAGGCTTCAGCAGCACGGCGGCGAGCGAGAGATTCGATCGTGTCGGCATATTCCACGCCTTTGTAATAGCGCGGGTCAGAATAACGGCGGTAGTGCAAAAGACGCTCGTTGTGGTTGAGCAATTCATCTTCCGTCATCCAGCGGCTGTCTTCATCGGGGTAACCTTCCGCGTAGATATTCTGGAAAACAGAGCCAAGCCCCTCGCGTACAGCGATCGGCGCCTGACTCTCAGACGCAATCATAATGAGTTTACGCACCTGGCGTTCTGCTTCAATTTGGGTTAATTCAAAAACTTTGGGGTCGAGCTCTTCGAGTGAGCCTCGAACGAGAAAATCGGACATTGGTGTCTCCGTAAAAAGGGTGAATTAGATAGAAAAGAAAAACATCAAAATTTGTCTGACATTTCCTGAATTGTAGAACGGGAGCGAGCGGGGGTCAAGAGCAAAAAGGCATATTTAAGCAAAGAGACTACAAAAGTCTTGAAGACTTTTGTAGTCCAGTTAAAGGCCTGGAGTTTTGAAAGCTAAATATCCTGCTCCGCCAAATACGCCGCAAAGCCCCCCTCTTCCGGCGGCATCTCATACATAAAAAGTAAATACCCGTCGTCATAGTCGTTCGGCTTCCATTTCGGAAAATCAAAAGCGATCGAAATAACGCGCGCACCGGGTTTCAATTTTGAAGCCAGCTTGTCTTGAAGACGGAGGGCGTGTGTGGGTGTCAGATACGCAAAGACGACGTCGGCATCTGAAAGATCAGCTTTATAAAAATTTTCGAGACGCACGCGGATATGCGACCTGCCTCCGCTAAAAAAACATCTTGCCCACGTGAACACAAACTGCAACAGGCTCGCCTCGATCCCGACCGCCTGTGCCCCAAACTCTTCCGCTGCCATCAACAGGATGCGTCCATCCCCCGCCCCGAGATCGTAAAGCACTTCGCCGGGTTGAAGCTTTGCCATTTCCAAAGCCTTGCGGGCACGAGCTTTTTGAGTTGGCACCCAGGGAAGTTGATATAAATGGGGCACAAATGCCCAAAGTCCATAGAGAAAAGCCAAAATGGATGCGATATAGAGAAGAATCAAAAGTATTTGAGTAAAAATTCCCATAAATAAACCTGTTATAAAATAAATCGCCGATTGTCTATTCTAGCATGACAATCGGCGATCTTCTTCAGGCTATGCCTTCTTTATCGGGAACTGGATCTCAGTGATCGTTTCACCATCTTGTTGATCCCCCTCTTCTGCCGGGGGCTTTAGATAGATCTCACGATAGGGGCTACCTGCAATACGATAGCCATTTTCCTCGATCCACTTCACCAAGGCTTCATAGGCTGTGCTGAGTGTGGCATATGGGCCACGATGAATGAGGGCAGCTACTTCTGTGCCGGGCAACTCGCGTATTTTCACACGTGTTTCATCATCGGGCATATTCCTCTCGGCAACGGGTTCGCAAACTTCAGCATCAATTTCAGGCTCATCGGAATGATATAAGGTGAAGCAGGGCGCGATGGGCTTGATCTGCTTTTGCGCTAGGGTGCTTTCCAACTCTCCCCAAAGTTGTCCCTGCGCGGGGTAGCTGGGGATCACATCTCGTACGGAGGCGATCCGCACGTCATCAACCGTCTTAATAACAACATCATAATCTGACATTTTACTCTCCTGTTCGATCTGTTTCAGCCGGGCAGCCACGCGCGCCAACTTCTCTTCTTCCTGCTGCATTTTTTCGCGTATCTTCATCTGCTTCATGCGTAGCATTCCGCGCAATTGCTCTGCGGGGAGATCATCTGCCAGCAATTGGGATATCTGATCCAGCGATAAGCCCAAGTCTTTCAAGGCCAAAATGCGATGGAGACGCGGCAACTGCGTGACCGAGTAGTAGCGGTAGCCGGTAAACGAATCGATGCCAATGGGCTTGAGTAAGCCGATCTCATCGTAGTAGCGCAAGGTCTTTACCGGCACCTGGCTGAGTTTTGAAAAGAATCCGATCTTTATCATTTTTCCAACTCAATATTGAGCGTTCTGAAAGCTTTCGATGGGAGTATACAGCCTCCAGTAAGAGGAGAGTCAAGGGCTGTTTTGTCATTACCCTAAAGGGTACGTGTGCGAGGCGGTTTTATCGCTGAAGCAATCTCGCCTTCTTTTGTGGAGATTGCTTCACTTCGTTCGCAATGACGCCGTATTATTTGACCGGTAATTCTTTCGTAATTCTGCGCAAGGCGAATAATGCGAAGATGTTGAAAACGATCGTCCCAACCACGACAATGGGAAAACCAAAACCGTACAGGAATGTCCCCAAGGGAGCCCCGATGCCGCGCCCAATGGAGAAGGTCGCGACATTGAAAGCCATCAGCGTTGCACGTGCCGCAGGCATGATCTCTGTCATCATCGAGATGGAACTGACAAAGGTAAACTCAAATGTGATATAGAAGAGAAAGAGACCGATCAAAGCCCCAGGGGTGCTTTGTCCCATAATAGGCAAAAGTAGCGCCGTTAGTGAACTGAGAACCAGCCCATAGCCTACCGCACGTTCTTTCCCCAGACGATCTGAAAGTATTGCCACCAAACCTTCACCGCCGACTTCGGAGAATCCGATCACTGCCGCGGATGCGCCCAACGCCGCGATCTGTAAGCCAAAGGAATCTTCGAGCCAAACGCCGAAGATCAGGTTGACCAGCTCGTTCCCGATCGTTGCCCAGAGCGTAATACTGAGGCCAGCCATTGCCGGGATCGAGCCAAAAATCGCTCTGAAATTCAATTTGGCGGCAGCAGGTTGACCCACGCGCGGCTCGTCCTTGGGCAAGGTGATCACCAGCAGGACAAGGGTCAGCAACGCAAGCAAGGCCAGCAAAGGGAATGGAGCAATCCATCCAAAACGTGCGATCAGAAAACCAGCCAGCGGAACACCAATGACAAAGGCCAGCGACCATCCCAATTCGGTGATGGCGATCGCACGTCCGCGTTCGGCGTAAGCGGTGCGGTCGCCGAGGTAGGCTTGCATGGCGGGGTCGAAGATAAATTTTCCGAGGGTGGAGAAAAACATGGCCGCGGCAAGGGCCGGAAAGGTGGGAATAAAAACAACCAGTCCCATGCTCAGAATGAAGAGAACCAAACCGAGCAACATGCCAAACTTGCGTCCGCGATGGTCGGCAATGGGTGCGATAAAAGGAACAAGGACACCGCTGAATGAACGGATGCTCATCACCGTCGACATCGTGGCGAGGTCAACACCAAGGGCACGCGCGAAGACACCCAAAAAGGGATAGGCCATACGATAGGCGGTGTTGAAGATCGTGCGGATGAGGGCAAAGAGGGCAAGTTGCATGATTAAAATGAAACGCGGATCTGACAGATTTTCACGGATTTTTCAAAAATCTGCGAAAATCAGCGTAAATCCGTGTTCTATTCCTTTGGTAGAAAGAAGCGCGTGACAAAATACGCCGATAGCCAGGTGAAGAGATTTAATCCGACAAAAAATCCGATGATAGCCCAATTGCCGGAATTGAAGATTGGCGAAGGAGGCGGGTGCATGACGTTTTCGGCCGTGGCGAAGATAAAGCGCAATGCTGCAATGAAAGCGATATTCGAGAGCGCGGTCAGCCAGTTGATATTTAGCATCCATAAACCGACCTGAAGCAGCAACCCGACAACGGCAAAGGTCATCGCCAGGCGGAAGCGCGGCTCGGCAAGGAAGAGACCGTTCCAGTTGGCCTGCATGGCCCACATCGAGAGAGGCAGGTAGGAAATCCAGTAGAAGATGCCGCTGCGACCAAGAGCCGTTGTCCAACGATAGAAGGCTTCTTTACGGAAGATAAGCGCAATCAGCCCGCTTAAGGCAGCGAGGGCAAAGAGCAGTTCCGCGGTCAACACCCAGGCACCATGCAGGTAGACGAGGCGCACGTTCGAGCCAAGCGTGGCTTCTTCAGGGCCGAAGAAAGTTATCACGGCAATGGCAAGCAAGGTCAGGAGGAAATAGAAGAGGGGGGATTTGGAGAGTTTTGACATGGAGCTGATTGTACCTTTCTTTCAAGGATAGGAAATGTAGAATACGTCAATATTTAAAAGGATAAACCGCCCATTTCAGAGCGGTTTATCCTTTGCCTTCAATCACTCTCTGGCTACATACAACCCACGCCCGAAAATGCCTTCAGGATCATATTCAACCTGCAATTCGGTCTGCTGGAAGAAGCTCAACATTTCATCGACCGTGTAAAGCGCAAGGCTGTGGTCTTCTTCAAAATGCTCTACCCCCTCCGGTTTCCCGATCAAGTAGTGGAAATGAACCTGTGAGATTTTCCCATCTCGCCCGCTGGTATTCATACGGCAGATCTTGATCTCCGGCTCGTCGATGGTGAGCATAAAGGGTACGCCCACATTCCACTGCTCTGGACTGAACCAGGGTTCAACAAGAATAATACCGCCAGGTTTCAGATGCTTTTTGAAACAGAGCAAAGCATTTATTACCTGCTGCCCTTCCTGCAAATAACCAATCGAGCTGAACAAACACTGCACCACGTCATAACGCTCTGGCAGCGAAAAGTCGCTCATATCGGCCAGGGTGAATTTCCCTGAGGGGATCTTCTTTTGGGCAATCTCGACGAATTCTGGCTGTAGATCGATGCCATCGAGCCTGAAATCTTCGATCAAGTATCTGGCATGTTCGGCCGAGCCGCAAGCCACATCTAAAATGCTTTTCGCAGCCGGATGTTCTTTTTGAATAAGGGCCTTAATCTTCCCGGCTTCCTCTTCATAATTCTTGAAGCTGTAAACCAGATCATAATATTGGGCTGTTTTTGAATACATTTCTCTCCTAAGGTCGTAACAGAACCTTCAGAACCCCACGCTGACTGGCATGCTCAAAGGCTTTCAAGCCCTCTTCAAGCGGATACTCTGCCGCGATCATCCCCAGCGGATCGACAAGCTCGGTCTCCAGCAAACGCAGCGCGGGCGCAAAGGGACCACAGCGCGAGCCAACGATATTAAGTTCATCGACCACGATCTGGGAGAAGTTGACCTGCATATCGCCCTTATACGTGGATTTCATGATCAGCGTGCCGCGCGGACGAATGGCTTGCCTCGCTAAAGAAAAACCGGATGCCGAGCCCGTCACATCTACCACCACATCCCAGCGCCAGGGCTGGATATCCGCTTCGTCGATCAGGCGGATATTATGTGCCCTAAGCAATTTTTGCTGAATGGGATGTCGCGCCACCATATGTAAATCTGCGCCAGTGAGCTGTAAAACTTGCGCGATCAACTGCCCAAATCTCCCCGCGCCGATGACGAGGACACGATCTGTCGGAAGGATATGCACTTCCTGGGTGATCTCCAACGCAGCGGCGACCAGTTCGGTGAAAACCGCTCTCTCGTCGGTCAGATCTTCGGGGACCGGGAACAGGTTGCGGGTCGGGAGCGTGACGTATTCCGCAAAGACGCCATCCCGATTGTGGATGCCGAGAGTCGTCCGCTTTTCGCAATGCGTCGAGCGTCCGTTCTGGCACTGCTCGCAATCCCCGCAGGTGACGTTAATCTCGCCGACAACCCGCTTGCCAACCCAGATTTCATCGGCACACTCGACCACTTCACCGACGAATTCGTGCCCGGGCACGCCGGTGAAGGGATAGTAGCCTTTGACCATCTCAAGATCGGTGCCGCAGATGCCCGCCAGCCGCACACGGATGAGGGCTTCGTCCCCCTGCACAGGGCGGGGTTGGTTCTCTTTATAGGAAAGGATTTCGTTTTCAAGCCAAAGTGATTTCATGGATACTCCTTTATACAACTTCCTAATTATACGGGCACTTCGCAGAGGTATACTATGCCAATCAAAAAATCAAGGAGAGTTTTCATGAAAGGCATCATCGCAGGCGGAGACAAACAAACCATCGCAGCAGGAGAAGAGATCCTTGCCCAAGGCGGCAACGCCATCGACGCGGCCATCGCAGCCGTATTCGCATCCTTCGTCGCCGAATCGGTCATGACCAGCATCGGCGGGGGCGGCATTGCCCTCGTTGGCGATATAAAAACCAACACCGCCAAAGTCTACGACTTCTTCGTCAACATGCCCTCCAAAGCCCCCCATGCAAGCATGGACTTCCATCCCGTCACCTCCGACTACGGCCCCGCCCAAGACCAACTCTACATCGGGCGCGCCAGCACCGCCGTCCCCGGCATCGTGCAGGGGCTCTGCAAACTCTCACAAGAACACGGCACTCTCCCACTCAAAACCCTCGTCGAGCCCGCCATCCGCATGGCAAAAAACGGCGTCGAACTCTCCCCCTCGCAGGAATATGTCATCGACTTCCTGCAACCCATCTTCGAAGATACCCCCGAAGTCAACGCCATTTTCAAAAAACCGGATGGGACAGATTGGAAAGCGGGCGAAATAAATACCTTTCACGAATTAGCAGATGACCTCACCCAAATAGCGGAAGACGGCGCGCGCGCCTTTCAAACGGGTTCCGTTGCCCAAGCCATTGCCGCCGACCAAGCGCGGTACGGTGGTCTGATCACACCCGAAGATCTCGCCAACTACAAAATACGTCTGCTCGACCCGATCCGCATCCCCTACCGCGACTACGAACTGCTCTTCCCCGCCATGCCTTCTACAGGCGGCGGGCTGATCGCCTTTGCGCTCAAGTTACTCGAATCGGTTAACTTGGGCAAAATGGAACACCTCGGCAGCGACCATATCCGAGTGTTGGCGGAAGCGATGCGCCTGACCAATACCGCGCGTCCCGTTTGGGATACGGTACCCAGTTCGGAGGAAGAGCGTATCGAGCGGTTCTTGGGCAATGACCATGTTCGGGTTTATCAAGAAAAATTGGGGCAAATATTAGCTGGGGCCGAACCGCCATCCGAACCGCTTTTCCCCAAAACGCCGAATAATACCACCCATATCAGCGTCGTCGATGCGGCGGGAAATTTTGTCGGCGTGACGACCACAGCGGGCGAATTTTCGGGCTACCTGCCGGAGGGGACGGGCATCCACATGAATAATATGCTCGGCGAAGCGGATTTGCATCCGCAGGGCTTTCATAAGCTCGCGCCCGGCGAACGCCTGACGACGATGATGTCCCCGACCGTGCTGCTAAAAAACGGGCAGCCACAAATGGTCCTCGGCAGCGGCGGCTCAAGCCGTTTGCGCTCGGCGATCTTACAGGCCATCGTCAACGTGATCGATTTTGGGCTGCCCCTCGAAGAAGCCGTGCATCGTCCGCGCATCCACTTCGGCGCAGGGACACTCCAACTCGAAGGCGGCATCCCCGAAGAACGGGCTCAAGCGCTTGAAAAACTCGGCTACTCCATCAATCGCTGGGAAGGGCTGAATATGTTCTTCGGCGGCACGCACGTTGTGGCGCTGATCGATGGTGCGTGGGTTGCGGTTGGGGATCGAAGACGTGGGGGGGCGGGGAGTGTGGTGAAATAGAGACCATATTTGAAACATGAAGAAAGAAACCAAAAACATCTGCAACACCTTACTTTCCCAAACAGTAAAAATAGCTGATGCAGTCGAAAAAGCTAGCTTTACGGGTCTTGGAATACAAGAAGAGACTATTACTGATCTCATATTAAACAATATTCAATATGAGCATGAAGAGAATTTCTATACAAGAAAATTTACACGAAGGGAAGAAGGTAATTATTCTGGAGCAGATTGGCTATGGTGTATAGGGGAGCCAGGAGCTTGGATAACTTTTGCTGTACAAGCAAAAATAACAAATATAAAAACTGGCAGAGTAAATTATCTGCACTATCGAAGCGGGAAACAACATTCACTACTCATAAATTTTTCAAAGCAGTTTGGATTTATCCCAAAATATGCAGTATATGCAAATCCAGACAAAACAGTTGATTTGTTTTCTAGGAAAATGCTAAAGAATGTTCCGTTTTCACAATGGGCATTTACTTCAATTTCACCAAGGTACATAAAACATTTATCAACCCCAAAAGAAAGACATATGTCAACTGTTTTACAATATGCTATTCCTTGGACATATGCATTTTGTGAAGAAAAGAATACAAATACCCTTCTCGCAAACTCAATAGCACAAAAACTTGACGATATATATTGGTTGTTTGAAAATGAGTATAGACGACAACACAATCAAAAAGAAAAATTTAAGTATCAGCGTACCAATTGGGAAAATCCCGAACCCTTGAAGTTGCTTTCAAAATCGATACCTTTGCCTGTTTTATATCTACTAACTCAGGACAACTTTCCTTCTAAAGTCCCCGTACCAAATGTAAGCGTACTCTCAAGAAGACCTGCTCTCCAAGTTCTTGATTTGGAACTTGAGAAAAACAAGAACTTGAGACAATGGAAAAACTTCCCTAAAGTGTTTGAACAAAAAGTAAGAAGACTTAAAGAAAATGAAGCATCCCCCTTTTTGTTACAAGACAAATGGTAGTTTCGTAGCTACTTTATTTTTTTCACAATTTATCGGTAAAAGGAGTATGACATGAATAGTACAGATTTGAAGAAAACCACAGCGGGGATTCGCATTATCCTCTACGTTGCCAGCTTTCTCGTCTTATCAGTGGGGCTATCGCTTTATTTTCTTTCGGAGCAAACGAACATCTACTTCTCGTGGACAATCAATCCACCGCTCACCGCCGCCTTTCTTGGCGCAGGCTACCTCGCCAGTTTTCTGATCGAATTTCTGGCTGCTCGTGAAAAAATTTGGGCGAATGCCCGCATCGCGGTGCCGGGCGTGCTCGCCTTCACGATCCTGACTTCAATCGCCACTCTTCTTCACATAGATAAATTTCATTTTGATAGTCCCGTTTTCATCACACTCGCTGGAACCTGGGTCTGGCTCTTCATCTATATCAGTGTGCCCATCGCCTTGACGATCTTATGGATGCTGCAAATTCGCCAAAATGGTGAAGAGCCAGCCCGCAACGATACGCTGCCTGTTTGGTTGCGCGCCACCTTGACCCTACAGGGACTGACCATGCTCATCTTCGGCAGCGCCATGCTGCTCATTCCCGAAACGACCATCCCGCTATGGCCCTGGAAATTATCTCTGCTCACATCACGAGCCATCGGCGCATGGGGCGTGGGAATTGGCGTAATCGCCTTGCACGCTTCGTATGAAAATGATTGGGCACGCCTTTCCCCAATGTTCATCAGTTACTTTACTTATGGCACCCTTCAGATTATCAATTTATTGCGTTACCCAAACGTAATAAATTGGACACATTTTTCTTCTTTTCTCTATGCTTTTTTCATAGTGACAATTTTTATAGCGGGTGCTTATGGCACTTGGAAAACACAACAAATTCTAAAATAAATTTATAGCTGAAGGAATCAAAAATAGACTGTCATCTTTCACGATAACAGTCTATTTTTGATTCCTTCCCTCTAATTCTGCGAATTTAGGAGAAGAATAGTAAGCAAATCACATGACAACTCGAAGGCGGCATCTCTGAAGAGCGGGCTGTGCACTAGAGGGTTTGGATTAACCGCTGGGATGGGCTAAATAAACTGGCACGGCGCGTATTGTGCTGTGGCAGCTTTCCGATCTTCTCTCGTATCCCTGCTTACTCCGCTGGCGTTTCTTCAACCGCTGCTTCTGCCTCAACTGGTGCTTCCGTGGCAACACCGTCGCCTACTGGCATCACAGATCTCCAGTAACTCTCCATTGTATCAATGGGCGAAAACCCCATATCGACCGACGTCATCAACTCCTGCAGAGTGAAATCGAGGGGGAAAAAATCGGAAAGCTGCTTGTTTTCAACGAAAACGTGTTTTCCGGCTGGCAGGTCAACCGTCCAATTCGCTGTTTTGATTTGAACTTGTCCGTCGAAATTTCCCACCCACGTCAACATTATGTCTGGATTGTAGATAAGAAACATATCTGTGCCCAGCACCGTGATTTCCTGACCATCCCCCACAAAAAACTTTGGCGTCCGCTCTGGATCATCATCCTTGCAAATGATGCCACCTGTCCATAACAGAAGGTTTATGAGACCGGGATTTTCATCAGAGCCTTTGGCAACAATCTGCATATCTGAGTTCAACAAGGCATAGATATGAATATCGCCAAATTTCAGCAATGCTTTTGCGCGTTCATCTAGGGTCAGCCGATCTCCTCGGTACAAGTCTTCAAGGGAATCCACAGATAATTCGATCACACTGCCTGAACTTGCGACGCGCTCTACAATCGGGGTTTCCGCAATACCTAGCCCAATGGGCTCGTCAACTGATGGGGCTGAATTGTCCGAAGAATTCCACAATACGAAGGCAGCAACGATGATGATGACAACGACCAAAAAAACACAACCTTTGTCTTTCATTAGAAGCTCCTTTTTAGAGAAAGTTTACAAGGTAGCAAAACAATATCACCTTCTCTCTAACTAGTAATTGTTTTTTGGGCTTTTTCATCCCCTTTCTGCAACCACATCAAAAACATTTCCAACCCGATGCCCAGTAAAAAGCCCGTCCCTGCGCCAAAAATTCCAAACTTGATCCAGCTTTCAATTTTGAATGGAGAGATAATCATGCCGTAGATCATCGCGCTAAGTGTCAAAGCCAATGCGAATGCTCCCCCGGAAACCAGAAGCCTCATACCAAAATTTTGTGCTGTTCGTAAAAGAGCTTCTCGTCCAAGCATGTAAAGGAATCCACCCGCCCCTCCAATCAAAAAGGCAACCAGCTTGTAAATGAGCATTACCTCCCCGAAATCCTTACCCTGCAGAAGTGTGTAAAAAAGTGCGAGACCTCCCCCCAGGAAAGTGCCCGTCAAAAAGCGCACCCATTTGCCGCGATGATATTTTTCGCTCTTCTCAATGAATTCACTTGCATCTGGAGAAATATCCAATTCAGAACTTGCTATTTTAATCTGTAGTAAATCTTCTTCGCTTAGAAAGACCTTCGTTTTCTCATAAACTTCAAGACGCGTATCCAACAATTCCTGTACGGGGTGCGGGGGCGTTAGGGAAATACACAGTTCCTTGAAGGCCTGTTCATAAGGCTGTCCTATGAAATCGTAATGCTGAATATCCTGTGCCCAAAGGGGGTAAGGACGTCCATCAAAGGCTTTAATGAGTACAGGATGTGTTTTCTTATTTGTATGCCGCGCCGCCCAAACTTCCTGCCCAACCCATTCCGAATCTGCGGCTTGGGGAGACAGTAAAACGACCAGATCTGTGACCTTCCGTAAAGCATCCTTGATCGCATCCTCCCAATCATCTCCACCCCTGATTTTCTGGTCGATCCAGACACTGTAACCACATTCTTCTAGTTTCGCACGCAGTTTGGTGGCTTCTTCAGTGTTCTGGTGTGAATAGCTCAAAAAAATTTTTCTTCCCATAGTAAGCCTCCCCAAAGTCATCCTCTTGCAAATTGCACCCCAAATATACAACTTTTCATTACAAATTTCAAAAAGCACTGGCGTGGAACAGTTCATAACATGACCCTGCACATGACCTCCAGCACTGTTGCACATGACCCTGTAGAAACTATAGTATGGTCACTTGAAAGCAAAAGCGTCACCGCGAGCAACTTTCGCTCGCAATGACAGAAAGTTATAAGGAGTAAATCTAATGAAAAAAGGAAATATTACTGGCGGTTTGATCTTGATCCTGCTCGGAGCCTGGTTCCTGGCGGTGCAATTCGTTCCGCAGCTTAACGCATGGGCAGACGGCAACTGGACCCTCTTCATTATCGGCGCTGGTGTCATCTTCCTGATCTTCAGCGTGTTGAACAATATCCCCGGTCTTTCCATCCCGGCCTTTATTATCGGCGGGATTGGTGGTCTGCTTTATTACCAGAACGTGACCGGCGACTGGGAATCCTGGGCATATGCCTGGACGCTTATCCCCGGCTTTGTCGGCTTGGGTCTGCTCTTCTACAGCATCCAAACCCGTGATAAAGGCTCCGCCCAAGCTGCCTTCATTCTCCTCTTTATCAGCACGGTTTTCTTCGCCGTTTTCGGATCTTTCCTCGGCGGCCCCAAAGAGATCATCCAATATTGGCCCGCCTTGCTGATCATCTCCGGTTTCTGGCAAATGTCACGCGCTCTTTTCGGAAAGCGTAAAGACAAACTGGAGCAACCCGAAGTCAGCGTTGTTGTTGAGCAAGATGAGCCTGCCGTCGAAGAATTGGAATAAGGAGTACAAGATGAAAACAAAATCTTTTTTCTGGGGCAGTGTCTTCATCCTCGCCGGAGCACTTTTGCTCCTCAGCAACCTCGGTATTCTCACCATCAATATCTGGAAGCTGATCTGGCCCAGCTTCATCATCGCCATGGGCGTTTGGACACTCTGGGCTGCCACACGCGGACCTGAAGCATTGGAAACGGAAGATCTGTCCATCCCGCTTGATGGAACAATGAACGGGAAGCTCAAACTCTCCTTTGGTGCCGGGCAAGTTCATCTCAACGAGCGTAGCGGTACAAATGAGTTGCTCAACGGCAGTTTTGTCGGCGGCATCGAGCATCGCGTCCGCAAAGGCGATGATCTCACCAAAGTTAACTTAAAACCTTCCTCTGCCGATTTCATGCACACCTTCATGCCTTGGTCATGGGGCGCCCGCGAGTGGAAATTGGGACTCAACAAGGATGTTACCTGGGAGCTTCTTTTTGAAATGGGCGCTTCAGATGCACAGATCGATCTGACAGATCTACGCGTGGTTGACCTGAAAGTGGAAACCGGCGCAAGCAACACTGAAATCACCCTCCCCGCAAATGCCGGGCAAACGCACGTGGACCTGGACGGGGGTGCTGCCTCCGTAATATTTACTGTCCCCGAAGGGGTTGCCGCCCGAATCCAGGTGGATAGCGGTCTCTCCTCGATCGACATCGACCGTGAACGCTTCCCGCGCGTTGGTGATTACTACAAATCCAGCGATTATGAAACAGCGATCAACAAGGTCGATATCAATGCTGATTTTGGCGCAGGTTCATTGAGCATTCGATAGGAGCATTCCCATGAAACGTTTCGATATGCGCATTGTTTTTGGCATCGTCCTGATCGCGGCAGGCGCTTTGTTTCTGCTCGAAAACCTGGGGCTTTTCCACGGCGGGATCACCCTTCTATGGACAGCCATTCTCGCTGGCGCAGGCATCACTGTACTGTATGTATACACGATCAACCGCAACCATTGGTGGGCACTCATCCCCGGCACAACTTTTCTGGCGATCAGCCTGAACAATCTTGTCTCCCTAATCTTCCCGGAGTTGGGAGACATCCTCGGCGGCGGAATATTTCTCGGCGGGATTGGGTTGAGCTTCTGGCTCATCTTTCTCACCAATCGCAATTTCTGGTGGGCGCTCATCCCCGCAGGTGTATTGACCTCGCTGGCAGCGGTCTCTGTACTGGGAGAACTTTTCCCTGCCGGGCAAACGGACGGTTTCTTCCTGGTCGGGCTTGGGCTGACCTTCATCTTGATCGCCCTGCTCCCAGGATATGAAGATCGCCTGAAATGGGGTTTCATCCCCGGCGGCATCCTGACCGCCATCGGCATCTTAACCTTGCCGGTCTTGAGCACCTTTGTCAATATCCTCTGGCCCATCGCCCTGATCGGCATCGGCGGATACGTGATCTACAAAAACTTTAAAAACTAGATTTTCTTCCGCATCCTTTTGAATGGATGTGGAAACAGGAGAGTGAAATGACTACTGTACTTTATCGCAGCGAAAGCGACCGTATGTTAGGCGGTGTCTGTGGCGGGCTAGGCAATTACCTCGGCGTAGATACAACCCTCGTACGCATCTTCTTTGTGATCCTTTTCTTTGGCAGCGGCATCGGCGTACTTGCCTACCTCGCCCTGTGGATCATTGCTCCCAGCGAAGAATCGCTGGAAAAGAACGCAACCTGGGGGGAGAGCTTCAAAGAGACCACCGAGAACTTCTCGGAACGCGCCCAAACCGTTGGGCAGGAAATTGGTGAAGCCTTCCGAAAACCGCATCCGCAGGCGGGTGTGATCGTTGGCGGAGCCCTCATCGCCCTCGGTGCATTACTTTTTGTCGAGAATCTCGGCATCCCCTGGCTGGGCTGGCTCTCCTTTGATGTGCTCTGGCCCGTCCTCTTGATCATTGCCGGTGGCGTAATCCTCGTCCGCCGTACACAACAAGGAGTTTAGCATGAGCTACAACGATAATCATCGCCCCAATATTCTTTGGCCCGCTATTCTGATCATCGTCGGTTTAGCCTTCCTCTTCCAGAACTTGGGCTTACTCGGCGAAGGGATTTGGGATAATATCTTCAAATTTTGGCCCGTCCTGTTGATCCTGCTGGGATTGAACGACCTCGCCCGCAACCGTGGAATTGCAGGTCCCACCTTCACCATTGGGATAGGCGCTATTTTCATGGCAAGCAATCTTGGCTACCTTGGCTGGGATTCGTGGATGACCATCTGGCGGTTGTGGCCCGTCATCATCATTGCGGTAGGTCTTGAGATCTTCATCGGTCGTAAAAACATCTGGTTGTCGACAATTGGCGTGGGTCTCTCACTGGCACTGCTCGTCGGCGGGCTCTGGCTCTCAGGTGGCGTCAGCGGTGTGGACGGTGTTGTCCCTGTTGGGGATACCGTCACCGGACAGGATATTTCGCAACCCCTGGATGGCGCTGAATTCGCCAGCATCCGCATCGACTCATCCGTAGGTGAACTGATCGTGGAATCGCTCTCTGATGACGAGAATCTCATTGAAGGCACGATCCTCTCTGTAGAACGTGAGACTATTCGTCAGAGTTACGAACTGGAAGGAGACGAGATCACCTACCGCCTCCACAGCGATTGGGCGCCCGGCTCCTCGGTCAGCTTCCCCGGGCGCAGCACCCCGCGCCTTTCATGGGATCTAGCGCTGACAGAAGAGATTCCGCTTGATCTGAATATCTCCCTTGGGGTAGGCGAATCAGACCTTGATCTAAGCAACCTGCAAGTGACCGAGATCGACCTGAATATCGGTGTTGGGCAGACCACAGTGGAATTGCCTGCGGGCGAGTACAATGCTCGTATCGAGGGGGGCGTTGGGCAAACCATTGTAACCCTACCCGATGAAGGGCAGATCACGCTCAAGGTCGATGGCGGTGTCGGCGAGATCGTCATCTACATCCCCGAGGGTATGGCTGCAAAGATCAATGTTGATCGCGGCATCTCCGGACTGAATGTCCCCTCTGGTTACATCCAGAGCGATGATAATTACATATCGCCTGATTTTGACGAAGCCGATAACTATATTGAGCTTCATATCGACCAAGGCATTGGTAATATCTCCATCCGCGAGAGATAAATATTTCACAGGAGACTGTCGCTCGAAAGTGACAGTCTCCTGAAACTTAGGGTATCATCATTCTCATGAAAGAACTCATCGAACGCATCCCTCGCTTCACCATCCCCGAATATTTTTCCATCCGAAATTTGAGCGGTCTGCTAACAGCACTGGCGGTTTCAATTCCCAGCTTGATCGACTATTTTCGTGATGGAAGCGAATATCGCTGGGTCGTACTGGGCCTATATTTCATCTTTATCTTTTTTCTCGTCATCCGCGAATATGTCCTTGTGCAAAGTCCCCTGCCCTCCAATCTTTATCTTGGCATTCAAACCATTATTATCATCAGCTTGTTGAGCCTGCCGCCACATCACGAATTTGTCATTATTCTTTTCTTCATTCTCAGTGCCGAAGCAACCACGCTTCAACCCAATCGAAACGGGTATTTGTGGATCGTTGCCTTCACCTTCATCACCATGGCCAGTCTTTTCTTCCTCGGTGGTGGCGCAGCCGCATTGTACGGGTTTCCCATTTATGCTGGTGGTTTTATTTTCTTCGGCGCTTTCTCTGCATCCGCAGCCCGGGCTGAAGCCGCCCGTCAGGAGAGCCAGACTCTCCTGCAAGAACTCCGCGAAGCACATACGAAACTGCAACAATATGCTGCCCAGGCAGAGCGCCTGGCTGTCTCGGAGGAACGGAACCGTCTTGCCCGCGAGATGCACGACACATTGGGACATCGTCTGACCGTTGCCATCGTCCAGCTCGAAGGGGCAGGACGCCTCGTGAAAGAAGATCCGGATCGCGCGGAGGAGATGGTTGCTACCGTTAAAGAACAGATGCGCGCTGGCTTGAGCGAGTTGCGCAGCGCGGTCGCCACTCTGCGTGAGCCGCTCCAAGCCGATCTCTCGCTCAAAAGCGCGCTCAAATCTCTCGGCGAAAACTTTCAGGCTGCCACCGAGATCGAAGTACAGATGGCCTTCGCCCATAAACTTCCCGATCTATCCAATGAATATCGCGTTGCCATCTACCGCGCCGCACAGGAAGCCCTTACCAACGTACAGCGTCATGCCCAGGCAAAACACGTGCGGATGATATTGACAATCGAAAACGATGAAATCAACCTGACCCTGCGCGACGACGGGATCGGTCTCCCTGACAACGCCGACAAACTCGGCTTTGGTTTGCGCGGCATCGAAGAACGGGCTGCCCAACTCGGCGGCAGGATGCGCCTCGAAGCCAACCCCGAAGGCGGTGCCCAAATTTGTATATGTCTCCCTATCCCCACGGAGGAATCTCACAATGATGCCTAATCTGATCCGCGTTTTACTCGTAGACGATCAGCGCCTGATGCGCGACGGTCTGCGTACGCTAATTGAACTCGAAAGCGATCTGGATGTCGCCGGTGAAGCCGAAGATGGCCTCGAAGCCGTTACCGCTTATCGAAACCTGGGCCCCGACATCGTTTTGATGGATGTACGTATGCCCAACCTGAACGGCGTCGAAGCCACCCGCCGTATCAAAGCGGATTGGCCCGAAGCCAATATCCTCATCCTGACCACTTTCGATGATGATGAATATATTTTTGAAGGTCTGCGCGCAGGCGCATCGGGCTATTTGCTCAAAGACGTCTCCGGGAAAGAGCTGGCAGACGCCATCCGCACAGTCGCCCAGGGCGGAACCTTGATCGCCCCCTCCGTCGCGCGGAAAGTCGTCTCTGAATTTGCGCGGCTCAAACCGGCAGACTCCGCCAGCGCGGACTCACTCCCTGAACCGCTCTCCGAGCGCGAGATCGAGATTTTGAAAGTTCTGGCACAGGGACGCACAAATAAGGAAATCGCCGACACCCTGCATCTTGCGGAGGGAACGGTGAAAAATTACGTCACCAGCATCCTGCAAAAGATTGGCGCACGTGACCGCACGCAGGCTGCCATCCGCGCGAGGGAGTTGGGGATTTTATAGCCCCCTCTGTCCTTTGGACATCTCCCCCAAATTCCAAAAGCGTGGAATTTAGGGGAGAACAGCGAGAAGAAAATCCCCCTAAATGCGAAGCATTTGGGGGGATGTCCAGAGCGAAGCGATGGACAGGGGGGCGAAGAGCAGCGAGCAAGAACTTATCTTTCCACCTTAAACCGCACCACCTCTTCAACCATATTCCCCGCTCGGTCATAGGCAACCACTTTCAGATGATGATTGCCCGTGCCCGTTGCCCATGTCCATGTGAAGGGGGATGCATCCAGCACACCGATCTGTTGAAAATCGATATAAAACTCAACTCGATCCAAGCCCAGGTTGTCGTTCGCCTGCACCTGAAAATCGATCTGCCTATTCTTCAGATAGTCGATCACTTCATCATCCTGTGGGTACAAAATACGTAGGCTCGGCGCTTCATTGTCAATGCTAATCTGGGTAGTGATCAACTCAATGCGATTATCCTGGTAAACCACCATCAACTGGATCGCATAAAGCCCGCTCAACTCGCTCGTATTCCATGAAACCAGCACGTTATCCTGCACGGGTTCGTAGACATCGTCGCCGATCTGCGTCCACGCCTGGGGATTCAAGCCCTGCCCCACCGAGACCCGATAGTATTTGAAGTCTTCCCCGCCAGCCGTCCCCATGACGGCAAATTCACCACGCATATCGGCAAAAAGCGCCGGGGAGGTGATATAGGCATTCTCGGAGCGCGGCGGCAACTGGATCGCGTCATAGGAGGTGGGCGGCATCTCCAATCCCGCCGCTTCTGCCCATTGACGAGCTTCCGCGGGCACGATCAGAAATTTCTGCTCTTCGACCAACTCTGGCGGGGTGAAGACCGTCGCCAGATAGCCGGTTTCTCGGTTCACTTCAAAAGTGCGGTAAAGATTATCGTATTGGCTCGGCTCAGAGCCATTCAGAAAAACTTCCCGCACAATATTCGGGCAATCGGCTGTGGGCAGCAAACCGGATGGGTCACAAACATCCATCTCAGTAATGCCTACCGGCGCATCCCAACCTTCGGCGGGTAGATCGGCGCTGGCGCGCTTCATCAACGCGTGCCAAATCCCTGCCGCTGCTTCGGGCGAGAAAGCAGTCTCCGCCCCCATCCAGGCCAGTGTCGTATGCTGCGGCGTGGAGCCGACTGTCCAGGCTTCGCGCCCATCTGCCACTTGCCCGATCTTCACAGCAGCAGGGCGCCCGATCTCGAGCGCATTCGGTGTGCCAAGGCTCGCCCAGCGCGCGGTCTCGTCGCTGAGCACATCATTCATCAAATATGCCAATTGCGGCGTGACCACCGGCTGCGACTGAGGCGTTCTCCAATCCAGCCAGACTTTCCCCGCAGCATCGCGCACTTCGAGAACACCAATGGGCTGTAACCGCTCGTCCACGATCTGCCCGCTCAATGTCCCTTCGGCGGCAAATGTGCCATAGGCAGCAGCCAGATCAAGCGGGGAGATCAGCGCATTTTCATAAGCCAACGCGTCAAAATCCAGCCCAAAAGAGCGCGAGATACGCGTCACGTTTTCGGTGCCCATCTGTGCCAACACGCCCTGCGCGGGGACGAGATAATCGTTCGCCAGCGCCGTTCGCAAACGCATGGGGCCATGAAAAGTGCCATCGTAATTCTGGATGCCGCTCTCGGTCGGGATATCCCACAAGAGCGACGCCGGACTCAGCCCGCGCGTGAAACCGGTCAAATAGATAAAGGGCGTCACACTCGACCCAGCTCTGTGTAGCGCCAAATTAGCGGATTCGCCAGTCAGCGTAGTCTCGCCAACTGCCGCCAGAATTTGCCCGCTTTCAGGGTCGAGGATCAGCGCACTGGCGTAGACATTTTGGACAGCATCCGCCGAGGGGAGCGTGGGCAGCAGACGGGCAGCATCGCATTCATCAGCGGAACGCTCGCTCAAGCGGGCGACCTGCGCCGCGAGCGCACAAGCTGCGTTGGATTGCAGATCAAGATCGAGGGTAGAGATAATGGTCAGCCCGCCGCGCTCGATCCGCTCGCGGGGATAAACGGTATCCAATTGGGTCAGAAGTAGGGAGATAAAAGCCGGAGCCGGCTTTTCTGATTCTTCGTACGAGGGCAGGTCGAAAGGCGTGCGACGCGCTGCATCCGCTTCGTCTGCATCCAGCAAATCCAGTTCTTCCATGATGTAGAGGGTTTCCTGGCGACGTTGATAGGCGGCTGTGGGCGCATCGAGGGGATTGAGGGCGGGGCTTTGGCTGGCGGCTGCGAGAGTAGCCGATTCGGCGATATTCAACTCGGTGATCGATTTGCCAAAATAAAGCTGTGCAGCGGATTCTGCGCCATAGGCGTTGTGCCCAAAATTGGCGCTGTTGAGATACCATTCGAGAATTTGCTGCTGACCATAATCCTGCGTGAGTTGGGCAGCAAGGAGCATTTCGCGCATATCACGACGCAAGGAGGGTTCTTCGCCCCAGAGGAGCAGATCGCGCACAAGGATTTGGGTGAGGGTGGGTTCACCGCTCAGGCGATAACCATTATGCTGCCAAAAATCGGGGTCGGCGAGAGCGAGGGTCGCCTGGATAAGTTCTTCGGGAAGATGTTGGGGATTTTCCACACCGAGGGGAATATAACGGCGAGGTGTGTCTTCAGACGCAAAGAGATGAATGAGTTCTTCGCCGCTGCGATCATAGATGCGCGTCGGCTGGAACAAAAGTCCGTTGCGTGGATTGAGCAGGGTCTCCAAATCGCTGGCAGCGGGCAGGTCGGCAGTGACGCTGCGATAAGAAAAGACAAAGGAAAAGCTGAAGAATAATAAAAGCAGGCTGAAGAGAGTTACACACCCGAAACCCGCAAAACGACTCCGCTCTTCAAAACGGGAAGAGGATTCTGTACGCCGTCTGCGCCGACTGCGGAGGATGTTGAGGGTGGATGACATGAAAAAAATGCGTAATTTACGCTAGATCTCCTCGTTCAGCCAATCAATGAATTTGTTTTTCTTCCTGGGCTTTTTCGCGGATTTAGGCAACTCGCCCTCTACAGCGCCCGTCTCCCCGTTGATGAAGACATGATATTCCTTTCCATCAAAGGGATAGGTGGTGATCCAGATCGGCAGCATGAGCAATTTATAAGAATCAACCGCCATATCCGCCGAGGAAGTTCTAAAATTAGAAAGATGACTATATTGGCGGCGCACTTTCTCCTTATAGCTTTTATATGCGCGGCTGCGTGCTTCGAGGGAGGCATCACCCAAGGCGATCTCGTATGCTTCTGCCGCCCAATTGACGAGATAGCGTGCATCGTAGGGTTTGGCATCAAGCAAGTTATAGCTATCGATCAATTCCAGAATAAATTTCTGATATTGATGATTGGCAGGGATGACAAGATCGTCAATAAAAACGGGATGATCGCCCTTTTCTTTAATAACGACTCTTTCTTCCTGAAAACCACGTCGCTGGGTTTCATAGCGTTCCCCACTGTAGCGGATCGTGCCCGCGAAATCAAATGTCCAGACCGGGAGATAAAATCCGCGCGGAGGCAGTACCTTTCCTTGCGGGGTAAATTGATGGTCTTTCACCCAGTCCACCAAAATCAGCGCCGCACGACGTTGATCGAAAGCATGCGGGATGATCGCATCCGGATCGAGGAGTTCGCGCGTTTCTTCGTGGCTGACAACATGCGGGGAGGAACAATAAGCGCAGGGTTCTGAAATATCGTTCGGGGGCAGGATGAATTCCGCGCCACAGCCATCGCAGTGGAAAACTTTCCGTGCAACAGGTTTGGAATGTCCGCGCAGGGTTGCCATCGTGCTGAAGAAATCCCGCTCTTCAGCTGTGCCGCCCCCTTCAGCGACACTTTTGCCGCTCTCGCAAAAGTCGCAGGTCAACGTTTGCCCATCAGGAGCAAAACTCATCCGTGCACCACAACTGGGGCACATGAAACGATCCGCGCTTGCGTTGCCGTCTTCCGTGGAAGGCGCGGGGATGGCATCGGGATTGATGATCTCCTCTTCCTTCAGCCTGCCATCCAGAACCGCCAAAGCACGCCGGGCACGCGCATGGGTCATACGATAGGAGAGAGCTTCTTCAAGTGCCTTGCGTTTTTCTGCTTTGTCTTCTTCGATCTCACTCAGATGAAACCAGATATCTGCCAGTTTATTTGGGTCTCTGGCGGAATATAAAGCGCGATCAAGATAATTCCTGGCGGCTTTCTTTTCCCCGCTCTTGATGGCAGTAATCGCCGTAAAAAGTAAATGTCGTACTCGTTCTTCGCTCATGCTCTTACCAACGCATCGGTCATGCGAGCAATGCGCACCATCTCTTTCACATCATGCACGCGGATGATATCCGCGCCGCGAGTAATGCCAACTGCAACGGATGCCGCTGTCCCCTCCACGCGCTGGTCGGCGGGCAGATCGAGAGTGTAGCCTATGAAAGATTTTCTGGATGGACCCAAAAGCACAGGATACCCCAATGCACGGATTTCATCCAGACGATTATTCAATTCAAGATTCTGTTCGACCGTTTTCCCGAAACCGATTCCCGGATCGAGGATGATCGCATCGCTCCTGACCCCGGCTTGCTCGGCGATCTTGACCGATTCGAGCAATTCAGCTTTGACATCTTCGAGCAAGTCATCGTATTTTGCGCCGACATACGCCTTCCCCAACTGCTCCCGCACTTCGACACTCGCGGGGTTCGAGCGATTGTGCATCAAAATTACAGGGCAGCCCGCTACCGCCACAACGGAAGCAAGTTCCGGGTCCGCGCGCAGTCCCCACACATCGTTGACGATGTGCGCACCCGCGTCAAGTGCGGCCTTGGCGACCAAAGCCTTGTAGGTGTCCACGGAAATAAGCATTTGGGGCATCTCTTCAGCTATTGCACGAATAACCGGGATGACGCGCCGCAGCTCTTCATCCGCATCCACAGGCGCAGAGCCGGGACGGGTTGATTCACCGCCCACATCGAGGATATCCGCGCCAGCTTCGACAAATTCTTGAGCTTGGGCTAACGCCCCCCCCTGATTCCCCCCCCATTTTTCTTGAAAATGGGGGGGGCTAGAGGGGGGTAATAGCCCATCGCCGGAAAAGCTATCAGGCGTTGCGTTGAGAATGCCCATTACATAAGTGCGTTCGCCCCAGATGAGGGTTTGGTCATTGAGCTTGAGAGATTGCATGGGAATCATAGTGCGTCGCACCAGCTCACGAGACAGAATCTCATCGAACCCGGTGCGACGCACATTTAGCTTTTACGCAAATTGATCGAGCGGCTGCGAGAGCCAGGCTTCGGCTTCTTCTATGCTGGTGTAGATGTGAATATCCGCAGCAAAGGTTGCATCACCGAGCGCTGCCACCTTGCGAATGCCGTCTGCAACATCCTCATTCGCCACGACCACAGCCAGGCGAATTTTGCGTGCCGAGGGGTCGCTGTTCAGGCGGATGGCAGAGCGCATGGCTTCTTCGGGGAACTCTTGCACTTCACGCAGATCGTATAAATTGCGGGTCAGGCGGTCAGCGTCAAAAAGATGCTCTTCCGCAAACTTTTTCCAGTGACCGACTGTGGCAGGTGAAAGATCGGTAAAAACGTAGTGCATCCCACCATCTTCGCGGCGTGTAACAGAATAGCCGATGCCGGGTTCAGCTTTCCAATTGAGGGGTTTTAGATCAGACATGGAAACCTCCTAAAGGTTTATGGATAATGAATACTTTGATTATACCGAAAAAGGTTTGATTTCTTCAAAATCCAGCGCGTTTAGCAAAGTCTTTACATCTTTTCCCAGCACCGGATGGACAAGCTCAGGGGCGAGATCCATCATGGGCACGAGGACAAAGGCACGCTCATGCAAACGCGGATGCGGGATCTGCAGATCAGCTTCATTCATCACAAGATCATCATAAAAAAGGATGTCGAGATCGATCTGCCGTGGGCCATACCGAAAGTTTTTTACACGCCCCAACTCATCTTCCCGTTTTTTGAGATAGCCGAGCAACGCCCGTGGATTTAGGCTTGTTTCCGCTTCAACGACCAGATTCAGAAAAGCAGGTTGGTCGGTGTAACCCCAAGGCGGGGTTTCGTAAATTATCGATTCGCGCAGCACGCGCACATCAGGTACGAGGGATTCAATTGCCGCGCGCAGATTTGAAAGGCGGTCGCCTAAATTTGTTCCTAATGCGATATAGATTTTTGCCATAATTTTTCCGCAGGGGCACGATATATCGTGCCCCTGCAAATTAAACACGCTCAATGATCGTCGCTGTGCCCATGCCATGACCGATACACATGGTCTGCAAACCAAAACGCCCACCAGTACGTTCGAGTTCGTGGACGAGCTTCGTCATTAGCACCGCGCCCGTCGCACCGAGAGGATGTCCATGCGCGATGGCGCCACCGTTGGGATTGACTTTGTTCATATCCACATCAAATTCTTTTGCCCATGCCAAAACCACACTCGCAAAGGCTTCGTTGATCTCGATCACGTCGATCTGGTCGAGCGTTAATCCTGCCTTGTTGAGCACCTTCTCCGTTGCGGGGATGGGACCATCCAGCATCAGGACAGGGTCTGTCCCGACCGCGACGCGGGCAACGACACGCGCACGTGGCATCAGGTTATAACGCCCGATCGCATCCGCAGAGGCGAGCAGGAGCGCGGCGGCGCCATCACTGATCTGGGAGGCATTCCCGGCTGTGACGGTGCCATCATCCTTGAAGACGGGCTTGAGGGCGCGCATCTTCTCTCGGTCGGGGGGGCGGCGGACGCCTTCATCTTCGGCAAACGTCTGCCCGTTGGGGAGGGTTAGCGGAAGGATTTGCTTCTCAAAGTACCCCGTATCTATAGCGGTGGCAGCTTTCTCGTGTGAGCGATACGCGAAGTCGTCCTGCTCGTCGCGCGTCAGCTCCCATTTCTCCGCCATCATCTCGGCGCTGATGCCCTGATGGACGAGGTCATGGGGGAAATCTTTTGGCCACTCAGCAGGATAATCCGCTCCCAGTTTTTGATGTGACATCATCTCCGTGCCGCCTGCGAGGACAAGATCGGCATCGGCCGCGAGAATGGCCTGGGATGCAAAATGGACCGCCTGCTGGCTGGAGCCGCACATGCGGTTGATACTCACAGCAGGCACATCGACGGGGAAGCCCGCCTTAAGGGCGGCGAGACGCGCCATATTCGCGCCTTGATCGCCGATAGGCGTAACAATGCCCCAAATGACATCGTCGAGGCGACGGGGCTGCACGCCCGCGCGTCGGACAGCGGCGTCCATCACTTGAGCAGCGAGATCAACCGGCGCAAGGGGATAGAGCGCACCTTTTTCGCTACCTTTGGCAACAGCGGTGCGCACAGCAGAGATGATAAAAACATCGGTATCGGACATGGGAGTTCCTTTTGGGAGAGGTATACTTTTGAAATTATGGTATCACGATTGAAGGCATAAAGGCAAAAAATGAAGTTACTTGGCACAATCTACCGACATGAGCATTTAAATACTGAAGGGAAAACCTTTTTGCGCGAGGCAGTGCGGGGAATTATTTTTCGTAATGCGCCGCCGAGGACGGCGGCTGGAGCATTGTCAAAAGAACTGTTGATGATCTACTCGCCCGTCAATGGGGATTATAAATTCCCTGGCGGAGGGATCAAGCCTAGCGAACCACACTTTGAAGCACTGCGGCGAGAGATTCGCGAGGAGAGCGGGGCGACGCTGACGCAGGTCACCGGGGAATTAGGCAAGATGCTCGAATATGCCAAGGCAATGGAAGATGATTTTGAGACCTTTAAGATGTTCTCGTACTATTACTTTTGCGAGATCAATGGAGAGATCGGCAATCTTGATCTGGATGATTACGAAGAGGAACTCGGATTCCGCCCCGTTTGGGTGAGTATCGAGGAAGCATTGGAAGCAAATAAAAAAGTTCTCGCAGAATCAAATCCCGCCCCGAGATGGACGAAGCGGGAGATCTTTGTTTTGGAAAACTTGCTAAACGAATATCAATGATCCGTGCTTATTACTATCCCCCCATCGCAAAAAACATTGGACTGAAATAGGGGATCAACCAAATAAACCAGACCAGCACACTGAATTTATGGAAATTCTTGATCGCTTTTTCATCGTTCTTTTGTAACACAAGAAATGCCCACAAAGCATGGATGAACATGAGAATAATGGCAATAAGGCCTGTGACGCCGTGAATATCAAATGTTAACCGACCTGAGAATTCGATCATCAAACCAGTGCCCCAGGTATCTGCGATCAAGCCAAGAACAAAGAAAGCTAAATGCCATTTCTTCAGCTCGCCTGCGATGCGCTCACTCCACACACCGATGGAGTAGAAAACCAACGCCAAAGTGATAATAATACTTGCTAATGGCTCCATGTCTGCTCCTTTAATCAGAATGAGCAAAGGATAACACAAGCATATACTTTCAGCTATTCTTTCCTCGCAAGATCAATCCTGCCAGCACTATCACCATCGACCAGCCAAACCAATCGCCAAAGCGCGTGTATAGAGTTTTTCCTTCAGCGGTGAAAGTCTCACCAACGATCACGCCACGTTCGTTGATCTCACCTTCTGCCGTGATGCGCCCGTAAGGATCGATCACCATCGAGATGCCGCTCGTCGTACCTGTCGCAAATGCAACGCGATTTTCGGCGGCACGGAAAACGCTATCGGAAGGCGACCCTGATAATCAGCTTTTCGCAAAGTGGATCGCTACTTTTTTGAAAGAATAAGCTTCGTGGACAAAGTTAGTTTGATGAAATGCCATCTAGCAAAAAGTTTATCGTATTTACGCGAAGCGATAGCCAACTAATGTCGTTTGGCCCAGTAAACCAAAGTACATTAAACCCTTCAAATAATGCGATTATCGCAACCGCAATCGAATCTGCTTCAACTGGCTGGAACTCACCCTGAGTTATCCCTTTTTGAATGACATCACCCAGTAACTGCCGAAATTCTTTGAAATATTTTTGCAAACGTTCCTGAATTTCAGGCCGTTTATTTGCCAAAGCATAAAACTCAAAACCGATACTCAAATAGGTGGTCGAATCAGCCATTTGAGAGGAGATTTTTTCTACCCAATCAAGTATTTGGCTTTTAACTTCACCATCGGAATCCAAGATCATTTCTAAATTGCCAAATCCCTGCTCCAATGAAGTCACCAATGCCGAATAAATCAGATCGTCTTTATTCTTGAAATAAAGATAGACGGTCGCCTTACTTAGTTCGGCTGCATCCGCCACATCTGACATAGTGGCCTGATTTAACCCCTTCGCCGCAAAGACACTCAGGGCAGCATTTAATATTTGGGGAATTCGTTCAGCACTGACATCTGGTTTTGGGGACATTGAATAGCCTCTAATTTCTATTTGCTCCTGAATAGACAGAAGACTGTGATTGGATCAAGCAATTCTTTTTCTGTCAGTTTATAGCCAAAATATTCATAAAGCGGGACATTCTCAGGGTTTTCTGTATCCAACCCAATCCCGATTGAGCTCGTATCATTTTCTACAGATTCATGAATGGCTTCCAGAAAAGCGCGTCCTAATCCTTCTCCCTGAACTGAGGGATCAATTCCGATAAAGACCAAATAGTGATGAGGGTCTTTCGGGCGCACGGAAAGCGTTGCTTTCATGTAATTATTTAGAAAAATGAACCTTCGAAATGGAATTTTCAAGGCCAATTTCAGAGATTCAACAATGAAAGATAAAGTTTTTCCAATACTGTTTTTTACTAATGGCGTTTCAATACTTGCCACGCCTTGCAATTTTCCATTATTATAAATGCCTAAGAATTTTTCGTTAAGCAAATCACTTTTTCTCAAAAGATATTGAAAAAATACACGGCTGCGAAGTTCTGTATCTTCTGGAAAGAGATTTTGGATTAAGGGATCATGCTGAAAAGCTCGCGCGAGGATATCTATCGCCTGAACGCTAAGCTCCTTATCCAAAGATAAGGGCAAGATCTGTAGACCACCTTGGGCGTGGCTCATATGGTCCTCGACGCATAATGATCAACGGCGAAACAGTAAGTCACCTTCAAATGATAGAAGATTAGCACTATCTGCAACCAGACCGCGATCCCATTTGAGAACAAGATCAAAGCAAGCAAGCCCAGACCAACCAAAACGCCCGCGACCACTCGCTGTGCAGGATAGCCCCTAAGTTGATTTACAACAAGTGCACCCAGGATTGTATAAATCCAGATACCAACACCAACCGAGAAAGAGCTATCAGCCAAGAAAGCAAAGGCTAGTGGTTGAATATGAATGGCGATAAAACCCAAGCGTGCCTTATTCGATTTCTGATAAAAGGCATTTGTGGAAAATGTAAGATTTGCAACAAATCCTGCAAAAATATCGAAAGCCAAGATAAGGATAACGATAAATTTCCATGTTGCCAATGCTTCCCATTCAACTAGGGTGCTCGCGAATAATATCCAAGTTGCTCCGACACTAAAAAATAAAACCAACAACATTTCAATAAGCGTAGATTCTTCTCCAAATACCTCGTGTACTGCTGATGGAAGCTTTAAAGTTTTCATTACTATCTCCTTCAAGGTATAAATAACTAACCAGTCAGTTATTTATACCTTCTGTTATTGAACTTGTCAAGACACAATAGTAATAATCATAATTACTTCCATAAAGACCTGACGGGTTTGCAAACCCATCAGATCTTTAGTTTAATTCATCTTTTCGAGCAATTCTAATGCCCTCCCAACAGCCGCATCCCCACGGAAGACGCCTTGAAGATCGCCGGCTGCATCAAGAAAAACCATACCAATCTGCTCGTTGACATTTTCCAGCCCGGCGGCTTTGGTGACGCTGCCATCCCAGTCAGGCAGAATAATGACGTAATCTTCAGGGGCAAGATTTTTGGGCAATCCTGCTACAGCCTCTTCGTAGGAGCTTTTCATCGCTCGTTCGGCAAAATTTCGAAAGAGCTTGGGGATGCCGTGCAGGTCAACCACGTTCGCAATGAAAAGATTTTCGGCTTTTGCAAACTTCTCTACAGCACGGATGGTGGTATTCACCTTCGCTGCCTGCTCTGCTGTCTCCTGCGTATGGAAGAGTAGCATGGCGGGTTTGCCGATGGCATTCAGCGCGATCTCGCGCCCGGAACCAGCAGCCTTGAGAGTTGTTGCAGGCAACTGTCCCTGAGCATTCTTTTCCTCATGATTTCTGTTCACTTCAGCTACTCCACTTTCTTCCAGCATGCCTTCCGGCATTTTGATGCCGGTCATCAAGACCACTTCTTCGTCATCCAAATATCCACGCACCATCGATGCCGTCTCACGCCCGGACATCAGCGCCGCACTCATGCCACCGGCAAAAGTCCAGGCTCCGGCCAAAAAGAGATTTTCAACGGGCGTTTTGGCACTTAGACGGTTGAAATACATATTCTCGACAGACTGCTCAGTGCCATAAATACTCCCGCCCACATTGCGGCTGTAGCGCCAGTTCGTGATCGGCGTGCCAACTTCCTTATATTTAATCATCCCGCTCAAACCGGGAATCAATTTCTCAGCGCGTTCGATCAATTCTGCGGCAGCGGCTTCCTTCAACTCAAGATATTGCGGATTTTTACCATAGCTTTCAAGGTCACCACCCGTGCCCCACTGGTTGAAAGAATCCCAATGCGCCAGCGAGAAGATGCCCAAAACCGATCCGCCTTCAGGCGAGCAACCGGGGTCAGCGTGGTCGTAATAGGTGATCGATATGCCGGATTTCTCGAACTCACCAGCCAGCGCGGCCTGATAATCGGCATCAATATCATAACCATCGCTGACAAAGATCTCATGATGATCCCAGCCTTCGGCTTTGAGATCGCGATCAAGACCGAGATAAACCACCAAATTGGATATGGCGGGCGGAGCGGCCTCAATTTGGGCTTGATACTGCGCAGGAAGATTTTCCCGACCCACAAATTTGAGCAACGTATCCGGTGCGTTGGCATTGCTCACCACGACATCAGTTTCCACTCTCAAACCTTTTTCCGTTTCCACAGCGACGGCTTTGCCATCTCTCACTTCGATCTTGTTGACCGTTTGCTTATAGCGAATTTCACCACCGTGTTGATTGATAAAGGCTTCAATCGCGCGGCTCATCGCCATGCTGCCCCCTGCGGGATAGTACGCCCCAAAAAGATGATAACTCACCCACGGGAAGATAAAGGTCGCCGCATTCAATTCTTTAGGCGGCAAACCGTAGTAGCCCCACAAAGTCGAAAAGACAGTCTTGAGTTTTTCATCACTGATGAATTTCGCCATGAAATCTGCCCAACTCGAATCCATCACCGAGAGCATCTTGCCATATTTGATGGGAAGCTCTTCCACAGGCGGGCGAGTGCCGAGCTTGGCGTCTTCGCCAAAGCGACGAACCTGCCAATAGATCTCGATCATCTCGGCGATCATCGCGCGAATGCCATCCTTTTCATGTGGGAAATTTCGGATTAATTCAGCTTCGTATTCAACAGGGTCGGCGTGAGAAATAATCTCATGTTCGGGATATTGGACCGTGTAGAAGGGGTCCATGCGGTGAAAGTGGACTTTGTCGGTCACTTCCAAATCCTTCAACACGGGGTACGCCCATCCACCGGGGCCAGCGCCATCAATGGCATGGAGAGCGACTTCAAAACGATACTTCCCACGTCGAAACTCATGAGCATATCCGCCGGGCACAGCATGGTGCTCAAGAACGAGCACTTTCTTCCCCGCTTTGGCGAGATAGCCAGCCGCAGATAATCCACCTAAACCGGCTCCAATGACAACAACATCAAATTTTTCTGTAGACATATTTTATTTCTCCTCGATAATCAACAAATGATATATAAATTTTTATATTAGCGAGCAAAAAAAGAGAAACCCCCTACCACTTCTCGATTTTTTCAATGGTCTCATCGAGCCAGCGGACGAACATCTCTTCGAAGAGTACGCCGAAGCGGCGGGTGGCATCCCAAAGCTCGGCATCTTTTTCAAATTGGGGCATACCCGTCGCGATTTGGCGGATGAATTGATCTGTCGCTATTTCGTAATGTTCCATTTTTCGTTGGTGTAGATCACGCAGCAGACGTAATTGAGTGAGCATTTTTTCTTTATCGGTATTCGCTGAAAAGAAGAGTTTAACGAGCAAGCTTTCTTTTCGCTGCTGCAATGTTGTTTCGGGCTGAGCAAGCCAAAGGTTAAGGTCGTTTCGTCCCGTTTCGGTGAGTTCGTAAACGCGGCGGTCGGGGCGTCCCTCCTGGGCTTCGATATGTGATTCGACCATCCCATTTTCTTCCAGTTTTTTGAGCGTGGTGTAGATTTGGCTTTGTTTTGCATGCCAGAAGTTGGCTGTGGACTCATCCATGAATTGTTTGAGTTCGTAGCCAGTCATGGGGGTGTAGTTGAGGAAACCAAGTAAAACGTATTTGAGCATAAGTAAATCCTTTATATATAAATAATTATATATAAAACAATTTTCTCGTCAAGGGTGTTTTTTCTCTTTTTCAAATACAAGCACGATTGTGTTCGCTAAGATTTGTTTTCTGATATCGCTGCCTGCAATGCCTTTGTCAATTCCTCATTAAAAATGATACCCGAAAGGTGCATCAAATTTTCGACGCCATCTTTTGGTCTGGTGGGTTTCATGGAAGCCAGGCAGGGATAATGAAGACAGATTAATCCGCCCTGAGGGACAGCTTCAGAGACAGGAATCCCGCGCAGTCGTTCAGCAGCATATTGACTGGAACCACAAGCTGCTCCACGCTCAATAATTACTTCCTTGATCGTTTCATCCTCGTTCAGCGTAAGGCTTAAACGAGGTCGCCCAAAGTATTCCAGGAAATTTTTCAGAACTTCTGCTTGCCTGGGTTCCAATTCGGTTTGTTCGTAGATCAACTCTTCGGTGAGAGTGCAAAAAGGTTCGGAAAAAACAACCACAGCGGATAATGAACTCAGTTCATTCTTCAATTGGCTCCGCAAACCGGCTGGAATCCAGGCATTATTATCAACCGGGGCAACGACCGCACAGGCTCCACTCAGGCGGACAGCACCGGGCATCAATTGAGCGGCTTGAGAGGTTTCAGCCAAATATAGCAACAAATCTGCTACTGGGAAATCGTCTGGCAGGAATTCCTCGGGCTCATCCACAATGACTGGTAAAGCATCTGGCAAGATGAAGGTCTTGACCTGCCAGTTATCCGGGGCCTGCTGTTTCACATTATCAACGATCCGCTGGCCATAGGTGCCTTGATATAAAACTAAAATATCCATCTGGTTCTTTTCTCCAACCACCATACCCTGTTCTGGGTACTGTCCTCGGCGACGTATTTCTGGTAAGTCCGTATCGTACTAAAGTGCAACTTGGTAGAGAGCAACTTTTTTTAGCGATAATCGTCCCGAACGGGATAGAAAACATCCATAATGGTGCAATCTGTGATAGCGACGCCTGAATGTGGCACATTCGAGGGGATCACAGCTACAGTCCCCTCTTCAAGTTGGCGTGTTTCCCCATCCAAGGTCATTTCAAATTTCCCGGAAGTTAGTACAGAAACCTGCTCATGCGGATGTGCATGTTCAGGCAATTCGGCACCGGCTTCGATCCGCCAGAAAACCGTCGTCACATTATCACCGTGCACAAATTTTCCGTGAAAACCAGGGACAATCTCTTTCTCATTGATGGTAGAAAGTTCAACGAATGCCATTCTTACTCCTTTTATTTATTTGCAGTGGATCCAGCCTTATTCTAAACTAAAATACAACTCTCTCCAATTTCTCAAAGGAGACGAGAAATTATCCAAATAAAAATGAGCTAAAGGATAATCTCAACCATTCTTCGTGGTAATATAATCACTCGAAATTAGTTGATCGCATTGGAGGCTATAATGAGTTTACCGAAATATGCTTATTTTGAGGGGAAAATCGTCCCTTACGCCGAGGCGAAAGTAGGCGTTCTAACACACGCATTAAATTACGGTACGGGTATTTTTGGCGGGGTACGTGCTTATTTAAATGATGAGAATGGGAAACTTTATCTTTTCCGCCCCCATGATCATTATCGTCGCTTTCTGAACACAGCCAAGATGATGCTGATGAGCTTTGATGAAACCCCCGAAAGCCTGACCCGGTATACAATTGAGTTAATCAAAAAGAGCGATTACACTGAAGATGTCTATATCCGCCCTTTGGCTTATTTGTCGGATGAGATTATCGGGGTAAGACTCCACGACGTAGGTGCTGAGTTCAGCATTGTGGCATTACCTTTTGGGAAATACGTCTCAAACGATACCAACGCACATGTGACAATCTCATCCTGGCGACGGCTGGATGACAACGTCATCCCCGCTCGCGGGAAGGTCAGCGGCGCCTATGCGAATTCTGCATTCATCAAAACAGATGCGGTACTCGCTGGTTTCGATGAGGCATTGGTGCTGACACAAGACGGGCATCTTTCTGAAGGCAGCGCTGAAAACATTTTCATGGTACGCGATGGCATACTTTATACGCCATCGGTGAACCAGAATATCCTTGAGGGCATCACCCGCCGCTCGATCATGGAAGTGGCAGAGAAAGAATTAGGCATGAAGGTCGTCGAGCGTGCCATTGACCGTACCGAAGCCTACATCTGTGATGAACTCTTCATGACCGGCACTGCTGCACAAGTGACTGCGATCACCAAAGTAGATCACCGCCCCGTTGGTGAAGGTGTGATGGGACCGGTGGCATCGAAATTGCGCGAACTTTTCTTCGATATTGTCCGTGGCAAGAATCCAAAATATTCAGATTGGAATGTAGAAATCTAGATTATCCGCATAGTTTTAAAAAAAGACACCGAGTATTTTGAAAATACTCGGTGTCTCAGTTTAAGGGAATAAATTAGCGTACTTTCCTGAACCGAATCAAGACCAGATTCTGATTACACTCCGCTGAAGTACTAAAACGAATTTCATCTGAGAGGGGTAAGCCAGCCTGATCGAAAAGACGAATATACAATGTCTCGTTCGAGGGTAAGGGGGCTTCACCCAGAACAAACTCAAACCCGGATTTACCGTAAGAGGGGCTTACGCCGGAAACCGTCGTCATATCGACTGTGCTACCCACCAAGGTGCCCTGTACGCGAATGACAACACCCAGGATCGGGCTCTTGTCCATATCTTCGACAGTCCCGCCTATACCAAGCCAATTACAGCCCGTATCGGGGTGGATGATCGTGCTGTCGATATTCTGGATCTCCGCTTCAAAGGGCATACCCGGCGTTGGGGTTGCCGTAGGCGGCTCTTCGGTCGCCGTCGGTTCAAAAAGCACCAAAGGCGTATTGGTCGGGATCGGTGTAAAGGTCGGTCGCGGTGTTTCTGTGATCGTCGGCTGAATAGTCGGGGTTGCCGTCCACAACTCATCGAGCTGGATCGGCGTGATCGTCGCCGTAGGGACAATGACCGGCGGGATCGGTGTATTGGGCGGCATTGGGTTTAGCGCCGTAAAGGGGTTAATGAAAACCAGCAGAAAATATGCACCCAAACAGGCTGCACCGATCAAAAGAAGAATAGAGAAAATATCCAGCGTATCAATGCTGATATTTTTCTTCTCAGGTTCTTCCTCGGTAAACATATCGTCGGTATAGTCAAAATCTGCCATAGAAACTCTCCATCCTGTAAAAAGGATTTATTGCTCTATATTACTCGCTTCGCGTTGTCTCTGGAGCCAATTTCTCAAAGCCTGCTCCTGCAACGTCAGCAATGCATCAGGCGAAAGCGGACGTTCTTCTGCACGCTCTAAAACCATGATAATGTGAAAACCTACTTCGGTTTCGATGATCTCGCTCGGCACACCGATCGGCAGTGAAAAAGCGACCTCTTCAATACTGGCTTCGAGCAAATAACCACGCGGGAACCAGCCTAGCTCTCCGTTTGTCTTCGGGTCATACGCAGCCGCCAGATCAGAAAACTCAATACCACTTTGTAATTTGGATTGAATATCTTCGGCTGTTTCCCGATTATAGAGCAAAATTTGTTGAGCGTGTACCTGTTCGGCGGTACCAGACAAATTTGTAAGGATATTGTCACGCATCCAGGCAGCTTCTACAGCACGTCTCAGGGATTGACGGAACGATTCGTCCGTATACCCGTGGCTTGCCAGCCAAGTGGACAGATTCTCTGCACCCCCAATTTCTGCCGCCAATGCCGTAACCCGTTCATCAAGAGCGGCATCTTCGAGCGTGAACCCCGCCTCATGCGCACCCTGTGCAAGCAATACTTGGTCGATAAAATCGTTCAATACGATCTCGCTTGCCTCTTCAACAGAAACAGTATTTCCTAATTCAGTTTGTGCATTTTGGAAGCGGAGCAATTCCGCATTGAATTCTTCGAGTGAGATCACTTCATCGTTCACCCGCGCCGCAGCCGGGACGGAAGTTGCCGTGGGCGGGGCAGATGTTTCGGTAACGGGAGCAAGCGAAGGCTCGGGAGCGATAGTTGCATCCCCGCCACAGGCGGTTAATATCAGGATGATGGAAATTGCCAAGAAAAGGTAGCAAGTTCGGGTATTTCTCATTCGTTTTAACATCGGGCGAATTATACCTCTCTTTGGTTCTCCCCCAAATTCTGGAATTTGGGGGAGAACCAAAGAGAGCAGAGGGGGTGGGGCTTAAAAAGTAAGGGCGGGTCTTAGACCCGCCCTTACTAATTTTCACTTTGAGCTTACATCATGCCGCCCATGCCGCCCATTCCTCCGGGGGGCATAGCGGGAGCTGCGCCAGCTTCTTCTGGCACATCGGTGATGAGTGCTTCGGTGGTCAGGATCATCGCTGCGATGGAGGCTGCGTTTTCGAGTGCGCCGCGGGTAACTTTAGCGGGGTCGATGACGCCAGCTTTGATCATGTCGACATATTCGTCGGAAAGAACATTGTAGCCAACTTTGCTGTCTTTTTCGCGGCGGACGTTCTCGACGATGACGGAGCCGTCTTTACCAGCGTTTTCAGCGATCTTGCGCATCGGGACGGAGAGGGCTTTGGCAACGATATTGATGCCGGTCTGCTCGTCGTCGTTGTCGCCTTTGAGGCCTTCGAGGGCTTCAGCGCCATTGATGAGGGCTACGCCACCACCAGGAACGATACCTTCTTCGACTGCCGCGCGGGTAGCGGAGAGGGCGTCTTCGACGCGATGTTTCTTTTCTTTGAGCTCGGTTTCGGTGGCTGCGCCAACACGGATGATGGCAACGCCGCCGGAGAGCTTGGCGAGACGTTCCTGCAATTTTTCGCGGTCGTAGTCGCTGGTGCTCTTGTCGATCTCAACGCGGATCTGTTCAACACGGCCTTTGATCTGGGCGCTATCGCCCTTGCCGCTGACGATGGTGGTGTTCTCTTTGTCGGAGACAACCTTTTCAGCGCGACCAAGATCATCGAGGGAAGCGGTATCGAGTTTGCCACCGGTCTCTTCGGAGATGACGGTGCCGCCGGTCAGGATGGCGATGTCGTTCATCATGGCTTTGCGGCGATCACCAAATCCAGGAGCTTTGACAGCCAAAACGTTGAGCATACCGCGCAACTTGTTGAGAACCAAAGTAGCGAGGGCTTCGCCGTCAATATCTTCAGCGAGGATGACGAGGTCACGTTTGCCGATCTGGATCAGTTTTTCCAGCAAAGGAACCAAGTCCTGTGCGGAGGAGATCTTCTTTTCGTGGATGAGGATATAGGGTTCTTCGATCACAGATTCCATGCTGTCGGCATCAGTGATGAAATAGGGGGAGAGATAACCACGATCGAACTGCATACCTTCGACATATTCGGTCTCGAACTGCAAGCCTTTGGATTCTTCAACGGTGATAACGCCGTCGTTACCGACTTTATCCATCACGTCGGCGATCAATTCACCGATCATACGATCCTGGGCGGAGATGGAAGCTACATTGGCGATCTCTTCTTTTGAAGAAAGCTCAATGGAAAGGTCGCTGATCTTTTCAGCAACAGCTTTGGCAGCTTTTTCGATACCGCGCTTCAGGAGCATAGCATTGGAGCCAGCGGCGAGGGTCTTGAGGCCTTCAGTTACGATGGCGTGCGCCAAAACGGTGGATGTGGTGGTGCCGTCACCGGCAATGTCGTTGGTTTTGGTGGCGGCTTCCTTGAGAAGCTGCGCGCCCATATTCTGGAAGGGGTCTTCGAGTTCGATCTCTTTGGCAACGGTCACACCGTCGTGGGTGATGGTGGGAGAGCCAAATTTGCGATCGAGGGCAACGTTGCGCCCTTTGGGACCAAGCGTAGTGGAAACTGCGTTGGCGAGTACGTCGATGCCTTCTTTAAGGCTGCGGCGTGCTTCTTCTGAAAAAATGAGTTGTTTAGCCATGGGGTCAATCCTCCAAAAAGAATTTATTTATTTTCGATTATGGCAAGAATTTCTTCTTCACGTAAGATAAGAAACTTTTTACTCTCATGCTTCAACGCTGAGCCGCCGTAACGTGCAAAAACGATCTTATCGCCAACAGCAACATCCAGCGCAATACGCTTGCCCTCTGTATCCCGTAAACCGGGGCCAACAGCCACAACGATCCCACGCTGGGGTTCTTCCTGCGCGGTTCCGGGCAGGGCGATGCCACCAGCTGAGATTTCATCTTTCTCGATCGGTTCGACGATAACGCGGTCACCGAGGGGTTTGAGGGTTGAGGTCATTTGAGCAAAAGTTCCTTAGACAAAGTTTTAGCACCCTAAGCCTCAGAGTGCTAATAACGCCCGTATGATACTTTCCCCTTGAAAGAGCGTCAAGGGGTGTTAATGAATTCTTATGAAGTTCTGATACTGGAATTTAGCAGGGAAGCGAGACACCGAGCATTTTGAAAATGCTCGGTGTCTCGCTTCGCACGTGATTTGGCCTTGCTACCCTTTGTGGATATCTATGTAATGATTTATAGCAATTCCTTGCATGCCAAATCTTCAAAGGTCAGAAAACTTCTCTCAAGATGTGACCACCAGACAATCTGGCTAATCTCCTTTGTCCATTGCCAAACAGGAATAAAAAGGTTCAACATAGCCGAGTGACGATAATCATCCCAACAGTCTTCCCAAGAATAATCCTTGATACCTTGCTGTAAAAGTACTGCGTGATAGCGCTTTAGCAAAGGGATTTCAAAACGATCACGGCGTTCCGGGTACCAGTGCAAACCAATCATATAAGCCAAGTCATCCGTACCTTTGGCAATATCCCATCCATTCCAGTCGAAGATACGGACACGATCGGTATTGTCTCGCGGGTATACGAAATTCCAAAAGTGAGCATCGCCATGAATAAGAGTCAACGCGTGTTTCGATCTTTGCGGCTGCCAAAAGGTATTTTGCGAAGAAAGCACCTTCTCATAGATTTTCTTGCGTTTCGTGGAGAGACGATCTCCTATAAAATCAAGGAAATTGGGGAGATTCGCAATTGCCAGATTGATACGATTTAACCAATAATCTCCCAAAGTCAGTTTATCCCTCAGATCATTCTCCAAATGTGGATGCTGCCACCAAAAGGCATGGAATTCAGCAATACAGTCCATCGTTTTTTCGCACATGGAGAGAGATGGCGCGATAGGCCATTGCGTTTGTGAATGAGAATCGCCTAAATCTTCCAGCAAAAGATACGAAATCTCAGTTTCTTGATCTCTACCTACATGAAAGCATCTCGGAATTGACGGGGCTTGCATTACTTTTGCGAGCTCTTCGTAGAAGAACCACTCCTTTTCTTTCTTTGCAATTTTGAAGATCAATCTCTCAGGCAGATTGCCAACAGCATCCCCAGAATATTTAATATGAAGGCGGGTGATTTTGGGCATGCTGAATGGAGTGTCTCCAACCGGAGACTTTTGGACGGAAATGATGCTCCCCTTTTTCAAAATATTGCTTTCTTTGAAAACTTGTGTGAGCCAGTCTGGCGTAACTTGGTCTACAGCTGACAAATCCATATTTACCTCCCAAAGCCATTAAGTAGGTCACGTTTAAAACGTGACCTACTACCTTATATAAACCTCTACTCCAACGACTCGCAGATCTCTTCCCCCGCCTGAACAATACCCATAATGTCGCGGTCACCACTAAACTCGGCTCTAACTTCAGCCATCACCACCATAGCCTCATCGCAATAATTCTCTTTGGGGCGGCTGAGCGCTGCAAGGACCGAGCCATAAGTGTAATAATAGACAACGGTATTTGGCGACAGTGCCAAACCGATCACTTCAGCTTCTTCATCATTGGGGCCGCATCCACCGCGCCCGTCACAAGATTCTTCGGGCGTGCATCCGCGAATGGCGCATTTTAGCGCCGGGATCGAGCCCTCATAGTTACGCGATTTGAAGTAAACAATACCCAATTGCCCATAAATATCCGCATTGGAGGGGTCAATCTCGAGGGCACGCTGCACGTTCCGCGCGGCGATGAAGAACTCACCCTCCTGCGAGTAGGTTTTCGCGATGGAGAGATAAGGCACGGGATCTTCGATGCCAAGCTGCTCATTCAAGCGGGCAGCTTTGGCGAAATAGTCGAGGGAGCTTTCATAAAGCTGGGTACGCGTCGCTTCGTTGGGGCTGTCAAAAGCCAAACGTCGATAATTCGCGCCCGCACGTAGGTAGAGGAAGGTCAGATTCGGAGAGATCGCTAATGCCTTATCGTACTCCTGGATCGCCTGATTATATTGCCCAAAGGATTCAAGCACGTAAGCATAAACCCGATGAACATCCATGAGGGTATCATCCTGTTCAACCGCCTGGGTAATATATTGCTCTGCTTGATTCCACTTTTGCTCGTCAACGAGGATCTCGGCATAATAGGCGAGAGCGAGCGTATTCTGGTTATCCAATTGCAGGGCGCGGACGGCTTCCTGCTCGGCTTCAAGCAAATAATCGGCTGCCTGTTCCACACCAAAGAGGATGGAGTTTGCATTCCAGTCCAGCACAAAGGCTCGGGTGGCGTGTGCGGCACTATCGTCCGGGGCGAGTTCCACGGCTTTATCAGCGGAGGCAAGCGCCTCCTGGAGTCTGTCCCGCTGCTGATCATCCGTTGTCAGCAAAGCGGAGGAATAAGTCTGGATGCGCGCCAGCTTTGCCCAGACTTCCGCATTATTCGGGTCTACGCGGCTTGCTTCCTGATAAGCGGTGATGGCTGCATCCAGTTTTCCGGCGGCAAAATGAGCATCCCCTTCAAGCGCATAGGACTGCGCAACACGTGTAGGCGTGGGCGTGGGCATGAAAGGACTCTGAACCCCCCCGGTCTCAAGTTGACGGATGAGCCAAACCCCGCCTAAGACAAGCACCAGCAGGAAGAAAATTCGATAGGGATTGGTCGTTGGTTTACGGAAAAAGATATTTCGTTGCTGTTTCATGCTTCGGGTATCGGGGTCTCTGTTGCTTCAGGAATGATCTCTTCAGTTGGCGTGGGCGGTGAATCGAGATTTTCCTGACAAAGGTTAATGGCTTCGTTTGCGTTAAAAACAGCCAACTCATTACTTGGGATGGTGCCTATGATCTGCTGCGCGATCTGGAGGGCTTCGCCACAACGATTCAGGCGTGAAAGCACGATGGCGTAGGTGAAATAATATTCGGATGAACGCGCATCATTCGCCAGCGGGATCCCTTCAACCTCCTGACCTTCGCCAAGATTGCCGCCGTAGATGGCGAGAGACAATTCCTGCGCAGCTTCAGGCCACAGGAAATTGTGATAATACATCACTCCCAAATTGCCATGTAATATAGCACTTTCGGGATCGTCCTTGACCGCCTGTTCACCATACTGGACAGCTTTGGCATATTCACCAACAGTGGAATAAGTTCGCGAGATATAAAGATCAGGCAGGGGATCAGCGGGATTGAGCGCGTTCGCACGCGTAAACTCTTCCACGGCTTTATCGTAAACACCGAGGGCGCGATAGTTGCGCCCCAACGAAAGATGCAGATCGGGGATATTGTCGTTCAGGTTGATCGCGGCTTCATACTCGCGGATCGAATCTTCGTAGTTGCCAGTCACTTCAAGCACGTAGGCGCGCGCCCGATGGGCTTCCATCAGGTCGGGTGCCAGGCTGAGCGCAACGCGCGATTCTTCAATAGCCAACTCAACCGAGTCGAAAGGCCCGGAGCCTGAAAGAAAGGAATCTGCCAAAATCTCGGCATAATAAGCATGGGCAAGGGCGTTATTCGGGTCGAGTTCAAGAGCGCGTTTGACCGCTGCTTCTGCTGCCAGGAAATCGCCCGTAAAATCAAGCGACCAGGCGCGCACGGCGTGCGCCATCGAATTATTGGGATTCAGTAAAAGGGCGTTCTCAGCACTTGTCTGGGCTTCCTCATAACGCCCCATAAAAACCTGCACGCGCGCCATTGCAACGTATAATGAAGGATCATCCGGCGCAGAGCGGATCGCCTCTTCATAAGCGGTGATCGATTGTAAAAGCTTCCCTTGCTCAAAAAGATCCTCCGCTTCAGAAACGAAGGATTCAGGGGCACGTGTTGGTGTTGGGGTATCCACAAAAGGTGTGGTTATTTCAGGCGCTACATAACGCCCAAAATAAGTTGTCGCAAAGATCATCCCCACCAAAACGGTGACCCAAAACCAGTTTATTCGCCTGCGTCGGCGAGTCATAGACCATTTATTTCTTTTCAAATACATAACGGCATCTTACCATCGGCATAGATAGCGCGCAAGACAGGGAAGTTGAGAAAAAACTCATCTATAGCAGAATAAAAGAAGGCTTGCATCACGCCCTACAAAAGGCTAGAATGAAACCATGCAATTTGACATTTTTACACTTTTTCCCGAAGTATTCCCTTCTTATCTGAACAGCAGCATCTTGAAACGCGCTCAGGAAAATGGGCATCTGGACGTAAACGTACATAATATCCGCGATTGGACACACGACAAGCACCACGTCACGGACGATAACCCCTATGGCGGCGGTGGCGGGATGATCATGAAGCCCGAACCCGTTTTTGAAGCGGTCGAAGATATTGTCGGGTCACCGCCGGACTGCCCCATCATATTGCTGACCCCGCAAGGTCGGCTTTTCACACAGGATGTGGCGAACGAACTCGCTGCTCACCCGCGGCTTGCCCTCCTTTGTGGACGTTATGAGGGTCTCGATGAGCGGATCCGCACCCATCTCGTCACAGACGAAATTTCCATCGGCGACTACGTCCTCACCGGCGGGGAATTGCCCGCCCTGATTATGGTGGATGCCCTCACACGCCTGATCCCCGGCGTACTCGGCGACGAGAACGGAGCAGCCAACGACTCCCACGCATCCGGCTTGCTCGAAGGACCGCATTACACTCGTCCAGCCGAGTTTCGGGGCTGGGAAGTGCCCGAAGTACTCCGCTCCGGCGATCATGGCAAAGTGGCTCAATGGCGGCGCGAAGAAGCTTTACGCCGCACCTATCAACGTCGTCCCGAAATGCTTGAAAAGATAGAACTCAGCAAAAAAGATCATGAGTTTTTAGATAAAATTCGAAAAGCGTAAAAGAAAATAAAACCTAAAAGGATGGAGAAAAGAATGAAATTCAACTATGGCAAGATCTTCCTGCTCGGCTTTGGCTTTTTTGGCGTCAGTGTGGTTTGGGGAGTCTACAACGCATTTGTACCTATCTTTCTCTCCGAGAAATTCGGTCTCGCCCCGGCGTGGATCGGCTTCTTCATGACCCTCGATAATATCGCCGCTCTCTTTATCCAACCAGCGGTCGGCGCATGGTCAGATGGCATCCGCACCAAGATCGGGCGACGTATGCCTTTCATTTTGATCGGGGCACCCATTTCGGCAGCCGCCTTTGGCTGGATTCCGCTTGCTTCGGTTTTACCCCTCTTCGTTGCTGGAACGAGCACGCTGCTCTTGAGTATGGCGCTCTGGCGCACGCCCGTTGTCGCCCTGATGCCCGATATCACCCCATCCCCAAAACGCTCGCAGGCGAATGGCATCATCAATTTCATGGGCGGTATCGGCGCGATCTTCTCCTTCTTGGGTGGCGCGACGCTTTATGAAATGAATCCCGCCTTCCCCTTCTGGATGGGTTCCGGGCTTGTGATTATCTCAGCTTTACTGGTTTTCTTTTTCGTCAAGGAACCGACCGATTACGAAACCACCGAAAAAGAACCCGGCTTGCTCGTTAACCTGCGCGAGGTTTGGGAAGATAACGACCGAAGCGCGTTGCGTCTTTTTGGTGCGATCCTGTTCTGGTTCGTGGGTTATAACGCCATCGAAGCCTTTTTCACCCTTTATGCTGTCAATCATCTCTCGATGAGCGCTGCCGACGGGACACGCCTGCTCGGTCATCTTTCGCTCTTCTTCGTTCTCTCGGCATTGATCGCCGGTTTCGTTGGCGGGAAATTTGGACGCCGTAAAACGATCATGGCAGGTATCTTCCTGCTGGGCGGATTGCTCGCAAGCCTTTATGTACTCCCGGCAGACTATTTGAGTACTGTCCTGACCACGCTACCTGTGCTGGGTAATGTGCCGATCATCAGCCTCTTCCTGATGGCTGCCGGCGTTGCCTGGGCGCTGATCAACATCAACTCCCTGCCCATGGTTGTGGATATGGTCGAGGATGCCCGCATCGGTACTTATACCGGTCTCTACTACCTTTTCTCCACGATGGCGGCTATTTTAGGGCCTAACGTCAACGGCTGGATCATCCAGTTGGCAGGCGAGAACTACAACTCAATCATGTTCGTTGCCCCCACTTTCATGCTTTTCGCTTTCCTGATGATGATGGGTGTCAAGCGCGGCGAAGCAAAGGTCGTTACCACCTAAAAGTCTGGGACATAGTATCTCCTAAAGATCAGGATAGGTATTTAGGAGATACTTCTTTTTCAGGAAAGAATAAAATAGACAAATTTCATAACTTCGCAGATAATTAGTAATCAACATCATTTTAGGAAACTACAGGGTCTTCAACATACTATAGTAATATTCTTATCTCTTTAAAATCCACAGACCTAAAATGCAATGAAAGAAAACCACTCTACACGCGCAAATACAAGAAAAAAAGGCTGGGTCTCTCTCGGCATCTCGCTGGGCGTGTATGTGATCATCTTCTGGCTACTCGTAGATGATTTAGGTCCGCATGCAGTTGCTCTTGCGCTTGTGCCCGTATTTATCGGGAGCTGGCAATTGGGGATACTAAGAGGGGTTATTTCCACAACTGTCGCATTGCTTCTTAGCATTTTGATTCTCTCCATCGAAGGGGATATCAGCATTTGGCCCGCTTTCTTCCATAATGGTTTCCTTGGTTTTGTTGCTTTATATGTGGTCTCGATCATTTTCGGCTATTTGGGACGTATGGATCGTCAACATAAGGAAGCGATCAGTACACGCGTTCGTGTTGCCGAGGATTTTGAAAAACAGGCCGCTTCACTTACACAATTGGCCAATATCACTAATAAAGTTTTAGATGCGGAGAATATGTACGCTGTACTGCATGTTCTAGCAGGGCAAACCCGCATTATGTTCGAAGCGGATGATTGCCTTATCAGCCTCTGGAATGAAAGCCAAAAACGCTATTATCCGCGTGCTGCTGAAGGGCAGATGAAAGATATTCTTGAAAATCTTCCTCCCCGTGCCGAAAATCCCATGCTATCAAAATTACAAACTGGCGATATTCTTGTTTTTGCCAAGCCAGGTGCGTTAGAGGAAACAGGTGCAGATTTCCGTGTTATTTATCCACAAGGAACCGTGCTGCTCTTACCACTGATCACCGGTGAAGAAAAATTAGGCTTTCTCTATCTTCTCTATGCAAAAGAGCGAAACTTCTCTCCCAATGAACTCACCTACGCCAAACTCACATCTCGTCAGATCTCATTAGCAATCTCAAAAGGCGCTCTGCTTGAAAAAGCACAGGAGCAGCTGGATGAGCTTAAAGCTTTGCATGCTGTTGCCCTGACGATGGCTGAAGCAACAGATGAATCTTCCTTGCTAAAACGCGCCACCGAGAGTTTAAGTACGTCGCTTTACGGATTCAATGTGGCAATTGTTTTGATCGACCATCAAATGCAAGAGATAAAGAAAACAGCTTCCTATCAAGTAGACGAAAGCGACATATTCAAAGTCATCCCTTTAGGACAAGGTGTTACTGGTAAGGTAGTAAAAACAGGCCAACTCGAACGGATTAATGATGTTCGCAACGTTCCATACTATATCGCTGCCCTACCTTCCACACGCTCTGAGATATGCGTTCCTATCAAGACCGGCGAAAAAGTATCAGGCGTTATCAACGTAGAAAGTGATGAACTGAATGCCTTCAGCGAACGAGATGAACAACTACTAACCACTGTTGCCAACCAGCTTTCTGTTGCCCTCATACGTTTGGATGTTGAAAGAGAGCAAGCTAGGCGCATAAAAGAGATCGCCCGATCAAATAGCCTGATCCACGCCCTGACGCAGGTTGCCGCCCAAATGGAAATGTCATCAGAACCCAATGAGGTCATGCATCTGATGGGCACCAAACTTAAAGAACTTGGTTTTCAAACATTGGTGGCACTCTTTGACCCTGGCTCACAAGATTTAGTGCTCCGGTATACATCGCTGGAAGAAACAATCGTCAAAAAGCTGGAACGTTTTTCAAAAACAAATATGTCTGACCTGCGCATCCCCGTAGATGCCCTCCCTGCTCGCCTAAATCTTTCTGGAAATCTACAGCCCATCATTGTGCGCGATTACATTTCCGTCATCGCCGCTCTTTTGAAAGGATTTTCAGCCGAAGTGATCAGGAGGATGCTGGCGAGGATATTTGACCCTGACAAAATGATTCTCGGGCACTTTCCTCTTATTTATCAGGAAAAAATTTTGGGTTTCCTCTGGCTCTGGAGCGATATTCTCGAAGAAGAAGACCTCCCCACACTCACAGTTTTTGCAAATCAGGTTGCTTCTGCCCTTGAAAATGCTCGCCTTTTTGCCGATGTACAACGCCTGGCTCTCACTGACGGGCTAACAGGCTTGCATACCCGCCGTCATTTCTTTGAACTCGCATACGAAGAGTTTTACCGTTCGCGCCGCTACAACCATCCACTATCCATTCTTATGCTGGATCTCGACCATTTCAAAAAAGTCAACGACACCTATGGCCATGCTGCAGGAGATACTGCACTTGAAAAAACTGCAGCCACCTGTAAGAGTTTGCTCCGCTCACAGGATATTATCGGACGCTACGGTGGCGAAGAGATCGTCATCCTGCTTTCCGAAACAAATATTGAAGCTGCAGAAATGATCGCAAAACGTGTCTGGAAAGCTATTCGAGAGATGGATATCCCCACTAAAAAGGGCACTATCAATCTGACAGTGAGTGGTGGTATTGCAGGGGATAACATCGAAGAACAAAACCTGATCGACATGATCGAAGCCGCCGATCAAGCCATGTACGCCGCCAAAGAAGCCGGGCGAGACCAGATCGTGGTCGCAACACAAATCCCCGTCCAGGAAACGGAATAATCGTTTCGTCCCTGCATTTGGGCTTGCTTCCGTTTAATCCGCTGCGCTAATTTTCTCCCAAATTTGATAAAGCCCCAAATTCCCCGTAGTCCCATCGGAATAAAAAGTCTCGACAATGTGAAAGCCACTTTTTTTTGCGAGATCTGCCAACTCCGCTTCCGAATATTGGTGTGCATACCGATAGCCTGTCCCGCCGCTGCGCCAATCGAGCAGATAATCGCCTTCATCCACATCGGCATCGTTCAAGCCGACCACATCCCACGGCTGGATGCGTTTTCTTAGCCGCTCACTATTCAAAAACTGCCAGTTGGAGTGGATGAATTGCCCATCATCTGCTAATCGTTCATGGATATTGCGTAGAATACGTAATCGTATTTCCTCGCCGGGAATATGGTGCAATGTGGCAAAACAGGTCACTAAAGAGAAACGCCCATCAATAGCTGACCAATCAGAAGAAGTAATATCAAGTGCCAAAAAAGTGGCCGGAAAATCCTCCGGGGTGAGTTTTGCATCGTTGAGCAGAGGCAAGCTGAAATCCACGCCGAGAACCGGGGCGCGGTGGCCGTTCTCTGCCAATTGGCGGATGAACTCCCCGTTGCCGCATCCTACGTCGAGGAGCGAAAGATCGTGGCCTATCCCTTCTAAAATTCTACGCACCCCGGGCTGGATGCGCCCACGCGTGCGCGAAAACTCTGCACCAAAATTCTGATAGAATTGCCTATTGATTTCAATGATTTGAGCGGAAGTCTCTTTTCTCATGCCGCCCATTATATCTTGTGAGAGCCTGTGAAAGAAAAAGAAGTTTGGATGAAATCTCGTCAGATCACGCCAGAGAAAATGCGGCTGGCGCGTTTGGCATTGGCTGAAGTGCGCGAGGGGACACCCGCGCTCGAAGCCATAAAACATTACCCTACCACTGATGGTTATATTGGTAAATATGCCCTGGTGGCAGCGTATAACGAGATGATAGAGAAGGGTGAACTGGAGCCAGATGGCGAACTTTTGGCACGCATCCGTATGAAACCGGTGCGTACCCTTTCGGGCGTCACAACTGTGACCGTGTTGACAAAGCCCTATCCCTGCCCAGGGAAATGCATTTTCTGTCCGGATGATGTACGTATGCCAAAGTCCTATCTGCCTGATGAGCCTGGCGCCATGCGCGGCTTGCACCACCAATTTGACCCATACGATCAGGTTGCATCTCGTCTGGAGGCTTTGGAGGCCGTTGGGCATCCTACCGATAAAATTGAGTTACTCATCCTTGGCGGGACGTGGAGCTCCTACAGGCGTGATTATCAGGAATGGTTTATCAAGCGCTGTTTTGATGCCTTGAATGGGATCGAAATTGAATATGATGCGGAACAAATTGAAAAAGGGGAATTGGATGAAGCACAGCGCATTAACGAAAACGCGGCACATCGAAACGTGGGTCTGGTGATCGAAACCCGCCCTGACGAAGTCACGCCCGATGAATTGGCCTGGCTCCGTTATCTGGGCGTGACCAAAGTCCAGATGGGTGCCCAGAGCCTCGACGATGAAATTCTCTCGCTAAACAAACGTGGGCATACCGTCCAGGAATTGCGCGATGCCATGGCGCTACTACGTGCGGGCGGATTCAAAATCGTTCTGCACTGGATGCCCAATCTACTCGGCGCTACACTCGCATCGGACGAGTTGGATTTCCAACGCCTGTGGGATGGGATCGCTCCTGACGAGATCAAAATTTACCCAACACAATTATTGGAAAATACAGAGCTGTTTCCTTACTGGGAACGCGGTGAATATAAGCCCTACACAACTGATGAATTGATATCCCTGCTGGCTAACGTAAAAACCAGCATTCCACGCTATTGTCGTGCCAATCGTGTCATCCGTGACATTCCGTCCACAAATGTGGTCGAGGGAAATAAACGCACCAGCTTGCGCCAGGATGTGCATATCGAGATGCAAAAACGAGGCACAAAATGTGAATGTCTACGTTGTCGTGAAGTACGCGGGAGAGCCATTGATATTCATAAACTTGAACTGAATGACCTTGTCTATTCCGCTGAACATGCAGAGGAGCATTTCATTTCTTTCGTAACACCGGATGATAATGTAGCAGGTTTTTTGCGGCTTTCACTCCCCGACACAGATGCTCCCGAAACAAGCATTGCTGACCTGCAAAATACGGCGATCATCCGCGAGGTGCATGTTTATGGGCAATCGCTCGAGGTCGGCAAAGAAAAACGGGGATCGGCACAACATGTGGGTCTCGGCACCCGTCTGCTCAAGGAGGCGGAGCAAGTGGCTCTCAAGAGCGGCTTCGCGCGGATGGCGATCATCGCTGCTGTGGGAACAAGAGAATATTATTTGGGACGCGGTTATAAACGCGGTCAACTTTATCTTGTAAAGGAACTGGGAGAAATAGCAAATGCTTGATTTTCTATTGATGCTCGGCGCCGGGCTGATAACCGGCTTCCTGATCGGGATGACGGGGATGGGCGGCGGTGCCTTGATGACACCTTTCCTTTTGGTAGTATTGAAATTCGACCCCGTACTGGCAGTGGGAACCGATCTCGTCTTTGCTGCGGTCACCAAGATCATTGGCGGACTGGGACACCATCACGAGAGCAAGATCTCTCTCAAACCTGTTTTTTGGATGGCTGCGGGGAGCATCCCGGCATCGCTTTTGGGCTCACAATTCATCTTAAGCCAAACCGATAACCGCCACTTAATTGACGAATTTTTACCCAACCTTCTCGGCTGGACCTTAATCGTGGTCAGTATCATCATTATTGCGCGCGTTTTCCGTTTTTTAGGTCCAAAAAAGGAATCCCAGGTGCGTTATCCTGCGCCCTGGGCACTGATCTTGATCGGTGCAGTTGGTGGTGGCTTGGTTGGAATGACATCCATCGGCGGTGGGACTGTCATCATGGCATTACTTTTGCTCTTTTTCTCCATGCCGCTCAACTACATGGTCGGTTTGGATGTCATGCACGGCGCATTGCTGGCTGTGATCAGCGCCTTCAGCTATATTTTTGCGGGGCAAGTTGATTTCTCAACAGTGGGCGCGCTTCTGCTGGGGTCATTGCCCGGCGTCTGGCTTGGAGCGAAGGTTATTCACCGAATCAATCTTTTGTTGGTGCGCGGCATTTTGGGGCTGCTGGTCTTTGGTGCTGGGCTTCAGCTATTACTTGGCGGCGGGCATTAGATCGGGAAGAGAAAAACAGGAGTTGGAATGGAAAAGAAAATCGTATTGGTAACGAATGGATACAAAAGAAGTTGGCAAACAATCCAATATGCCACCTGGATGGCAAACTTAATGAATGCTCCGCTCACACTTTTGGGTGTGGTCGAAAAAATGGACGAACTGCATCCCGTTGAAGATATTTTTAGTCGTGCCGTTGCCCATTTTCAAGAAAAGGGAATTAATTACGATCTACAACTCGTCAATGGAGAGACCGAAGAGATTTTAGCTGATATGGATTGGGACGAAGACACCTTTCTTTTTGTGGGCCCTCTTGGGCGCTCACAATTCCGCCACTGGCTAATGGGACGATCCTTCCGCAAGATCATGCAAAGTGTCTCTTCTCCAATTTTTTACGTGCGTTCAGCACGGCTCTCACTTGACAAGGTTCTAATTTGCTTTGGAGGTGGCGGCTATACCAGCAAAGCGGGAGAGATAGGCATTGCTGTAGGAAAAATGGCTGGTGCCGATCTGACCTTTTTACATGTTGTTCCGCCGGTCACATCCGATCACCTACCGGGGCAAAAGCCAGTTAGCAGCTCTCAAGAAAAGTTGGAAGACAAAGTATCCGCACGTATTCTGGAGGAAGCACAAGCGCACGCGGATCGTAGTGGTGTGGGATCAGAAGTAATCGTACGACAAGGGAATGTTGTCACACAGATATTAGAAGAACTGGAAAAAGAGAAATACGATCTAATCTGTATGGGGTCATCTTTTAGCGATACTGAAAGTTTACGCTACCTGTATACCCCAAATGTGACTGCTGAGATCGCAGAGTCGGTCAATTTCCCCATCCTAACCGCTCGCTATTCCTGATATCTACAAGCCCGGTGTAGCACTATTTTCCCAATCGCTGATCGCTTTTTGAATGAACTGCCGAATTTCGTCATCCGGGATCTCATCAATAAATTCATAGCGTGCGGTGCCGATATAAAAATTTACGCCGCCAGTAATGGATTCTTGCACACGAATTCCTCGCTCCTGTAGAGGATGCCCGCTCAAATTTCTCTGCAAAACCCTATCAACCTGTTGCACCATGCTCAAATTTGAATAATCTGTTTCGCCGGTGGAAATATCCGTCGAGGCTGGCGTTGCAGGTGAGGCTGGCACAGGCTGCGCTGAAACAGCTTCAGAAGCAAGGCGTGTTGGGGGAGCAGCAATCTTTTTCTCTTTGCTCTCTTCCAACCAGGGGCGCAAACCAACCACAAGGCTGATCAAACGTTTGCGCTGTGGAGGCTGTAACTCAGATATATCTGCAAGCACTGTATCATCGAGCTTTAATTCAAGCTTTCCACCCGCCTTCTCAAAAACAGATAGTGCCGCTGCCTCTGCCTGTTCAGGGGCGGGAGGTGGGGCTGGCGGGGGAAGTTCATCTAGGGCCAGTTCTTCCTCTTTCCTTTGTTTTCTTTTATTCCTGATCTTTTCTTCGGCTAAGCCCAAAACATAGCCTAACAGCCAAAAAGCTGCCACAATACCTATTGTTGTTGGATTCCACTCCATAGCTATGCTCCTTCCAAAGATTGACATTGTGAACAAAAATGTGTACCACGCTGCCCAACGGTGATTTTCTGGATGGCACTACCGCACTTGAAACACGGCTGATCTGTGCGTCCGTAAACCTGGAGATAATTCTGATAGTCGCCGCCACGGTATATCCAATCAATGGATGTACCGTTACGCGTGATGCCCTCCTCGAGCACTTTTCGAATGCTTCGCCACAAGATTTGGGCTTGCTTCCGTTCAATTAAATCAGACTTGGCAAGAGGATGCAAGCCCGCTAAATGTAATGCTTCGTCGGTATAGATATTGCCCATCCCCGCAAGAAAGTGTTGATCGAGCAAAAGGGGTTTGATCTGGCGCTTATGCTGCTGTAGTTTTTCGTAAAGTATCTCTGCGGTGAAATCTTCGTCGAGGGGTTCGGGACCCAATTTGCCAAGCACGTCTTCGGGGGTGGGGGTTAGCCAGACACGCCCAAATTTTCGCATATCATTGAAGGCAAGATAACGACCATTATCAAAACCCAGTAATAGCCGATCATGCTTGTGCGCAGCTTCTCTCTCTTCACGAAAGAGAATATCGCCACTCATCCGCAAGTGGATCAGAAGATAATCTGCGCTTAGTTGGACGACGATGTATTTCGCGCGGCGATCAACGGATCCTATTGACTGCCCGAGAATGCTCTTTTTGAAAAGAGCAGGTTCCGGGGTCGCGAGTGTTCGCTTCCAATCCAAATCTGCAACTGTGATCTTACGCCCCACAATTTCCGGGCGCATCCTGCGAACAATGGTCTCGACTTCGGGCAGTTCTGGCATTTTATTCGTCGAAGAGCTCACCTACACTGCGACCCTCATGCGCACGGAGGATCACTTCGCTGAGCATGGGCGCAATGGAGCAAATATGAAGCCCCTCGCCAAAGAGGGCTTTCGACTCTTCTGGGATTGGAACGGTATCAGTGGTGATAATGGCTTTGAGCCCCAGAGATGCAAGCCTCTGGGCGGCGTTGCTGGAAAAAACAGGATGAATAAAGGCGAGGTATATATCTCGTGCACCTTTTTCACGTGCCAGATTCACAGCTTGAGAAATAGACCCGCCAGTATCCACTTCATCGTCCACAATGATGACATCACGGCCCTCAATATCACCGATCACGTTGAGGGCTTCAGCATTTGAGTCGTTGGCAATTCGGCGTTTTTCTACAAATGCAACCGGGGTATTGAAGTCTTCGGCATAGTTACGGGCTTTCTTGGCAAAGCCAAGATCGACCGCCATCACTACAGGATTGACCATATTCGCCAATATATTTGCTTTTATATAATCAACGATCGTATGTGAAGCAGTTAGTACATCGCCAGGAATGGAGAAAAATCCCTGCACCTGCCCGGCATGGGGATCGAGGGTCATATAGCGATCTGCCCCGGCAACTTCAACCATATCGGTAACAAGACGAGCTGTGATGGGCACACGGGGCTGATCTTTTTTATCGGAACGTCCATAGCAAAGATAGGGAACAACTGCGGTGATCCGTGCAGCTGAGTCCAGCCGTAAGGTTTGGAGTGAAATGAGTAGTTCCATCAGATTTTGATGGACCGGGCGCGAGGTGGTTTGGATGACATATACATCTTGCCCACGTACACTCTCGTGTAATTTCACAAAAAGATTATCGTTTGGGAAGAGAATGACATCTCTATCGCACAACTCTTTTTCTAAATAGTCTGCAATTTTATTTGCCAGCTCAGGGGATGCTGTACCAGCAAAAAGAACAATATCCCCATATCCTTTTATTTCGTGTGTATTTCCATTCATCGCTAATTTATTCCTGTTTCCATTCTGAACGCAAAATACTCATAATGAGAATGTCTTGATATTTTCCGTTTTTATATAAAGCTTCGCGCTTACGACCTTCATGAACAAAACCAACTTTTTCATATACACGAATCGCCCCAAGGTTGGCTTCATAAACGTATAATTGAACTCGATTCAAATTCAGTGTTTCAAAGCAATATTTGAGCAAAAGCTGCATTGCTTCAGTACCATAGCCCTGATTCCAGATCGATTTGTCGCCGAGCATGATCCCCACTTCAGCGGAGCGAGCGACAGAATCGATATTGAAAACTCCCAAATTTCCAATTGTCCGCCATCCCTCGCCATCAGGAATTTCCACGCACATTGGTCTTTCTGCTTGCGGGCGTTTCGCCAGCCCTTCAAACCATTCTTCTTCTTCCCACATCCCCATAGGCAGGTATAAAGTCAGTCCCTTTGTCACATCGGCATCATTGATCCAAACCATAAAAAGATCAAGGTCTGATTTTTCAACGCGGCGAAAGCGGATACGTTCTCCGTAGATCATCCATCACTCCCGTTTATTAAGGATTGAACAGCGCCCCAAGGCGAAAGACTGCGTTCCGCCATTTTGGATATGGTTTCCTGATAGGTCTCCGCAGGAAGATCATCCAGAAAGCGCGTGAACAAAGTCTCTCGGACAAGCGCGTCGAACGTTGACTGAAGCCGGGCACGCTCACGAGCAGCCCACTCTCCACCATCGCGCAAAAAGGCAAGGTGTTTTGCGATCTTCTCACCCAGTTCATCGATCCCGATCCCATCCTTGGCAACAGTGCGCTGTAAAACCGGAAACCAGATCGGCTCCTGACCATCAGGCTTTTCAGGGGCTTCGACGACCATCCTTTGTCCATGATGCTGGAAAACACGTCTGGTCGGATGTGCCAGTTCAAGCATCCCCTTCAGGGCACGTTCCGTATTCTCCACGCCCGAACGATCGGCTTTGTTGACCACAAGCACATCGGCGATCTCCAAAATGCCTGCCTTGATCGCTTGAATATCATCACCTAGTCCCGGTGCTTCCACAACGAGGGTGGTGTGGGCGAGTTTGGCAATATCCACTTCGGCTTGACCTGCGCCAACGGTCTCGATCAGGATCACATCAAAGCCAGCTGCGTCGAAAACCTGCACAACAGCAGCAGTAGTCTGCGCCAAGCCACCCAGCGATCCGCGCGAAGCCATCGAACGGATGAAAACGTTTGGGTCGCCAGATAGATCACGCATCCGCACGCGGTCGCCGAGCACGGCTCCACCTGTGAAAGGGCTCGAGGGGTCAACCGCAACGATCGCGACGCGCTTCTCTATTTTGCGATAATACAATGCCAATTGATTAACAAGTGTCGATTTCCCCGTCCCCGGCGCACCAGTTATCCCGATCAAATGAGCCTTGCCCGTATGCGGAAAAAGCTCTTCCAGCGCAACACGTCCGTCTTCACTATCATTTTCAACGCGGGTCAAGAGCCGTGAAAGCGCAAGGCGATCTTTATTCAAAACGGCTTGAGAGAGACTCATTTAGAACCTCTATCAAGCCGTTTTCAGGACAGATGCGCGCACATCTGCAATGATGTCTTCGGTGGACGCCCCGGGCCCGTATACTCCGGTAACGCCCATCTCTTTGAGCGGTCCAATATCCTCATCCGGAATAATGCCGCCAAGAAAGAGTTTTACATCTTCTTGTCCGTTGGCTTTTATCAATTCGAGAATGCGCGGTACCAAAGCCATGTGCGCACCTGAAAGTATCGAAAGCCCGATAACATTAACATCCTCTTGAAGCGCTGCTTCGGCGATCATTTCCGGTGTTTGGCGCAACCCCGTATAGATGACCTCCATCCCTGCGTCTCGCAAGGCGCGGGCAACAACCTTTGCACCGCGATCATGTCCATCCAACCCCGGTTTGGCAACCAAAACACGAATATTTCCAGCAACCATTATTCCTCCAGCGAAAAGACTTTTTCCAGCGCGGGGAATTATACTATACGCGCTCTTGGAAGCACTTTGCTTATTCCCTACAATCTGATAAAAAATCTTCTTTTTGAGGCCATTTCTGAAGCAATTTGCAATATGTTATATAATAGTTGGAAATAAATATATCTTAATAATAAGCTTCGTTGAGATAAAGAACAGAAGCATTCTTTCTGGATTACCGCCTTCATCGAATGATCAAACAGGGGAAGAATATTTCATAATTTAGCGTTTGGAAAACCCTGGATTGTATCTATGAAAAAGACTCACCTGCTTAGTTCGTTGCTTTTAGTGATCTACACAATTTTTGGACTTGCTAGTTGCGCATCAAATCCTGCCCCCAAAAGAGAATTGCTCATTTATTGCGGCATTACCATGGCACGTCCCATGCTTGAGATCGCCTCCATCATTGAGAAGCAAGAAAATATTGATGTCATCATTATCCAGGGCGGCTCAGGGAACTTGTTACGCTCCATCGAAATTAACAACGTAGGCGACTTATATTTACCAGGCTCCGGAAGCTATATTGAGCTTGCCAAAGAAAAAGGGCTGATCATTGATACAAATCTGGTTGGCTACAATCAAGCGGCTCTCATGGTGCAAGAAGGAAACCCTCTCAATCTTACAGCTGATCTAAATAACCTTGCCAACCCAGATTACTATGTCGTTATCGGAAATCCCGATAGTGGCAGTATCGGGAAAGAGACCCGCCGTATTCTCGAACAGGAAGGTCTCTTTGAACCTGTCTTACAGAACGCACGTGAGCTCACCACCGATTCGAAAGATCTTGTCTCTGTCCTCGCAGAAGGAAGAGCAGACCTCGTTATTAACTGGTATGCAGTCTCTACTTGGGAAGAAAATAAAGAAAACATGGATGTAATACCGCTTGATCCTGCACTTTCACCACCTAAAGACCTGATCATCGCTTCTCTAAGAACTATACGTGAGCCAAAACTTGCTGAAATTTTCGTGCAATATGCAATTTCAGAAGATGGACAAGCCATTTTCGAGAAATATGGTTTTGGAAAACCTGAGCAAAGGTTTAATCAATGATCTTCAAACGTCTCCGTGAACCTATTCAAGCCAGAGCAGTTATCCTCTCCGTCGTCTTTCTGGTAGCCTTAATCATCATCACGCTTACATCATATCTCTCCACCTTCGTCTCTACAAAATACCAAGAGCGTCTCGATAACCAACGGGCACATGAAGACCTGGGAGAAGAAATTCTCTTTGAATTAGCATTCCTGGAGAGTGAGTTTAACAAACTCGCATACCTCCAAGATACACGAGATATTGCCTTTTCACAGGAAAAAATCATCTTTTCAATAAATGAAATTCAGGCAATCATTCAAATATTGCAAACAGGAGGCACATTCACACAAGAGTTGCCAACTAATTTCGAGGCGGTAGAAAACATCCATACTATCATCCACTATGCACGTTCGGAAGATCAAGGCTACCTTGTCGAAGCACTGGAACTTTCACCGCGTATTCTGGATGTGGAAGATATCGCCCTAAAGCTTAGTGCAGCAGTGGAAGAAAAGATTGACGCATCAACCCCGGAAGAAAGGCTTGCTGCCGCTAACCAGATCACACTACTTCTGAAACAGGCGGATACCTTTTTATTACGCTCCCGTGAAACAGCAAATCGGATCTATTATGAGAGTCACGCAGAAATGGAAGCGATTACCGAAACACGAGATAAGGCGCTAAAAACAGTAAATATTCTCAGTATTTTTATCATCCTCAGCGTCGGCATCGGTGGAGGAAGCCTTTCATATTACATGCTTCAACAAATCGGCGCCCTATTACAAACTCGTGCTGATGCTGAAAAATATCTTCGGGAAGCCGAGTTACGCTACCGTACCGTTGCTGATTTTACTTACGACTGGGAATATTGGCGTAACCCTGACGGTGGCTTGGAATATGTCTCCCCTGCCAGCAAGCGTATCACTGGCTATTCTGCAGAGAGTATTCTTGCGAACCCCAATATATTAGCAAAAATGGTTTACCCTGAAGATGCGCATATCTGGCGACAGCATGGCGCAGAAACAGACCAACGACACGAAACAGAAGAGATCCGCTTTCGTATCCGCCGAAGAGACGGGGAAGTGATCTGGATCGAGCACACCTGCCAACCGGTCACCACGCCAACAGGTGAATTTGTTGGATACCGCGCTAGTAATCGTGATGTCACCAATCGCGTGGAAATACAATCTGCACTGAGCGAGAGTGAAAAGCTTTATCGTTCCCTCGTTGAAAACTCACCAATCGGTATTCTCCTCGCAAACCAGGAAGGGAAAATCATCTCAGTCAATATCGCAGCCGTAAAAATGCTGGGTTCTCCATCCAAAGAAGCGTCTGCAGAAATCGACATACTAACTTTCCCACCCTTGATCGCCAGTGGGTTTGCTGAGAACTTTCAAAACTGTATTAGGACAAGGGAAACCATTCAAAGAGAAACCACTTATACTAGTAAATGGGGCGTTACCTTAGATACTCGTTATACACTCACCGCTATTAGCGATGTAAATGATTCTCTAATTGGCATCCAAATCCTTCTCGAAGATATTACCGAGCAAATTCGAGCTAAATCAAATTTGCAACGCCAGGTAACGAATCTTGCAGCCATAAATACTATTAATACTGCAATTATCACTCGCACCGACCTGGAAAGCATGATCAATAAAATCCTTAAAAAGATCACTTCCAGCCTCTCTGTGGATGCAGCGGATATCTTGCTATATGATGAACATGCATTAACGCTCGCATGTGTCGATCAATACGGGTTTAGATCACCGCGAGGAACAAAAAGAACAGTGCTACGCGTTGGGGACGGCTATGCGGGTGAAGCTGCATTAGAACGAAAAATGGTTCGTATTGAAAATCTTCATGATACAGAGCATAGAAAACCAATTCCCGATCGTTGGAAAAAGGAAAATTTCTCAACCTATTACGGGGTGCCTCTTTTAGTCAAAGGGGAATTAAAAGGTATTCTAGAGGTTTTCGAGCGTAGAAAAACAGAACACGATCAAAACTGGGTAGAATTTCTTGATACTTTGGCGCAACAAACAGCAATCGCCATCGATAGTCATTTTCTGTTGGATGCCTTGCAACGTTCCAATATAGAATTGGAATTGGCATACGAAACAACTCTGGAAGGATGGGCGCGTGCTCTGGAAATGCGCGATTACGAAACCAAAGGGCATACAGAGCGGGTTACAGCACTGGCTTTGGAACTGGCTCAAGCCCTTGGCATTCACGGAGAAGAGCTAACGCATATTCGTCGAGGCGCCTTATTACATGATATTGGGAAGATCGCTGTTTCAGATACAATTCTTTTAAAACCTGGCCCCTGCAGCAAAGCAGAGTGGGACATTATTCACCAGCATCCGCAATTTGGTTACGATATGCTGAAAGAAATTGCTTATCTCAAACCATCCCTTGATATTGTTCTATATCACCATGAACGATGGGATGGAGATGGCTATCCACATGGGTTGCAAAAAGAAAACATTCCACTTTCAGCACGCATATTTGCTATTGTCGATGTTTGGGATGCGCTCATTAATCATCGTCCTTATCACGAGGCTTGGAGCAAAGAAAAAACCTTGGAACATATTGAAAAAGAAAAAGGCAAACATTTTGATCCGCGTGTCGTAGAGGCTTTTCAGGAGATTATTAAGGGGTACCTATGAAAGAAAGAAAATTAGAAGATCAACATTTTTCTGGAGGAGAACCCAATTCTCTGCACTTTTTTTATTCTGAAGCATGGACAAAAGAGCTTCGAAGCTTAACTAAAAATGGGAATTATCAAAAAATATTTGGTCTTTTCCCCGATGGTATTTGTATTTTCGATAAAGATGGAAATTTCGTTGCATGCAACGAAAAGATGCTCACACTCTACGGCTACACTCTTTTTCAAGATTTACAGGGGAAAAACATCACTGAATTCATGGATGCACATACTTTGCCAAGAGTTAGAGGCGAGTCAAATTACCTCGGAAAGCGAAACTCTCCTTATGAAGGGGAGAAAACCATTATCCGCAAAGACGGCAGCATCTGTACCATTCATCGAAACGCTCATCCATTACAAAGTCAGGATGGCGTTTTTTTAGGCACGCTTTTTTATGAGCGTGATATTACTGCGTACAAAGAGGTCGCCACTGAATTTCAGAAATTATACAGAGCAGTAGACCAGAGCGCTAATGCTATCGTTATCACCGATGTACATGGAAAAATCGAATACGTTAATCCCAAATTTGTTGAGATCACCGGATATCATTATGTAGAGGTTAGCGGGAAAAATCCCAGCATTCTCAGATCCGGTTACCAAGATGAGCTTTTCTATCAAACGTTATGGGATACTATTTCAGCGGGGAAAGAATGGCATGGAAAGTTCCACAATAAACGAAAAGACGGTTCTTTGTATTGGGAGCAAGCCAGCATAGCACCGATCTTCAATACAGAGGGTGAAATAACACATTTTGTTGGTGTGAAAGAAGATATTACAGATCAAGTAGAAGCTGAAGAACGCCTGCAAACTATAGTCGAGGAAAGAACACGTGAGTTAGCAATAGCTAATTCACAATTAGAACGCAGAGCAGGAGAGTTTAATATTCTTTATCAGGTGATGAAAAGCGCTACGCTCTCCGTTCATCTTGATGAAATATTAGAACATACTCTTGAAGCGATCAATCTGACTATTGAGCCAGATAATATTGCTATTCTTCTTATCGAAAAAGAAACCGATGAACTGGTGATTCGAGCATATTCCGGGTTTGGAGATGGCCCGAAATTACTCCGCCGTGAGTTGGGAGTAGGCATCCCAGGGATTGTTGCAAAAACCGGTGAAACTATCATGCTTGGAGATGTACGCGAGCATGAGGCTTATCATGCTTGTGATGATGACGCGCTTTCAGAGCTTTGCGTTCCCCTAAAGGTTGGGAATAAAATTTTAGGGGCGCTTAATTTGGAAAGCAGAGAACTGGATGCCTTTGATAACGAAGATCTCCGTTTACTCACTATCCTCACCAATAACCTGGCAATTGTGATCCGGAACTCACAATTATATGAAGCTATGGCTCATCTCAAAGAGTTCAATGAGAATATCATTCTTACTATTGGCGAAGCGATCATATTTGAAGACAAGGACGGCAATTTCATCTTTGCTAACCCTGCTGCGGAAAAACTTTTGGGCTATACAGAAAAAGACTTGGTCGGTCTCCATTGGACAAAAATTTTTCCTGAAGATCGGCATCAGGAAATACAAAGGGAAGTTTCTACAAAGAAACTACGGTATTATGAATCAGAAGTGCTTACAAAGGATAGGCGACGCGTTCCTGTTATTATCAGTGCTCGATCTCTATATCAACATGGTCAATTTTCCGGGATCCTGGCCACCTTGATCGATATTAGCCAGCGTGTTGAAACAGAGGAAAAACTTCGACAATATGCAATGACAGATTCTCTTACGGGTATTTACAATCGACGTTATTTTTTTGAGATCGCATTACAAGAAATAGAACGCGCCAAACGTTACCAACACCCGCTTTCAGTCATCATCTTTGATATAGATCGCTTTAAAAAAGTCAACGACACCTATGGACATGGTAAGGGAGATGACGTTTTGTGTATGATCTGTGAGGAATGCAGCAAAAATCTGCGAGAGAATGATATTTTTGCACGTTATGGCGGCGAGGAATTTGTCATCTTGCTTCCCGAAACCCCCCAGGAACAAGCAGTATTTACAGCTGAACGGATACGTAAAAATATCGCGGAACTTGATATTCCCATTAACGGGGCTCGAATTTCTATCACACTGAGTTTTGGGGTTGCCAGCTTGAATACCACATCCTGTTTTGATCTCGATGAAATTCTTTTATGCGCAGATAAAGCACTTTATGTTGCAAAAGAACAGGGGCGTAATCGCGTTGTTCCTTGGGAGGGTGAGGATCAAGCCCCCACGATAGATTAAGTCAATAGGGGAAGATGTTTAGGGGCAGGGTGACATCCGCATAATTATCATTGAAGCCCTCTACGCTCCTGCTAATTCCATCACAAAAATATCCAGCGCCAAATCCAATGAAACCTGGCTTGTTTTAGCATCCTCATCAATTTTGAGCAAACGTTTGTAGATCGCCTCAAGGGCCGCAAGTGAAAAATGACGTGCCTGGGCTGTTAGTTTTTTTGCAACAAAAGGGTGCTGCTTGAGGGCACTTTGCACGTTGCCCCCCTCTTCAATAACTTCTCGCGCCAAAAGTAAAAGCCGAAATTGGCGCACGACCATGCCGAAGATCAAGAAGGCATCCTGCTCGTCGAGCAGGCGGTGCAGCATGGCTTGGGCCGCTTTGCCCTGCCCGTTGCCGAGGGCATCAACGAGGGCAAAAATATCGCCCTGCGCAGTGGATACGCTCAAAAGCTCCACATCTTCGAGCGTAATAGCGCGCTCGAAATTGACGTAAGTCAGTAATTTGGTGATCTCCTGCGCGCCCTGGCGCGTATTCTGTCCGACCATCTCGGCAAGGCGCGCGGCGGCGCGGCTTTCGATCTCGCCCCCTTGCGATTTAGCTTCCTTCTGGATGCGCGCGATCCAGTCGCCCGTTTGCCAGGCTTTGGGCAGCATAAAGGCTTCAGCGCGCGCGATTTCCTTTGCCGACATTGCCCATTTCACCAGCCAATGCTTGGTGGCTTTTTTCTCGTCCACTTCTTCATAAAGTGCCAAAACGGTACTGGGCGGCACGCTCTCCAGAAAGCTCAAAAATTCCTTACGCTCCTTTGGCTTGGTATAGCGCACCGAGGGCTTTTCAAGGATCACCAGTCGCCGCTCCGCCAAAAATGGCATAGCATTCACCGCCATATTCAGCTCATCCCTGCTCGCCGAACGCGCTTCAAGGCGGGAGGTATTCATCCTATCCTTATCCACACGCTGCTGCAATTTTTGCAGGCGACGCGCAATGGCAAACTCATCGGTGCCATAGATATAAAGGATGCGCAAAGTGTTCTGGGACATAATTTACGAACGCGTGCGGATGCGATGCAGCCCGGGACGCAGCATCTCGACCGAGAGAATTTCCATTGCCCCCATCCGCGCTTCGGTCGTGACCCTGGCTTGCAAGGCGGGACCAAGCGGTTTGCTCAGTGCCCAGGCGAGTACCGCCAAAGGCACAATAAAGGGAATCCGCCAAAGTTTCTTCTGCCACTTCCCGCTGCCTGAGAGCCCGATCCATGCCAGTGACCCAGCCAGCAAGCCCGAGGTGGCGTAATTCGTCCCGCAGCCGGGATGGATGGCAAGATCACTCTCCCCGGCGCGTAAACGCTCGAGTGCTTCCTGCGCGGCGTCATGCAAGTCGTCCGTGTCCACATCCCCTATGATGACAAATCCGGTTGGGTTTGAGTGTCCACCCATCGGGCGGGATGGATATTTTGGTGCGAGAATTTTCAGCGTGGCGTGTTCAAGGGCATGATTACGACGCGTTTCAAGAATAAGAGGCAGATTGAGAATGGGCATGTTTTGCTCCAGAGTTGAGATGCGCTGATTATACCTTTAACAGAAAAACCCCGCTCAATCTGAGCGAGGTTCTCAGTTTTAGGCTGTAGCCACTTCGACTTCGGGCGTCTTCTCTGCCATTGGCGTTGTCGCTCGCTGGAACCCCCAAAAGAGCAGGATCACGCCGAGGAACTCACCCATATAAAGCGCACCGGGGAACTGCAATCGGCTGAAAATACCACCGAAGGCTGGCAAAAGTGCACCAGTTGCGATCAAGATATTACCAATTGTGCGATGGAGCAAAACGCGTTTACGCCAGAATATCCAGGCTGAGTAGGCAGCCCCGCCAACCAACATCAGGGTGCCATAGATATTGAAGAATGGTGTCAAGCTACGAACACCATCGGTGATGATCGCATGACCACTTAACTCTGCACCAGTATGTCCTTCTCCGATCATCAGGGTTGGGTCTAATTGTGCTGCAGCAACCTTATAAAAAGCATAAAGGGAGCCAAGCCCCAAAATGATCATGAATGTATTTGCCCATTTGCGGTTTGCAAGCAAATAGACCGTTCCCTGCCCAAGCCAGGCAGCAACGAGGATCGCGCCAAAGAGATACCATGCTCGAAAAACAAATGCATTCCACCCGAATGCCCCATAGTAAAATTCACAGAAGCCACCGATCCCGTAAAAGATGGTACCAATCCCCCACAAAAGAAGATGGGCTCGTCTTCGCTCAAAATAACGTTTGAGCACAAAAAATGCAAAAACAAAGCTAACAATACTTGATAAAAGCGGTATAACGGTATTTAACACAATAACTCCTTAAATAAAAATTTCCAGCGGCGCAAACGCTACTGGAAATTTCTTAGGCAACAAGCCCCAAGGCAACGCCAAATGCAACGATCAATACCCCTACAACGACAACGGCTAAAACTGTTAGCACAACAGGAACTACCTTCTCGTAGACAGGCGGATATTGACGGTCGGGCATTTTCTTTTCAGAATCCGTCATTTTAGCGGTTATTTGCTTCAAAGGCTTCGTAGGTTTCCATGAGCGATAGCATGGTCTGATCGGTGAAAGCATGCAAACGGGAGAGCATCTCTCCCCAGGCTTCGATGTCAGAAACACGCGAATCAAGATAGACTGCCGTCATGGCTTCAATAAGCAGATTCCTGAAAAAGAGAAAAGCGCGCGTTGCTTCAACAATGCTAAGATCATATCTGCGTCCACGCGAGGCATATTCGTATCCCAGCGAACGGGCTTCAGCAATCGCATCTTCCCCTTCAGCACTGAGATAACTCGCCAGGCTCTGCATGAGGTTCTTGCTGCTCATTCTGTATTGGAGACGTGCATTATCATCCAGCTTCTGATACCATGCTTCAGATGCAAGACGATTTTCACCAATTTGAAAACGAATGCGATTGAGAACGTGCCGCAAGGCGCTTTCTGGCTCAACTCCTTTTTGCTGACGTGAAGTCTTCACCCATAAGTTGATCTCATCCAGCAAATAGCGCCGATGTCCACCTTGGGTGCGGTATACCGGTAATACACCCTGATCAGACCAGGCCCGCACTGTGCTCGGATGCACACCAAGTTTTTCAGCAACATCACTCAGACTAAGCCAATCATTTCCGTTTTTTTTGCTCATTCACAAACCTTTTCGTTGAGAAATCTACATAAATATAAGTAAAGCGTACTTTATCAAGCTGAAATCTTTTCGTCAATATAATTTTATATAGATTTTCTAAGGATTTGCTTAAATGAAAGGAATCAAAAATCGGCAATCTCTCTCCCTGATGGACTGCCGATTTTTGATGACGTAGCTTCCCTCGGTGCCACTTCGTCCCGATAGTTTGTATATTTGCCTCAATAATAAGCAGCAAGCGTCCACAAAACGTGAACAAAGAAAGAAAAAAAGCATAAATTTATGAACTTTCTTTCAAAACAATCGTTTTTCCCATTCTTTTCCCGTGAGAAAAGCTATTTTCCCCAAGATTTTCTCAAATATATACCTTTTTCCTACTCTTCAAAAGGGCGCAAAGCGATAATTCTATGATAAACTAGCCGCGTTAAACTTTCTGGAGAAGAAGAATATGCCTTCTAATAATGCACATCCTATCGAGATCGCTGGGCTAAAACGAGAATTACCCCTTTTTGAGATCAAACCCGGTCTGAATATTGCCATTCTCAATATTCTTGGTGATACAGAACTAGTAGAAGCCTGTGCGAAAGCCCTTGGCGCTGAGCTTGCATCAAAGGATTATGACGTTCTTATCACTGCTGAGGCAAAATCAATCCCGCTGGCGCATGCACTTTCTGCAGTTACCAAGAAACCTTATGCGGTCTTGCGGAAATCCTATAAACCTTATATGGGTGAAGCTCTAAAGGTTGAAACCCTTTCCATAACCACAGGTAAACCTCAAATATTGATCCTCGACGAAAAAGACCAGATGCTGCTAAAAGGCAAAAAAGTCATCTTACTGGATGATGTCATCAGCACAGGCTCCACCCTGCAAGGGATGCGGATGCTGATGGACAAAGCCGAAGCAATTGTTGCGGCGGAAGCAGCCATCCTCACTGAGGGCGACCGCGCTAAATGGTCGGATATCGTTTCTTTGGGACATATCCCCCTCTTTACTGACTAAGCAAAAAACCGCGTGCAATGCACGCGGTTTTTTTTATTTTAACAAGGCTTCTTTTTGCCTGCGAGAGAGCTTTTTGATGGCTCTTTCTCTTTTTAAGGCACTACTTTTATCGGGCAACTCCTCGAGATAGATCACTTTCACTGGGCGGCGCGAGCGTGTATATTTTGCACCCATACCTGCATTATGTGCCTTTTCACGGCGGTCGGGATCCGTTGTCCAGCCGGTGTAATAGGTCCCATCGGCACACTCAAGCATATAGCAGTAAAAGGGCATTAGTTGTCGCGCTTACGATCCTTGAAACCAAAGAGTTGCGCGGTGAGCCCCGGCATCCGGACATTTTTGCCCTGTCCTTCGCCAGCAAAAAGCCAATCGGCAGCTTCACGTTCCTCCAGCCATTTTTCGCGACCTTCTTCGGCGTGCGTTAATTGAGCAAGAAGGGCATCCTTGTCTTCGGCCTCCAGATGGGCTTTGATCTGCTGGAGGGATGCGACTATTTCGTCCAATTTGTAGCCTAGAACTTGCCGATTCCCCAGAGCTGCTTCAGCGAGGGATGCGGCACCCTCCTGATGGAGAATTGCTCTCGTTGTTTCAGCGTATGCACGTCCTGCAATTTTGCGTGCTTCACCCCACCCCGGTTGATCTACCGTTGTATTGAGTAATGCTGCTGCTGTGAGCTGTGGCAACAACTGTGTTGAGATACCAACACCATCTGCTTCAACAACATCGGCGAAGAGGGGCTGAGAGCCGATCAACTCTGAAAGGGTTGTGGCAATTTTCATTGCCCACTCGGGTGCGGTATGGGGAGCCGCGATCATCGTAACGCCTTTCTCGAAAAGATCTTCTCGAGCGGCGTTAATGCCAAACTCTTCCTCTTGCAGATAAAGGGGATTGATAACGGGAACAAGCCCAACGTAGGCGCGTCCCGCCGGAAGAAGTTCATCCACCCAAGCCTGGGTGGTCGCTTTGGCAGGAGCGGTATCCAGAATGACTGCATCTTCCTTTACATCCTGAGCGATATAGCCCAGCGTGTCACGCATTTCACTGAAGGGCAGGCTGAGAATGATGATGTCTGCATCTCGCACAGAACTGGGCAGGTTGCGATCAATCTTATCTACTGCACCAAGTTTTTGCGCTTTTTTTGCGGTGAGCATATTTTTATCGTGCCCGACACGCAGAATATCGTCTTTATATTTAGAAAGCGCCAATCCCATGGAGGCGCCGATCTGTCCTAAACCGATGATGGTAATTTGCATGCTCATGATTTTTCCTTTTGCTGATTTTTCAGCATTATACCCCGCTATAGGTTGTTAAATTGAGAGAACCAGGGACGCCGACCCTGGTTCTCTTTTGAAAGGAGGAGAAGAGAAATCACTTTATGGCATTATATTAACATGAGAGTGCGAAGTATACTTGACGCTTACCCTACGTTTACCCTACGCTCGCCCGCTAGTTATCGGATGTGTAAGGTAAAGTTTGTCATTTCAATTTGAGTCTTGCTTTCAGCGATGGGAAAACGCTACAATACAAGGGTAAACGGAGGTTGAGAATGGGCAATTCTTCTGGAATGATCTATTATGGAAAGATGATCGGGACACCAATTGGTGATCTTTGGTTGGCATGTTCGGATCGAGGTTTGGTTGCCGTTGAGTGGGATCGTGACCACGAAAAATTATTGACATATCTGACCCGCCGTTTGAAATCCCCTGTTGAAGAAGATCCGCGTCGCCTGGAGCGCGCCACTACCCAATTGCGTGAATATCTGGCTGGAGAGCGGAAGCAATTCAACATCCAGATCGACTGGTCTCTCCTGCGTCCCTTCCAGCGTGAGGCGCTGCTGGCAACCTTTGCCATCCCTTATGGTCAAACTACAACTTATGGCGATCTCGCCCAGCAAATTGGGCGCCCGCGCTCGGCACGGGCAGTGGGTCGTGCTGAAGCGACGAACCCAATGCCGATCGTGATCCCCTGTCATCGTGTTTTGGGGGCTGATGGGAAATTGCGAGGTTACGGGGGTGGTCTGGAAATCAAGAAATGGTTGTTACAGATGGAAGGCGCGGTACTGGCGTAAGAACAGCCCCCTAGGTTAACGTAAATCGTCCCTGAAAATTTTCAGGGACGATTTTATATCTGGTTGAAATCTGGTTGTTTAGAAACCTTTGAGGAATAACCCAGCAACGAGAACAGCATAGCCTACAAATAACAGCCAGAAAGAGAAGCCAGCCAGGAAGGGGACACCAAATACGCCGAGTAATCCGAGTACTGCGAATACAACTGAAATATAAAAAGTGGTTTTCTTGGGCAAGTTGAGTTTCATTTTAATCTCCTGAATAAATGAATGATTGATTTTCTGTTTGATAAAACCCTAGAGTACCAACTTGGTTTCGATAAACACAAAACACTCCAATGAAGATTGGAGTGTTTTGTGTGGGCGCTGAGGGACTCGAACCCCCGACCCCTTCGGTGTAAACGAAGTGCTCTAACCAACTGAGCTAAGCGCCCTTACTCATTAGAGCGACCGCTATTATACACGACTTTGTGTTAAACTACAGGGACAATTTTCCAATCTGGAGGACACCCCATGCGTTTCGTACGCTACCAAACCGAAGAAAAAACTCCACACTATGGCTGGCTGCTCGACAACAAGATCGGCGATATTGAAGGTAATCTTTTCGGCGAATTTCGCCGTCTTGATGCCAGCATCCCGCTCGAAGAAGCCACCTTGCTTGCTCCCTCTCAACCCAGCAAGATCATCTGCGTGGGTCGTAATTACGCCGCCCATGCCAAAGAACACAACGCCGAAGTCCCCGAGCTTCCGCTTATCTTTCTGAAGCCCCCCTCCACCATTATCAACCCCGGAGATGCGATCATCCTGCCACCCCAATCTCAGCATGTGGAACATGAAGCCGAACTGGTCGTCGTGATTGGTAAAAGCGGACGCAATATCATTGCCGAGGAAGCCAAAGACCATATTCTCGGCTACACTATCGGGAACGACGTGACCGCCCGTGACCTCCAACGTGCTGACCGTTTATGGACGCGCGGCAAAGGTTTCGACACCTTTGCCCCCTTCGGTCCCTGGATCGATACCGATTTCGATCCAGCCGATGCTGTCGTAACCTGTCGCGTCAACGGACAAATGCGTCAGATGGCATCCACACGTGATATGGTCTTCAGCGTCGGCACGATCATCGCCTTCATCTCTTCGGTGATGACTCTCGAACCCGGCGACCTGATCTTCACCGGCACCCCGGCAGGCGTCGGCGCGCTGGCAAATGGCGACGTTGTGGACGTGGATATCGAGGGCTTAGGCGTACTCAGTAACCCCGTAAAAGAAGCCTAAAAAATCCCCAATAAAACGAGATTAATGCCTTGACATGATGCCCCCTTAACTATATAATCTCGTTCGCCTTCCTCATTAGCTCAATTGGCAGAGCGAGCGGCTGTTAACCGCTAGGTTCTTGGTTCGAGTCCAAGATGAGGAGCTTTCGACTAAAAAATGCCCTCAAAAGGGCATTTTTTCTTTTAACAAACCATGACTTTAGTTATATTTTCTCAACAGCCCTTTTTACTCAATCAATGCAACTAAATAAATAGAAAGAGACGAGATTTTGCTTATGCAGAGATAGGAGTTTAGATGTCAGGCTTGATCATAAAGAACCAGTCTACTAGCTTTGAGTGTGTTCACTGCAAAGCAACCCCTGGAACATATATCCCAAGTGCATTTCCACCGCCAAGCCAGAAATGTTCACATGCAAAATTGAAATGTCTGGTCTGTGGTGAGATTTTTGAAACTTTTGGAGAAGCATTTATCCACAAGGTAAAAGAGAATATTACTCATGCTTCATTTCAAAACCGATCAATAATAACGCTAAGATAAACTTGATTCGAAACCGAGATGAACCCGAAGCAAAATCCCCTGCAATTGCAGGGGATTTTTGATTCTAGAGCTAACTATTACGCGCCTGTGGGCACCCAAATATTCCTGACCTGGGTGGCATGGTGCAGGAAGTCATGTCCGGCACTCTGCTCGTCGTCCATCCAGTCACGGGGTTGACCGTAATTGGTCCAGGTGCGTTTCATATTGGTGGCTGATTCAAATTCCACCTGGTAGCTGCCCACGGATGTTCCGAAATACCAGATCGCATCCACATCTTCGTGAGACATCAGGGTCTTGGTCAGATGGTCGCGGTCGCCAGTGACGATGTTTACCACGCCACCGGGCACATCAGATGTATCCAGTACTTGATAGAAATCGGTCGCGCTCAGCGGATATTTCTGACTGGGGAGCATCACGACGGTATTCCCACGCGCAATGGCTGGCGCCATCAAAGAGACAAAGCCCAAAAGCGGGTTTTCATCCGGGCAGGCAATGCCGATCACACCGACGGGGCCATTCACACCAACTGTAATCCCGCGCAAGGTCGTCTCCTGTACCTTGCCGCCATATTTGTCGGCCCAAGCCGCGTAGGTAAAGAGACGGTCGATTGATTTTTCGACTTCGGCTCGGGCGGCTTTCTCGGTCTGTCCTGTCATGGCACGTAGCCGAGCCGTGAACTCATCGGCGCGGGCATGCAGGTTTTCAGCAATAAAATACAGGATCTGCGCGCGATTATGTCCATGACGCATGGCCCAACCTGGCTTGGCGGTGTGGGCAGCATGAGCGGCTTCAACAGCATCGCGGATATCTTTCCGATTACCGTCACCGACCTGACCGACCAATTCATCTTTGGCGTTCAATACGGCACGCGTGTACGCGCCGTCCGGACGTTTTTGCTTGCCACCGATATACATCTTCGGGGTACGATCCACACCGGGATCCGTCAAACCCGTTTTCCCTTCGGCCAAGAGCGGACTGGCTGGGGTGGTTTCGCCCCAAGCAGCTTCGGCATCAAATTCTTCTGCTGGTCGGGGGCGATCCTGCCAGGTGGGGCGTAGGTATTCGTAAAGACCTTCTTCCCCGCCTTCACGACCAAATCCGCTTTCGCGGAAGCCGCCAAAACCAGCAGCAGCATCGAAGATATTGGTCGAGTTGACCCAGATGGAGCCAGCCTTGATCTTGGATGCGACATCCAAGGCCAGGTTGATATTATCGCTCCAGACGCTGGCAGCCAGCCCGTAGCGAGTATTATTTGCCAGGGCAATAGCCTCCGCCGGGGAGCGGAAGGTCAGGGAAACCAGTACGGGACCGAAGATCTCTTCTTGAACGATCTCAGCCGCCGGGTCAAGTCCGGTTACGAGGGTGGGGGGATAGAAACAGCCCTGAGTAGGCATCTCGATATCCGCGTGATAGACTTCGCCGCCTTCAGCTTCCCCGATCTTGACCCATTCATCCACCGTATCCCATTGAGATTGGTGAACGATGGCGCCCATATCAATGGATTTATCCAACGGGTCGCCGACGCGGAGTTTATTCATACGCGCCTTGAGCTTGGTGATGAATTCTTCGGCGATATTCTCCTGTAAAAGCAGGCGCGAACCGGCGCAGCAGACCTGACCCTGGTTGAACCAGATCGCATCCACAACGCCCTCGATGGCACCGTCGATATCGGCATCATCAAAGACGAGGAAGGGGGATTTTCCACCCAACTCAAGCGAGATCTTCTTGCCAGAGCCAGCGGTTTGGCGACGCAAAATGCGCCCCACATCGGTCGACCCCGTGAAGGCGATCTTGTCCACGTCGGGATGTTGAACGATCATGCCCCCGGCTTTGGAACTGCCGGTAACGACGTTAACCACGCCGGGCGGAACGCCTGCTTCGGCCACGATCTCCGCAAAAAGCAGTGCGGAAAGACGGGTGTAGGAAGCGGGTTTCAGCACAACGGTGTTGCCCAGCGCAATGGCGGGGGCGATCTTCCAGGCCAGCATCAGGAGGGGGAAGTTCCAGGGGATGATCTGCCCCACCACGCCGACGGGTTGGTAATCGCGCAGTTCCTTGTCCATCAATTGCGCCCAGCCGGCGTGATAATAGAAATGCCGCGCCAGCAAGGGGACGTCGATATCGCGCGATTCACGGATGGGCTTGCCGTTATCCATGCTTTCGAGCACGGCCAGCAAACGATGATGTTTCTGGATATTACGGGCGATGGCGTACATATAGCGTGCACGTTCCACGCCCGGTGTCTTGCTCCATTTTTTATAGGCTTTGCGGGCTGCAGCAACAGCCGCATCCACTTCAGCCTGGTCGGCCTGCATGGTATCGGCCAGTTTTTCGCCCGTGGATGGGTCGTGGCTGGGATAGTAATCCGCACCTTCGGTGGTCACCCATTCGTTGTTGATGAACAAACCAAATTTGCGACCGTGATCTTCCAGCCATTGGGTGACTGCGGCGGATGATTCGGGTGCAGGACCGTAAGCCATTGTTTCAAATACCTCTTTGAGTTCCATAATCTACGTACTCCTAGCCGATCGGCATATGATGACGGGCGGCGTAACGTCCGGTCACATAATGCGAGAGTTGGCGTTCAAGATCGGTGAGCAAGCTGCTGGCACCAAAGCGGAAAAGATCGGCTTTGAGCCAGTCATCGCCCAATTCTTCTTTCATCAGGAATTGCCAGGCCATGGCATCTTTGGCTGTTTTGATCCCACCTGCAGGTTTGAAGCCAATCTTCTGACCTGTCTTTTCAAGATAATCGCGCACGGAACGCACCATGACGAGGCTGTTGTCCAGCGTGGCGTTGACGCCTTCCTTGCCCGTGGAAGTTTTGACAAAGTCAGACCCAGCCATCATAGCGACCATGCTGGCCTGATAGACCTGTTCCAGTGTGGCCAGATCGCCGACGCCGAGAATGGTTTTCATGTGGGCATCGCCGCAGGCGGCGCGGAATTCCTTGATCTCGTCATAGAGCACGGACCAATTGCCGGTCAGCACATAGTGACGGGTGATAACGATGTCGATCTCATGCGCGCCATCGGCGACGGCCTGTTTGACTTCGGCAATCCGCTGTGGGAGCGGGGTCAAACCGGTCGGAAAACCGGTCGCCACCGAAGCGATAGGGATATTCGTTCCGTCTAACGCTTCGACAGCATAGGGCACCATCGCGGGGTAAACACAGACCGCACCGGTGGTGATATGCATCTCGTCAGCACCCAGTGCCTTGATCAGATCGGGACGCAGGGGCTGGCGAGCCTTGGCGCAAAGACGGCGCACACGCCCTGGGGAATCATCTCCGGCAAGGGTGGTCAGGTCGATACAGGTCACGGCACGCAGCAGCCAGGCTGCCTGCCAGACCTTCTTAACCGAGCGGCGCTTGGGCAGAGAAACGGTTCTCCGTTCCACCGCGCTTCGGTTGACTTTTTTCCCGAGTACCCAATCGAGATTGAGTTCCATACCGGGATTTCGTTCTTCTTCTGTGGTCATAAATATGATCCTTTATGAGGAAATCTTAATTGCGGGGGTTACCCGTTTAGATTAACTTTACCATTAATTTACATTAGAAAAACCTCCTGCTTGAGATGTGTTATTGTATAATCAAAAAGCAAATCAGGCTGATACAAGAAAACGTTTATGCTCATTGATAATTATCTAAAACCAATTATTTGGGTAAACGGCGCTTCAGATAATCATGGGTTATCTGAAGAATTACTATACTTCTCATTTGATACAATCGTCTAAACAGTTGCAGATGAATTGAATACCACCATTGTTACATTGTTAGCCTAAAAGGCAGTGGCTAAGTTTATAGGCATACAAACTCAATAACATGCTTCTTGTTGTAA
>CAZASG010000016.1:0-77185 GCA_964487745.1 uncultured Anaerolineaceae bacterium | reverse complement strand
TGCGGAAGGTTGTGAGCATTCCCATGATGTCACCCTGGCGCATGACGAAGATAGAAACGCCCAGGTAGCCAAAGAGAAGCACTCCAATGAAAGGGACGATATCGCCAAAGAGATTGGGTAGTGTGGAGAGAGGAAATGCGAGCAGGGCAGCGATGATCAATCCACTCACCAAGCCTGTCAGGGCTGCGAAGAGCGTTTCTGCTGCAATCCGTCCCAACAGGGAACGGAGAGCACGCATTGGACGTGTTGTAAAGTAAGGGGTCAGGATCAATCCGATCAGTGCGCCTGTTGCAGAGAAAAGGATTCCGTATGTTGCTCCGGAACCATAAAATTCTCCAAGTTCTCCTCCCATATAAGCACCCAAAACTGCAAAACCAGCCATACCAAGCAAACGAAAAACAAATTCGATACTCATAATAATTGCTCCTTGAATAAAGCCAAAAAAATAATAGCTATCTCTCAGATCTGCTCTTGGAGGCTGTTTTTTTCCATAAACTTTTGGAATAAAGGATGATGTAGCCTGTAATAGAGTCCCTCTGGGAATACAGCAAATAATGTTTGTGCATCATAGCATGGCTAGTATTCCCCGTCAATCATACAAGAATACTCGTTAATAAAAATACAAGAAACCTACATTTTTTCTCCATTTTTCGGAGGACTAGCGGTCATTGACCCTCTTTATGTTTTCTCTTACAATCCAAGCATGCTTATCAAGTATTTCCCCACCTTTGGGGGCTTTTATCGTCCCGATCACGACCCGCCGTTTTTTCGGTAGTGTTTGCATATAAAAATCTGATCTGACGATACTTTACCCAAAGGAGAACAAAATGAAACCCGAATTCAAATCCCGCCGTGCGCCGGTCTATGCTGATGTCCCCGATGAAAAATGGAATAATTGGAGATGGCAGCTCAGCCACCGCCTAAATACCGTTGAAGAAATTGAAAAAATCTTAGATCTGACGGATAGCGAACGAAAAGCGCTCTCTGCCCAGAATTTGTTTCGCGTTGATATTACGCCTTACTACATCTCATTAATTGATCCTGACGACCCCAACGACCCGATTCGTAAACAAGTGATCCCGACCGATACAGAAATGGTGCCTTTTACCGCGATGATGGAAGACTCCCTCGCGGAAGATAAGCATTCACCTGTCCCTGGGTTGGTACATCGCTACCCGGACCGGGTCTTGATGCTCGTCACCACCCAATGTGCAACCTACTGCCGCTATTGCACTCGTTCGCGTATCGTCGGTGATCCGACTGCGACCTTCTCGCAGACAGAATTCGAGATGCAGATCGAATATCTCAAGAATACGCCTCAAGTGCGTGACGTGTTGCTTTCGGGTGGAGACCCACTCGTTTTGGCCCCAAAAATCCTCGAGAGAATTCTGAAAGCACTTAGTGAGATTCCCCATATCGAGATCATTCGTATTGGTTCGCGTGTGCCGGTCTTTATGCCGATGCGTATTACGCCAGAACTGACCGAGATGCTCGAGAAATACCATCCGCTCTGGCTTAATATCCACGTGAATCACCCCAATGAAATTTCATCCGAATTGGCTGAAGCCACAGACAAACTATCAAAAGCCGGCATCCCGCTTGGGAATCAGGCTGTTTTGATGTCGGGAGTCAACGATTGTGTTCACGTCCAGCGTGACTTGGTGCAGAAGCTCGTTCAAATTCGCGTACGTCCCTACTACCTCTATCAATGTGATCTTGTTGAGGGCGCTGGCCATTTCCGCACACCGGTTGCCAAAGGGGTAGAGATCATCGAAGGCTTGCGCGGGCACACTTCTGGCTACGCAGTACCCCAATTTATCATTGACGCTCCCGGCGGTGGTGGTAAAATCCCGCTTCAACCGAACTATATGCTCAGCTACTCAGATCATAAGGTCGTGGTGCGCAACTACGAAGGCTACGTCACCACTTACGAAGAACCAACTGAGTACACACCGCACGATCCGAAAACCTGTGCTTATTGTCAGAACAAGCGTCCCGAACACGGACAAACCGGCATTACTGGTTTGCTAGATGGCGACAAGATGAATATCAAGCCAGAAGGATTTGACCTGCTCCACGACCGTGGTGGCATTCAGCATCGTCTCAAGGATGATGCCAAGTGGCAGCCCCTCGGTATTGGGAGCGGGGAATCAGACGAAAACTCGTAAAAGGAGTACCTATGTTTAAGAAAACTCGATTTGCCTTTTTGATTGTGGTGGCAGCGCTCTTGCTTTCGGCTTGCTTCCCCGCAACAACACCGGATGGCGCAACCATCGACGCCACCCAAGCCGCCGCAATGATCGAAACCGCCGTTGCCCAGGCGCTTGACGCACAAGCTACCCAGATCGCAGCCAATGCCCCGACCGAGCCACCTCCGGCGACGAATACCCCGATCCCGGCAGCGACCCCAACTCTGGAGCCGACCATCACGCCTGTTGTCCTTGCATCTCCAACAACTGCGGCCGCCAGTAGTGGCAGCGGTGGTGGCACCACCGTCCAAACCTATGACTTTGCTTGTGATTTTTTCATTGATAGGCGCCCTTATGATTTAACTGAGTTTAAATCTGGCGATACCTTTGATATAAAATTTACGATCAAAAATACAGGTACAGAAACTTGGCCTGCTGGTTATGATCTTGTTCATCCTGGTGGGAGTGGTTATGTTGATTTAACCAATGGCGGTTTTGCAACACTCCAATTGGGAGAAATGAAGCCAGGAGACACCTATACGGTTGGCCCTTATGATGCTTGGGCACCTGCCGAGAGCGGCCGAACAATTATGAACTTTAAGCTTGAAGGTGGCTTCTGCTATCCTTATATAGCGATTATGGTCAAATAACACTGCCCATGTGACCTCCGAAATAAAAATAATGATTTCGGAGGTCTTTTTTACAAAAAAGAGAAGGCTGTGCCCATGAAAAAATACTCCCTCATCTATATTTTTCTGATTGCATTGATTGCCCTCTCTGGCTGTACGCCTGCCGTACCTGCACAGCCCTATATCCCTGTAGAGACCATCGTTGCGGCGACTTATGCCGCCATCTCTGCTCAAACAGAAGCAGCCAGACCAACGGCAACCCCTATCCCACCTACTGCGACGGCAACTCGTCCGCCAGGGACGGCAACCCCTACACCAACTGCAACCTTTGTACTTGCCAGCTTTACCCCCTCCTTCACGCCAACCAATACCCCAAAACCAACAGCGACCAACGTCGTTGCAGGTTCAGGCAATGTGACCTACTCCTGCAATATAATTAGTCTTTCTCCTGAAAATGGTACTCAAGTGAAGGCTGGAGAAGAATTTGACTGGATATGGCGTGTTGAGAATATCGGCAATGTCACCTGGACAAAAGACGAAGTAATGGTTATCTATTCAAGCGGTGCGGAATATGCTAAAAGAGACAAGGTAGCTTTGAAAAGCAATACAGCTCCCGGGCAGACAGCCGAGTTTAGGGTCAGAATGCTTGCCCCAAAACAACCGGGGAGATATACAACCACTTGGTCTATGCGTAAGGGGATTCACTATTTCTGTTATGCACAACTACAAATCTATGTGGTCAAATAGAAAAAGCGGAGCTTTCAAAGCTCCGCTTTTTTTAGAAGCCTAAATTGTCCATCGTCGCAAAAAAAAGGATGAGCAGTATCTGTGCTCCCATTAAGCCTGCCAGGATGTAGACTGCGATCATCCAGCCTGGTGCTTTGTGAGAGATATTGACCTTTTCACCCTCTGCCAGTTGACGGAGAGCTTTCGCCACATCGGATGGGTCTCGCATCCACAACCACTCACTCGATTCACTCGTGAGAATGAGCTTGCTCCCGTCAAATTGGCGTAACCACATCCCCAATGTTTCGGGGGAATCGAGCGCCACATTCTCGGGCAGGATCACCGCGTGGACACTTTCTCTCGTCTCGGCAGAAAGTTCCTCGCCGAGGGGGTGCACGATCAGGTTGATGCCTTGAGACTCTTTTTCTATAGCGGAAGCAAGTTTGGGTGGGAGCGTTCCGTTGCTATCGGTGATGAAAAGAGCATTGAATTGTGTACGTTTATCATCCAGAATTTCGCTGCGTCGTTCTCCATCCCGTTGCAGATTTTTCCAATGATAGGCAAGCAATCCGCCAAAGAGTACCAGCATCTGGAGGGCGTTGAGCAGGTCGTTCGTGAAGCCGCTGGGCGGTGCCCCGAGCAAGGCTTCAAAGAGAAGGGAGGCAAGCTGCACGGCTGCCACCATCCCCCCGACGACACCTGCAAAGAGGGCGAGGTAAAGATAAACTCTGCGAATACCGGAGCGACGGGCATGTTCACCTGCTTCGTCGGATGCGAGAGCTTCTGCCTGCATAGGACGCCAAGCGTAAAACCAGAGCGGGAAACCGACAATGAGGGTGGCGAGGGAGCCTGCCAGGCGCTCATTGAGACCGCCGACCCAAACGCTGCCCGAAAAGGCTGAATCGATTACAAAGGAAAGCAGGTTTGCGACGCCGGTGAATGCAGCGGTCAAACCGATCAGTGAAAGGATGTAGTAGTAGAGGCGGCGCATCCCTGCGCGGCGCGGAGCTTCGGGAACAGTGTCGATATCGCGTTTGAGCCAGTCGCCATAATAGGCCCAGACCGCGCCCAAGGGAATAGCAACGGCCAGAGGCTCGGCAATCTCCTGTATGAACGCACGGAAAGTTTCGACCTCACCGAGCAGCATCAAGATCAGGGCGTTGACCATGATGCCCGCAGCCGAAAGCACAAAAATGACACCTGAAAGCGAGAGAAAGTAAAGCACGCCCAGTCGGAAAAGCGAAGCGCGTTCGCCCGGTTCATTGAGGGCGTTCTGCACTTTCCTCCATGCCCAAACCCAAAGCGGTACACCGATCATGGTAACAGCGAGCCCGTTCGCTAACCAAGCATAGCTGGTGAGATAGGTCGCGCTCTTTTCGAGAAGCCCCAGCAGGTAGCGAAAGATTTGGTGCGTACCAAGAATGGACATGCCTACTGCATAAAGCACCCAAATGTAGTGATAAATGCGGCGCATGAGAGTGAAGGCAGATCTTTCTTGAATTTCTTTCCAATCTCGCCGCACAATGTTGATGAAATACGCCGCGAGGATGGCGTTCATCAGAGCAGCGATCAGGTTGTCACTTAAGCTTTGGGAGCGCCCCAGAAAGGCACGCGAAATGGGAATCTCGAAGAGATCAAGAAAAAGACGATTGAGTACAGCCAAACCATTCTGCACGACCGGAATAAGCAATGCCAGCAATGCAGCATAGAGGAAAAAAGCGCGGATACCAGAAGCATATTCTTCCGCATCCGCTTTGGCACTGCGTTCTGCCATCCACCAATGGATGCCGAAAACCAGGGCACCGACCAGTACCAGCGCGAGGGCTTGAGCAAGCTCGTCCACGCCGCCGCCAACTGTATCGGAGAAAATAGAGCGTACGAGACCGATCAGGCCCCAAAGTAAAACCTCCATGCTGATGAAAGCCACAGCATAGACATAAATACGACGGATCTTTTTCATTTTTTATGCTCCGATTACTTGCCTTTTCGCTAGTTTCCCTTTTCGTACCAAGAGCGATTCCAACCATAGCTCATTTGGCGTATTTTCCATATACCATTCTGTTTAAACAATAGAGCGTTTCTTGAATATCTGCTTGGATTGGAGAAAAGGTCATTATTTTCAATAACAACAATTTCGACAGTTGCTGTATGTTCGCCAACCTCCGTTTCTCCAATTTGAATGCTTTCCCCGTCATTATTGTCTAAGAAATAATGGTTGAGAAACTCGTCATAAGTGGGCTTATACTTCTTGTCTCCATTTGCCAAATAGCCATAGGCCTTTTCAAAATCCCCTTGCTGCACAGCCAAAATGTAGTTATGGACGACACCATCCGGTGTGTCCTCAGGGAGATAAGTGATCTCACCTCTTTGCAGGAAAAAGACGAGCAGGGATGCCACGACCAGTAATGCGACAACGATAATGATCCCTATCAAAAACCGATCTTCTTTCATCAACTACCTCCTAACGGAACGCCCGCGACCCTTAACTTGCCTCCCTTTGCCAGTCCTTTTACCCGGCTTCGACAGGATCACCAAAAAGGGACCCAAAACCGGGACCACCAGAGCGAAAAGACCCCAAAGTACATATTCGCCGAAACTGAGTTGACATCGTCGCAAGTAAATAATAGCCAGAACAAAAGCCGCGATCAAATAAAGCAGGAAGATGAGACGTAAAGTTTCGATAGTCATAGCAACTTTATTGTATAGGCACTGGGGCAGAAAATCAAGAAAGAATGTTCTAAGAAAACTTTACTCAATAAAAAAGATACCGAGTATTTTTAAAATACTCGGTATCTAAATTTCAGATAAAGCTGATTTTTTCTCCCCCATTTGCGGGGAAACGTCCCGCAGGGGCGGAAGGGTTGGGTTAGACCCAGCCGCGCAATTCCATACCTTTAACTACGCTGCCGATCGCAACCATGTAGGCTGCATCGCGCATATAAACATTCTCTTTTTCAGACATTTCCAAAACTTTGTGGAAAGCGGATGTCATCTTCTGATCTAATTTCTGTAAAACTTCTTCTTCAGGCCAGTAGAAATTCATATCGTTCTGGACGCCTTCAAAGTAGGAGACAGTTACGCCGCCAGCGTTGCAGAGGAAATCGGGGATATTGAAAATGCCACGTTCCTTGATCACCTCATCCGCTTCGGGGGTGGTGGGGCCATTTGCACCCTCAGCGATGACCTTCACGCGATCACTCATCTTCTGGATGCTCTCACCATTCACCTGACCTTCGAGTGCGCCGGGCATCAACACGTCACATTCTTTGGTGATCCAGGCATCGCCATCTTCGCGGATATAGCCAGCAGCTTCAGCTTTGGCCTTATCAACCATGCCGTACTGATCGGTGATCGACATCAGGAAGCGCGGATCGCAGCCATCGGGATGGCTGTAGGTATAGGATGTATTGTCTTCACGATCCCAGCAGGAAACACAGGCGATCTTGCCACCGAGCATTTCAACAAAACCGATCGCTGCATACTGGCTGACATTGCCAAAGCCCTGAATAGCCATAATGGAGCCTTCAGTTTCAATACCGAGGTGCTTCATCGCTTCACGAACAGTGTAGATCACGCCGTAGCCGGTCGCTTCGGTGCGACCGAGGGAGCCGCCACCACCGAGGGGTTTGCCCGTGAAAACGCCAGGAGTATATTCGCCGACGAGGGTGGAGTATTCGTCCATCATCCAGCCCATCATCTGAGGGTTGGTTCCCACGTCAGGGGCGGGAACATCCTGGCGCGGACCGATATTGCGCCACATATTTTTTACCCAGCCGCGGGTCAGGCGTTCTTTTTCGGCTGTGGAAAGTGTTGCGGGATCAACCACAATACCGCCTTTCCCACCACCGAGCGGAATATCGGCAACAGCGCATTTCCAGGTCATCCAGGTAGCCAGGGCGCGGACGGTGTCGAAAGTCTCGGAGGGGTGGAAGCGGATACCGCCTTTGTTGGGACCGCGCGCATCGCTGTGCTGTACGCGAAAACCCTGGAAAACACGCAAAGAACCATCATCCATACGGATGGGGATGCGGAAAGAGTATTCGCGAGCGGGCCAACGCAAAACTTCGGCAATTTCGGGGTCGAGGTTGAGCAACTCCGCAACATGGTCGAATTGTTTTTGCGCCATTTCAAAGGCATTGATCTGATCAGACATTTGGTCTCCTTAAAGGAAAATATAAGCGGGCATACCGGTCGGTGTGCCCGCTTTTCAATGGGGATGATTGTAGGTAGGTATTCTCATAAGAATTCACCTACCCATAGATTACATGAGAGCAGAAGCAACGTCAATAGGATGGAAATCACCTCATAAAATGATTTCCATCAACCTGCCTGAAAACTCTCTTCATCTGGTTTTCGACGAACGCTTTTCTTGAAATTTGATCAGTTCTGGCAGGCGGGTGAAATCTCCTTGGAGCAGGTCGATGGCATGCATAAAAAGTTGCTCGCTTTTCTCTTGCACTCGAGTTTCAAAAGCATCTAGGTTTTCAAAAATTCTTCCGCGTTGCCCAAGTTCTGGCAAGGATTCGACTTCCAGTAGATGTAGCAAATTAGAGAAGAGCCCAACTTTTTCGCTTTTATTCACATTCGCAAAGGTGATGATGAGATCACTGTAGCCGCTAAATTGACTGGAGTAAAAACGAATGATGGTAGTCTCGTTCTTGAAGAAAACCCAGTAATCGCCCATGCGTGAGCTTGCTTCCATTATTTCGAAACCGTACTCGTCGAACAACTTGCTGAAATGCTTTTCGATCAACACCAACAAATAACTTTCGGTCATTTTTCTCTCCTAATCAAAGACCGTTTTCTGCTCTCCATTCGTAGCCTGCGCAAAAGCATCCGCGATATGCTCCTCGTTTGTGCGGTACATAGAAAGCGGCGGCAGATCGTCTGGAGCGAAGAAATCCACACCAGGAGTCTCGTGGCTGGTCCGTGCCTCGCCGCCAGTGATCGAACACAGGAAGAGCAGCTTGTAGGCGTGATAGAAGGGCATCCACTCTTCGTTGGGGACGCGGTTCGCATCATAGATGCCGACCACGCTTTTGATCTCTACCTCGAAACCGCTCTCCTCCTGCACTTCACGGATAATGGCTTGCGAGGGCGTATCGCCCACATCCGCCCAGCCGCCGGGCAATGACCAACGCCCATCGTTGAATTCCTTGACGAGCAGGATTTTCCCATCGCGGATAACGGCCGCACGCACGTCGACCTTGGGGGTGATATAGCCGGGCTGCATCGTGAAACTTTCCAATACTTCTTCTTCGCCCAACGTGCTTTGCTTGGTAATGATCTCAGTCGCGATCTCGCGTAGACGTGTGTAGCGTTCCGTGTCGTAGCCGTTCGCGGCGTGCTCTAGCCCAACCTGCGACATGGAATGCAATTCGCGAGCGATTTTTAGCCATTTAGGTGTGGTCACAATAATGCTCCTTTAAAGAAAGATGCAACTCACTTCTAAAGTGAATTGCATCTGATTCTAACCCAAGAACTCGCGCGTTTTGGCGATCATCTCTCTATCAACTTTACCACTTTCCTCCCAATGATCAAGCAACTGGGGCAGGGTGAAGACGCTGTGCAGCGTATAGCCATGCTCACCCATAAAATCTACACCTTCAGATTGACGGTCGATCAAGACGACGATGTCTTGCACCTTTAGGCCAACGGCGTTCAACTTCTCGATACCTTCTATTTTAGATTCTCCACTCGAGATCAAGTCATCAATAACAACGACTTTCTGGCCTTCTTCAAAGACGCCTTCGACCTGGACCTTGGTGCCATACTCTTTGACTTCCTTACGCGGATAGATCATGGGCCAATTCCCATGCAATGAGATGGCGGTGCCGATTGGCATCGCGGCGTATGGGAGTGCGGCGAGCTGATCGAATTCGAGCGCATCCATGATCTCGGCATAGGCGGCGGCGGCCTCCTTCAACGATTCAGGGAAAGCGACCAAACGACGCAGATCAATATAAATGGGCGACTTCGCACCGGATTTTAGTGTGAATTCGCCGAATTTGACACAGCCTACATCGAGGAGACCGTCGGCGAGGGTTTTGTATTTCATATAAATATCCTTCCAGTCTCTGAGCGGGGTTCTGAACGAAGTGAAGAACGTAGTCGAAGAGCGGTGCTTGAAAATCCGTCCTTCGACTGTGTGCTTTTCTGCGAAAAGCCCTCCGCTTAGGAACTGTTATTTTTTGTTTAGTTGACTTTTTACCTGCAAAATCTCATCACATAGTTCTTTCGCTGCATCTCTGGGGCTTTCAGCCCGCGCAATCGAGCGCGAAACGTTGATGAGCATACCTTTGCCATCTTTGCGGAGGCCGGCTTTGAGTGCGGTAGCCAAATCTCCGCCCTGGGCACCGACACCGGGAGCGAGGAACCAAAGTTTGGGAGCAGCGGCGCGGACGTTGGCGAGGGCTTCGGGCTGGGTGGCACCGACGACGAGACCGATGTTGTCGTTGGTATTCCACGATTGGGCAAGTTTGGCAACGTGGACGTAGAGCGGGGTATCGTCACCGACCATTAGATTTTGTAGATCATCGCTACCGGGATTGCTGGTTTTACACAGCAAGAAGGCGCCTTTTTCGGGATAGCCCAAAAATGGATCAATCGAGTCTTTGCCGAGATAGGGGTTGAGCGTGATGCAGTCCGCACCGAGGTGATCGAAGGCGGATTTGGCGTAGGCATCTGCCGTCGAGGCAATGTCACCACGTTTGGCGTCGAGGATGATAGGGATGCCTTTAGTTTTTATCGTACGTATCAGCTCGGAGAGGGCATTCCACCCCTCGGCACCGAAAAACTCGAAGAAGGCGGCGTTGGGTTTGAATGCTGCGGCGTAGGCAGATGTTTCTTTAACGATATCAAGACAAAATCCAAGAGCGGCTTCGGCAGATGCTTCGGGGAGCATGGAAACGTGCGGGTCCAATCCCACGCAGAGGAGGGAGGAGGCTTCATCCACGCGTTTTTCCAAAATATCAAAAAAAGTTTTCATGTTTTCTTTTTACCACAGAGCACACAGAGACCACGGAGAAAAGCTTTAAAAATCTCTGTGCTCTCTGTGCTCTCTGTGGTTAATCCTTTAGGCTTTACCTAAAACCATCGCCAGCAGCGCCATTCTTACATACAACCCATACTCCATCTGGCGGAAGTAGGCGGCACGGGGGTCTTTGTCGAAATCGGTGCTGATCTCGCCGACGCGGGGCAGGGGGTGCATGACGATCATTTGCTCTTTGGCTGCTTTCATGATCTCGGGGTTGACGACGAAAGAGCCTGCGACCTTATCGTAGTCGGCGGGGTTTTCGAAGCGTTCTTTTTGGACGCGGGTGACGTAGAGCACGTCGGTTTCGGGCAGGACTTCTTCGAGCGAGTTGTACTCAGCCTGCGGGATGCCTTTGGCAGCGACTTCGTCTATCACTTCTTTAGGCATGCGCAGAATATCGGGGGAGACGTAGTTGAGTTTCACGTCGTAGAGCGTCAGCAGGCGCGCCAGCGAGTGGACTGTGCGCCCGTATTTCAGGTCGCCGAGCATGGTGACTGTTTTGCCGTCGATCTCGCCAACGTTGAGTTCAGAGAAAATGGTGAAGAGGTCGAGCAGTGCCTGTGTGGGGTGTTCGCCCGTGCCATCGCCCGCGTTCAAAATGGGTTTCTCGGCAGCGTCAGCGGCAATCGCAGCCGATCCGACTTCGGGGTGGCGCAGGACGATCACATCGGCGTAGCATTCGAGCGTGCGGATGGTATCGGCCAGGCTCTCACCCTTTGAAACCGACGAGTATTTGACGTTATTGATCGGGATAACGCTGCCGCCGAGTCTTTCCATCGCGGCGTGGAAGGATGACGACGTACGCGTGGATGGCTCGTAAAACAAATTCGCCAAAATTTTGCCTTTGAGCAGGTCGAAGGTGCCGACGCGGTCGACCATCCCGTGCATTTCGTGCGCCACACCGAAAATATAGTCGAGATCGGCGCGGTCGAGGGTCTTCACGGTCAGCACGTCTTTGCCGTACCAGGGCGAGTGGACGTTATCGCCGAAGGGCAGGTGGGGGGATTGGGGGGAAGTGGGCATTTTTTCTCCTTTTTAGAAGGGGTAGGGGCGGGGTGACCCCGCCCTTACGAGACAAGTTGCAGGTCGTAGGGGCGACCCGTTTTGCTTGAAATCAATATTTTCTTATTGCAGATCATAAAATTAAAGTAGACATCTTCTTGGACAGCACGAAGGGTCGCCCTTACATGATAATTTGGGAATGGGGATTCGAGATTTGGGGGACGACACACAACTCCCAATTCCCGACTCCCGAATTACGCTCTTGCATTTGGCTTGCTACCATTATGCATGATATTTTCTTGCTGATTTACGGTGGGTTGCCACAGCCCCAAGGTGGACATTCTTCACTGCTACTATCTCCACCGCCGCTATCATTATTTTTTTGTGATGTTCCTGTGGCAGGCTTCGTAAAGGTGAAGAAATCGCTCTGGCAGAGTTCTTCGCCTGCGGCATTCAGGGCGCTTACGTTCCATTGGTGTTCGCCACTTTGAGTATAGGCGGGGTGCATACTGAAGCCGTCCATATAGCGGTTGAGCGTGGTCTCGTTGGTGGTGAAATTGAGTTCCAGCCCATCGGGGAAGACGAAGTTCAGCGAGTAGCTCTCGGCGTCGGGGTGGGCTGTCCAAGTGAAGACAACTTTCCCTTCGGGCGGCAGGTCGGCGAGATCGAGCGGTTCGAGGAGGTCGAGGCAGTGTTCTTCTAATTCTTCTTCCTCTGCTTCAGTAGAGGCTTCGCTGGTTTCAGCGGGTTCTTCTTCAGTTTCTGGCGCAACTTCTTCTGGCTCAGACTCAACGACTTCGGGCGTTGGCTCTTCGATTTCAGGGGCTTGCCCTGAGCCTGTCGAAGAGCCGGGCGTTGGAGTGATCTCACACGCGGAGAGGGTCAACATTAAGGTAATGGTTAGTACGATAAATTTTGATTTCATATTACTCCTTTTTCTACCCTCGCCCTACCCCTCTCGCTTTGGGAGAGGGGACTCGTCTGGTCTCCCCTAAATCCACAAGATTTGGGGGAGATGCCCGAAGGGCAGAGGGGGCGAATGGTTGAAGTTCGCTTTTCGACTGCGCATCTCTCTCCGTTCGATGCTCCGCTCAGAGACTTTCTTTCAACCTTCAACCTGTAACCTTTATCCTTTCCACAAACTTCCCAATCTCCTCAAACGCTTTCTTCGCTTCATCCAAAATCCCAACCGCCTGCCAGACGTGCCACATGCCCTCATAGACCGAGAGCGTCACATCCACGCCTACGGCTTCTGCGTGCTCGGTGACCATGCGGGCATCATCGAGGAAGACTTCCTCGCCACCGACCTGGATGAGCATCGGCGGGAAGTTCTTCATATCCGCAAAGGCGGGGGAAATATGCGGTGTGCGTGGGTCGGCGAAAGCGAGGTAAGACTCGGCCCAGAGCTGCAAATTCTCAGGGTGCAGGATGACGGCTTTATCGGCTTTGGTTTGGTGTGACTTACCGCTAAAGGTCAAGTCCGTCCACGGGGAGAGCAAGATGAGACCTGCAGGCAGGACACGTCCCTCGTCGCGGATGGCGAGAGTCATCGCCAGTGCCAGGCCGCCACCTGCCGAGTCTCCGGCGATGAATATATTCTCCGCATCAAAGCCATTTTCTAGCAACCAAATATAAATGGAGAGCGAATCTTCCAATGCTGAGGGGAAGGGATAGTCCGGCGCGAGGCGATAATCGGGCATCACGACGCGTGCGCCGGTCACTTCCGAGAGCGTGCCACAGATCATGTAGTAGGAGGGCAAAAATCCCGATACATAACCGCCACCGTGCAGATAGATGACGGCCTTTTCGTCGGATGCGTTTTCATGTGTGAGCCAGCCCACGTCGGTCTCGTTGATCTGGCTTTTTTCGAGCGAAATAGATGTGGGCAGCTTGGCCATCAGCCCGGCGGATTTGGCCTGTCTTTCGCGCAATTCTTCGATACTCATTGGTTTGTAGAGCATCTTGCGCAGGAGGGTTTTGAAGATCCAATGCAACATATTAGGCCTCGAAAAGATGGTTGGCGAGCGGGATGATATTGATGAGCGGCTCCTCGTAAGGATGCACGCTGCGGATGGCCTCGAGCGCAGCTTGCATCAGCTCGCGTTTGCAGTTGACTTCGACCTTATACTCGGTGTCTTCACTAATTTCGCCGACCTTGCCCTCAAAGGGGTCCGCGCCAGCCAGCGGGCGGTAATAGCCCTGAATGGGGTAGAGCGCCACGCAGTGGTCGTAATTGCCGATCACGCCCGCGCCAACTTTCGCCAGTGCATCGCGCAGGGGCAGCACGTATTCTTGTGGAGTGAAGATTTCGAGTTTTACGTGGGTGAAGTTTTGCATTTTAGCTCCTGCAGGTTGTGCGTCGCACCATCCAGATGGATATCTGTCTGTTAATATCGGTGCAACGCACTTTCAAGTTCAATCTATTTTTTCTGGATATTTTGACCATAGCCGCATTCGGCCAAGACCTTGCCATCTTTGTAGGCTTCTTCCCCACGCAGGACGACGCGGGTCACACGCCCTTTGACTTGCCAGCCCTCGAAAGGCGTCCAGCCACAGCGAGAGAATTGGTCCGCACTACGGATCTCGTATTTGGCATCTTCGTCCACTTCGACCCATGTCTCGGCCTGATCGGGGATATTGAATATCTTCTTCGGGTTGGTGTACATTCTGGCAATAATATCGTCCACAGTCAAACGATCTTCGCTGGCAGCCGTGAGCAAGAGGGGGAGGGCTGTCTCCAGGCCGGGGAAGCCGGGCGGGGGTGTTTCGGAATCTTTTTCTTCGATGGTATGAGGGGCATGGTCGGTAGCGAAGCAGTCGATCACATCCATATTTCCCCAGAGGGCGTCAATATCTTCCTGTGTAGTCAGGCGCGGACGAACTTCCTGCCGCCCTTCGCTGACGATGCCGCGATCTGCGTCACAAAGCTGAGAACGGATGAAAAGATGGTGCGGCGCGACTTCACAAGTCACCTTGATTCCCTTTTCCTTTGCGGCTTTGACGAGCAATATCTCTTCCTTTAAGGAAAGGTGGGCAATATGCACTGGGCGATCATATATCGCGGCGAAAAGGATCCCGGCTGCCATCGTCCGTGATTCGGAGTGCAGGACGATTGGCATCTCTTTAGGGAATTGTTCAAAATGCGGCATCCACAAGGACATATCGTCGAGACGTAATTCGCCAAAGGTGGAGTCGAGATACATTTTGAGACCGACAGAGCGCTGGGCAACCTTTGCGACAGCGGCGGCATTATCGGGGCCAGCACCAACGAACTGGGCATAATCACAGCGCGCTTTTTCTTTGGCGGCATCCAGCGCAAGGTCGAGGGTGGCTTCGTCGAATATCGGCGGCTTGGTGTTCGGCATCCCGAAGATGGTCGTTATCCCACCCGCAAGCGCGGCTTGGGTAGCCGTATCCCAATCTTCTTTATGGATTTGTCCGGGCTCGCGGACGTGGACGTGGGGGTCGATCAATCCGGGAAGTTTTAGCATTGTAGTGTCCTTTAGGTATAAAAAAAGAGAGCCACAATAGGCTCTCTCAAATAATGAATAGAAAAACGGCGCCTGCCCCGTTGGGGGCGAAAACTTTTTTGGTTAAGGGGTCTTTGTGTGGGCGCATATCGCGCGTGATTATATGCAAGCTGTCTTTCTTGTCAAGGGATGATATGATTTTCTTATTGCGAGAACTTCGTCATATCGCCTGTGTTAGGCAAGTGGAAGGTATTATAAAGCAGGATTTTTTATGAACACAGAGATCAAATATCCCCGCCGTACTTTTTTACGTCATCTTTTGCGCATTATTGCTCGTGGGCTATTTTTCCTTTTAGCCCGCGCCCAGATCACGGGGCGAGAGAACTTACCGAAGAAAGGCCCCGTCATTCTGGTCGGTAATCATACGGCTGCGCTCGAAGTCGTCATGATGGCTATCTACCCACCCAAACAGGTCGAGTTCATGGGCTCGGTCGATATCCCCCATGCAGGCATTATGAATACTTTCGTAGACCTTTACGGCCTGATCCCCGTTTTTCGTGGCAATGTCACCCCCTCCAGCATGAAGTTGGGCGTGAGCGTACTCAAACAAGACGGCATGCTGGGCATCTTCCCCGAAGGCGGCATCTGGGAGCCTTCCATTCGACGTGCGCAGTCGGGCGTGGCCTGGCTCAGCTACCATGCCCAGGCCCCCGTCCTGCCGATCGGTTTTGGCGATATGGCCGGGCTCCTGGGCGAAGTCTTCGCCTTCAAACGTCCCGTCTTGAAGATGAATGTCGGCGAATTGATCCCGCCAGTGCAAAAGCCCAGTGGAAAATCCCGCAAGCAACATTTTCAGGATGAATCAGATCGCATCATGGATGCCGTCTGGGAATTGATTCCCGAGGAAGATCGCCAGCAGGAAGAGACGATCGCGGACGAAAGTTTTGAGTTGCTGGTCGAAGCACAGAACGAGCATGGAAAATTGGTACCCATCCCCGATGACCTGCAACCCGAACATGGGGCTGCTTTCAGCAAATTTACTCACCGAAACACCCTTATCAATAACTACATCAAAAATCTCGAAATGCCCCACGTGGCAGTCCTGACCGTTCTCGTCGATGTCCCCAGCATAGAAGCTATTATAAAAGCCACTCAGTCTATCTTCCAGAATCTACAAGACGATAACCCCTATTACTTCACCTATCGCTATGGCCAGCAGGAAGGTAAAGCGATGGAACATGGCATCCGCGAAGTGCAAGAGCTGGCGCTATGGGCAGAAGAGAACGATCTACAGATCAAATTCACGCCGTTGCGCCGCTTCACTTATTTGCCCACTGGCAAAGACATTCTTGTCGACCGCACACAACCTGTGGATAAATGGTAAAGCCCAGTCTCTGAGCGGAGGGTTTTCCATGGGAAAGCACGCAGTCGAAGAGCGGTACTTGCTAAAGCCGTCCTTCGACTACGTTACTACTGCGTAGCACCTCCGCTCAGGAGCTAATAAAGGAGAATTTATGAATCGCTCAATTCGTTGGTACGACTACATCACCATCAACATCAACTGGTTTGCGCTCACCACCCGCTCGCAGGTGCTAGTGCCTTTGGTCATCCCGCTATTGGTGCAACAATTTGTTGGTGAAGCCCAAAAAGGTTCCTATGTCGGCACCCTGCGATTGTGGACTTTGATGGCCGCTGTTCTCTCACAGGCATTTTTTGGCCTGATCTCCGACCATACTAGAACCCGTTGGGGACGACGCAAACCCTTCATCTTTGGCGGCGTGGTCTTTGAATTGGTCGTCATCATCGCGATTGGCTTCACGGCTGGCATGAGCGGCATAAACGGCTACTGGATGCTCTTCTTCCTGCTCGTGCTCTCAATGGTCGGCTCGAACGCGACCCAGGCCGGAACGCAATCCCTGATCCCCGATCTTGTGCCGGATGAAAAGAAAGGTCTCTTCTCCGGCGTAAAGGCCGCGCTCGAATTGCCGGTTCCGCTGATCTTTGTCTCCTTTGTGGTTGCACGCCAGATCGCAAACGAAAATCTCTGGGGCGCATTGATCACGCTCTCTGCTGTGCTCTTGATCGCGATGCTCATCTCGCTCTTCGCGCCAAAACGAGAAACGCTCGAAGAGCCGGAACCGCTCAACTGGAATCCCTTCCTACGGCTATTCTTTATGACCGCCGCCTTTACCGCCCTGATCTTGGGCGTTGGAAAATTGGTCTCGATCTTTGTGATCAATTCGCAGAGCTTCTTGATGGTTGGTTTGGTCGGCGTACTCGGGATGGCACTCACTGTCTTCCTCGGGGTCTGGGCCAGCCTACGCATCAGTCTCGGCAATGAAATGATGAAGCATCCATCCTTTACCTGGTGGGTAGTCAACCGCCTGGGTTTCCTCGTCTCATCGACCAATCTGGCTGGGTTTATGGTCTTCTTCTTACAGGAGAAATTCCCTGAGATGGCCGGAGCAAAGGCTGCCGGTCCCGCCGCGCAGATCGTGATGTTCGTCGGCATCTTCATCCTCGTCACCGCCATTCCCAGCGGCTGGCTGGCCGACCGCTTCGGCAAGAAGATGCTGCTCACGATCGCTGGTCTGCTTGTTGCGGGTGGTGCGAGCATTGTTATTTTCTCGCCGGGCATCACGCCCATGTACGCGGGAGCAAGTTTAGTCGGCGCTGGTGTCGGTCTTTTCTATTCCGCTAGTTGGGCTTTGGGTGCAGAACTCGTTCCGCAGGAGCAGGTCGGTCGCTTTATGGGCATCCAGAATATTGCGGGGGCTGGCGCGGGCGCGATCGGCGCTTATATTGGCGGCACCATCGCGGATGAGATGTCTTACGTGCTCTTGATGAGCATTTATGCGATGATGGCGATGCTTTCACTCTTGCCCTTGCTAGGTGTGAAAAAAGCAAACTAGGTGGCAGCCCTATGATGGATTTTCTTTATCCCTTCTTATCTTTATTTGGATTGGTCGTGACCAGCCTTGTGGTCGGCTTGGCAGCCACACCGAGCATTTGGCTTGTGCGAATGGCCTTTGAACGTGCCAATGGCATGGACGAATGGAGTGGCGCTTTATTGATTGGCCTGACCTTTGGGGTTGGTTACGTTCTCTTTGGGCTGACTTCGATGACCCTGGTCGTCATCTTGCGATTTGTGCTCGGGTTGCGCAACCGTGAAGGTTCGGCCTATTTTTATCAACCAGCGGCCTTTCTTTCTGCAGTGAATAATTATCTTATTCACATCGTCCATTTCCTTTTCCTGCCCTTGGTACGCGGCACACCGCCACTGATCTGGTTCTACCGCGCGCTGGGCGCGAAGATCGGCAAGAATTGCTTTATCATGTCCACCCGCTTGTGGGATCTGGATATGCTCGAGATCGGCGATAATAGCGTCATCGGCGGGAATGTGGGCATCAGTGCGCATGCCGTGGAAGGCGAGAAAGGTACCATGAGCCCCGTGCGGATCGGCAATAACGTCAGCATCGGCGCAGATACGCTCATACTGCCCGGCGTGACGATCGAAGATAATGTCATCGTCGGTGCGAAGAGTCTGATCCCCAAAGGAGCGGTGCTGAAAAAGGATTCGATTTACGGGGGAGTGCCTGCGGTAAAAATTCGATAAGAAAAATCCCTTCATCTGAAGGGATTTTTGACTGGGAAAAGAATCATCTAGGGTGTGCCAAAGACAACAACATAGTAGCCGAAATTATTGTAAAAGGCATAACCGATCCCTACTTTGACATATTTTGTGCTGACCAGATTGAGATTGTGGGAAGGATCGGTTTGATCCAGTCGCCACCAATCCTTCACCTCTGCGGGTGTTAGGGGCGGATAGCTGCCGTAGACATTTTCCGTGACTGTACCTGTATAGCCTGCAGCAGCCACGCGAGATTCAGGTGTTGAGCCATCTGAGCCGTCGTGATAGAAAAGCTGATTGCATGCCATATCAGCTGCGTGAGATTGAGCTGCCTGTGTCAATTGATCGTTGAGCGTATACGCCTCCAAGCCAGATGAAGAACGATACTCATTGATCTCATTTAGCAGCTCTTGGGTACGGTTTGTATCGACAGTCAAGTTGCAAGCAGCTTGATCTCCACTTTCTGGAGTAGCATCTTGTGCTCCACCGTTCTCAACAGCGTTGAATAATACCCACAAACGCGAATCGTTATCGATCTGCATGGGCAATCCTTCCGGATTGTGAATCACAAAATTGCCACGATATGATCCTGCTGTTCCGGGGGCGACCAAAACAACGGATATATCAGCTGTTTCACCGGGGTTGGTAAGAGGGAGAGGAACAGGTTCTTGTATCCCAAGTGTTTCTTCTGAGTAATGAGCCAGAGAATATCCATACCACCAAATACAGGTACCGATATTTTGAACACGCCAGGTTTTTGTGAAAGTTTCGTTGATATTAACGTTGCTGTTATCGGGAATCGTTATATCGCTGACAAACTTGCCTGCATTGGTGCAGTCCGCAGCATTCTCTGGTGGAAGCGGCGTTGCTGTCGCAGTCGGCTCTTCGATGGCTTCAGCGGTAGTGGCGTCCTCGTTGTTGGGGGTAGATGTGGGGGCGAGCGTCTCTGTTGGTGGCACAGGCGTTTCTGTTGGTGAAGTTGTTGGGGTTTGTGTAGGTTGCGCCTTGCACGCGGACAGCAGGATAGCGATAAGGAGTAGAGACCGTAAGGCCTTTGGGAACATTTTTGCTCCTGTTATCTGCTGTAAAGAGAAATGAAATATTCTTTATTAAAAATACAATATAGGTCAAGATTATGCAAGAGGGGTAAATTTATAAGAAATCAGTACCAAATAATGCTATTCTTCCTATATACGACCAAAATGACAATCAAAATGACAATTGTCACTGACTTCAACGATATTGGCTTGCTATAATCTCCCCGCCAATAATTAGAAAATATCACCAAAAGGAGAGACCAATGGGTTACGAAAAAATTAAAGTCCCTGCTGAGGGCGAAAAAATTACCATGAAAGATGGTGTTTTACAGGTTCCTGATAATGTTGTTTTACCGTTCATCGAAGGCGATGGCACCGGTCGCGACATCTGGAAAGCATCTGTCCGCGTTTTTGATGCAGCCGTAGAAAAAGCTTATGGTGGCAAACGCAAAGTCAACTGGATGGAAGTCTATGCCGGTGAGAAAGCCTACGATATGTTCAACGAATGGCTGCCCGCAGAAACAATCACAGCTTTTGAAGAATATGTTGTCGGCATCAAGGGACCCCTCACCACACCTATCGGCGGGGGTATCCGTTCTTTGAATGTTGCCCTGCGCAAATTACTTGACCTTTATGTTTGCCAACGCCCCGTACAATATATTGAAGGTGTTCCTTCCCCTGTGAAGCACCCCGAATATGTCGATATGGTTATCTTCCGTGAAAACACCGAAGATATTTACACCGGCGCAGAATTTGAAGAAGGCACAGAAGAAAACAAGAAGTTCATGGGAATGATGAAAGAAGAATTCCCTGAACAATACGAAAAATTCCGCTTCCCCGATACTGCTGGTATCAGTATCAAGCCTGTTTCTATAGAAGGCACATCTCGCATCGTACGCGCTGCCATCAAATGGGCGCTCGATAACAATCGTAAAGATGTTAGTCTTGTTCACAAAGGCAATATCATGAAATTCACCGAAGGCGCATTCCGTAACTGGGGTTACGAAATTGCCAAGACTGAATTCCGCAACGATATTGTCACCGAGCGCGAAACCTGGATTTTGGGTAATAAAGAAGCCAATCCTGATATGACCGTTGAAGAAAATGCCAAAGCAGTCGATCCCGGATTCGACATGATGGCGCCCGACAAGCAGCAAGAGATCCTCGACGAAGTTGAAGAAGCCCTCGCTCTCTGGGATACCCACGGCGACGGAAAATGGAAAACAAAACTCCGTATCCGCGACACCATTGCAGACATCGTTTTCCAGCAAACCATTACCCGTGCTAAATCTTTCGACGTGCTCGCCACCATGAACCTGAATGGCGATTACCTTTCAGATGCACTCGCTGCCCAGATCGGCGGCATGGGCATCGCTCCCGGCGCCAACATCAACTACACCACCGGACGCGCCATCTTCGAAGCCACTCACGGCACTGCCCCCAAATACGCTGACCTCGACCAGGTCAACCCTGGCTCCGTTATTCTCTCTGGCGAGATGATGTTCCGTTACATGGGCTGGCACGAAGTCGCCGATCTCATACTCAAAGGCATGAGCGGTGCAGTCGCAGCCAAAACCGTCACTTACGATTTCGATCGCCTGATGGATGGCGCAACCAAAGTGAAATGCTCCGAATTTGGCGATGCCATGATCAAGCATATGGATGACTAAGCAACGATAGCCATCAGATTTAAAGATCAGCCCCTGCTCTATGAGCAGGGGCTTTTTATGTCTCAAAAAATAAAGCGAAGCTAACGATTATCAGCTCCGCTTTACTGTTGTAAAAATAAAAGGTCGTCATCTGCCTTCATAATTTTTCCCAGCGACCCAAACGCCGACTAGTGTTCCCAAAACACAGAACAGGAAAACGAACAGGGATACGGTCTCGAAGCGACTTAGTGTGAGTGCGCTCAAGGCGGGGGATTGCAGGGCATGGACACTTGTCCGCACCGATTCCGGGATGGATAATCCTGTCACAATCCCGAGCAGGGTGCCGAAGACCATCCCTGCATACGCGCCCACGCTTGGACCACCACTTGCTCCCGCTACCTTACCGACGACGATGCCCGTGAGCAATCCCGCCAACGCGCCCAAAATAACACCTGCGGTAAACCCGATCAGAATGCCGGTCAAGTTCATGGCAAGGGAGCCCAGAGCTGTGCCGATGATTGCGCCAGCAATCTCTCCAATAATTGTGCCGAAAATAGCACTTTGTTGGATAATGCTAACTTTGGTTGTTTTCCGTTCTGCCCAAATGCGATAATTCTCTTTGGGGATCGATAAGGTGTTTTTATACATAATTCTCTCCTTACTTACGGATAAAGTTGGCCAATATATCCATATAGTCGCTTTTGCACAGGGAAAGTTACTGGCAGGAGGCTTAAAAAAAACTAAGAGAATAGAAAAGGTGAAAACTTATTACCTATCAGAAGCTCTTTATCGGTTTACTGATCCTTTTCATGCCGTAACCTTTTTCAGCGGTACTGATTTCCGCATTGAAGATTTTGTCATCATCTTTATAATGGAAATGATCTGTTTTATTCCAACTGGGCTATATTGGCACAGCATTCTCAAATAAGGATCTTTTATTGATGACAACAAAAATATTGGTAACGTACGCAAGTAGAACGGGTTCCACAGCAGAGGTAGCTGAACGAATCGCCGAAATTTTACAGGTTGAAGGGCGAGAAATCTCTGTAGTACCTATGAAAGATGCCGGTGATCTAAGCCTGTATGATGCAGTAGTTGTGGGCAGTGCTGTTCAAAACCAGCAATGGCTGCCCGAAGCGATCGCCTTCATCAATGTGAATAACAAAAAACTGGCAGCAACAACGACTGCCATGTTCACTGTCTGTATGACCTTGGCCATGGAAAATGGCGAAGAATATCGCGATGCGATCTCAGAATGGATGGCCCCAGCCAGACGTGTCTTGCAAGCTTCGAGTGAGGCAATCTTTGCTGGAGCACTCAATATCGACAAGATCCCCTCCTTTGGCGACCGCCTTAAATTCCGCATCAGTGTTTTATCCGGTGTCTGGAACGAAGGTGACCATCGAGATTTTGATGCGATCGAGGCTTGGGCTAATGAAATCTCTTCGACCTTAAAGTAAGGTTGATGTTCTTGTTCTATCTCTTTTCTGCTTTGGCAAATGATGTATAGGAAGAATAAGTGCTCTATTGTTGAGAAAAATCTCTAGTTTGATGAAAGTAATTACTTTTCAAAACAAAAAACACCATCATTGCGATGGTGTTTTTTAGGTCAACTTTGATAAGGCAGACCTTAATATTTGGTCGGGGCGGGCGGATTTGAACCGCCGACCCCCGCGTCCCAAACGCGGTGCGCTGACCGAACTGCGCTACGCCCCGAGCGGGGGAGAGTATAATCCCAAGCATGGTTAAACGTCAAGCAAACATCATATTATTAGGAGCGGCAGTGCTGCTCCTTTTGCTTGCGGGATGCACGCCCGCTACGCCGACTCTCGCTCCCACGCGGGTACCAACTCCCTCGCCGACGCCGATTGTCCCCACGCCGGTGTTGGCGGAACCCAGCCCAACGCCCGAGCCCTGCCTTGGGACACGAGGGCAAGTGGATCGGGTCGAGTTCGATTCGACTTCATTGCCTTATTTTTATATCTATCTGCCTGAGTGTTATCAGCTTGATGATGAGGTACATTATCCCGTCCTATATCTTTTACATGGACAAAATTACGAAGCCGATCAGTGGCAGCGTTTAGGTGCGGTGGAGTTGGCTGGCGTTTTGATGGATGCGGATGAGTTGCGGCCATTCTTGATCGTGATGCCTTTTAATGTTGCTTCGTGGCGCGGGGCAGATGTGGATGAATTTGGAGAAGTTTTTGTGAATGAATTCATCCCTTATATTGATGAGAACTATCGGACTCTGGATGCATCTGAGAGCCGTGCTATTGGTGGGCTTTCACGCGGTGGTGGCTGGGCGATCCGCTATGGGTTGACGCGCCCAGACTTGTTCGGCGCATTTGGCGCACATTCACCAGCCATCTTTTATCAGGATTACGGAAAGCTGGATGATTGGCTCGAAGAAATTTCCGAAGATAAGATGCCTTTGATCTACATTGACATCGGAGATCAGGACGGCGATCTGGCTGATGCGCGCAATTTCGCCGACGAACTTGCTGAAGCGGGCGTGGTGCATGAGTGGCATCTTTATGCAGGAGCACACGAGGAAGCCTACTGGCAGGCACATGTGGAAGAATATTTACGTTGGTATGGGGCATTTTTTGAATAACCCCTTCCGCCCTGCGGGCACCTCCCCTAAATCCCAGGATTTGGGGGAGGCTGGGTGGGGGTCTACGATATAATCTCAGCAGAAAATACCATGACCAAACCAAGACGAAAAAACAGCCTACGCCTGCGTGGATATGATTATTCATCCGTCGGCGCGTATTTCGTGACCATCGTGACGTGGCAACGTGAGCTGTTGTTTGGCGATATTGTGGATGGGGAAATGATTTTGAATGAAATGGGCGAAATCGTGCGTGATGAATGGGAACGTACACCACAGATTCGCCACGAGGTGGAATTGGGTGCGTATGTGGTGATGCCGAATCATTTCCATGCGATTGTGATTATTAATGATATTGGTGATTTGCAGGTAGGGGCACACGGCCGTGCGCCCCTACGAATAGGCGTCGCATATCGAAAACCGAAATCATTGGGCGCAATCATGGCTGGGTTCAAATCATCCGTCACCAAACGCATCAATACATTGCACAATTCCCTCGGCGTGCCGGTCTGGCAACGCAACTACCACGACCGCATCATCCGCAACGAACGGGAAATGGCCCGCATCTGGGATTATATCGAAGCCAACCCCGCACGCTGGGACGATGACGATGAAAATCCGCGTAATTGGTAGGTGGATAAGGAGTAAAAAATGAAACAGTTTAGGTATCTAAGTTTTTTGGTTTTGTTTTTCTTCTGTTCAAGCTGCATGAGCACATCACCCAAGCAAATATTTGAAGAAGCAGTAAATAACACAGAATATCTTGCAGATTGTCGAAATAAATATCCTACAGAAGTAGCAGTTCAGGAAGGTTTTCAAGGAATTTACCCAGGAAGGACTACGACTGTCGAGCTTGTAAATCAATTTGGGCAGCCTGATAAATATAGCGTAATTAATAAAACAGAGGATGAATATTTGTATATAGGTGAAGAATTGAATGATAATCCTTCATATGTCTATAATTTTGGGGGCAAGCAAAACATGGTTGATACGATTTATGTTTATCTTGATAAAGAAATAATATTGCCATTGCAAGGTGTTTTAGAAAAACATGGTTGCCCAGACATAATTATTGCAATGGCATTGAATGATGGGCTTAGAGTTGAAGAAATATTGGAATACAACAAAATATTTCTAATATATCTTGATGCTGGGTTGCAGATGAGATTTGAAGATTATCCTGTCTCATTGTCAGATATACCTAGCCATGTCGCATTCGTAAAACCAATTTCTTTGCAGGATTTTCTCACACAAGAGTCGGATCTACGAACAGGCTTTTTTGTTGATGAGTATGCAATGCCTGTTTCTTTTTCAGATGCATTCAAGTAATAATGCATTACATTTTTGTTTAGAAATAAGGTATATCTATTTAGAAACTTCGCGCGCTCTGCGTCTCAGCGGTTCAAAAAACGGTATAATCCCCCGCATGTCACTCACACCCGAAGAAGTCAAACATATCGCCAAACTCGCCCATCTCGAACTCAGCGACGAGCAGCTTGCCCTCTACCGCGAGCAGCTCTCCGACATCCTCGACCACATCGCCAAGCTGAACGAGCTGGATACCGAAAACATCTCCCCGATGGCCAACGCCGTCGAGGGTGCCAGCCCCTTGCGCCCTGATGAACCGCGCGCATCCCTGCCCACCGAAAAACTGCTCCAGAACGCACCCAACGCAGAAGCGGGACAATTCAAAGTTCCAGCCGTATTGGGGAAGAAAAAATGAAGATGCTCCACGATCTAAAAGAAGGAAAGACGACGAGCCGCGCCGCGACCGAGGCTTGCGTGACACATGTGGACGCATTGGATTCATCCCTGCACAGTTTTCTGCATCTCGACAAATCCGCACCCGAACGCGCCAGCAGCGTGGACAATTCATCCAAACCCCTGGCCGGGTTGCCCATCGCCGTCAAGGATGTGCTCATGGTCGAAGGGATGCCTGCCACCTGCGGCTCCAAAATTCTTGAGGGCTTCATGCCGCCTTTCACCGCCACCGCTGTCCAGAAACTCATCGATGCGGGCGCAGTCGTGATTGGCAAGACCAATACCGACGAATTTGCGATGGGTTCCTCGACCGAGAACTCCGCTTACGGCGTGACCCACAACCCATGGAATCTCAACCGTGTCCCTGGCGGCTCCTCGGGTGGGAGCGCGGCGGCTGTCGCTGCGGGCTTGGTCCCAGTAGCCTTGGGCACCGATACGGGCGGCTCGATTCGTCAGCCTGCGTCATTCTGTGGCGTGAGCGGCATCAAACCGACTTACGGACGCGTATCCCGTTATGGCTTGGCAGCCTATGGCTCGTCGCTCGATTCGGTTGGCGTGCTCGGCCGCTCGGTAGATGACCTTGTTCCGCTATTTGAGCAGATGGTCGGCAAAGACATCATGGACGCAACCACGGTTGAAGCCCCTGAGATAGCGGTAGATGCTCCGAGTGACGGTACGCTAAACGGAATCAAGATTGGTGTCCCGGCAGAATATTTCGTTAAAGGGATGCAGGCCGAAGTCGAGGAACGTGTCCGCGAAGCGATCGGGATGTTGAAAGAGCTTGGAGCTGAGATTATCCTCATTAATCTCCCACATACCGAATATGCGCTTCCCGTCTACTATATTTTGGCGCCCGCTGAAGCTTCGGCGAATTTGGCCCGCTACGATGGCATCCGCTACACGCCGCGTGAGAGCGAAGCCAGCTTGCAGGACGTTTATCGCCAGACGCGCGGTAAACGCTTTGGCGCGGAGGTCGAGCGGCGCATCATGCTCGGGACCTATGCGCTTTCGGCGGGCTATTATGATGCTTACTACGGCAAGGCACAGAAGGTGCGCACGCTGATCCGCCGTGATTTTGAGACCGCGTTCGAGACGGTGGATGCGATCGCTGCGCCTATTGCCCCGACAACGGCCTTTGAGATCGGCAAACATGGTGGCGACCCGCTCTCGATGTATTTGGAAGATATTTTCACGCTCCCCGCGAATTTAGCCGGTGTACCCGGCTTGGCCCTGCCTGTCGGTTTTGACGGCGACCAGATGCCGATCGGTATGCAGTTGATGGGTGCGCGTTTCAGCGAAGAAAAACTTTTTGCCATCGGGCAAGCCTATCAGGGCGCAACGGATTGGCATGAGAGACGACCAGATATTTCCCTATAAATTATTAGGATAGAACTTTGCAATTCAAGAACGATACCTTTGAAATAGAGATTCTTGATATAGATCAAACTCTCCCAGAATATGACAAGACTTATGTTCTGGGAGAAAAACTTTTTAACAACACAGGTTATGGTATTGCTGCCAAAGATGCGACTGGTCAGCAAAACACTTGTTTGCTTTCAGTGAGTGGTGGGCGAACGAGATTTCATCCTAATTCAATCGTTCTTCTCGATAAACAAATTTTCATTGCAATAGGGAATTGGGTTTGTTGTTTAGAACTTTCTTCTTTGGAACTTCTATGGCACAAAAAAGTTGATACAGCGACTTCTTTTGGAATATATCTTTCACCAGACAATGATGGAATTATTTTTCACGGAGAAGTCGACATTACTAAAATGGACTTTGAAGGTAACTCTTTATGGAGTGTTTCTGGAAAAGACATCTTTACAGAAGGTTTTTCTTTGCATGAAAATTGTATAGAAGTAATTGACTTCAATAATGAAAAATATCGTATAAATCTTGATGATGGTCAGATAGCTTTACAATAACAGGGTTATTGCATAAACAAAAGGAACCCCATGAATATTTTCGTAACAGGCGGAGCGGGCTATATCGGCTCAGCGACCGCAGAAGCATTGCTCAAAGCAGGGCATAACGTCACCGTCTACGACTCGCTCGTCACTGGCTATCGTGAAGCGGTGCCTGAAGACGCAGACTTCATCCACGCTGATTTGGGAGATAAAGCAGCCCTCGAGGCCGCGCTTGCCAGCAAGCAGTTCGACGCCGTGATGCACTTCGCCGCCTTCATCGAAGCGGGCGAGAGCATGAAAGACCCCGGCAAATTCATCCAGAACAATCTCGTCAACTCGGCGGGGCTGATCGAAGCGGCTGTCCGTGCGGGCGTGAAGCGTTTTGTGCTTTCGTCCACGGCAGCGGTTTATGAATCCAGTGATGAGCCGCTCAGCGAAAAATCCCTGCTCGGACCGACCAATACCTACGGCTACACCAAGCTGGCAGTCGAAAATATTTTGGAATGGTATCGCAAAATTCATGGTCTGCATTTTGCCGCCCTGCGTTATTTCAACGCATCCGGAGCGGTGCCCGGACGTGGTGAAGCGCACCAGCCTGAATCGCACCTGATCCCGCTCGTATTGCAGGTGGCTTTAGGACAACGTGAAAACATCAAAGTCTTCGGCACCGACTATCCAACCCCCGACGGTAGCTGCATCCGCGATTACATCCACATCGCTGATCTTGTTTCTGCACATCTGCTGGCATTGGATGCCCTCGCCGAACGCGATAGACTGGTTTACAACATCGGTACCGGCACCGGATTTTCTGTCAAGGAAGTCATCGAAGCCGCCCGTACCGTCACCGGACATCCCATCCCTGCCGAAGAAACACCCCGCCGCCCCGGCGACCCGGCACGTCTCGTTGCTTCTTCCGATAAAGTGCAGGAAGAACTCGGCTGGAAGGCCGAACACTCGAGTATCGAGAATATCTTGAAGACGGCCTGGGGTTGGCACGAAAGCCACCCAAAAGGGTATAAATAGAAAGACAAGAACATGATCATTGTGAGCAAAGGAATGTGTCGATCTAATGATTCCCCCGCAATGACAGAAGTTTTATCCGTATGAAAACAGTAACAACACCCCCTACCTTTTATGTTGACACTATCCCCGTTTACGGCGATGCGATCCTTGCCCCCATGATGGGATTCTCGGATGAGCCTTTCCGCTCGCTTTGCCGCGAACTAGGCTCGTCTATTTCTTATACCGAGTTCGCGCGTGCGGAAGGTTTGATTCACAATATGCGCAGAGTCTCGGAGAAGTTGCGCTACCGTGAAACGGAACGCCCGATCGCCTTTCAGATTTACAGCCACACCGTCGAAGCGATGGTTGAAGCCGCGCTGAAAATTCAGGAGTTGGAACCAGACTTCATCGACATCAACATGGGCTGCCCCACCAAAGCCATCGCCAACAGCGGCGCGGGCGTAGGGCTAATGCGTACCCCGCTCAAAGTAGCACGCCTCTTTAAGCGGCTTTCACAAGTGTTGGAAGTGCCCATTACAGGGAAGATCCGTATGGGTTGGGATGACTGTCAGAACTATATGCTTATCTCGCGCATCGTTGAGGAAAATGGCGGTTCGCTGATCGCCATCCACGGGCGGACGCGCGAGGGCGGTCGTGAGCGTACCGTCAACTGGGATGTGATCGGCGAGGTCAAGCAGGCGGTCAAGATTCCCGTCATCGGGAATGGGGATGTGAAAACTATTGCGGATATTGGGACGATGAAGTCGTATACCGGCTGCGATGGGGTCATGATCGGCAGGGCAGCGATGGGGAACCCGTGGATATTCTCGGGCAAGGATCGCGCCGAGGTCACGCTCGATGACGTGCGCAAGATGATGGTGGAACATCTTGTACGGAATCAGGAATTTTATGGCGAGAAACTGGGGCTGAATCTCTTCCGCAAGCACGCAGTGCATTACATTTCTACTTATCAAACAACGCGCCGCTTCCGGCGTGAATTGCTGACGCGCGAAAATGCGCAAGAGTTTTTAGACTTGCTGGATGAGTTGGAGAAATTTCCATCGAAGTTTGAAGAATAGTCTGCCCTTTTCGCAAAACGAAACATCTCCGAAAGCGCTTGGATTTTAATCTTTGGGGATCAAAAAACATGTATAATCTCAGCGTTTATTTTGCAGGCGTCCGATTGGGCGTCTTTTTTTGAGGAAGAATATGAATAGATCTAGGATCAAACGTGTATTATTTGGGGAGCCTTTCCCAACCAGCCAGGCACACCATGAACGGTTGGATAAAGTGCGTGGTTTGGCTGTTTTTGCATCTGACCCGATCAGTAGTAATGCTTATGCCACCGAAGCGGTAATGAGTATTTTGATCGTATTGGGGAGCGGGGCACTTACGATGACGATGCCGATCGTCATGGGTATTACTGCATTAGTCCTGATCGTAGTCTTTAGTTATATTCAGACTATTTTGCATTATCCCAAAGGTGGTGGCTCCTATATTGTCTCGAAAGATAATCTTGGTACGCTGCCTTCGTTGATCGCTGCGGCAGCCCTACTGACCGATTATTCGCTGACCGTCTCGGTGTCGGTTTCTGCGGGTATCCGCGCGATGGTTTCGGCTTTCCCGGAGATATATGATTTTCGCGTTTGGTTGGCTTTAGGCATTATCGGTATCTTGACGTGGATGAATCTGCGCGGTGTGCGCGAAAGCGGATCTGTTTTTGCTGTCCCGACTTATGCCTTTGTAGTCGGCGTGCTTGTTGTTATCGGGATCGGTTTGGTACGCAGCTTTGGGCTTTTTGGTGCCGCCCCGCTTGAACCACAGGTCGTAGACATTGCCGCTGTTACGGGTGACTTGACCCAGATCGGTATGATTTGGATCTTGCTGCGTGCCTTTGCGGCTGGTTGTACTGCGCTGACCGGGATCGAAGCCATCAGTGATGGCGTCCAGGCTTTCAAAGCGCCCGAGGCAAAGAATGCTGCTCAGACAATGGTTGCGATGGGGATTATCGCCATGTCGCTCTTTGTTGGTATCAGCTTCCTGTCCACCCAATTGAATTTGGTTCCCGATCATCACGACAGTCTGCTTTCACAGTTGACGCGTACGATCACGGGTGAAGGTTTTCTCTACTATTGGGTGCAGATCTTTACCATGTTGATCCTTGTTCTGGCAGCCAACACCGGCTATCAGGATTTCCCGCGTTTGAGTTATTTCCTTTCTCGTGACAAATTCATGCCACGCTGGATGCGCAACCAGGGCGAACGCCTAGTCTTCAACGGCGGTATTCTCACACTGGCAGTCGTCGCTTCAATCGTGGTAATTATCTTCCAGGCGGACGAGTTTGCCATGTTGCCCCTTTATGCTATCGGCGTAATGATCAGTTTCACCCTTTCACAGGCGGGTATGGTCAAATTGATGACTAGGGTCTCCAAGATCAAACCCGGTGAAACGGTGGAAACTCTCGAGACTGAATTGCATCACGAAAAAGGCTGGCAGTGGAAACGCGCCGTCAACGCCATTGGTGCCACGACAACCTTTATCGTTTTCATTGTTTTGGTCATTACCAAATTCATGGAAGGTGCCTGGATCATCGTTGTCGTTATCCCGATTCTGATCTCCATGTTCTATGGCATCAATCGGCATTATCAAAATGTTGCTGATAATTTGAGCACGCGTACCATCGAGGAACGCGAGATCAGCGGTGTGGCAGATGTGGTCTTGCTCCCGATCGGCGACGTGCATCGTGGTACCCTGAGGGCCTTGCAATATGCCAATATGCTCAGTGATGATATCCGCGCCATTTATGTTTCAACAAGCGAAGAAGACAAAGAACGCTTTATGAAGCGTTGGAATCGCTTCCCCAGCATGGTTGGGAATGCGAAATTGGTCGAGATCGAACATGATTATCGTAATTTCCTGCCACCCTTGATCGATTATATTGAGAGAGTTAACTGCGAAGAATTCCCGGATCATTCGGTGACTGTCATGATCCCCGAAGTGGTCATCACAGATGTTGCCACGAGTGTCCTGCACAACAAGACCTCGATGATGCTCCGTAATCGACTGCGTCAGCATCTGGATGTCATCATCATCGACATCCCCTTCCATGTTTTGCCCCCGAAGAAAACGGAGAAGGATATGGAAGCCGCAGCTTGTGCGGTGCCGGAAGATGGCGAAGTGGATGTCTCCATCCCGGATAATCTCAACCTCACACCGCCCGCAGACGAGGAACCTGCTTCCGAAGAATAGACAACAAAAAAAAACCGAGTGTTTTCAAAACACTCGGTTTTTCTTTTACTGCCCTTCAGCGATCTCCTTTAACGCTCCCCCATGTACACCATCCCGACACTTTCTTCACAATCAGACAAAAATGGTAAAATCGATTTATCGATTCTTCATAAAGGGATGAAAATGAAAAGTCAACTAAAAGAAACTGTGCAACCGGGGATATTTACTGAATGGCAGGAAGTCGATGTCGAGATCTATGCCTTTGTGAGTTTGGGGATCAGGGTCGTGATAAACGATGCGTACCTGGGGTTAGTCTATGGCAATGATCTTTATGACGAGTACTACAAGGGCCAAAAACTCAAAGCCTATATACAACGTATTCGAGAAGATGGGAAGATAGATATTTCTTTTCAGCCAAAGAAAGGCGAGCTTGTCCCTTTGACGGCGGATAAAATTCTGGCACATCTTAAGGCTGGTGGGGGAAAATCAAGCTTTCACGATAAAAGCTCCCCTGAAGAGATAAGAAATGAATTTCAAGTAAGCAAAAAAGTTTTTAAGCAGGCAATCGGTAAGTTATATAAAAAAGGCAAAATAAAGATCACCGATTCGGGGATAGAGTTAGTTTAATAACTTAGCGGACACAATCTTTTAAGGGGTTTTGATAATTTCACATCATCAAAAAACTGCAAAGGAAATATTATGGAAATTCTGTTTGTTATGAACATTGTCTTGTTTTTTGGAGCAGGACTCACAATTGCAATTTTTGGCACCCTCTACAATGTAGTTCTCCGCAGTAAATATAAGAAATTAATGGATTATCTTCACGATCAACATCCTATGATTTACGAGAAGGTTAGAGTAAAGTCAGTTGGTGGAGTCTTATATCCACCGGGTGTATATCGCGAAAGTCTAAAATATGCAAAAAATCATCCGCCAACAAATGATCCAATAGCCGAAGAATTGTTTGCTGAGTATGTTGAATATTCTCAGATAAGCCCTTCTGTCATGAGAAGGATTGTATATGATGCTTTGAAGGGAAATCTTGATTTAGGTTATGACAAAAATGATGCTCTTACAGGCGCAGCAGTTGGCATTTTTATTGGGGCTATTGTTGGAGCATTAACTATGCAAAACTATTATCCAGAGCTTGAAACAAACGGATTAATCATTGGCGCAATCACTGGATCTTTTGCAGGAATATTGGGTGGAGCATTTTTAGCAGTATATGAAATAAGATTCGATCTTCCGCCATTGGTACGATCAATTCTTGGAGCTGGTCTAGCTGCTTGGTCTTGGGTAGGACTTGTTGGACAGATAATTGAGTTTAAATTCTAAGTCTGAGAACAATACAGGTTTTTTAAATCAGTACAAAAGCCGCAATAATCGTATATCGTTAGAAACCCAAAAAAGCAAAAGACCAACGACCGTTGGTCTTTTGCTTTAGAATCGACAATATCAAAAATTTACTTCCCCTCAGCGATCTCCGTCAACGCCTCCCCTAATTTGCGTATCTCCTCGATCGTGTTGTAATGTGTTGCCCCAACACGCACCATGCCGCCGCTTTCTTCGAGACCGAGTTGCTCGGTGACGTTGATGGCATAGTAGTGCCCATCCCAAACGTAGATGTTACGCTTGCCAAGCTTCTCTGCCACCGTGCGCGGATGCATCTCCTCCAGACCGAAGGAGAAGGTCGCCACGCGCTCATCCGTTTTGCGCGGATCGCTGGGACCATAAAGGGTCAGCCCGGGCACAAATCCCAGCGTGGAAAGCAATGCCTGGTTGAGTTCTTGCTCGTAGGCGCCGATAGCCGTCATCGCTTTTTTGAGCGTTAGCACACGCCCCGAAAAACCATCTTCGACGAAGTTCTGTTCATACTCTCCACCGAATTTTTCGCCGACCCACTCGAAATATTCGATAGCACCGAGAACGCCCGCGATCCCTTCGTGGTTTTGTGTACCGGTCTCGTATTTGGTGGGCAGGGCATTGCTCGCCGGGCGGACTTTGTAGGCTTTCATTTCTTCGAGCAGATCTTTTTTGCCATAAAGTACACCCGCATGGGGACCAAAATACTTATAGGGGGATGAAACCAAAAAATCGGCGTCGAGGTCTTGCACGTCGATCACGCCGTGCGGCGCGTATTGGACGGCATCCACGTAGACCATTGTGCCAGCTTCATGTGCCATCTTGATGATCTTTTTGACAGGGTTGATCGTCCCCAGCGAGTTGGATGCATAGCCCACCGCCAGGAATTTTGGTTTGCGCTCGAGGGCGGCGGCAAGTTCATCGAGATTCAATGTTCCGTCGGCGTGGTCGAAGTTGACCCAGCTCACAGTGGCACCCCGATCTTCGGCAGCCAGCAACCATGGGGTCACGTTCGCATCGTGATCGAGACGCGTCACCACGATCTCGTCGCCGGGATTCCACGTCCGCGAGATCGAGCGGCTGATGTGCAGGGTCAGCGTCGTCATATTATTGCCAAAGACAATCTCTTTGGGGCTGGCGGCATTGTAAAAATCTGCCATTGCTTGATGAGCTTCATCCAGAACGACATCCGATGCAGCACTGGTTGCGAAAGCACCATGAAAATTGGCATTGGACTCGACCAGATATTGGGTCATGCGATCAAGGCTTTGCTGGCAGATTTGTGTTCCGCCGGGGCCATCGAAAAAGATCGCGGGGCGCGCCAGCGCGGGAAATTGTGCGCGGATTTCGGGGATGTTGAGTGCCATTTCTTCTCCTGAGTGGAAAGTGAGCGGGAAAATTTGTATACTTAAATTGTAATCGAGAAAGGAGGTTCTCATGTTCAAGAATATCTTATTGGGCGTTGATGGCTCCGAACATTCGATTCACGCGGCAAAGGTGGCTGCTGAGTTGGCTAGATGTATGAAAGCCAATTTGCGCATCGTTGTCGCACACGCTACTGTCCCCGCCTATTTGGGCGAACCGAATTTTCAGCACGCTGTTGTTGCCCGCCTGAAGGAATCAAGAACCGTCCTCGAAGTGGCAATCGATGTCGTGGGTGATATCCCTGGTGAATTGAAAACGGAAATTTTGGAAGGACCTGGCGCTGAGGTAATCCTGCGCGTGGCGGATGTCCGCAAGAACGATCTGATCGTGATGGGGTCGCGCGGTTATGGCAAGTTGCGCGGACTCTTGCTGGGCAGTCAGTCGCAGAAGGTTTTGCAGCATGCCGATTGTCCGGTGATGATCGTGCGTTAATTTTCACCACAGAGCACACGGAGAACACAGAGAAAAGCTCTTAAAAATCTCCGTGAACTCTGTGCTCTTCGTGGCTAAAGTTTTTCAGCTTTGGCGAAATCTTCGGGCGTATTCAGATTCCAGAAAGTGAAACCATCGGGATTGAAAGCCTCGGTCTCTTCGGGCGTCAGCGCATGGACCTTCACATCATCAAACCAAGAGATGACCTTCCACTTGTTGGCATCCAGCGCTTTTTCAATCGGGGGGATGCAGGCATCGCGGCGATAGAGGGCATGCAGAGGTTCATAGCCGTGCTCCGTTTTCGGGATGACCACATCCGCTTCGTGCGTGACGAGGAGCTTGCTCGCTGCGTCAAAAAATTGGGTACTGGCGAAAGGCATGTCGCACGCCACCATCGCCACCTGAGCGTGGGATGCCGATTTCAACGCGGTATACAACCCGCCCAATGCTCCCCGCTCCGGGCGGATGTCGGGGAAAAGTGGCACCCCAAGAAACTTGTAGTTTTCGGGCGCGTTCGTCGTGACGATGATCTCATCCGCGATGGGCGCGAGACGCTCCAGCACATATTGGATGAGGGGTACGCCTCGAAAGGGCATCAGGGCTTTATCCTGCCCCATACGGCTCGATTTGCCGCCAGCTTGGATTGCGAGAGTTAGCATGGGCGTATTATACTTTGCTGAAAAGAGGCTACAAAAGTTTTCAAAACTTTTGTAGCCTGCCATGAAACGAGGAAAATAATGACCATAGAAACAATCATCGCCATGCTGATTGGCTACGCCTTCGGCATTATCCAGACTGCCTACCTGCTGAGCAAAAGCGCCGGGAAGATGGACATCCGTGAGCATGGATCCGGTAATGCCGGTGCTTCCAATGTCACTACCATTATGGGAAAGAAATATGGTTTTCTTGTTGCCTTTGTCGATGTGCTGAAAGGGATCTTGGCTGTTCTGGTCGTAAAATGGATCTATCCCCACGACCCCAACTTAGCTTATTTGGCAGGGATCATGGCGATCATCGGGCATATCTTCCCCTTCTATATTAAGTTTCAGGGTGGCAAAGGTGTTGCGACCCTGATCGGTGTTCTGGGAGGGATCGATCTTAAACTGGGCGTGCTTTTCGGGCTGCTGGTTATTGTGCCCGCTTTTATCACTGACTATATTGTGGCTGGCTCGCTGACGGTCTTCATCGCCTTGCCGATCACAACTTATCTACTAGATTATCCAACGGGTTTGGTCTGGCTCGGTGCGGGAATCACTATTCTTGCTTTCTGGTTGCATCGCAGCAATATTCAGCGTATTCTTAATGGAGAAGAACTTAAGATCAGGAGTGTCTTGCAGAAGAAACGATGAACCTTTCTCAAAAACTGTATGCCCTCACCGCCCTCGGCGAGCTCTATGAAAAGCTGGATGATAAGGCTCTGCGTTGTGTTGCCTGTGGTCATCGTTGCCTGATCCGTGAAGGGAGGCGTGGCATCTGCAAGGTGCGTTTCAATGAAGAGGGAGAGTTGCGCGTGCCTTTCGGTTATGTTGCCGCGCTACAGGCTGATCCCATCGAGAAGAAGCCCTTTTATCATTTTCTCTCCGGTGAGAACGCACTTTCTTTCGGTATGTTGGGTTGTGACCTGCACTGTGCCTACTGCCAAAACTGGTTCACATCCCAAGCCATGCGTGACCCGGCATCGGATGGGGCTGGTCGGCTTGTGCGCGAAGTCAGCGCACGTGGATTGGTCGAGTTGGCAAAACAGAGCAATTCGAAGATTATTGCCTCGACTTACAATGAACCGCTCATCACTAGTGAGTGGGCTGTAGCTGTCTTCAAGGAAGCCAAAAAGGCAGGGCTGAGAACTGCCATGATCTCAAACGGGCATGCCACCCCCGAAGCCCTGGCATATCTTGCGCCACATCTGGATGGCTACAAGATCGACTTGAAATCCATGCAGGATAAGAATTATCGTCAATTGGGCGGAGTACTGAAAAATGTGCTGGATAGTACTCTCCGCGCAAAAGAGCTGGGATTATGGGTGGAGGTGGTCACGCTCGTTATCCCCGACTTCAACGACTCAAACGCGGAGTTGTGGGAGGCTGCTCGCTTTTTGGCAGGAGTCTCCCCCGACATCCCCTGGCATGTGACCGCCTATCACCGCAATTACAAGATGGCCGATAATGAAAATACGCCCCTCGATACTCTCGTCCGTGCGGCGGATATTGGGCGAGAAGCCGGGCTGCGCTACGTCTACGCCGGGAATGTGCATGGGCGTGCGGGCGAGTATGAGTCGACCTTTTGCCCATCCTGTCAGCGGGCGCTGATCAAACGGGTCGGCTTTTCTCTTCGAGACTATCAGCTTACAGACGGAGGCAAGTGTCCACACTGTGATGAGGCCGTCGCAGGCATTTGGGCGGATGATCCGCGCAGCATCCAATTGAACGGCTGGGGAATGCCGAAAGTGATATAAAAAACTCCGAGAAATTCTCGGAGTTTTTTATATGTTATTTATCTAGGGAAATGGCGTCCACCAAGTTTGGAGGATCGTAAGGTGTTTGTCTCTCAGGCGGATCTTCATGACGCTGAATGGCGGTGGTGTGAATACTTTCGTTGCCGTATTTTGTTTTGCCGATGGGGCGGATATATTCTCCACCTAAAAGTCTATAAAACAGGTTCATTGAATTTCTAAGTTCTCCTTTATAGTATCCTCCAATATGTTTCATGTACTCCGAATCTATGCCAAGGTCGTGTGCTAGGGCTTTTTCGACCATCCATTTAAAAGTAATATTCTCTAATCCTAAATCATTATAGCCACCACCTACATTCGTATGTACACCGGAGAACCACACTTGTTCCATGTTTTGTTTAGATTCCTTGAACGGTCTCCATAAAGTAGGGCTAAAGGGCTTTCGTTTTTCATCAATTGCAAGAGATTGATAGGCGTTTTTAATGCTATTGCCTAAGCGAAGATTATGAAAGGCGTGTTTGTGATTTATCCAGTATCCCAGTAATCCTGAGACGGGGATACCTAATGCCCCGACCGTATCCCAGACACCTATAAATTTTATTTCAGCAGCTCTTGTTTTTTTGTTGCGATTTTTATATTTTCCAGAGCAAAAGTTAGCTAATTTTTGCCTGTTTCTTTTATTTTCTTCCTGATAGCGCTGAAGTATCCGTTTACGAATTGTTTTAGGTGTGTAGGATGGCAGCATTGATTTAATTTTTTCAATATCAACGATTAACCGGTAATGTTCGTAGGCATCGGGGATATAGTATGCATCTGTTTTTTCGAGTAAACCACATTTATGAATTAAGCCTGCCAGACTGCGGACAGTAAATGCGCCTCGGCTAAAACCGAAGAGGTAAATCTCATCACCATCGCTGTAGTTTTGGACAAGAAAACGATAGCAGTCAATAATATTTTTGGAAACACCTTGTCCAAAAGCTCCTCCGATAACAGGATCGAGGATTCCCCAACCTGTACCAACTCCAGGATCGTAAAAAACGACTTGAGTAATCCCTTCTTTGGTTGTAGCCAGAATTGCACGAGCCATTTTTACAACATTACTTGGTTTGCGAACCCAATCCTTTCCATGCTCTATTTTTCTTCCTTTCTCTTTATCTATCCTGTCTGGTTTGCTCCAGGTTCCATCGGCACAGATGATAATTCTTTTCATGCTTCCCTCGCTTTCTGTATTGTAGATGTTTTCAGTATAGCAATCTCAGCATGTAAAAACAACAACCCGCCGAAGGGCGGGCTGCATACAAATATCTTCTTAAAATTTAGTAGAGCATAAATGAGACGATGGTTGCAATCACCATAACAATGGCGAGCGAACCAAAGATTGCGATAAGGATACGCATAAGATTGTTGATTTCAGGTTTATAGATCCCGAGAAGTAGATAAAGCCCAAATATCGGGATGGGTAAAAAGAGCAATGTGATTGCCGAAAGTGCAATGCCGACACCGAAAATGATAAAGCCGAGCGTTTTGTTATTTTTCATATTTTCTCCTTATGTACAAATAAAAATACCCGCAATCGGCGCGGGTATTTGGTATGCAAAAATTATCTCAGTCGCGTACAGCAGTCAGGGGCAAGCGGATAATAAAGGTTGTCCCCTCGCCGGATTTGCTTTTGACCTCGATAGCGCCTCTGTGCCCTTGTACGATCTGTTTAGTGATCGAAAGCCCCAACCCCGTTCCGGCGACCTTATTCTCGGTCTCATGGACACGGAAGAATTTCTTGAAAAGATGCGGCATTGCCTCAGCAGGGATGCCGTAGCCTGTATCCTGTACTTCGATGCGGATCTTTTTGTTTTCCATCAAAGCCCGCAGCATTACTGTGCCGCCCGGATGGTTGTATTTGATGGCGTTGCTGAGTAAATTCAAAATGACTTGTTTGATCTTGCCCGGGTCGGCTTCAAATTTGCTCAGATCACCAGTTACTTGGATCTCAATCTGCACATTTTGTTCGGTGGCCTTGGTTTGCATGATCTCACGGCATTCATCAAAAAGTTTTTCGATATCCACGCCCTCATAACGAAAGTGGACGCGCCCTGATTCGAGGCGAGAAAGATCAAGAAAAGATGATGCCAACGCATTCAGGCGCAAAGTCTCTGAGTGGATGTTGTTGACGATCTGCTCGTGTTGCTTCGGGGAAATTTCCGGGCGGAGCAGGAGATAGGTGGCAGTGCTGAGGGATGCAAGTGGCGTACGTAACTCGTGAACGAATTCCGATATAAGGTCAGATTGCTGGAAGAGACGTGAGTTCTCGATCGCGACCGCAGCTTGCGAGCCCAAAACGAGCAGGAGTTCCTCGTCAACATCGTTGAACTGACCTTCTTTTTTGTTCAATACTTCCAGTACGCCGATCACCTTCTCTTTTGTGACGAGCGGAACGCCTAAAAGAGACTCTGTTGTGAAGCTGGTTGCAGTTTCGACACCATTGAAATAACGAGCATCATCTTTTACATCACCAATGCGAACGGGTTTGCAGTTTGTGAAAATCCAACCTGCGATGCTGCCTTCTAAGGGTACATCCAGGCCTCTCATATTGGGTAATTCCATATTGGTAGCAACTTCAAAGTGGAGTTGTCGCGCTGCGTCATCGTAAAGTAAGATCGAAGCCTCTTCTGCATTGGCGATCTCCGTAGCTACTTTTACAATCCTGTAGAGCAGAGCGTCCAAATCAAGGGTAGACGCCAGATCACGGGTGATCTCAATGAGACGTCGATAGTCTCTAAGGTCTTGGGTTTTAGTTTTTTCTTCCATGGTTGAATACCTGTTCTGCCAATAAGGGCAGCAAAGTGGCTGCATCTTCAGTGAACACGATATCGGCACGAACGTTCAGGTAAGTGGGAGTATGGTTGATGATGATAAGATGCCCGCCCCGGTCGAGGGTTTGCATGGGCAATCCGGCGACAGGGAGTACCTCGAGCGATGAACCGACAACGAGCATCAGATCGCAACGACGGGCAGCATCTTGTGCTTTGAGCCATTCTGTTTGCGGGAGTTGCTCACCAAAGAGAATGACATCGGGTTTTAGTATGGCGTTGCAATCTAGGCAGCTGGGAATCGTCCCTTCGGTGACAAAGGGTTCCAGATAAGGAGTGGATCCGAATTGGCGAAAACATTGGGTACATGAAAGCGTCCGTAGTGTGCCATGTGTTTCAATTACGTTATTTGACGCAGATTTTTGATGAAGAATATCAATATTCTGGGTGATAATGGTTTTTAGATAGCCAGCTTTTTCCATTTCTGCGAGTGCAATATGTGCTGCATTAGGAGCTGCGTTGATGATCCGGCTCGCAAGAGGGCGGAACCATTTATAAAATTGGGTTGGATCGTAGCGAAAGGTGGAAAGCGAAGCAACTTCCATTGCTTCGGTCTTTGACCATAAACCGGTGCCTTCTGAACGAAAATCTGGAATCCCTGATGATGTGGAAATCCCCGCTCCTGTTAGTACGATAGCGTGTTTAGCTTGCTGAAAAAGCTCCGCTGCGAAAGCGATCTTTCTAATCGCTTCGCTGGCAAGCCTTCTCATTCCTCTTTTGCCTCGTTCGTTGTGATGATATTTGCCAGGTTTTGATATTGATTCTTGGTAATGCTTTCAGGTTGCATGAGAATGGCTGTTGTGCTCTTGCGGCTTGCTTGTGAGTATAGTTCAGGCGCTGGGGTAAAAGTGACGTTAATGGATGAGCCGAGTTGTTTTTCAACCTCGCTCAAGGCAAGTAGCATATCGGAGCGCATTCTGTTATTCAACACGAGAGAGATTTTTTCCTTTTCGATCCCCAAACTCAAAAGATCCTCGATCAAGAGTTTGGTATGCGCAATTGAGTTCGTGAAGGCTTCAACGAGAACAATAACATGGTCGCATTTGGGAAGCAAACTCTGACTCAGCATGGGAAGGCTGGCACCAAAATCCAATACGAGGAAACGTGCCAATGAAGCCAGTTGGGCGAAGAGAGTTTCGCCTTGGGGTAATGCACCATTGAGCGGGGAATCCTGTGGGTGTTCCGAGGCGGCTAATAATTTTAGTCCGGATTTATGCCTTAGAAGAGCGTTGAGTACTGCTTCAGTTGCAATATCTTCGGGGGAGCTTTTTAGGAGTTCAGCCAATCCGCTTGTGTCTTTGAAGCCAAGATCACGTCCAATCGTGCCCATGCCAGGCGTTAGCTCGACCATGATCGTCTCAGCGTTGGTTTCACTTTGCAAGATACTGGCAAGGTTAAGGGCTATTGAGGAGACCCCCAATCCACCACGAGCGCTGACAACACCAGTAACAAAGGCTTTTCTCTCTAAAGAAGCTGTTTGCTTGAGTTGCTGCGCCTTGACTGCACGTGCCAGCAAAGCCTTGACGTGGGCGTGGAGTTCTGTTGGGTGGGTGGGCTTTGTCAGATAGTCATCTGCGCCGGCTTCAAAGCCTGTGACTTTATCATCAAGCTGAGTTTTTGCGGTGAACATCAAAATGGGAATGCTGGATGTTTCTGGGTTTTGGCGCAGGCGTCGCGCCACTTCATAACCATCCATATCAGGCATCATGACATCCAGCAAGATAAGATCAGGTTTTTCTTCTGCGACTTTAGTTAAACCTTGCTCTCCATTATTAGCAGCTGCGATTTGATAGCCTTGTTTTTGTAGCATTAAACCAACCAAGCGGAGGGTATCAAGGTCATCGTCGATGATGAGGATTTTTTCTGTCATGGGATTTTCCTTCATACTCTAAAAGAGAGTAGATGATGTAGAAACCTAGAATTCATGTAAAGTCTAGCATAAAGGTATCGTTCCAGCAAGAAGACGAAGTTCCTATGGAGTTTGCAATAATCAAGGTGTGAAATGTTGACATATCGAAGTTTATCTATTAGTATATTGCACGAATACATTGAAGATTGTCGATATGTCTATGGAAAATATCAATCCCATTACCTTTGCAAAAGCACTCGCTGATGAAACCCGTCAGGAGATTATGACTCTTTGCTGTTGCAAGTGGCTTAGTGTTGGCGAGATCGTTGATGCGCTCAATGTTTCTCAGCCAACAGTCTCACATCACTTGAGTATTTTGCGCTCCGCAGGGTTGGTTGATTCACGTCGCGAAGGAAAACAGATCTTCTATTCTTTAAATCAGAAGAGGATCGCTGATGCCTGCTGTCAGTTGGCTGGAGATTTTGCCCCGGAGCTGGATGTGATTTTGGCACCCAAATAGCGGTGTCTTTTTTTGGAAAAACATATTGATATATATCTATTTATGGAAATCTAGGAGAAAAAATGAACAACGAAAAAGTAGAACTAAATGTGCGCACTGCCGTGCGCGATCGATACAGCAAGATCGCCGAAACTTTTGAGGTTGGCACTCCAGCCGATTGCGGTTGCCAGGCAAGCACATCCTGTTGTGGGGATGATGCCAATGATGCTGAACAAATGGCTGTCGTTGAAAAATACTATAAAGAGGCAGATATCAGCGCCCTTCCCGAAGATGTGACCGGGCTCTCATTAGGATGTGGTGACCCAATCACCTTAGCGGCGCTGAAACCCGGGCAGGTCGTTCTTGATCTTGGTTCTGGTGGTGGCATAGATTGTTTCCTCGCAGCCCAACGTGTAGGGTCTGAAGGTCACGTCATCGGTGTGGACATGACCCCTGCCATGCTTGAGAAAGCACGCGCTAACCAAGCTAAGATCGGTGCAGACAATGTCGAGTTCCGTTTGGGCGAGATTGAGCATCTCCCTGTTCCCGATGCAAGTGTGGATGTGATCATTTCGAATTGTGTCATCAATCTCAGCACCGATAAGCCGCAGGTTTTTCGAGAAGCTTTCCGTGCTTTGCGTCCTGGTGGGAAGTTGGCGGTCAGTGATATGGTCACGGATGGCCCGCTGCCGGATAATCTCAAGTCCAGTTTAAGCGCGTGGGCGGGATGTGTTTCGGGCGCGCTGGATATTCGGGAGTACATAGAAGGTATACAGGAGAGCGGTTTCGTGGATGTGGAAATTGTTCCCGTTTATCTAGACCGGGAACAGGTCGATGATGCTGTCCGCCAACTCGGTGGCGAGATCCAATTAGGCGGTTTGTCAAAAAAAGAAGTTTATAAAGCGGTCTTTAGTGCAAAGATCACTGCGCACAAACCGGAGTAAAGATGAGCGATCTTTTTATTGGTTTGTTAGCAGGTCTTTTGGTGATCATGCTTTTGATGCTGAAAGAGCTTTTTCAACTCAGAACGATTTCTCCACGCGAATTTATACAACGCTTGCGGAAGAGTGCAAAGTCTCGAGACATTCATATTAGTCAACTAGATGAAATGCTCAATAGAAAACCATTGCCCGTCTTGATCGACTTGCGCAAACCCGAGATTTTTAAACGAGGATATATCCCTGGTGCGCTTTCCATTCCTTTTGATGATTTCATGCATGAAGTGCTGGTCAATGAAAAATATGGAAAAGACGATGAATTGATCTTGATCTGCGATCATGGGCTAAAGAGCAAGGTCGCAGTTGATATTTTGGGCGAAGATGAGGGTTTCTCTTCTGTCTTCAGTGTGCGTGGCGGTATGGAAGCATGGAATAAACAAATGCATTCTGGCGTTTGCTGTGCTCGCTTACGGCGCTGTTGTGCCTGAAAATGGCTTCGTGTATAATGGGGATGCACGGGGATGACAGGCTTCGACGGAGGAGGCTGATCCCGGATTGCGAGCCGAGAGGCGCCGATGCTCGTTAACTCAGCGCAAAAAAACAAGTGCCAATCGCACAAACTACGCTGCTATGCCCCTCGCTGCCTAAGCGATAGCATAGTGGTCGGTCTCACAGAGAGACCGCGTCCTCCTTTACCCTACTCTGTCGGGTCATAGGTTCGGGCGACGCAAAGATAGAGTGCCGCATACAATGCCGCTAAGTATGTGAAAGAGGGCTTTCGGGTCCCAGTGGCTGACCGGGTGTCTTTCCTGCCGATTGAGAAGCATCCGGTGACGATCATCAGTCGGCTACGCTCGTAGATATTCGAGGCTCGAATCTTTCGGACGCGGGTTCGATTCCCGCCATCTCCACAAAGCATTAGCCAAAAAGGGCTAATGCTTTTTTCTTGTTAATTGAAAAGATTTTTGCTATACTGGCTTTGTCAGTCCAATTTATCTGAAATTCAAAGGAGAAAAAGATGAAATACCAATTGGCAAAGCCTTTTTTATTGCTGGTCGCAGTCATTATGGTTGTTAGTTTGGCATGTGGCATTGGTGGAGGAGATGAACCCGCTCCCGCCCCGGAACCTGCTCCTGTGCAAGAGGAAGCGCCTCCCCCTGCACCTGAAGTTCCCACCAATACCCCCGAGCCTGTAGCACAGCAATACTATACAGAGACATTTGATGGGGATACAAGCCTGTGGACTTATTTCCTCGTCGATGGCACTCAGAGTGTTCCCGCTTTCTCGGAAGATGATTTTGGAACCATGTTCGTTGGCACAGATGGTGGACGTTTGGTTTATGACCTTGAAAGCGAAGGCCAGTGGGCTTACGTTACTTATGATGGCTATGAATATGACAATGTCCATTTGACGGTTGTGGCAGAAAACCGCGGTGTGAATAATAATAACGTCAGCCTGATCTGCCGCTATACCCCTGATGAGGGCTGGTATGAGTTCAATATCGCTAATAACGGCCTCTATTGGCTCTATCATGGCGTTATTCGCAACGATGGTGCAGTCATCTACACTGAGTTGGCAGATGGTGGTTCCAACAAGATTAAAGCTGGCAAAGAGACCAATACTTACGAGATGATCTGTAAAGATCGCACGCTCTCACTGATTATCAACGGCTATGAGACCCGTGAGTATGATGAGAATAATTATGCCCTCCGTGATGGGAAGGTTGGTGTATCTGTATCATCCTTCAATATTCTCCCCGTCAAAGTTGAAATTAACGAAGTCACGATCAGCCAGCCTTAGTTCGAACCTGATTGCCTAAGTAATGCCAAAAGTGGTGTTGGAATTTTCCAACACCACTTTTTCTTTGCCAACCTACGATTTTTCTATGCCATGTTAACAAGATTCTTGCATCCTTCAGGTATCCTAAAGCCGTGACCAATTCAGGTCACTGTTATCAAACGAAAATATTTTTTTACAGGAGTAAGACATGGGTAAAATCATTGGAATTGACCTCGGAACGACCAATAGTGTGGTCGCCGTGATGGAAGGCGGACAGCCCACCGTTATCTCGACGGCTGAAGGCGGACGCCTTGCTCCCTCTGTAGTCGCCTTTAACAAAAATGGCGAACGACTGGTGGGACAAACAGCTAAACGTCAGGCAGTTATTAATTCGGAAAACACCGTTTATTCGATCAAAAGATTTATCGGGCGACGTTTTGAAGAGACCGAAACCGAGCGTGGCATGGTGCCCTTCAAAGTGATAGCAGGCCCATCGGATGACGTGCGCGTCAGCATTCCCGTAACCGGGCGTGAGTATAGCCCCCAGGAAATTTCCGCAATGGTGCTTGCTAAACTCAAATCCGACGCCGAGGCATATCTCGGCGAAACCGTGAGCCAGGCTGTCATCACTGTCCCCGCATATTTTAACGACAGCCAACGTCAGGCGACCAAAGATGCAGGCAAGATCGCCGGTCTTGAAGTGATGCGTATCATTAATGAGCCGACTGCCTCTGCCCTGACCTATGGTTTGGACAAGAAAAAGGACGAGACGATCCTCGTCTTTGACCTCGGCGGCGGCACCTTTGATGTATCCATCCTTGAAGTGGGTGAAGGTGTCATCGAAGTGAAAGCCACCAATGGCGATACACACCTCGGCGGCGACGACTGGGATCAGAAGATCGTCAACTGGGCGGCTGATGAATTTAAACGCGATCAGGGCATCGACCTGCGTGGTGACCGTCAGGCGCTCCAGCGTTTGCGCGAAGCCGCAGAAAAAGCCAAGATCGAACTTTCCACGATGATGGAAACTGAGATCAACCTGCCTTATGTGACTGCTGATGCTTCAGGACCGAAACACTTGCAACTCAAACTCACGCGTGCAAAATTCGAGCAGATGACCGAAGATCTGATCAAGCGTTGTAAACTGCCCTTTGAAGCAGCTCTCAAAGACGCAGGCATGAAAGCCAGCGATCTGAACGAAGTTGTCCTCGTTGGTGGTTCAACCCGTATGCCGATGGTACACGATCTTGTTCGCAGCCTGACCGATGGCAAAGAGCCGCATAAGGGTGTGAATCCCGACGAAGTTGTTGCCGTTGGTGCAGCCATTCAGGCGGGCGTTCTGGCTGGTGACGTGAAAGATATCCTGCTCCTTGACGTAACCCCACTCTCCCTCGGTGTCGAGACAATGGGTAGCGTCATGACAGTCATGATCGAGCGCAATACAACCATCCCTGTTCGTAAGACAGAGGTTTACTCAACCGCAGCGGATAATCAGACCGCAGTCGATATCCACGTTTTGCAGGGTGAACGTCCGATGGCTGGTGATAATATGTCCCTCGGTCGCTTCCGCCTGGATGGCATTCCGCCCGCAGGGCGCGGTATCCCGCAAATCGAAGTGACCTTCGATATCGATGCCAACGGTATCCTGAACGTGACCGCTAAAGATAAAGCTACCGGCAAGGAACAGAAGGTAACTATCACAGCTTCTACCAACCTCGACAAGAGTGACATCGACAATATGGTCAACGAAGCGAAGGCGCATGAAGCGGATGACAAGAAACGCCGCGAAATGATCGACTTGAAGAATAACGCCGATCAACTTGGTTACCAGACTGAAAAGACTCTCAAAGAATTGGGCGACAAGGTTTCCGACGATGATCGCAAGGATATCGAAAGCAAAATCGAGACTTTGAAGAAAGCCGCTGAAGGCGACGATGCGGATGCCATCCGCAAGGCAACTGAAGACTTGCAGAATGCCTTCAATGCTATCAGTCAGCAGCTTTACCAACAGGAACAGGCAGCCCCTCCGCCGCCAACCGGTGATATGGGTGGTGCAGCCTCCACCGAAGATGATGACATCATTGAGGGTGAAGTAAGCGAAGAGTAAAAATACAAAACTTCCGAATTTTCTAAAAAATTCGGAAGTTTTCTTTAAGAAAAAAACCCGCTAGAAACAGCGGATTTTTTGAAAATGTCTACTTAAGCAGCAAACGCCTGGGTGAGGGGGGCACCCAAACGTTTGCTGTCAATATAATACACGATGTAGGGAGAAAAAGCAAGCCCTTAGCATTAGAAATAGATTAACATTTTTGTAAAGTCTTCGCAAAAAAGAATCTTTATCGGAACTAAAAAAAAATAGTGCCCCAGGCGGGAGTTGAACCCGCAACCTATCGCTTAGGAGGCGATTGCTCTATCCTATTGAGCTACCGGGGCATGCGCTGGCATTATAGCATTCCTGAACTTTCACGCCAAGTTTCTGAAAGATGATAAAATCACTCCAAAAATAGATAGCATAGAAATCAGGAAGAATATCGTGGATGAAACCGTAAAAAGCCCCAAGCAACCCCAAAAAGTCGATCGCTATGAGATCAAGTCCGAATTAGGGCGTGGTGGCATGGCGACTGTTTATCTTGGCTACGATGAGCGTTTTGAGCGCGAAGTCGCAGTCAAGGTTTTGCCAGCCGAGTTTTTGCACGATCCGCAATTCAGTGTGCGTTTCCATCGTGAAGCGAAGATCATTGCAGCACTAGAACATCCTGCGATTGTGCCGGTATATGATGTAGGTGAAGCAGATGGGTTGCCCTATTTTGTCATGCGTTACATGAAGGGTGGCTCCCTTGCAGACTTGCTCGCTAAGGGCGAACTCAACTTGAAAGAAGCGGCCCGTATCATCAACGCCATCGCCCCCGCCCTCGACGAAGCACATCGACGCGGTATCATCCACCGTGACCTGAAACCTGCTAACATCCTCTTTGACCGCAGCAGCCAGCCCTATCTTTCGGATTTTGGCATTGCCAAAATGAGCGATTCGCAAACCAACGTGACGGGCAGTGCCATTATCGGCACACCCGCTTATATGAGCCCAGAACAGGCACGCGGGCTGAAAGTGGATGGACGCAGCGATGTTTATGCCCTCGGCGCGATCATCTACCGTATGCTGACAGGCACACGCCCCTTTGAGGGGGACACGCCCATGAGCATGGCGGTCAAACATATCACCGACCCCACCCCTGATATTCTGGAAGACAACGCCGATCTGCCTGCTGGCGCCAGCACGTTCATCTATCATGCCATGGCAAAAGAGCCGGATGAGCGTTTTCAGACCGCAGCTGAATTGGCGGAAGCGCTCAATGCGCTGGCATATGATGGCAAGATGATCGAGCCCAAAACACTTGTGGGCAGAACCAGAATTTCGAGACGAGGGGCTAAAGGAGCTTCTGCAAAGAAGAAACGAAGTTGGGTTCTCCCTGTAGTTATTGTGGGGATTGTCGTGGTCGCAGCGCTGCTGGGCGGGATGGGTTTCCTCAGCAATTTCATTTTTCCGTCCAGTGCTCCGGGGCAAACGCCCAGCCCAACGATCGAGGTCGTTTCGGCATCTACTGCCACGGAAGTTGCTCCTCCCCCCGCATCCCCAACAGTGGAAGTGGTCCCGACGGTTGAGCCATCCCCAACAGCAGAACCGACACCATCTGTTCCGGTCTTCGGTGGCGCAGACAAAATTGCTTTTATCGGTAATAACGATGTTTGGATGATGAATCTGGATGGCAGTGAACTCGTCCAGTTGACGACCGATGGCTCTGAAAAAGAGAAGCTGCAATGGCTGCCAGATGGAAAGACGCTCATCTATTTGGTCGGGAAGTGCATCCAGACGATGGACACCGAAGCCGACCGTGTGGATGTGGTGACCTGTTTCGAGTATTCCGAGTATTTTGAAGGCTTCCGGGTTTCACCAAGTGGTGAGCAACTTGCGCTCAGCTTTAACCGTGAATTGTTTATCATGCCTTTTGATCTGGAAGCTTTCAAAGATATTCGTGACTATAATGATCTGGTTGATGCAAAGCGTTGTTCTTTTAGAGAAGTGCCGGTAAAAGATGTGCGTTGGTCAAGCAATGAAGAGCAGTTGGCTATCGTTTTCTTGGGGGCATCTGGCGGAGTTCAGGTAGATACGATCCGTATTATGGATATTACGCGCTGTGAGGAGGAAGAGCCGGTTTATGACCGCTTGGATGAGTTCCCAGCAGAGCGCTTTACAATGAGTGGCTATAATAGAACTTCGCCGATCATTCCAACAATGGATTGGGACGGTCGTGATCTCTTCCTCTTGGCAACGAATAAGCGTAATGATGGGTTTGGTTATTTCTATGCTTATAATGCAAGCTCGCATAAGCCTGAACAACTGGACCCGACTGGGAAAATATGTTGTTATCGAGATGCAAGCTGGAGCCCCGATGGCAGTCATTTTCTGGTCGCGTTTCAGGATATTGCCTTGGGGGCGGAGGCTGAGATCGAGATCTACTATTTGCGTTTCGGTACATTAGGCACTGGCGCGACTTATACGCCGATCGAGATGCCAGAGGGTTTCTTCAGAAATCGCAAAGAAAGCCCGCAATTTGCGTTGAGACCGGCGCAGTAACCAAGAACGATAAGCTTCCGAAGTCTTGGAGACTTCGGAAGTCTTTTTTTGTGGAGGAAATCAATGTCTGAGAGAGCACATCCAACTGACCCTGAAGAATATCAGGAATGGGTTAAAGAGCTAAAAAGAAAATGGGAAGCGGGGTTGATCCCTGACCCGCAAACGGTGGCAATCATTATTACCAATGAGCGTAATGAAGTTTTGCTTCAATTGCGTGATGACAACCCTAAAATCTCTTTTGCAAATCATTGGACATTGCCGGGCGGTGTTGTTGACCCCGGAGAAGATCACCAAGAGGCTGCAATGCGTGAGCTGTTTGAGGAAACAGGTTTGCGGGAAGAATTATCACATTGGAAGATGTACAAACGTGTTGTTGAGGGTTATCCCACTGTAGAGCAGTATATATATATCGGCAAAACGCAAGAAAAAGCGGACGAGATGGTTCTGGGGGAAGGGCAGGCTTTGGAATTCTTTGGCAAGAATGAATTGAGTTCTCTGCCGATAGGATATGGGTTTAATGAGTTGCTGAATGATTTTTTCAACTATTTAGTAGCAGTCAAGTAAAAGAAGTATGATTTCTAGGAGGTTTTACAATTATGACTAGGCTTGCGGTTCTTTCTGATATTCATGCGAATCTTCCTGCGCTTGAGGCTGTTGTTGAAGATTTCTCTAAATTTGATGTTGACCATGTTATTGTAGCCGGAGATGTGATAAATTTTGGGCCTTTCAATCATCAGGTTGTAGAACGTGTCGTTGAAAACAATTGGGCAGTTATTCGAGGAAATGGTGAACTCTTTTTACTGGATTATGCTACTCCTCGTGCTCCGCAAGAATGGAATAATGCTGTTGAATATCCCATCCCGCCATGGCTGAATCGTCAACTAGATACCGAATCGAAAAATATTATAGCGGCGTGGCCTGACAGCCTTACCTTGCGATTCTCTGACGCTCCAACACTTCGAATTGTACACGGTACTCCCCAGAGCCCTTGGTCTTCCCTTCATCATACATTGACAGATGAAGAGATTACAGAATTGTTGAACGAGGTTGATGACAATACTTTGATAGCAGGTCACACACACTTACCTCTTGATCGTAAATCCGATAAATGGCACTTAATGAATCCTGGTGCTGTTGGAGTTCCTCTGGATGGTTTATTTACTGCCAGTTATATGATTCTCGAAGGAAATGAACAGGGATGGTCCCCTGCTTTTAGGAGAGTAGCTTTTGATTATGAACCTATATTTCGAGAATTTGAACGCTTGGGTTTTGTCGAAGAGTGTGGGGTCTTTGGACAATTAGTCTTGGAAGTTTATAGAACTGCTCGCCCCCAATTGGGATTTCTCCGTTGGAAAGCTATCAATTATCCCAATGAACCTTCAAGTAAGGATTTATTAGCAGAATATTTTGAGAAATGTGATTGGCGGGAATATTCTCATAGGGCTTATCATATCAATTTGAACGATTAGATGTTTTGCCATCATATCACCCCTCTGCAGGGGGAGCGGCTTTGCCGTAATCGAGTACGTCGCGGACGCCGGTTCCACCGGTGGGGGGACCGACGATGCCTTCATCTTCCATCGCATCGACGAGGCGGGAGGCGCGGGTATAGCCGATGCGCAGTTTGCGTTGCAGCATGGATACGGAGGCGCGCCCCTGTCTGCGGACGATGTCGACGGCTTCGTCGAAGAGGGGATCAATCTTCTTGGCGGCATTCATTTCCTCTTCGAACATCTCGACCTGTTTGAGCGGGACGCCGTTGTAGGGTTTGCTCATCTGTTCCCCAGACATGGCATAAGCGCTCTCCTGCCCGTTTTGGATACGCCAAAATTCGACCAGGCGATTGGTCTCTAAATCGGAAACGAAGACACCCTGCAGACGGGCTGCTGAAGGGGCATCCGGTGCCTGGTAGAGCATGTCGCCCCGTCCAAGCAGGCGTTCAGCGCCGGGCTGATCGAGAATGACTCGACTATCGGTACCGGAAGCAACTGCAAAGGCGATGCGAGCCGGGAAGTTGGCTTTGATGAGGCCTGTGACCACATCTACAGAGGGACGCTGGGTGGCGAGGATCATATGAATCCCTGTGGCGCGGGCGAGTTGCGCTAAACGAGTGATGGCGCTTTCTGTTTCGGTGGGGGCGATCATCATTAGATCTGCCAACTCATCTATGACGATAACAAGGAAGGGGAATTTTTTGCCGCCCTGTGCTTCCATGCGGGCGTTGTATTCGGCGATATTACGCGCGCCAGTTTGTGAGAATTCATGGTAGCGCTTATCCATTTCGCGTGTCATCCATTGCAAGGCGCCGACTACTCGCTCGGTTTCGACCACGACGGGTGCGAGCAAATGCGGAATGCCATTGTAGCCGGTCAGTTCAACACGTTTGGGATCAACCAGAACAAGCCGCAGATCTTCAGGGGAGTTGTTGAGCAGGAAAGAGGTAAGAATGGAATTGATACAGACTGATTTACCGGAGCCGGTCGTGCCTGCGATAAGCATATGGGGCATGGCGGTCAGGTCAGCCACTTGAGGGTAACCTGCCACGTCGCGCCCAAGGGCGAAACCAAGCGGCATCTTTTCAGCATTGTAGCTGTCGCTTTCAAGGATGTCACGCAAAGCGACGAGGGTCATTTCTTCATTGGGGACTTCGATGCCGATATAGCCTTTGCCGGGAACAGGTGCCTGGATACGAATTTGGGAAGCTGCCAACGCAAGGGCGAGATCATCTGCAAGGGAGGTAATCTTGTTGACACGCACGCGCGTTTTCCCTTTGCGGCTTTCGAGGAAACCGGGCTCAACACCAAATTGTGTCACTGTGGGACCGCGATTGATCTCAATGATCTTGACCGGTGCGCCAAAGGATTCGAGGGTTTCTTCGATCAGCAGGGCGCGCTGATTAACAAAGTCTTCATTCAGAGTGGGGGCTGCGCCTGAATCGAGAATCTCACTGATGGGCGGGAGTATCCATTCGATGGTTTCAACAGCGTCAGGGGGAGCAGTTTCGCTTTTTCCTTCTTCCCCTTCAACGGGCGTGTAGCCGTTCATTTGTACAGGAGGAATATCCTTTTGTGCGCGGCGAGCAGCCAGCATCTCGGCGATACGTTCCTGCCAGACTTCAAATACGATAACGAAAGGCGGTGTCACACGTGCGAAAAACTCACGGACGGACATATCGAGGGTCAACGTCATGCCGATCAGGAACCAGGCCAGCAGGATAACGCCTGCCCCTAGCTTACCGAGCCCCGTCCAGATGGCACGCATAAATAATGCGCCGAAATAACCTCCGCCGATGGCGCCTTCTTCAAATGTGACTTTATAAGCCGGGTCGACGGTGAAAAGCTGCAGGATCGTGAGCAACCAAAAGAATAAAAAGACCACGCCTGTCACGCGTTCGACGGAGATATGTGGAATGCTCTCCTGGTTTCGGACGACGAGCCAGACACCGATCAGGATGAGCCCTGCCGGGAAGACCCAACGTGCCCAACCAAAAGAGCGCGTTAGGAAAATGACCCAGGCTTCCACAACGAGACTGCGATTTGTCGAAGCCAGCGCAAGAAAGGTCAACAAACCCAGGATCGCCAGAACTGTCCCGACCAGGTCCAGGCGGCGATTGATCGACATCCGCTGCCAGAAATTTAGCTGGGGCGGTGGTTGTTTTTTTGAGCGTGAAGACTTGGCTTTGGTCGATTTTCTCGCGGGGGCTTTTTTCTTTTTTGCAGGTGGTTTTTTGACAGGCATGGTCTACTCGTGAACTGAAAATTCATCTTCTTGTTGAGAAAAAGTATAGCACAAATGGTCTTTTATAGACTCTGTTTTCGCACGAGTGATCATGATTGATTGCCGAGTATCTTCTTCAGCGTGGTTAGAAAATAATCGATCTCGGCTTCTGTATTGTAGTAATGTAGTGAAGCACGTACCACCTCCGTCAACCCGCGCTTCTGGAAGGACACCAAATTCCCGGAGCCTTGGGATGTGCTAATGTTGATCTTCTCGGTAGCGAGTGCCTTCTTGATGGATGTAGCATCCATCTGCGCTGCTGTAAAAGTGACGATGCCGCATTTCTCAACGCCTTCATCTGTGAGAGTGATCCCATCCAGATCAGTGAGTTTGGCGCGGAGTTTGTCTGCCAGCGCGTAGATGCGCTCTCGCGTTTGGGAGATATCCCATTCAAGGGCGTAGTCGATGGCTCTGCCAAGTGCGGCTTTGCCTGCAAAATACTGCTCCCAATTTTCGAAACGCTTTGTGTCCGGGCGCAGTTTATATTCTGTGGGGGAGATCAATTTCGCAGCGTGTTGGTCAAGAATCGGCGGTTCGAGTTTTTCGACCAAGCTCTCTCGGACATAGAGCAAGCCTGTGCCACGTGGGCCGCGTAAATATTTTCGTCCGGTGCCGCAGAGAATATCGCAGCCGAGTTCATCCACGTTGAGGGGGATATGCCCCACACCCTGACAAGAATCCAGCAAATAAGGGATGCCAGCCGCTTTCGCCAACTTACCTACTTTTGCAGCAGGATTTACCAAACCACCACCCGTTGGGATATGGGTGATCGAGATCAACTTAACCCGCTCATCGATCAGCTCCCTCATCGCAGCGATATCGATTTGACCATGCTCGTCGTTCGGAACAAAGACGATCTCTACGCCATAACGTTTGGATTGCTGGTTATAGGCGATCACATTGCTCCCGTATTCAGCGATCGTTGTCAGGATGCGATCCCCGGGTTTAAATTTGAAGGAATAGAACGCCATATCCCAGGCGCGGGTGGCATTTTCTACATATGCGATCTCTTCGGGCTTGCAGTGTAGTAATTTAGCTGTGGCTGCATAGAAGTTTTCCAGCAGGTCAATATATTTATTCGCGGTTTCATAGCCGCCATAATATTCTTCCCAGCGTAAATATCCATGCAGCAGATCGCTGACAGGCGCAGGCATTAGCGAAGCACCGGCATTATTGAAATGGATGATATCTTCACTGGCACGTGTTTCTTCGCGGGCACGTTGGATCTCAAAGTTCATGGCATTTCCCTTTCTTATTTGAGAGATTATACGTTCTTTTTTCATACTCTCACGTTGGGATGCCCAACTCGAGGTACAATAATCTCCGCAATTTCAAATCCATTAATCAGGAAATAACTCTTGTTCGAAATCATCTTCCTCGGCACATCCGCTTCAGCCCCATCCATCCGGCGCGGGCTTTCCTCGCAGATCGTCAAATACGACGAATATCGTTTCCTCGTCGATTGCGGCGAAGGCACCCAACGCCAAATACTCCAGGCGGGTGTGGGTTTTAAGCGGCTTAACCGCGTGCTGCTTACCCATGGCCACCTCGATCATATTCTTGGGCTTGGTGGTTTGCTCTCCACCCTCACGCGCTGGGAAGCCATCGAAGAACTCGAGATCTACGGCGGTCGCAGTACCCTTGATCGCCTTGGCAACTTGCTTTACAGTGTTGTCTGGCCCGGGAAAAAACCGAAAACAAAAATACATTTACACGAGATCAAACCGGGCATTATTTTTGAAACGAAGAAATTCAGCATCACGGCTTTTCCCGTTAGCCATCGCGGGCCGGATTGCCTCGGCTATCGTTTTGAAGAGAGATCCCATCGTCCATTCTTGGCGGAAAAAGCGGATGAACTCGGGATCCCCTTCGGGCCGGAACGCCGTGATCTGGTGCAAGGCAAAAGCGTGATCCTGGAGAACGGGCGCGAGATCGCACCGGAGGAGGTGCTGGGTTCCCTTATCAAGGGCAGCAGTTTGGCAATTACCGGGGATGCCGGTAGAACCGACAATTTACTGGATTCCGTTAACGGAGTCGATACCCTCGTCATCGAATCCACTTATATTGATGAAGATGCCGAAATGGCACGTAAGTTCGGCCACCTTACGGCGCGGCAGGCTGCCGAATTGGCGCAGCAAGCCGGGGTCAGGCGTTTGATCCTGACCCATCTTTCCCGCCGTTATCGTGAACGGGATGTTATCCGCGAAGCGCGGGCGATTTTCCCTGAATCCTATGTCGCCCGTGATTTCGACATCTATCAGGTAAAAAGGCAGGGAGAGGAGACCCCGTGAATCATTTTGAATCCATTTGTATTTTCTGCGGATCATCCGACGACGTTCACCCCGACTATTTGTTGGCAGCCCGAAAGATGGGCGCTACTTTGGCAAAAGGCAAAATCCGTTTGATCTATGGCGGTGGCAAGACGGGCTTGATGGGCGCTGTTGCAGATGGGGTGATCGAAAATGGCGGCGAAGCTGTAGGCGTTATCATCCCCAGCATGAATACCGAAGCTCTTGCCCAAGACAACCTTGCCCGCATGGAAGAGGAACCGAGCATGCACGCCCGCAAAGCACGGATGCACGCCCTTGCGGATGGGTTCATCGCTCTCCCCGGCGGATTTGGGACCCTTGATGAACTCTTTGAAACCCTGACATGGAAACAGATCGGCGAACATGGCAAGCCCGTCGGTTTGCTGGATGTGCGAGGTTATTTTCAGCCATTAATGCGCATGGTGGAACATTTTGATAAAGAAGGTTTTATTTTCCATGAGCATCGTAAGGGCTTGCTCTGTAATACGGAGCCCGCTGCCCTGCTCGAAGCGATGGGCAATCATAACCATTCGGATGAGGCAGTCAGACGCTGGATGCGACAGTAAAGCGGAAAGTTTTGGGGAGATCAGTTATAAATAGAAAATAGGTTGTTAACAATCGTACTTGCCAATTACAGTACAATAAATTACCTTAAAAAACACAAACCCAAAAGCTTTCTTGAGAACATGGCGAGAATCTTTTGGGTTTTGTAGAGAAAAAAAATATGAGAAAGAATATTTAGAAATGGCCACGAGAAAACGTATTGCAGTATTGACCAGTGGTGGCGACGCGCAGGGCATGAATGCCGCTGTCCGCGCTGTTGTGCGCACCGCGTTGAATGAAGGGGTGGAAGTTTATGCCGTCTATGAAGGCTACCAGGGCATGGTAGAGGGCGGCGATCGGATCAGGAAAATGAGTTGGGATTCGGTTGGCGGCATCCTGCAACTCGGCGGTACGGTGATCGGTTCGGCACGAAGCCAAGCCTTTCGCACGCGTGAGGGGCGTTTACAGGCAGCCCATAATATGATCCGGAACGGTATCGACGGGTTGATCGTCATCGGTGGCGATGGGTCGCTGACCGGTGCAAATGTCTTCCGAGAAGAGTGGAATTCGTTGGTTGCCGAGCTTCTCGAGAATGGCAAGATCGACGCCGAGACGGCTGCCGAATATCCCAACTTTTTGATCGTCGGCCTGGTCGGCTCAATTGATAATGACTTTACCGGTACCGATATGACCATTGGCGCGGACTCGGCCTTGCATCGTATTACCGAAGCCATAGACGCCATTACCAGCACGGCAGCCAGCCACCAGCGTACTTTTGTCGTCAAGGTGATGGGACGTAATTGCGGCTATCTGGCGTGCATGGGCGCGCTGGCGACGGGTGCAGATTGGGTCTTGATCCCTGAATCGCCGCCCGATGTTGAAAACTGGAAAGACGTAATGGCAGATCGCCTGCGCACCGGCCGGAAGCATGGTCGGCGTGACAGTATTGTTGTGCTCGCCGAAGGAGCCCACGACCGCGACGGGAAATACATCGGCAGCGCCGAAGTAGCAAAAGCATTAGAAGAGCGCCTGCAAGAGGAAGTCCGCGTAACGGTTTTGGGGCATGTGCAGCGCGGAGGGAATCCCAGCGCATTTGACCGTGCCCTTGGTACCCGAATGGGATACGAAGCCGTGCGGACGATCCTGAATGCCAAACCGGATGATGCCCCCATTGTGATCGGGATCCGCAACAACCGGATGACGCATTTGCCACTCTTCGAGAGCATCCAGCAAACCCGAGCCGTGGCTGAAGCCATCAACGAGAAAGATTACGAACGGGCGATGGATCTGCGAAGCACTTCGTTCAAAGATGTTTTCCGCACCCTGCGCACAATGGGACGCGCTTTCCCACACCCCATTGACCCGGATCAAAAACGGCTGCGGATCGGCATCCTTCACGCCGGCGCACCCGCCCCGGGGATGAATACCGCCGTCCGCGCGGCTGTTCGTCTGGGTTTGGATCAGGGACATATCATGCTTGGCATCCATAACGGTTTTGATGGCTTTGCCAAAGGCGAAGTGGAAGAAATGGACTGGATGAGTATCAGTGGTTGGGCTGCACAGGGTGGTTCGCTATTGGGCACCAATCGCCGCATCCCGCAGGGCAGCGATCTTTATGCCATTGCGCGGATTATCGAAGACAAAAATATCGATGCGCTGATGATCATTGGCGGTTGGACAGCCTACGAAGCTGCACATACGCTCTTGGCTAGCAGGAAGAATTATCCGGCTTTCAAATTGCCCACGATGTGTATCCCGGCTTCGATCAACAATAACCTGCCCGGCTCCGAGTTGAGTCTTGGTGCAGATACTGCCCTAAATAGCATCGTTGATGCGGTAGATAAGATCAAGCAATCGGCTGTAGCGACCGAGCGTTGTTTCGTCGTCGAAGTGATGGGACATTACTGCGGCTATCTCGCGCTGATGGGTGGCTTGGCCACTGGCGCCGAGCGCGTTTATCTACACGAGGAAGGGATCACACTACGCGACCTGCAAGCGGACGTGGAAAAACTGATCAGAGGCTTTAAAAAGGGGAAACGCCTGGGCTTGATGATCCGTAATGAGGATGCTAACGAAATTTATGATACGAATTTTATTTGTGCTCTCTTCGAAGAGGAAGGTAAGGACATCTTCGATGTTCGTCCCGCGATCCTGGGGCATCTCCAGCAAGGTGGCAATCCATCGCCCTTCGACCGCATCCAGGCCACCCGTTTTGCTGAATTGAGCCTGAAATATCTGGCCGAAGAATGCGACAAGAACGGTGATAAGAGCACCTTTATTGGAATGGAAGATGGCAAAGTTCGGGTCCACGATATGCGTGATTTTGATCGGATGGTGGAATTTGAGTATCAGCGTCCGCGCGATCAGTGGTGGATGGCACTGCGTGATATCGCCAGCCTGCTGGCTCAGCATGGCCCGGATGAAACCGAGTAAATTGATAACTTACAAGAGCGGATTTTCTGAGAGGAGAGCCCGCTCTTTTTTATACAGAAGTATTCTGTCTGTTAAAGGACAATATGAAAATACAGCTAAAAGAAGCAGAAAACACCGATCTCCCCTTCCTGAAAGAAATGCTTTACGAAGCCGTCTTCTGGCGCGACGTGCAGAACAGACCTTCGCTGAAAGAAGCCTTTTCCTTCCCTGATGTTGCCAAATCCCTCGCGGATTGGAGCGAACGGGATGGTGACACTGCCCTCATCGCCACCCTGAACGGAACGCCCGTGGGTGCGGCTTGGTACCGCTACTGGACAGAAGATGACGAGATGCGCGGCTATATGAACGACAACGTGCCCGTGCTCGTGATCGGTGTCCATGAAGATCATCGCCATAAAAGCATCGGGACGCTTTTGATTGAAGGCCTCGTTGAGCAGGCACGAAAAGACGATGTTCCGCGCATCAGCCTGATGGTCTCGAAAGATAATTACGCCCAAAAACTCTATCAGCAGCAGAAGTTTGAATATCACTCCGAGACCGAAGACTCGATTACGATGGTGCGAGAGATTTAGAAGAAAACGGACTTTCCGAAAGGAGAGTCCGCTTTTTTTTTGGCGTATAATCTTTAAATATCTTGAAGAGGAAGTTGCTTAAATATTGCATCTTTTCCAACATGATTGTTTCATACTAGGATTACGTAAAAGCAAAGAAAGGTGGAGAAATATGAGTATAGAGATTCATGAAATTACTTCAGAGCAAGTGCAAGCAATTTTAGATTTGAGAGAGGGGCACTTTCAGGATTTGAAATCTATAGATATAAGTCCGGCATCTTTGACAAAAACAATGTCAGCTTTTGCTAATGCTACAGGTGGGGAGGTTTATATTGGTATTGAGGAACAGAAATCAAATGGTCAAATAATACGACTATGGAGAGGATTTGATAATCCAGAAGCAGCAAATGGACACATTCAAATTTTTGAAGAATTATTTCCTTTAGGAGGAAATAACAAGTATATTTTTTTAGAAGCAGATGGCCACGCAGGAATAGTTTTGAAAGTTGAGATTGATAAATCTCGCGCGATAGAACAGGCTTCTAATGGGCAAGTTTACATTCGTAGAGGTGCCCAAAATCTACCCTTAGATACTACTGAAAAAATTCGGCGTCTAGAATTAGACAAAGGTATTACCTCTTTTGAAGATGAAACAGTGGATATCCCTCTCGATTTGATTACAAACTCAACACCAATTATTCAATTTATTCTCGATGTTATACCTACAGTTGAACCTGAAACTTGGATACGAAGACAAATTTTAGTAAGAAATGATAGGCCAACAGTAGCTTCTGTTCTCTTATATGCAGAAGAGCCTCAAGCTATTCTACCTAAAAGATGTGGAATAAAAATTTATCGGTATGAAACTCGCGGTGATGAAGGAACTAGAACTACTCTCTCCTTTACTCCAATTTCTATTGATGGGTGTATTTACGAGCAGATATACCTAGCTGTTGCAAAAACAGTTGAAATTATTGAAGGTATACAAATTCTTGGAACGACAGGTTTAGAACAAATTCAATATCCTCATGAAACTTTACATGAAATTATTACAAATGCCGCACTTCATAGAGATTACAGTTTTACTACGGATATACAAATTCGTATATTTGATAACAGAATTGAAATTGAAAGTCCTGGGAGATTACCAGGACATATAACAGAAAACAATATTTTAAGTGAACAATTTGCCAGAAATGGCAGAATAGTGCGCTTAATAAACAAATTCCGTAATCCCCCGAACAAAGACGTTGGTGAAGGTTTGAACACGGCTTTTGAAGCTATGCGTCAACTTAGATTAAAAGAACCAGAAATCAGTGATTTGGAAAATAGTGTGTTAGTCACAATCCGTCATGAACCATTAGCTTCTCCGGAAGAAGCGATAATGCAGTATTTAGAAACCCATGACGAAATCAAAAATGCTATTGCTAGAAATATTACTGGAATTACATCCGAAAACACTATGAAGAATGTGTTTTACCGATTGCGAGATCGTGATTTGATAGAGCGTGTTCCAGGAAAATTAGGCTCAGCATCTTCTTGGAAGAAAAAATAAAGAAGTAACATTAATATGCAAATCCCCCCTTCACCCTCGAACGCTATTTCGCCAAACACGAATTCCCACCCGCGCGGACGTAAACGTCCCCGCTACAAAGCGAAACCCGACTGAAGTCGGCTAGCCCGCTTTAGCGGGCTTCCGCTCTTAGCCTTGGGATTAATCTCAAGGCGATAAGGTGATTACTAGCTTATTTTGTTTCTCTCCGCGTCTCTGCGGTTCAAAAATCTTAAATCCTAAATCAAAGGTCTCCAAATGAAAATCCCCCCCTTCACCCTCGAACGTTACTTCGCCAAACACGAATTCTCCGCCAAATACCTGCTCTGCAGCTCAGACTGCGAATCGCTGACCATGCCCGAGCTGCTCGAGATGGCATCCCCCGAGATGCGCAAAACTTTCTTCGATCTCAAACTCGGCTATACCGAATCGATGGGGCATCCGCAATTGCGCGCCGAAGCCGCGTCCATTTATGATGGGCTGAACGCTGACGATCTACTCATCGCCGCGCCCGAGGAAGCCATCTTCCTGCTCATGAACGCCCTGCTCGAGCCCGGCGACCATGTCATCGCCACCTTCCCGGGCTACCAGTCGCTCTACGAGACCGCCCGCGCGGTTGGCTGCCAGGTCTCCATGTGGGAACCGGATGAAGCCGCCGGGTGGCATTTCGATCCGGCGCGTCTCGCCGAACTCATCCGCCCCGAGACGAAGCTCGTCATCGTCAACTTTCCGCATAACCCCACCGGCTACGTCCCATCCAAATCCGATTTTGATGAGATCATCGGGATGCTGCGCGAACGCGGCATCTATCTCCTTTCAGATGAAATGTATCGCTTCCTGGAGATCGAAGACGGAACGACCCTGCCCTCGGCTTGCGAGGCTTACGAAAAAGCCTTTACCCTATTTGGCATGTCGAAAACCTTTGGCCTCCCCGGCCTGCGCATCGGATGGATGGCCTCGCAAGATGCCCCCACCCTGGCGCGGATGCTCGAAATGAAAGACTACACCACCATCTGCTCCAGCGCCCCAAGCGAGATCCTTTCGATCATCGCCCTGCAAAATAAACAGAAAATCATCGACTTGCAAAACGCGCGTTTGGCGCGCAACTTTGCCCTGCTTGATGAATTCTTCACCGCCCGCCCCGAGCGCTTCCAACTCAACCGCCCGCGCGGCAGCTCGATTTGCTTCCCGCGTATGCTGGGAGTCGAAAGTACGCTCGACTTTGCCGATACGCTTGTTGCTGAAGCCAGCATTATGCTCGCCCCCTCACACGTTTTTGACTATGGCGACCAACACTTCCGTATGGGCTTTGGGCGCGAGAATTTTGGCGAGGTCTTGGGGTTATTTGGGGAGTATGTCGACGCTCTGAAATAGAACGCGGATGTCGTGGTTTATTCGATTTTCGCGGGTTTTTTAAATTTATGCTGGTCTCCCCTAAATTCCGTGCTTTTGGAATTTGCACTAAAGTATGCTGCGCAAGGGGAGATACCCCTTCGGGGCACTTTGTCCGATAGGGCAGAGGGGGCTGGGGCCGGTACGGTAAAATATCTCCATGAACGATAAATCCCCCCAAGAAAAACGACGTCTTGTCTTCCTGCTGGCAGGCCTTAGCGACGCCCTGATCGGCATTTTCTTCGTCCTTGTCGCCCTGCGCATCATTCCCCTCTTCACAAATCTCTCAAGCTGGATATTCTTCGCCATTGGCGGAGCCACATTCGCTGCTGGCGCCTTTATGGCCATCTTCAATTTTTCGCCAAGAGAGTAGTAGAGGTATATCGTACCAAAATTGAAAATTTATATAAAATAAGTCTATGTTTAGAAAAAAGAAAAAGAAGAATAAAAAGAAACCCGAATTTGCAGTCATTGGCCTTGGTAGATTTGGCCGTTCCGTTGTAAAGACCCTGGTCGCCAAGGGCTTCAGTGTCTTGGGTGTTGACCGTGATGAAAAGTCTGTACAGGCTGTTCTTGATCTATGTACTCAAGCCGTAATCCTCGATTCAACCAACGAAGATGCTTTACGTGAATTAGGCATTGGCGAATTTGATACCGTTGTTGTCGCGATCGGCACAAATTTTGAGAGCAATCTCATCACCACTGCCGCACTAAAAGCCATTGGTGTCAGGCAGGTGATCTGTAAAGCGCTTTCCACCCGCCAGAAAGAAATTCTCTTGGGCATCGGGGCAAGCGAGGTCATCCAACCCGAAGCGGATGCCGGCCATCAACTTGCGCTTGAGTTGGCTGCACCGAATTTACTCGACAGAATTCCCCTTGGCGATAAGCACACCATCCTGGAACTCATGGTCACTTCATCCATGCATGGAAAAACCCTCGTCGATGCCGACTTCAGAAAAAAATATGATGTTTCTGTCATGGCTATCAAGCGAGAGAATGACATTACCGTTTCTCCTTCCGCAGAATTCCTGATGAAAGAAGGAGATATTCTGGTGGTTCTCGGAGAAGTGGACAAAATTACCAAGCTGGAAGAATTAACCTGATCCATGTTTATCAGCAAAGTTAAGCTCTCTCATCTGACAAAGCGCATCCCGCCTCCCCTGCGGCTGGCCGCAGGACTAGCAATGATGATAGCGCTGGGTTCTGTTCTCCTAACCTTGCCGGGCGTGACCGTTTCGGGACGCTTGTCATTGGGAGAGAGCTTCTTTACCGCCACCTCCGCGCTAACAGTGACGGGGCTATCGGTCATTACCCCGGGTAGCGACCTGACCTTGTTCGGGCAGATCATCCTCCTGCTCCTGATCCAGACCGGCGGCGTGGGCTTCATGGTCGTCGCAGTCTTGCTTTTTCAACTGATCGGACGCAGCATTTCCTTTGCTAACAGGATCGCCTTACGAGATTCTTTTGGTCTCTTGGATCTACATGCGATCGTGCGCCTTACCAAGCAGGTTGTTTTGGTGGTTATTTCACTTGAATTAATTGGCGCTTTTTTTCTCTGGCTCAACTGGCGCTCATTTCTGGGGGATAAGCGTGCGATTTTTTATGCGCTTTTCCATGCCGTATCCGCTTTTTGTAATGCAGGTTTCGACCTCTTCTCCGGAACCTCCGGATACTCAGGCATCCCTACCGATAATGTAACCCTGCTCATTTTCGGCGTATTGATCGTGATCGGTGGCATGGGCATCCCCGTGGTTGCCGATCTCGTGATTTGGCGCAAACGCAGGCGCTTATCCCTACATAGCCGATTAACCCTAATTGTTTCTTTGGCATTACTTTTAATCGGTTGGTTTGGGTTATTTATCGCCGAAACCGGAGAAAGTGGTGCACTGGCTGGCGAACCAGCTTTCAGAGCCGCTACCCTTTCCCTCTTTCAATCCATTTCAGCGCGCACGGCCGGCTTTAGCGCCATCGATACCTTTGAAAACCTAACTCCCGCCAGCCAATTGCTCAAGATCATGCTGATGTTTATTGGCACCGCCCCCGCATCCATGGGGGGCGGCATTACGACAGGCACCTTCACTGTATTAATCCTGGCACTCTGGGCATACGCACGTGGACGGAAAAGTCCACATGTCTTTGGTCGCAGTATCGGCTCCTTTACAGTGCGCCGTGCTTCAGCCGTCCTCACCATCTCGATCATCGTCATCATGGGGGCAACCTGGCTCCTGCTCATCACCCATCCGCATGCAGTCTTGGATAAAGTCATCTTTGAAGTGGTATCTGCCTTTGCCACATGCGGACTTTCGTTAGAGTACACCAGTAATTTCGATCTCCTAGGCCAAGTCATTATTGCCTTTGTTATGTTCTGGGGCAGGCTGGGTGCGCTGACCATTGTCTTAGCGCTTGGCAAAATGGTTCCAAAGAGCAACATCCAATATCCGGAAGAAAAAATATTGATCTAGATCGGCTCATAAAAGAGCTGCAAATAACTTTTGAATTCACGAATAACTTTGGAGAAGTATGAGTAACTCAAATAACGCCCCTCAGGGCCTTCTCGGCAGTATGGCATTTGGCGGCATCTTCTTCCTCGTCGGTGCTTTCATCGTCATGATCTCCGCCGACATCATCCCCGTTGATGAAAGCAGTTTCAACGCTCCGCGCTGGGTGGTCGGCGCGGCAGGCGCGGTTTTCATGCTGGCAGGCATGATGGTCGCTTTGCAGGGTGCTTTTGGCCCTGATGGGCAGCAAACCCTGCTCTATCTTTGGCTGCAACTTTTCCTCGGGTTGGCACTCATGCTGCTCTTCTCATCCGTTTTTCTGTGGGTCGGCTTTGGGCCGGGTGAACGTGAATTCTCCACAAGCACCACCATCGGATCGGTTTCCACCAGCGGCTCAGGGGATGATGGGACAGGCAGATTCATTTTCGGTGGCGCAGGGCTTTTTATGCTTCTGATGACTTTCTTCATGGCATACGCCAATTGGAAGAAGATCAGGGATTTTAATGGATAGCCTCCGGCACACTCCGCGCCTGGACTTAATTCCCCTCTCCATACAACAACTCAAGTGGACACTTGCTTTACCCGAAACCCTCGAGCGTGATCTCGGCATCCGTTTTGATACCAGCATCATCGACGAGAATGTCATCCGCGCGATTGGGATGAAGCTAAAGAAGATGGCAAAACTCCCCGTAGAAAAACATATCTGGCAGACCTACTGGCTAATCATTGAACGCGACGCGCAGGTCGGCATTGGCTTGGTGGGATTCAAATCCCCGCCCGATGACGCGGGGCTCAGTGAAATCGGCTACGGGATCGCACCCGCGTGGCAAAATCACGGCTATATGAGCGAAGCCCTGCGCGGATTGCTCGACTGGGCCTTCGAGCAACCTGATTGCTTTGGCATCACGGCGACGACGGTCATCAACCCCGCATCGAATCGCGTGCTATCAAAACTCGGCGCAACCCTGCTCGAAGCAAACGAGAACGAGCGTTCATGGGTGTTTCGCAAAGAGAGTGCGTCGCACCAGAAAGAAAAGTAGCAAGTTTATCAATGAGTAAAAAGCCTATCGACAAATACCCTGCCCAGGAGGATGGTGCGACGCACGACTACATTGTCCGCCCCCTGCGCGATACCGACACTGAAGAATGGTTTCGGATGCGCATCACACTCTGGGACGATTCCACTGAAGCCGAAATGCACGCCGATATGAATGACTGGCGCGCCAACCCGAAGAATGCAACTTTCGTCATCGACCGCGGAAATGGGCGTTTGGGCGGTTTCATCGAGATGGGGCAACGCAAATATGCCGAGGGCTGCGAGACCAGCCCCGTCGCCTATATCGAAGGCTGGTATGTGGACGAAGACCTGCGCGAGCAAGGTTGGGGGAAAGCTCTTGTGATGGCGGGGGAAGATTGGGCACGGAAGCAAGCCCTTACTGAAATCGCATCCGATACGTGGCTGGATAACGAGACCAGCATTCAGGCGCATCTTGCGCTGGGGTACGAGGAAGAAGTCCGTCTGGTCGCATTTCGTAAAAAACTCTAATCTGCTATTGCGAGTGCGAAGCCCAAAGCAATCTCCTACATTAGCTAAAAGATTGTTTCGTCGACCTTTGGTCTCCTCGCAATGACAGATATAATAGGGCGTATGCAATCAGGAGAAGCAAATGCTCATTACTCTCAGTGATCTTCATTTTGGCGATGGCTCTTGTGGTCAGTCGATCTCGGCAGATACCTTCTACGTTTTTACAGAGCGTGTAAAAGAAATGGCGATGCGTGCCTCGTGGCGTGAAGATGGCAGCTACCGCCCCATCGACGAGATTAATATTTTGCTCCTCGGCGATATTCTTGACCCGCTGCACTCCTCGCTCTGGCTCGATACCGAACTGGGCGATGAAGACTACATCCGCCCGTGGACAGAGCGTAACGCCGCCTACGCAGAAAAGCTGCACGAGATCACCCGCGAGATCTTGAAGGCAAACGCAGAAGCATTGCAGATTTTGAAAAATATCAGGGTGGAGATCCCGCGTGATCTGGAAAATATGCAAAATTGGCGGGATGACGAGGATAAGCTGGATGTGCCGGTGCGGATGGTTTATATGATCGGGAACCACGACTGGTTTTACGGCATCCCCGGTGCGCCCTTCGACCGGATACGTGCTGAGGTTGTGGAGGCTTTTGGTTTATCCCAGGATATTTCCCCGTTCCCTTACTACCCCGAAGATGATGCCGAACTCGAAGCGATGCTGGCGAAATACGGCGTTTACGCCATCCACGGCGACCGCTACGACAGCTTCAACTACGACCAAAGCGAAGAGACCCGCGTCCATGCGGCGTTGGGCGATATCTTCACTGTCGAGATGCTTAATCGTTTTCCCATCGAAGTGAAACGTCAGTTGACGGACATCCCGCCAGACGTAGTCGAGAAATTCTGTGAGTTAAGCCATGTGCGCCCCGCTTTGGCAACCTCGCTCTGGGTGAGCAGCCAGATCAAACATAATAATTTGCCCAATAAACTCCAGAAAAAGATCAAGGCACTTTGGGAGAAAATGGGTGAAGAGTTCCTCTCCCTTGATGTTGTGCGCGACTTCGATAAACGCTTTGAATTTGACAGTGTGGACAAGCTCGAAATTGCCCTCGCGGTCTCGAAACAGGTCCCCTTTCAGACGATCAATGATCTGGCTTTATGGGTGCAGGATAAGTTTTGGGGTGGCCCCATTTCTTATGCGGAGAAGGCACTCGATGAAGCGGCTTTCAAGGAAAAAAAGGCGAATTATATTGTCTACGGGCATACGCACCATCATGAGATCGTGCCGCTGGATACGGAAGAGAGCCGCCGGAAAGACGATGACCAGATCTATTTCAATTCCGGGACGTGGCATACTTATTTCGATCTGACCATCCACGAGCCTTATGAACAGAAATTTATCCCCTATCAGGTGACAACGTGTTTGTTCTTCTATAAGGACGATGAACGGCGGGGGAGGAAATTCGAGACTTTGTCGGGGACGTTTTCCTGATAAGCAAAAGAGCGTCATTTTCAAAATGACGCTCTTTTTGTTTAATGTTCCTCATCTTGGTTCGAGGCCAGATAAGGGGCGTTTTTATGTTAGATGCCTGGCACATAACTATTTAGGGAGAAAGTTGGGAAATCTTGTTTGCGATCAGAGCTGTCCAGGCAGACAAGATTTTTTGTAAAGCACAACTGAAAAGCACTACGGCGATTTCGGTCGCGCACCCCCAAAAGCGCCCCGAAACGCCGCAGAAGACTGGCTGTAAAGTAGCTGTTAAATTTACTGGCAAATATGGTCAGTTACTGCTTATGTTTCCAAGAAGGTTGTAGGCCAACAAGAATGCTTTCAAGCTCTTTGATTTCCGCTTTGTTTTTTTTCTGGATAACATCTTCTCGCATTTTTATACATAGATTCGTAAAGACCCTTGCACTTTTTTCTGTATTTATGACAGCACCTGCAAATTCGAATTCAGCTAAAGCAGCAATGACTTCATCGGAGCCATAAACACAAATACGAGTTTTAGCATGTGCAATATCTTGGAGCAATTCATTTCGCTCTCTCTTGGTTTGGTTGTTAGATGTACTTTGTGATACGCAATGAAGATAATCTGTATAAGCGGTGATTTTCTCAGTAAGGCTCTGTTTTTTATTTTCCGCTCTTCGTGAGTAAAAACTCTGTATCGCTGCACCCACAACAATACCGACTATTGGCAAGATCGGATTAATTGCTTCTAGGATTTTGTCCATAGGTTATTCGCATCCTTGTCTACCTGCACATATTGGCAGAAAACAGTCTTGTTTTCAGATAATGAGTCGTTATGAAAAACTTTTTATGCGCGGCACTCCTCACACGGACAAAGCTCGCGCAGAAAACCCCAATTGAAGATGCCGTAGTCGTGCCCGTCCTCCCAGAGAATGGTGATGCCATAAGAGCCGGTCGGAACTACGTCTTTCAGGCTGGTCTCTTTTGTGTTGACAATGGGGAGTTGGAAAACGCCGGGGTCGGGAGGCCCGCCCATATTATCATGCCCGCCGCGGCATTCGGCACAGGGGCAGGCAGCGCGCAGGAGGGTGAAAGAATAGGTGCTGACGTGACCGTCATCCCAAGTGAGGGTGAGTTCTGCTTTTGAGCGACTTGCGTCGATGTTGGTGGGTTTGTGGTTCATGGGGTTTCCTTTTACTGCCCCCTCTGCCCTTCGGGCATCTCCCCTTGCGTAGCATCCTTTAGGGCAAATTCCAAAAGCGGAATTTAGGGGAGAGGAGGCGATATAGTTTTTATGTATTTATGGCGAAGGGATGGCTTCGAGAAAGGCGGAGGCTGCCCAGCCTGCACGAGTATCGTCGTAGGGGGCGCTGAGGTACCACCAGGTGTAGCCATCCGCTTCCTGGGGACCCTCAATGACCTGGAAGACTTCTGATGCGAAGCCGAGAAAAAGCGGTTCTCCGCTCAAGCCTGCACTGGCGCGCAGGCGCAACGGATCGCCATCGGTGCCGCTGATTTGGACGTAGCCGTTTATCGCGATCTCGCCGGGGAGCGGGGTGGCTGTCCCGATAGCGGGATCATGTGTGGGCGTGGCAGCGATCCGCGGCGTTGATGTGGGTCCGGGGATCAGTGTGAGTTCGGCAACCTGAAAATCAGCGCTATCCGTTTTGGGCGGCGTCAAGCCGTATCTAATTAAAAAGGTGAGAAAGAGTAATATGCCAGCGATGGCGAAAGCGCCCAGCACCACCCAGCGATTGATGATATTCGATCTCATGCGGGTGCTCCCTCGAGGGGATTGCGGGAAAGAGCATCGAGCGCGTCCTGGGGCATGAGCACACGCAGGGCGCGTTTCTGGACGCTGATCTCGGCGACTTTTGTATCAAAGCGTGGCTCACCGTCGGTTTGAACGGCGAAGGGTGTTTCGGCTTCGAGACGCAATTTCTGGAAGGGGATACGGCGCGTGTAGGCAGAATCGATATGCCGTCCGCCCCACATTTCCCAAACGGGGCGCAACGCATCGGCGACGTTGTTGCCGGAGAAGAGCCACAGGTCAAAGTAGCCGTCGTCGAGGAGAGCGTCGGGGGAGAGATTGGTGAGCCCACCCATATAGTGACGAATATTGTTGATGACTGCCAGGATGTAATGCCCTTCGAGCTCTTCACCATCTGCCCAAATTTTGAGTGAAACCCCGCGCCAGCGTGCGGCGGTGAGCAGGATGGATGTGGCGTACTCGGGCATGGTGAAGAATTTTTCGAGCCTGAAGCGCGGTTCCACTTTTTGGACGGAGAGCGCATCCAGACCCAAACCTGCCCACATTAAAAAGGGCTGTTGGTTGCAGACCCCAATATCTACCGCGTAGATGGGGGCGTTGGCGAGTTTTTTTGCATTTTCTTCGAGAGCATTGCTTGCCATAAGAGAGTAGGGCTGCATGCCCAATTCCTTCCCCCAAACGTTTGCGGTGCCCGCAGGCAGGATGCCGAGGGCAGTCTCTGTGCCGATCAAGCCACCCGCGATCTGACCAATAGTGCCATCGCCGCCGACAGCGAAAACAGCGTCGAGGCCACGCTCGGCGGCGCGTTTGGCGAGCCAGGTGCCGTCTTCGCCAGAGCGCGTGGATGCAGAACTCACCTCCCAACCTGCATCACGGAGCGTATGCTCCGCAGAAGGGATCGCTGTGGCAACGGGAAACCTCCCCGCGGCTGGATTGTATATGATCTGGGCTGTACGCATGGAATGATCTGACCGGTCTATTCGTCTGGTTCAGGGGTTGGAGTACGTGTGGGCGTCGGCGTCTTGGACGGCGTTGGTGTCTTTGTAATGGTCGGGGTTTGTGTGATGGTGCTGGTCGGCGTGGGGGTGTATAGCTCTCCCAGGCGCGCACGTCCCTCAGCGCGCAGATAGGCATATTCGGCGCTGAAGGGCATTTCGAGCAAATCTTCCCAGGCTTCGATGGCGGCATCCATATCTTCACGGCCTTCGTGGCAAGTGGCGCGCCAATAATAGATCAATGCTTGATCGTAATCTGTTTCGGCCAGTGGACGGCTGCGCTCCACTTGCAGATAGCAATCGCCGTAATGCTCTACGAGGGTATGTGCCTGTGCGAGCGCAATACTGGCTTCAAATGAATCTTTGAGATAGTTCAAGGTTTGCTCAAGGTCACGGATGGCATTGTCGCCATCTTCGAGAGCAAGATAGGAGAGCCCACGATAATAATAAGCCTTGCCCGTATGACGGCTGAGTTCCAAGACGGTATCAAGGGTCTCGATGGCTTTATCGTAATCCTCGGCGGCATAATATGCCCCGCCCAAAATAGTGAGAGCCTCCACATCTTCTTCCTCGTAAAGGGAGTAGAGCTCAAGCACTTCCACGGCTTTGGGGAGTTCGTCGTTCGCTTCGTATAGCTGACCAAGCAGGAGGTAGGTTTCGAGATTGGTGATGTCGATCTCAAGTGCCTTTTCAGCAGCAAGGATGGCATCCTCTAATTCTTCCTGTGCCCAATAAACGCGGGCATAGGTCAGGAAGACTTCTGGAGCATTTGGTGCCAGTTGCTCGGCAACTTCAAGGTCTTCGAGGGCGCTTTCATATTCTTCATCCTCATACCAGTAAATAGCGCGCTCAATATAGGATTCTGAGAAGTAAGGGTCTTTTTCGATAGCATCATCGAGATCAGGTTTGATACTAGCATTGGCATTGATGTAGCGCAGTACGCGGGCACGCCCCAAATGGGCGGGAGCAAAATTCTCATCTACATCGAGGGCGGTTTCATAAGCATTGAAGGCTTTGGTATTTTCACCCATGAAACGATAGGCTTCGCCGATGTAATAATGCGGATCGGCGCTCTCAGGCTCGAGGATGGCGATCTGTTCCATCGCGGTGATCAGGGCTTCCCAATCTTCGTCTTCGTAGGCTTTCCTTACGGCGTGACCGTAATCACTGGCTTCGATAGCACGTGGTGTCTGGACATAGAGCGGTGTGGGGGTGTAGGTCGCATCCAGCAGTGCCCAGAGCGGGGTCGGACCGATAAAGACGGGCGTGGCTTCCGGTTTGGCATTTAGTGCTGTCGGTGTCAATGTATAAGTCGGGGAAGGTCCTGGCGTGAAAGTGGGGCGCAGCACTCTTTGATTGCGGCTGACAAGGCCAAAGATGGCAAAGCCAGCAATTCCGAGTACGGCAACCGCAATCCCACCCAGGCGAATGTAGGGGTTGCCGGCCAGGCCCTTGATCCCGCGCGGCTTCTCCTCTTCCACTTTGATGATCTCTTCCTCCCACAAACGGGGACGATCCAATGGGAAGGGAACAACACTATCATCCGGAGGCATGGCACCTAACAGGATCAAACCGCGTTTTGCGGCGGCGTTTTCCGGGTCGGCACGTAGGGCGGTTTGGAGGGCATAGATGCGTTCTTTTTGGGTTTCCACGGCTGCGCTCATCCAGACCCAATAGGTGGGGTTCTGCTGATCGGCTTTGATCAGGCGCGTCAGCAGGTCTTTCGCGTGTTTTTTATTCCCCTGGCGAATTGCGTCAATTGCTTCGGTGAGCAAGGTATCTTCAGCCATGAAATGAGTTTAGCACAGGCTGGGTGTAGGGGCAAGACGAAGGAAACGCTCTTCAGGTTTACACGATTAAAACTAAATCTAAACAACTTCTGAACAACTTTTTTCTATACTCTGGGCAATTCGAAAATAATTGGAGGCTCTTATGTCCACAGAAACCCTTCCCATTCAAAATAGCAAACGTACAAAGGTGCTCACTGCAATTGCCCTGACGCTCATCATCGGCTTGGGCGCATTTTTACGTCTTTACGAACTTGGCGCACATAGCATCGGCAATACTTATTATGCTGCTACTGTGAAATCCATGCTTTCCTCGTGGAGCAATTTCTTCTTTGGCTCCTTCGAGCCGGGTGGATCGGTCACTGTAGATAAGCCTCCGCTGGGCTTTTGGGTGCAGTCGCTTTCGGCTGCCATTCTTGGTGTGAATGGATTTTCTCTCGCCTTGCCCAACGCATTAGCAGGGATCGGTTCAATTGCCCTCGTCTATTATCTTGTCAAAGAGCAATTCAACAGGGGAGCGGGTCTCGTCGCCGCGCTTACGCTGGCGGTTGTCCCCGTTACCGTATCCACCGAGCGTAATAACACCATCGACGGGCTGCTGGTTTTCGTCCTCCTGCTAGCGGTCTGGGCAGTCTGGAAATCGGTGCAGAGCGGCAAATTTCGCTATCTTTTGCTGGGTGCCTTCATCGTTGGCTTGGGTTTCAATATTAAGATGCTTCAGGCGTATATGATTATCCCTGCCATTTACGCGCTCTATTTCTTTGGCGCAAAACAGGGTTGGTTCACACGCATTTGGCATCTTGGTGTGGCGACTGTCTTGCTCGTCGCGGTTTCGCTCTCATGGGCGATCACGGTTGATCTCGTGCCTGAAGAGTATCGTCCATTCATCGGCAGCAGCGAAAATAACACCGTCATGGAACTCATCGTTGGGCATAATGGTCTCTCCCGTTTGGGTCTGAACGATAATAAACGTGGCGGGGATGGGGGATCCCAACAACAGCCTCCCGTGGATGATGGGATGCGCGGACAAGCCTCCACTACGCCCGATGCTTCCCCGAATCAGACTCCTGTGAACGCGCCTCCGGCAAATCAACAGCCGCCACAAGAAGCACTGGATGCCTGTCAAAGCCTTGCCATCGGCGATGCCTGCACTGTTGAACTCCCCCGGCAAGATGTAGAAGGCATATGTCGTGAGCTTCCGCAGACAGGCGAACTCGTCTGCGCCCCTAACGACCGTGCGCCACAAAATGCACAGGTAGCGGGTAATGCACCGGTCGGCGCTCAACCCAATAATAGGCAGCCCGGCGATGGCAATCGTCCCGATGGTGGTGGTCAGCCTGGCGGACGTAACAGCAGCGAAACAGGGGCAGCCGGACTTGATCGTCTCTTCTCCGAACCGCTGGTCACTGAAGCTTCATGGGTTTTGCCCTTGGCATTGGCCAGTATTCTGTTGACGGGGATCACGCTAATCGTGCGTCGCACCAACGGATCAGAAAATGCTTCAACGACGGATGAAACCCCTAATATAAATGTTTCTCTCTTTGAAAAAGTGCAACGCACCCTCGCCTCCAGAGAATGGCTTGGCCTTATCCTCTGGACACTTTGGTTGCTTCCTGCGATGGCATACTTCTCCTTCACGACGGGGCTTTTCCACCGCTACTACCTCATTATGCTAGGTCCAGCCCTCGCAGCCCTGGTAGGGATGGCATTTTGGTCGGTCTCGCAGCTTTTCAAACGCAATCGCTGGCTGGGTATGGGTACTCTAATTTTCCTTATCGTTATTACCTTCGGTTTCCAGGCTGTGATACTGGGCGAATATACAACCGGAAGCTGGGTGCTTCCCCTTGCTCTCGCCGGGACGCTGGTTGGATTGGCGATGCTTCTTATTGAAATCGTCATCGTGAGCAAAGGCTCAATCCTGCGAAATGTCGCCTTTGGCATCATCCTCGTTGCCATGCTCGTAGCTCCCTTCACTTGGTCTGTGATGGTGGTGACGAACGAAAATCCCAATGTCGCTCTTCCGACTGCCACGATCAACGATGCGCAGCCGACGACTTTCATGACCCCGAATAACACCACGATGACCGAAAACGAAGAAGCCATCATGGAATTCCTGCTGGCGAATACTGACCCCGATAGCTATTTGCTGGCAACGGTCAATGCCCGCAGTGCTGCACCCTATATCCTCGAAACGGGACGTCCTGTGCTGACTTTCGGCGGCTTTAGCGGCGGGGATCAGGTCGTCGACGCTACGGATGTTGCTGAGATGGTCGCCAACGGGGAGCTGCGCTATATTCTCTACAGCGGGAATATGAACCAATCTCATCGTGATATCACTGACTGGGTAACGGAATCATGCGTCCCGGTGAGCGTACCGGGTGTCGAAAATCAGCAGCAGAATCCCGCCCAGGGTGCACAGAACGTGGGGTTACGTCCCCCCTCCCAGAACGAGGTGCTTTATGACTGCGCTCAATAACACCAACGTAGGGACACGATGTATCGTGTCCCTACGGGAAACATTTGTCCAAATAGCCAAATTCATGACCGTTGGCGTACTCAATACGGCCATTGACGCCGCTGCATATTTCGCGCTCACACGCTGGCTGGGACTTGGCTCAATGCTCGTGCTGGCGCGCGGCGGGGCTCTTTACCCTGACCCATATTGCCGCCCTCGCCATCAACGCCGGGACAATGGCACTCGCTCTCGATTGGCTGCACCTGCCTGAGATCATCGCCCTCGGTGCTGCAACAGCTGCATCCTTTGTTTGGAATTTTGTGCTGAATAAGTTGGTGGTTTTTCGTTAGTCTTTAGACATCCCCTCAATGATCTCTGTCGCGCGCGCTACGCCATCCTCCTCGCGGAGCTTATCACCGAGCGTGCGGACATTTTCTTTCATTCTTTCATCGCCTAGCGCAATATTGATCGCTGCGGCGAGTTTCTTCACTGTCAACCTGCGGGCGAAGATCGGCTTTGGGCTGGCCCCCAGTTGATGAACGCGTCGTCCCCAAAAGGGTTGGTCGCTGGCAAAGGGGATGACGATATTCGGCACGCCCGCCTTGAGAGCAACGCCCGTCGTCCCTGCGCCGCCGTGATGAGCGACGACCGCCACGCGTGGGAAGAGCCATTCATAAGGCACAAAATCCTGCCAGAGGATGTTGGGGGGGGATTTTTCGCTGTATAGCCCCTTCCCGACCAGGATGCCGCGCGTGCCACTTTCGCTTATCGCGTCTCGCGCAATACGAGCAATTTTCGCACTGTCCTTGCTAATCGTGCTGCCAAAACAGATCGCGACGGGTGGCGTACCCGAATCCAAAAAGGTGAGCAACTCGGGGCTGGGTTCGTATTTGACGGAAGATTTTAGTGACCAGTATCCCGTCATATAGGCGGTAGCAGACCACTCATCCGGAGGCGATACGACCTGCGGGCTGATGGCGTATAGGATCGGTGTGCGCGTCTCCACATCCCCGTCGAAAGCCCAGCCCGTCAGATCCGGTAGCTCGGGGTTCTTGCGCTGCACCCAGCGGTACGTCGCCTTCATCCCGAATTTCAAAATGGCGTTGGTGATCCGGTGTGTGCTGCGATTGTAGAATTTCCCGAGCGGGAGTTCGGGGGCTGTGAGGGATGGGAAACCGCCCGTGCTGCTGAAGACGGGGAAAAATTGGGCGGATAGATCGGGGATGCCCTGCTTTTTGGCGATCTCGTAGCCCGCGCCGGTGAGCAGAAAAGAGTGGATGACGAGATCGCTCCCGACCGTGGCTTGTTGGGCGTTGGTGAAGACATCTTTGGCGAGGGGCAGGACGAACTTCCCCAGCGTCGTCATCATCTTGACCCAATTCCTGCCCGCATCATCCACCAACCTTTGGACGGCTTCCCCTGGATCACCGGGCAGCCCCGTGAAGGTGATCCCCCGTGATATGGCGAGCTGCTCAAAAGGCTGCGGCGCCGCCAAGTGGACGTGATGCCCACGCTCGATCAACCCCTCGCCGAGGGCGACGAAGGGTTCCACATCGCCACGTGAGCCGTAGGTAAGCAGGGTGATTTTCATCGCTGGATAAAAAGACGCCGAGTGTTTTCAAAATACTCGGCGTCTGCATGATTTATTTACTCCACTTTCCACTCTCGGTCTGCTATAACCATATCCTCGACAACAACTTGCTCTTCTGAAGAATTCACAAGTTGCACATCTCCCTCGAAAACTACATTTTCCCCGAATTTAATATCTCCTTCGATACTTAGACTTCTGCAATTAAGCAACGAAGGCACTCCCTTAGGGGATCGGGCTTCAAGATCCTGGATCAATTTGTAGTACCTTGAATCAAGTGTCACGATCGGGCGGGACAAAGAGCGTTCGGGATTAAGGATAATGCGAAAATCGGAAGTCAACGTATAGGCATCCGAACGGATAGCGAGTAATTCGTTTGTTGTTTTTACAGGATTGAAACGATTGCGCGGAATGCGCACAGGTTGA
>CAZASG010000015.1:0-78412 GCA_964487745.1 uncultured Anaerolineaceae bacterium | reverse complement strand
CCTGCTTTCACCAACGGTATAATACTTCGCATCCGCATGATGCAGCACGATCGCCGCAGTGGACTGCTCAGGGATCAACTGATACGCCGCACTCAGACTCATGCCCAGCGCTTCTTCGACGGGGAGCAGCTCGAAGACCTTGGTATGGTCATCCAACTCAGGGATGGCGGGATAACCCCACGAGTAGCGTTTGCCCTGCGTTTTGGAGATGCCCATTTCACGCTGAACGTGCTCGTGCAGATAATTTGCCGCCGCTTCTGCCGTTTGCACCGCTAAACCATGCACAAAGTAGGCTTCGGAGTAATCGCCAGCGGTTTCGAGCGCATCGAATTTCTCGGTGGCTTCCTGCCCGACAGTGACGACCTGGAAGGCGACCACGTCCATTTGATTGGAGCCGACAGGGGCGAAGTAGTCCGCGAGGCAGAGATTATCGCCTTTGGGTTGGCGGGGGAAGGCAAAGCGGGTTAATGCTTCGGCGGTGTTTTCGGGATTGTAAATGACCAGTTCATCGCCATCTGCCTGACATGGGAATAGACCGTAAACGCCCTGCGGCTTCAGCCAGCCTGTTTGCAGGGCTTCGCGTTTCATTTTGGCGAGACGTTCTTCAAACTCGGCTTCGAGTTTTTCCCATTCTGCGCCTTTTTTATTTTTTGCACCCCATGACAAGCGGAAAAGTTCCTTTTTGTAGAGATGCTCAAAAACCATTTCCAGCGGCATATCCTCGACGATCTTGGCGCCGAGTTTTTCAGGCATGGGAATGGGATTGGGCACAACTTTCGAGCGTTCGATCTTCACATCTTTCTTGGTGGACGCATTCGCAGCCCGTTCCGCTTCGCGCGTGACCTGGGCTTGGAGCTTCTCAATGAGCGCTGGTTTGCGCTTTTCATCTCGAAGTTGCTCGACGGTTTCGAGACCTTCAAAGGCATCCTTACAATAGAACGCTCCGGCCCCATATTGATCACCGTCATCAGTTTTGTTGATGCGTAAGCCAAAGCGGCGATTGATCGCTGCGCCACCCAACATGACGGGGATATTCTGTCCACGGCGATGTAGTTCGTTGACGATCAGCGGCATCTGTTTGGATGTGCTGACAAGCAGGGCTGAAAGCCCGATCGCATCTGCATTTTCTTCGATAGCCGTGTTTATGATTGTGTCCGCAGGAACTTGCTTGCCCAAGTCAACGACTTCAAAACCGTTATTGGTCAAAATGGTTTTGACGAGGTTTTTTCCAATATCGTGGACGTCGCCATAAACGGTGGCGAGCACGACCTTGCCCTTGGATGCGCCTTCTTCTTGTTCAAGATATTGCTCCAAACGAGCGACGGCTTTCTTCATCACTTCGGCGGATTGTAGTACGAAGGGCAAAATTAACTCGCCAGCGCCGAATTTATCGCCAACTTCTTTCATAGCAGGCAATAGGACATTGTTGAGCACTTCGATCGCTCGGTCATGTTTCTTTTCGACAACGGCTTCTTGAATTTCACCCGCGATAATGACATCGACATCATCTTCTACGCTGTTCGAATCCCCAACATGACCGGGCTGACGCAGGACGATACGCCAATGCAGGCGTTCGGCGAGGGTCATTCCTTCGGTGGGGTCAATGGATGTATCAACTGCGGTGGCTTCGCGGCCTTCGAAATATTCGATTACGCGCTGGAGCGCATCAGGGCGACGGTTGAAGATTAGGTCTTCGGCCAGTTCGCGTTCTTCTTCAGCGATCTCGCCGAAGGGCGGGGTATGGGCGGGGTTAATGATCGCCATGTCTAGGCCAGCCTGTACACAGTGATAAAGGAAGACGCTGTTGATCACAGGACGAGCGGCTTTGCTCAAACCAAAGGAAACGTTGCTAACACCCAACGATGTAAAGACACCGGGCAACTCGGCTTTGATGCGTTTGATGCCTTCGATGGTCTCTTTGGCTGAGTCGATATATTCGGCTTCGCCGGTCGCGAGGGTAAAGGTCAGGTCGTCGAAGATCAGGTCTTCGGATTTGAGCCCATGCTCGTTGACTGCGATATCGTGCAGGCGTTTAGCGACTTCAAGTTTACGCTCGGCGGTCTTCGCCATGCCTTCTTCGTCAATCGTCAGTACCAAGACGGTGGCGTTATGTTTCTTCGCCAACGCGAAGACTTTGTCAGCTTTTTCGCGCCCACTCTCGAGATGCGTGGAGTTGAGCATTGAGCGTCCTGGAGCAACTTTCAGCCCGGCTTCCATTACATCGACATCGGTGGTGTCGAAGACAAAGGGCACGTCGATACCGGAGGTAACGAGCTTGCGGACAACGTTGTGCATCAGCCCGGCTTCATCTTCGATTTCGGTTACGGCGACAGAAATATCGAGGGCGTGAGAGCCGTAGTCGACTTGTTGGCGGGCAACTTCGAGAATTTCATCCCAATTTTCTTCGAGCAGCAGGCGTTTGAATTTGCGGCTGCCCTGCGCATTACAACGTTCGCCGATGATGAAAGGAGCAGGCTCTTGACGCATGGTAAATGATCGGATACCGGAAGCAAGCCGAGGGGTAGAGCGTTTCGGGCGTGGTGCGGTGGCGGTGCCATGTACTTTGTCCACCAGTGCTTTTAGGTGGGTGGGGGTCGTTCCACAGCATCCGCCCACCACGCTGATCCCATTTTTCTCAATAAATTCGTAAAGGTCGTTGGCGAAAACTTCAGGCTCAAGGTGGTACACGGCTTCGCCATCCACGTTCATGGGCATCCCGGCGTTGGGGATGCAGGAAACGGGCAGGGTGGCGTTTTCGCCGAGGAATTCGATGGGCGCGTGCATGTGTTCGGGGCCGGTGGAGCAGTTCATGCCGACGACGTCGATGGGCAGACCTTCGAGGATGGATAGCGCTGCGGCGATGTCGGTGCCGAAGAGCATCCTGCCCGTCGTATCGAGCGTGATTTGGGCTTGGAGCGGGACCTTGATCTTTGTCTCGGCGAAAGCAGTTTGGATGCCTTCGATCGCCGCTTTGACTTCTAATATGTCCTGAGACGTTTCGATGAGAAGGACATCTACGCCGCCCTGAAGAAGACCGGTGGCCTGCTCACGGAAAAGCTCGGCGAGTTCGTCGTAGCCCACGTCCGAGAGATCGGGGTCATCGGCGGAGGGTAGTTTGCCCGTTGGCCCGATCGAGCCAGCCACAAAGCGGGGATGCTCGGGCGTGGAGAATTCATCGGCTACGCGGCGTGCGAGGGTTGCGGCGGCCGTGTTCATCTCGATGGTCTTATCGCCCAGCCCGTACTCATCGAGCGTCAGACGGTTCGAGCGGAAGGTGTCGGTCTCGACCACGTCCACGCCAACTTCGAAGAAGGAGCGGTGGACTTTTTCGACCGCTTCAGGGTAAGTTAGGACGAGGTAGTCGTTACAGCCGACGTATTTTTCGCCGCCAAAATGCTCGGCGGTCAGATTTTGTTTTTGCAGGCTGGTGCCCATGGCGCCATCGAAGATGAGAACGCGTTCTTGGAGGGCGTCGAGGTAGTTGCGGTTGGTGTATTTGGTCATAATAGTCACTTTGTCTTTTGGTCTAGTTGGTCTGGATAAAGTATTTTAGCGGAGATTGAGTAGAATGACAGTTTTTTTGTCATTCGTATCGAAACTGTAGCGGTGGGTCATAGGGTTTTCCTAATTTATGTTTAAGATTTTTTCTAGTTTGATAATGTCTTCTTGGGAGGAAATCAATATCGGGCTATCTCTAAGGATGCGGTTGGTATAAGAATGGGTTTTTATATTTCCGAAAACTATCAACCATACTTTTCCATTTGCAACATACTCCCTAGATTTGTATTGAAAGTGTTTAATTTGGGAAGAATTTAGCGCTCCTATTTTGATCTCTATTCTCCAGGGTTCAGCATCTGATTTTGCAAGAAAGTCAAACCCAACATCTTTCGCCATGTTTTCTTCTATTATGGATGAAAATTTAGGAAGTTTTATTGTTGTAGGCACTCTGAAATACTCTCCTGAAACTTCCGTGTCATTGAAATTAGATAAAAGTTTTTTGACTCGTTTTTCAGCTTCAAGATGTTGGAGCTTATATACTGCATATACAGATTCTGCGCTTGCTCTTATAAGTGGAATGCATTTTTCCACAAAATCTCTATCAACTATATGCTTTTCTAATAGAACTAAAAAAGGCTCCATTAGTGTCCCTAGTAAGCTGACAACTTGCTCAAACTTTACATCAACTGTGAAATGAACAATTTTGTTTCGATAAATTGTTAGGTTGTCAATTTTTTCTCGCAAATCATGATTTGGCGATAACTCTCTAATATTTAGCATTATTGCTGCTCGGTTGACAAGTTTTCTGAACCCAACTGTGTATGCTCCTTGCTCTAAATCAAATAGATCAAGAACATTGGCATTATTCATGTCAGATTGTTTTCGCAAATGAGCAAGTTTTCGGACAGCTTCATCAATGTTTTCAAAAACAAGATATTCATTAGATTGAACTAGGAGCTGTTTTAAAGATAGCTCAATTCCATGATGTATCCAAATTATTGATTCTTTTAGAGCTAAAGGGTCTTGTTTCCTTTTTCCTTGATTAAACATTTCATGTCCCCGCTTCAGGGAATGACAAGCATTATCAAGGAGACCAATTTTTGATTTATCAAAATTATTCATTGTATTTCTCTAAATATCTGGTGTAGGGAGTAAAAGTAAGTCCCTGTGCTTTTTTCTCACGTAAACTCCGCTGGCAAATTCACCAACCCAGCGTTCGTCATTCTACCTTTTTCTGGTGATTTGTGGGGTGTTTTGTAGCGGGGTTTACACGGGGATTAATCCCCGTGCTACAGAGCCGAAGCCCCGTTGGGGCTGAGCCGCCAAAGGCGGCTTCTGCTTTTAGCGCGGACGTTAACGTCCGCGTGGTTCTGATTATCATAAAAACTCAGGCGGCAACTTTGCCAGCCCGGCTTCCGTCATTCTACCTTCTTCGATCAACCTGCGGGCACGTTTGACGTTGGCTGGTGACCAACTGCTGCCCTCCCGCCGTGGCGAAAAGCGGACGGCGAAACGTTCGGCATCGAGGGGTTTTAAACGGCTCTGTATCCAGCCGTAGCAGAGGGCTTCTTCGACGGCTTGAGCGATACTCAGGGTTTGCTTGCCTGAATCCTTTTTGAAGAATGTCAACCAGATTTCTGTTTCCGTTTCGTGGTTTTCGTCCAGCCATTGACGGAATTCTTCAGGGTGGTTTAGCTCGAGCATGAAAAAGATGTCCATTTTATCTCTCAGTCTCTGAGCGGAGGCGATGCAAAGCATCGGCGCAGTCGAAGAGCGATTTTCCCAAAACTCCGTCCTTCGACTGCGCTTCGCTCCGCTCAGGAACTTCTTTGCTCATCTATTCGAATCATCGTCGCCTGCATGATCGCGACAAGTTTACTCTCCTCGCCTTGATATGCCAAGACCTCCCCTGAGCAGACCGTGATCGTCCGCCCGGGCTTGATGACTTTGCCGATGGCGACGAAATGCTCGCCGATGGCGGGCGACATCAAATTGACTTTGAACTCGATGCTCAAGACCCTGCTGTTGGCAGGCATAAGGGTGAAGGCGGCGTATCCGCAAGCCGAGTCAACGATGGTGGTCACAATCCCGGCGTGGAGGAAGCCGTCCTGCTGCGTGATGTGGTCGCTGTAGGGCAGGTCGATATGTACTTCGCCGGGGCGGACGGAGCCGAGCGTCGCGCCGATGGTTTGCATTGCGCTCTGCTCCACGAAGCTCTCGCGGATGCGGGTCTCGTAGTTTGGGTCGGGAGGGGTGAAGAGTTTTGTCATGCTGTTGTTTTGTGTCATTGCGAGCGAAGCGACGCAATCTCCTGATTGGTTTAGAGATTGCCAAAGTGCCCTATGGGTACGACCTGCTGCGCAGGTCTCGCAATGACATCCTGAGATTTATTCCCACCATTATACGCGACTAGAAAAAAGAGAGTGAGATTTGCGCTCACTCTCTTTTCAAATCAATCGTATCTCTTTTACTCCTCCGGTATTGCTGTGGTGGTGAATTGAATATCGCCAATGTCAACCGTCTCACCCGCGGTCACCACAATGGGGAATTCATAGCCCGTATATTCGTTTGCCAGCACCAGGGTCCGTGTACCAGCCGGAACACCATCTACAAGAAAGGTGCCATCTTCAGCCGTCACACCTTCTATATCTGTGCCGACGATAAAGGCATATCCCTGAAAAGGCTGCCCGTTATCGTCCAGCGCACGTCCGCTCACACTGCCTTTCCCTGCCAACAATGCCGATGCGTCACTCTGGGCAAAGGAGATCGCCAGAAAAACCAGCAGCAAGCCGATCACCAGCAGCGCCAGCATCCGGATCCGTTTTCTTCGTGCAGATGGGTCAGAAAGCTTTTGTGGAATGCCATCTTCAAATTCTTCGAGAGAAGGGGATTTTTCAAAAGCCATTACTGACCTCCTTCATTTTCTGAATATTCGCTAACAGAGATATCGTCTACGCAGATATTCGTTCCATTCCAGGAACGTAAGCCGACCCCGCCTTCTGAGTAGGTATCATCCTGCCCCACGAGAATCTCCTCGCCATTCAGATAGGCGGTAAAAGTATTGCCCTGCACATCAATCTTCAATTCATGTGATTCACTGTACCAGTCGAAACCGGGCAAACGTTTTTCGGCAAAGGGAGGCAACTCGCGTCCATTCACCCATTTGCGCATGATAATTGCGCCACCGCGCCAACCCGGATCATATTGGATGATATAGCCCTCTGTACGCCCATCCAATTTCGTGCCACGGAAGAAAACGCCATAGCCATTTCCGCGTGTGAGTTCTGCGCCGCTAACGGTGACGGTGTAATCTTCCATATTTGCCATATCCTGTGAGCATTTGCTATAGTTCTTTGCCCAACCGGATGTGCAGATCTTGCCATCGGGATTGGTGAAAGTACCCCAGTTCGTTTCCCAGTCATCGAGATTAGCGAAATCGTCCTCGCAGTAAACTTGCTTCTCCGCACAAGCGCCACCTTCAGCACCCAAACCTGTTGCCGCCGCACAGTACACATCCCGCACGCTGTATCCGGTAATTCGCAAGATGCCAACAACGCTTACAATCACCAGGGCAGCGATAAGGGCATATTCCACCAGGCCCTGCCCTTGCATATATTTTTGAGACTGCAAATTTTTCATAGAAATATCTCCTGTTTTATTTGGATGCTGCTTTTGCGCGTTTGCGAGCGCGTTCTGCTATGCGCTGCCAGGTTTCTGTTGGTTTAGCAGGCTTTTTCTGTTTTTGGTCAGGGTCGCTCCAGTAGTAGACCAAGTCTTCGAGTAATGCACCTAGTGGTGTTTCCGGTGCTTCAATGATGGGCGGTTTCCCCATCGTAATGGCGGAGACGATCGCATCTGCAACATAGGGGATGACAATGGGTAATTTGCGTTTGAGAGCCGCCTCGACTTCACCACGCGGCAAGCCCTGGCTCTGGAAATTCCAATTAAGCACGAGTTCCACTTTGTTTTTAGAATATCCCAATTCTTCAAAGACGCTGAGCGCCATACTTGCCGAGCGGACGGATGCCATCTCGGGCGAAAGCACCAGCAGGATCTTGTCAGCGGCATCCAGTGCGGCGAGGGTTGTCGGGGAAAAGTCGTGGGGCAGATCAAAGATCAGATAAGGGTAGCGCGTTTCCAGGAGTTCGATCACGCGTTTGACTTTGTCGTCGGTGATCATGTCTGCATTGATCGCGCTGCGCGGGGCAGCCAGTACACGCGTTCCGCTATTATGACGCAGCATGACCTGTTCGAGCAGTTCTGCATCCATTTCAGCGGCGGGGATGGAAGCCAGATCATCCCAGGTATTACGCATAGGCAGATCAAACATGAGCGCACTTTGTCCGTTCATTAACGCCATATCCATGAGAACAGATTCTTCTCCCCATAATTGAGTCATACCTGCCGCAATATTTGTTGCCAATGTGGAAACGCCAATCCCGCCGCGCAAGGAGAAGACGGCTAATTTGTATGCCAAACGTTCTTCAAGATTTTCTTCGCGGACTTCGAGATGGCGCAGTAAAACCTTAACTCGTGCCTGTAATTCGGCGGGTACAAAGGGTTTTGAGAGAAAATCATCTGCACCAACATCGAAGGCTTTCAGGCGGTCATCGACACTGGACAAGGCGGTAAGCATAATGATCGGGATAGTCTTAAGCTTTGGATTTTCCCGCATTCGAGCGCAGAGCTCATACCCATCCATGTCGGGCATCATGACGTCCAGAATTGCCAGATCCGGTGGATTATCCGTTGCTTGTGCCAGCGCTTCAAAACCATTTAGGGCAGTAGAAGTTTTATGCCCTTCCTTTTCCAATACCTTCGTGGCAAGTTTGAGATTGAGTTCATTGTCGTCGACGACTAAAATATGTGCGGCCATAACTTTCTTCCCTTCACGAGTATATGGGGCTTTCGATATAAGTACTGTACAATCAATCAATATATAGGTCAAGATAAAAAGAGATCATCTTTCATATCTGTAAACTGAACATCCGCTATAATGAGCGCATCCTTTTTCTGGAGAAAATTATGTCAAATATTTACCCTTCTCAACACCCCCTGGTTGCCCATAAACTGACCCGCTTGCGAGATAAAAATACCCAACCAAAGAAATTTCGTGAGCTGGTGCGTGAAATTTCGGCGCTACTTGCCTACGAAGCCACGGCTGATCTACTCATTACCCCAAGAGCAGTTGAGACACCTATGGCGGAGACCGATGGCTTTGAGCTAAAAGAAAAGATCGGTTTGGTCCCGATCCTGCGTGCCGGTTTGGGGATGGTAGAAGGAGTTTGGGGATTGATGCCCTCAGCCGAAGTTTGGCATATTGGATTATATCGGGATGAAGAGACCTTGCAGCCCGTGGAGTATTACAACAAGCTGCCCATCGAACCGACGGTTTCGGTCTGCCTCATTCTTGACCCGATGCTTGCTACCGGAGGTTCGGCAGTTGCTACTGTAGACGTGGTGAAGCGTTGGGGCGTGAGCCGGATCAAATTCGTGGCAATGATCGCTTCTCCCGAAGGGATCGACGTTATGCAAAAAGCACATCCCGATGTCCCCATCCATCTAGCTGCGATCGATGACCACCTGAACGAGATCGGTTATATCGTTCCCGGTCTGGGCGATGCAGGCGACCGACAATTTGGGACGGCTTAGGTGTCAGATCCAAACTATAACGAATTGGAATGCGCCCGTTGCGGTGAGACATTTCACATTGCGCTTACACGTTGCCCAAATTGTGGGGTGAACGTATATGAACCTGAAGATAGTTTGCCTCCTCACAATGAAACGTTGACGAATATCCAGAACGCGCTGCGAACGCCCTTCGCCATCTTTGTTGGATGGTTCATTACTGCCTTCGTTGGGTTATTGATCTACCTTCCGATCCGCTTTGCTATAACAGAATCTCCCACAGAAGTTTTTGTCGTCTTGCTGGCAACAAGCACCTTATCCGTTGGCGGGTTTGCAGGCGGATTTATTTATCAGCGCATCAGCCAGGAGAGAAATAATTTTGGAAATCTGAGCCAGATCCTTTTTAGTATTTTTCTGGGCAGCCTTGTTTTTCTCACGGAAGGCGGGAGTCGCTTTTTATGGCAAATCCCCTCTGTTCTAGGCTTGGTTGTTATAGGTGTTTCCAGCTTTTTTGGCATCAGGGCCGCAGACAAGATGCTCCGTCAAGCCATGATCGATGATCTTTTTGCTCCCGTTGTCGAAAGCCAAAAACGCTACGAAGAATTGCTGATAAAGGTGGGGCATGATCGTACCGTTGCAGAGCGCCTGATCGAACATGAACGCCAGCTTGCACCAAAGGCAACCCGTTATAAGCTTATCGAGAATGCCATCAAACGTTGGAATCGTGATAATCGGATCCTTTAGAGAAATCGTTGTCAAGCCCTAGTAAGTGAAGAAACTTCTCAATCAAAAAGCCTCCATACGGAGGCTTTTTGATTCCAAGATCGATCTCAGGAGCCAATATCAATTCCCGTTAGCCGGGCTACTCCTTTATGAATAAGCAAAAGAGGCAAGATCAATACGCCATGTACGATTGCGCTCAACCCAAAGATCACAGCAACGGAGCGCAGAAAGATATTGAGTGGGGGAGCAAGATGTGCTGCCATCCATGTGCCTGCGCCTGCCAAAATGGCGATGGCGACCAATAGGATGATCGCACCACTGAGGGGCAGCCAGGCATTTCGATCAGATGCCGAAGGCAGCATGGTGCTGCTGACGGCAAAGGTCAGGTAGAACCAAAGATAAAAATCGGGCATGGTTGGCAGGCTTAGAAAGCCTGTCCAAAAGAGAGAGAAATTTGCCTGGCGAAGAGCGTCCCAGAGAGGCAGCAATTGGAGTTGGAATATCGCTGCATAGGAGATGATGGCCCCACCTGCAATGAGGGGGGCCATCCCGATCAGGGCATCACGCAGAAAGTCGGTTTTTGAGACCTCCACATAGCCGAGACGTAGGGTTCCATTAGGCATGCTTTGGGGAATGAGGGAAAATCCACCAGTGGGGACGAAGAGGATCTTTGCCATTAAGAAATGGCTTAGTTCGTGCAACAAAACACCCGGGAAGAAAAGTAGCGCAAAAAGCGCCATCGTGAGATTAGGGCGCCGAGTCAGGATTAAAAAAATGGCTTGAATCTCGCGATGCAAGGCGCGCTGCAAAAAAAGCAGCGGCACGAGCATGAGCAAAAGCCAGATCAAGCCATCAAGAGAGAGAAAATTCAATTTTCAGAGATTATTTTCTAACTTCGTTTTGAGCGGCAGCGGCGATTTCGGCGAAGCCATCTGCTTTGAGGGCTGCGCCGCCGACCAATGCGCCGTCGATATCACTTTGTGAGAAGAATTCTGCGGCGTTGCTACCCTTCACGGAGCCGCCATAGAGAATGCGGATTTTTTGTGCTGCATCTTTGCCGAAGAGTTCCACCAGTATTGTGCGGATGGTCTTGATGGTCTCATTTGCCATCCCGCCCGTGGCGGCGCGACCGGTGCCGATCGCCCAGATCGGTTCGTAGGCGATGACGAGGTCCGCGCTGACACCCTTCAGCCCGTCCTTGATCTGACGGGAAACAACCGCTGACGTTTGGCCTGCTTCGTTTTCTTCAAGCGATTCGCCTACACAAACGATGGGGGTCAGCCCATTGGCCTGGGCAGCGTGCACTTTTTTGTTCACGGTTTCATCGCTTTCACCAAAATAGGCGCGGCGCTCGGAGTGGCCGAGGATGACAAAATGCCCGAATTCTGCCACCATAGCGGGAGCAAGTTCCCCTGTGTATGCTCCGCTGGTTTCCCAGTGCATATTTTGGGCGCCGAGTCCGATCTGTGTTCCCTCCAGAAGAGCGGCGACAGGCAGAAGGGCAGGGGCAGGTGGACAGAGAACGACTTTGACATCGCTCATTTCTTTCATAAGGGGGATAATCTCGGAAACCAATTCGCGCGCTTCAGCGACGGTTTTATTCATTTTCCAGTTTCCGGCGACAATGGGGGTACGCATTTCGTTTTACTCCTAGGGAAGATTTCTTAATGCCTCGTCAGCCTCGACACGGATCCATTCGGGGGTATCGAGATCAGCAAGGATGGTTTCAAAAATACGACGGGCTTTATCGGCTTCTTTGGCGCGTGCGAGCATTTCACCTTCAAGCAGGCGGGCTTCGTGGAAGCCGGGCTTCATACGTTTGACTTCGTTTAGGAGTGCGATGGCATCGTCGGGGTTGCCGTGATAATAAGTGTGACGTGCTTCAACAACAAGGCTGAGGGGCTCATCAACTTTACCGATCTCGTCGAAAGGCAGGAAATTGGGCATTTCTGGCTGGCTGGCGGCTTTGTAGGAGGTCTCGTGCATGAAGTAGATCAGATCGTCGTTGATTTCTCCGTTGGCTTGCATGATCTTGACCGCACGCAAGAACATAGCCGCGCTGCCTGTCCAGATCCCGCGATCCATGAGCTCAAAGCCGGCATCTTCAAAGAATTGGATATCATTCCCTGCAAGATCTGCGGCCTCTTTAAGTTGCTGATAGGCATGTGGGTTTTGACCTAGCGATGTATCAAGGATGGCAAGAGCTAGATCAAGATGAGCATAAGGGTCATCTGGGTTTTCTTCCACGTATCTGCGGGCGTCCATTACCTCGGGAGATGAATCTTCGGGCGGGACGGGAGGTAGCGGAGCCGGTTCTTGCGGTTCTTCTTCGCTGGGAAGCGGCTCTTCAATTTGTTGTGGATCGGCTTCAGCTAGATTGTCGAAGACACCGTCTTTTCCTAATGCAGAAACGACGAAGAAGCAGGCAACCAGGAGGAGCAGCCCGGCAGCAGCAAAGGGCCAGATGGCGCGTTTTTTCTTTTCAGGTTTTTCTGCGATCTTTGTCTTTTCAACGGGAGGGCTGCCTGGATCATCATCTCGTACAACGGTGGCGGCGTCAGTTTTTGCAACGGTAGCTGCTCCAGTTGATATCGCTGGTGCTGTAGGTGGAGGAGTGACAGGTTTTGTTGTAAGGGTACGGCGGATCGGAGCCGTCATGGTCACTTCCGCCATATCCACGCCTGCATCGTCCCAGGCTTGCTTGAAGGCATGTACGAGGGTTGCAATATCGGTGTAGCGATCGGTACGTTCTTTTGCGAGGGCTTTTAGCAGAACGCGTTCAACTTCGTTGGGGACGTTCGGGTTGATCGTTTTGGGGAGCGGGAGCGGCGAATAAATATGATCGTGAATAATGGAAAAAGGTGTATCTGAACTAAAGGGGACCTGTCCAACGACCATCTCGTAGAGCATGACGGCGAAGGAATAAATATCGGTGCCTGCATCGAGGTCTTTGACACCCATCGCTTGTTCTGGCGAGATGTATTGGGGCGTGCCCATGATCATATCGCCGGAGAGAGTTGATTCTCCCATCTCGGCGATCCGTGCCAAACCAAAATCCGCCAGATACATTTCACCGTCGTTGGAGACAATGACGTTCGAGGGTTTGATATCGCGATGTAAAACGCCTCGCTTGTGTGCATAGGCTAAACCTGCGCCGACGGCATCTACAACACCCCAGATCTCATCCACACTCAGGCGGCCGCGATTCAGATGGGCTTTGAGCGTTTCGCCCTCGACGAATTTCATCACCAGATAGGGCTGTCCATCGTGTTCTGCGAAGTCGTAAACAGGCACGATATTGGGATGTTCCAGCTTGGCGACCAGGCGGGCTTCACGTTGGAAGCGAGCGAGGAAGTTTTCATCTTCCAGAAAAGCGGGGTGCAGCACTTTGAGCGCCACATAACGATCCAGGCTGGCATGATAGGCTTTATAGACCGTTGCCATACCGCCTTGACCGAGTTTTTCCATGACCCGATAAGGTCCTACATTTTCACCTTCGTTGAAAGGCATGGTTCTATCCTTTTAATTGATGAGTTTACGACTTAATTGCACGAATTATAGCCCACTTCGGCAAAATTTGTGTTTGCTGGGTGTTATCAGTGTGTAAAAAGATCCCCCTTGCCCTACGGGCATCCCCCCAAATGCTTTGCATTTGGGGGGAAATAGAGGGGTTTATTTATCAGCCAGCGCAGCCAAGCCGGGGAGCACTTTCCCTTCAAGCATTTCGAGGGATGCGCCGCCACCGGTGGAGATGTGGCTGACTTTATCGTTCAGGCCAGCTTTATTGATCGCCGAGACCGAGTCGCCGCCGCCGATGATGCTGACGGCATCTGCTGCCGCAACTGCTTCAGCCACCCTAAAGGTGCCTTTGGCAAATTCAGGGAATTCGAAAACACCCATCGGGCCGTTCCAGACGACGGTCTTGGATGATTGCAACACGTCAGCATATACTGCAACAGTTGCGGAACCAACATCGAGTACGCGCCAGCCAGCGGGGACATCGCCCACAGGAATTACTTTGGATGCCGCATCTTCAGCAAAGGCATCGGCAATGACCATATCAACAGGGAGTTGAAGTTTGTTGCCAGCTTTGGCGAGCAATTCTTTGGCTGTCTCGATGGCATCCGCTTCGACGAGGGAATCTGCCATTTCGTAGCCCTGAGCCTTGAAGAAGGTATTCGCCATCCCGCCGCCGATGAGTACCTTATCGGTTTTTTCGAGCAGGTTGTTTATCACCCCGATCTTATCGCTCACTTTTGCACCTCCGATAATGGCAACAAAGGGACGTTCGGCATTGGCGATACTCTCACCGAGATATTTGAGTTCTTTTTCGAGTAAGAAGCCTGCAACGGCAGTCAACTCACTAGAGACGCCAACGTTCGATGCGTGGGCGCGGTGGGCGGTGCCAAAAGCGTCGTTGACAAAGACATCGGCATAAGAAGCGAGTTCTTTTGCCATGGCGGGATCGTTCTTCTTCTCACCAGCATGGAAGCGGGTGTTTTCGAGCAGAAGGATTTCACCAGCATTCAGGGCTGCGGCGGCGTTTTTTGCTACGTCACCAAGACAATCGGAAGCGAATTTGACGGGGGCATCTACAAGACCGCCGAGATATTCGGCAACGGGAGCCAGCGAAAATTCACTTTGAGCTTCGCCCTTCGGGCGTCCCAAATGAGATGTAAGAATCAGCGCAGCGCCTTCATCCAGCAGATAGTTGATGGTCGGCAAAGCGGCGCGAATGCGAGTGTCGTCGGCGACTTTTCCATCCTGAATGGGGACGTTGAAATCAACGCGCACGAGCACTTTTTTGCCTTTTACGTCGATGTCGTTTAATGTTTTTTTGTTCATGATATTTCTCTCCAATGAGAAAGACACCGAGTATTTTCAAAATACTCGGTGTCTAGGTCACTCAACTAGAGACTTTTCGCGATCTTCGCTGCGAAGTCTGTCAGGCGGGTGGCGTAGCCCCATTCGTTATCGTACCAGGAGACCACTTTGACCATATTGCCTTCCATGACAGCGGTCAGGTCTGCATCGACGATGGAGGAGCGTTCGTCGCCTTTGTAGTCCATGGAGACAAGGGGTTCTTCGCTGAAGCCAAGGAAACCCTTCATCGGGCCATCAGCGGCAGCTTTGAGTGCAGCGTTAACTTCTTCAGCTGTGGTGGATTTTTCAACTTCAAAAACAGCGTCCACGATGGAAACGGTGGGGGTGGGAACGCGCAGGGAATAGCCGTCGAGTTTGCCCTTGAGCTCGGGGATCACGAGAGCGATGGCTTTTGCAGCACCGGTGGAAGTGGGGATGATGTTGATGGCTGCAGCACGAGCGCGGCGCATATCGCTATCAGCAAGATCGAGCACGTTCTGGCTGGTGGTGTAAGAGTGGATGGTGGTCATCAGACCTTTTTTGATCTTGAAAGTGTCGTTGATGACTTTGGTGAAAGGAGCCAAACAATTGGTTGTGCAGGATGCGTTGGAAACGATGTGGTGTTTTGCGGGATCATAGTCGCCATCGTTCACACCCATGACTGCGGTGAAAACATCGCCGCCTTTGGCCGGAGCGGTGAGGATAACCTTTTTGGCGCCAGCTTCAATATGAGATTGCGGGCCGGGGGTTTTGGTGGGGTCACGGAAAACACCGGTGCCTTCAAAAACAATATCTACGCCAAGATCGCCCCAGGGCAGATCCGCGGGGTTGCGTTCAGCAAAAACCTGGATAGTCTTGCCATTGATGACCAAGTTGCCATCTACGACTTCAACGCTGCCGTCAAATTTGCCATAGCTGGAATCATACTTGAAAAGCTGTGCGTTTGTAGCTGTGTCCCAGAGATCGTTGATGCCGACTACTTCCAATTCACCCGGATAGCGTTCCAGGATGATTTTCAGCAGTTGACGACCGATGCGTCCGAAACCATTAATACCGACTTTTGTTGTCATTAGAGTCTCCTATGTGTAGGTGAATAATTGCAGTTGTGAAATATTGCTCAAACCTGTTTATTATAAACGTATCTCGTGAGTTATACAACAAATTGCTCAAGAATGCAAAGGAAAACAGGATGTCTAGACACGCTACCCTTTTGGGCCTGCTCCCGTCACTAAAATTAGTGCCCCCAAAATGATATATATCGTTAATCTCTACCCGTGAAAAACTTCCAGCGCCCCAACAAAATGCCCACCAAAGTAAAGTCGATCAGCACGGTCAGCCAATCCCAGAAGCCGACTTGGTCGGTAAAGGTCAGCAGAATGTTAACCGCCAGGATAGCCAGCGCAAAGATGACGAAGGGCATCCGCTTTTTGGGCAGCAACCAAGCTGAAAGGAGCATGGCTCCGGCATTTCCGAACATCATCACGCCCATGATCGCCATGATGACTTTTACCTGCGGGGTGGTCTGTTCTAATCGTAAAAGTGTGGTAATGCCCAATTCGATCCAGATCAGGGTGTTGAAAATGAAAAGAGTTTGAGCAATCTTAGTTACTGAAAGCTTCTTCATTTTTTATTCACCCTACTATAAATCTTTCCTGAGAAAATACTTTTGATGCCCAGCAGGGTAGTCTTCCAACTCACCGAAAACTTCATACCCGTGCTCTTTGTAAAATTCCGGCACCTGGAAACTGAAGGTGTCCAGGTAGGCATGTTTTGCGCCAAGCTTGTGAGCATCTTCTTCCAGTTGGGTCAGTAGGCGATGACCATAACCCTGCCCCCGTATTTCTTCTTCGAGCCAGAGCAGATCAACCAGGAGCCAGCCCCAGTTGACTTCGCCCAGGATCCCGCCGAGGATCTTTCCATCTTCATCCTGAATGGTGTAGCAAACGCGGTCAAATTTGTTTTCATGAACTTTGCTGAGATTGAAGGCACTGAGACCACGTCCGATGATGCCCCAGGCGGCTTCTTCGGGTTTCTCAACATGAACGAGCTTGTATTCTTTAGTCATTTTCTTTCTCCAATAGAGCTAATAAGCCATCGGGGAAAAGCGGAAATTTCTCTGCCCGAAAATCCCTAAGTGGCATCCACAAGGCTTTGACAATATCGCCGTTATCTTCTACGACAATGTATTCATCTTTGTCGTAGAAGGATTTATCTGCAAATTCTCCTTTATAGACAAAGACAGCTTCATGACCAGGCTTGCCATATGCAGTAAAGATGTTTTCAAGCGTTTGCATATAGCGTACGTTGATCAACTCCGTACCCAACTCCTCGCGGAACTCACGTCGGAGCGCATCCAGACTGTATTCGCCGAATTCGATCTGTCCACCCAAGGGGCGGTAATAGGTCAACGAGCGGGTAGGATCGTAGGCTTCAAAGACGAGAATGCTATCATCTTTGCGGATGATGCAGATGGTGATAACGCGGATATATTGTGAACTCATTTTACAGATTTACAAAAATCAGAAGTGAAAAAAGCACACAAACTATTCCAGTAATAATAAACACCCTGGATGTAGCATTTACCCCTTTTTGATCTGAAACTAAGACAGGGTCTTTCCAATAACCACGTACTCCTCGTCTAGCATCATAAAAATTCCCCTTCTTTCTAATTCTGATTCCTCCAAATATTAAGAAAAAACCAAACAAAAGAGTAACTGCTGCAATCAAGTATATATCCCAATGTGCGTTCATTTGTCTCCTAGAAAAATTACGACGACAACAAAATGATCGCGCCCAGCGCCAGCCCGACGCCGAGTAATTGCTTGAGTGTAAGCGCTTCATGCAAAAATAATACGCTCAATGCCAACGTCACTAGTGGGTAGAGAGCCGTCATTGAAACGACCACCACGCTCCGCCCACGGGTGATGGCGGCGAAGAAGAAAAAGGTGGCGAGTGTCGCTGAAAACCCCGAAAGTATGGCATAGACGATATTCATCGGCTTGCCCGCTGGCTGAAAACGAAAATAAACAGCGGCGAGTACCATAATGATAAAAGAGCCAATGCCCTGATAGATCGCCGCATCCACATCACGGAAGGATTCAGTTGCCAGCTTGGAGAAGAATCCCCAAAAACCCCACATAAGCATGGCAGCCAGAGTGAAAAGTAGCCAAAGATTCATTAAAATTCCATGCCATAAAGCTCAAGGTCAGCGTCATCATCAGGGATTTTGAAATTGCGCTCGTATTGCATCCCCAATTTTTTGAGCAGCGCAACCGATCTCTGATTTCCAACCAAAACAAAGCCAACCAAACGTTTCAAGCCAAATTCAGTTTTTCCATATTTGATCACAGCAGATGCGGCTTCAAAGGCATAGCCATGCCCTCGAAAAGCGGGCAGAAAGCCAAAGCCAATATCAAGATCGTCCAGATATTCACGCTTCAGCAGCCCGCACATGCCGATTGGCTCGCCATCGGCTTTGCGCTGCACCAGCCACATCCCAAAACCGAAATCACGATAGCTTTTTTGCAGCCGTTCGATGACGTAGTTTCGCGCATCTTCCAAAGTTCGCACACCACGATCTCCGATGAATTTAATCCAGGCGGAGTCGTTCACAAGTTCCAGAACGAAGGGTGCATCGTCGGTGGTGAACTCTCGTAATAATAACCGTTCAGTTTCTATCATATTTTTCACCACAAAGACACGGAGAGCACAAAGTTTTTCTTAGCGTTCACGAAGAAACCTCTGTGTCCTTTGGGGCTTTGTGGTGCCTTTTTTATCTCGCACCCAAGCGCCCAAATTGACGTTCGAGCATATCGACCGAGAGATGGATCATCGTTGGGCGACCATGTGGACAAGTGCGCGGTGATTCGCAATTTTCGAGATCGCGCAGGAGAGTTTCTTGCTCGGCGTTGGTCAGCGTTTGCCCGCCCTTGACCGCCATTCGTTTACAGACGCGTCCCGCAATACGCTCTTCGAGCTTATTCTGGAGCGGCGTCTCATCCCCTTCAAAATCTTCGACAAGCACACGCAACGCAGCGGCAGGATCGCCCCCGGCAAAGATCGTCGGCATCGCGCGGATCTGAAAGGTGTTCGGTCCGAAAGGTTCCACTTCAAAGCCAAAATTGCCCAAGACATCGAGTTGTTCTTCGAGCAAAGTCGCCTGCGCGGGCGGGAGTTGGACAACAGCGGGCTGCAATAAATTCTGCGAGACAAGCGAATTCGCTGCCTTTTGTGCCAACAGACGTTCAAAAAGGATGCGTTCATGCGCCGCGTGTTGATCGATGAGATAGAGCCCATCCGGTCCCTCGGCAACGATGTAGACCGAGCCGATCTGTCCGACCAAACGCAATAAGGGCATTTTGATGGAGGGTAATTCTTGAGCATCAGAAGAATCGGATGTAGACGTTTCCCGCCCACTGGCCACTGGCTCCTGATTACTATTTACCGGCAACTCATCACTATCTCCTGCAAAATCCCACGTAATATCACGCTGTTTGGGTTGGGAGCGTTCTGTCCACAGAGCGGGCGGGGAGATGCCCATTTGCGGGACGGGGGTGTAAGCAAGGATCGCCTTGCGCACCGAACGCTGCACGAATGAGAAGATCAGACTGGGGTCACGGAAACGGACTTCCGCTTTTGTCGGGTGGACGTTCACATCGACGGTAGCAGATTCCATCTCAAGAAAGAGCGCGGCGAGGGGGTAACGTCCTACCATCAGCAGGGTGTGATAGGCTCTGATCAGTGCGGTGCTGAGAGAAATATCCTGCACCCAGCGCCCATTGATAAAGAAAGTGATCTCCTGCCGATTGGAGCGTGTCAACGATGTGGGGGAGATATATCCCGTTAGCTTCACCCCATCTTCAACAGCATTCACTTCGAGCAATTGCTTCGCCACATCCACGCCGTAAAGGGTGGCAAGGATGGCGCGCCGGTCGCCGTTGCCGCTGGTTTGCAATTTCGCCTGCCCATTCTGGATGAGCTTGAAACGCACATCAGGATAAGCGAGGGCGTAGCGTGTGAGTAATGCGTCGATGCGGCGACGCTCTGTGACATCTTTTTTCAGGAATTTGAGCCGTGCTGGGACGTTATAAAAAAGATTCTCGACGCGCACGACCGTGCCGCGCGGTGCCCCAACTTGCTGAGGGGGCGCGGATATGCCGCCCTCCACGATCATTTGCGTCGCGGCTTCAACATCTTCCGTGCGAGATGTGAGCGTCAGCTTTGCCACCGAGCCGATGGATGCCAGCGCTTCACCGCGAAAACCCAGCGTGCCGATAGCAAAAAGATCTTCAGCCGCATGGAGTTTGCTCGTGGCATGACGTTCCACGGCGAGGGGCACTTCTTTACCAGGAATGCCGTGGCCATCGTCCGCGACTTCGATCAATTTTCGACCAGCTTCCTCGATGCTGATGGTGACACTGGTTGCGCCAGCATCAAGAGAATTTTCGACCAACTCCTTGACCACCGAGGCCGGTCTTTCGACCACTTCGCCTGCGGCGATCTGGGAGGCAAGTTCGGGGGAGAGAATTTTTATGGGCATGAGGGTATTATACAACGCCGTTATAATCTTTTTTGATGAAAACGCGAGATTGTTTTTTTGCCTTTTCCCTTATTATTGGACTTCTTACAGCCTGTGCACCTGCTCAAGCAGAGCCAATGATTCCCACATTTGCCCCATCGCCTGTTCCTGCAACATCAACCCCTTTTCAGCCTCAGGCTGCGACGCGCACACCGCTGGTTTTTCCGACGATAACGGCTACACTGCCTGTGCCTACCATGACACCCAATCCGTTGGAGAAGTACACTATCGCCTCCATGCGGGCGCGCATCTACGGGATCGGGACGATCCAGCTTTTGGAGAAGATCAGTGAAGAAGGACGTTTTACACGCTATAAGTTTCAATACTCCAGCGATGGCATCCCGATCTACGGTTTTGTCAATATCCCCAAAGGGGAGGGGACTTTTCCAGTCATTATTGCCATCCATGGGAATTACGATACGGGTGGATACCAGCTAATGCCCTATTCTACGATCTATGCAGATCGGATCGCGCAGGAGGGGTATATTGTTTTTCACCCCAATATGCGTAATTATGGAGAATCAGGCTCAGGCGACGACCGTTTCCGCAACGGTCTGGCGACCGATATTCTGAATCTGATCGCGATGATCCAGTCACAGGGTGGGGTGGGGACGTGGTCCATGATAAATCCCGAAAAGATCGGCTTGTGGGGGCATAGCATGGGTGGTGAAGTTGCTTTGCGAGTGACCACCATTAGCAACGATATCAATGCGACGATGCTTTACGCCCCAATGAGTGGAGATGTGAGCAAGAACGCTGCTTATATCAATGCACAGGATGAACTGGATACGCCCCCGCATCTTTTGACTGCGATCTCACCGCATCATTCCTATGGCCTGATCACCTCGCCACTCAAACTCTATCACGGGACTGCAGATGAAGTTATCCCGGTTTTGTGGAGTAAGGAAACTTGTGCTACACTGACTGCACTTGGCAAAGAAATTAACTGCGCCTTTTACGAGGGAGCAAAACACACCTTTAACAATAATTACACAGCTGATTTTGAGCGCAGTTTTTTTTACTTTTTTGAAACTCACCTAAAATAAGATATGAAACGTTCTTCTCTAACCCGCTATGCCTGGCTTTCCATCGCTGCTGCTACGTTAACCATTGGGCTAAAAGCCGGCGCCTATCTGTTGACCGGATCGGTCGGCTTGCTCTCCGATGCGATCGAATCGGTCGTCAACTTGCTGGCTGCGATCATGGCTCTCAGTATGTTGACCATTGCCGCCCGCCCGCCCGACGATAGCCACACTTATGGACATGGCAAAGCGGAGTATTTTTCCAGTAACGCTGAGGGGGTGTTGATCCTTGTTGCCGCGGCGGGAATCATGGTAACTGCCATAGAGCGAATAATTAATCCGCGTGAGATCGAGCAGGTCGGGGTCGGGTTGGCGATCTCGATCATCGCTTCGCTCGTCAACCTGGTTGTTGCGCAGATATTGCTTCGGGCTGGCAAAAAACATGCCTCCATCACGCTCGAAGCGGACGGGCATCATCTCATGACGGATGTGTGGACTTCTGTTGGCGTGGTAGCCGGTGTGGGTGCAGTCGCACTAACGGGCTGGACAATTCTTGACCCTCTGATTGCTCTCGGAGTTTCAGCGAATATCGTTTACACAGGTGTACAGCTTATCCGACGTTCTATTGCCGGGTTGATGGATGCATCACTTTCTCCCGAAGAAATGCAAGCGGTTGAAGATGTGCTGGAAAAGTACCGTAACGAAAAAAGCATTGACTTCCATGCCCTGCGTACACGCCAGGCTGGTGCGCGCCATTTCATTTCAGTGCATGTTCTTGTTCCTGGTGAATGGACGGTACATGATGCCCATCATATTGCCGAAGATATCGAAGCGGAGATTTGTGCTGTGGTACAAAATTCGGTTGCTTTTACGCATCTTGAACCGATTGACGATGAAATATCACATCATGACATTGATCTGGACAGGTTCTAGGTTGTTTATCAGTAGATAATATTGTAAAGTCAACGTAAGCATAAGCCCCTTCTCTGCGCACTATAATGGTCGCGTCCGCCATGCTCCATTCGTATCAGTAGTCTGATACGATGTTACTATGTGTTGAGCTTTTCCTTAGTCTGTCTTCATGTGATACCAGATAATAATATGGCAATAGTAAAAAGATTGTGGGAAAAACTAATAACGCCTGCTGAGCGCCTGAAGGATGTTGAGCAAAGGGCAAACTCAAAGCTTCTCTCTTCGTTAGTGCTCATTTTTTTCCCTGTGGGGGTCTTTGTTTCAACAATCCCGTATCTGTTTGGTTCCGAGCGAGCGCTAAGTGATGATCTTGATTTCCTCATTACTGCTGGCTCCTCGCTTTTCTTTTTGATCGCATATGGCTTAAATCGTTCAGGCTATTTCAAAGAAGCTATCTTGTTTGCGATTTTTATTTCATTTGTAGTGATTTTCACAGCAGTGGTACTTGATACAGACTTGGAAGATATCGCCTATTTGCTCTTGCCACTTTTAATTCTCAATACTTTTTTCCCGCTGAAGTTTGTTTTGTTTGCGCTTGCCCTTAATCTCATTGGTATTCTCTTATTGCCAGTCCTTTTTCCAAAATTTATTTTTGAAGATGTAATTTCATCCTCTGCTGCGTTTATGTCTTTTGGGGGGCTTTTGCTCATTATCTCTAAAGTCCATCTCACTAATCTTGAAAAAAGAAGAAAAAAACAGATCGAAGCCAGCGAGTTGCGTTATTCGCTTATTGCCCAATCAGCCAATGACGGTCTTTGGGATTGGGATTTCAAGACGAATACAGTTTATTATTCCCCGCGTTGGAAAGAGATGCTTGGCTACGAAGACGATGAGATTGGGAATACTTCACTGGATTGGATCAACCTTATCCATCCTGACGATCTGGAACGAGCTACGCAATACCTGTCCAATTTCATCGACAATCAGGATGCCACTTTTGAGTTTGAATATCGCCTAAGACACAAAAATGGACAATATATTTGGGTCCTTACTCGTGGAAAAGCGGTTTTAGATGAAGCAGGGACTCCTATAAGAACTGTGGGTTCACATAGCGATATTTCTTCACGGAAGAAAGCTGAAGCAAAACTTCAACACGATGCCTTGCACGATGCCCTGACCGGATTGCCCAACCGCATGCTCCTTTTAGATCGTTTACAGCATGCGCTTCACTTCTCAGAGCGGGATAAAAACTACCAATATGCGGTTTTATTTCTGGATCTGGATAAATTCAAAGATATCAATGATACCTTGGGGCATGATGTCGGAGATCACATTTTGATCGAGTGCGCGCAGCGGATCAAATCTTGTGCTCGGAGTGTTGATACCGTTGCCCGTTTGGGAGGAGATGAGTTTATTATTCTTCTCGAGAATTTCGATAGCTCGAATAGTCCTGTCATTATTGCCGAGCGAATATCTAAAGAGCTTCTGCGCCCCTCTGAAATTCTGAATATAGAAATCCCCATGACGGCTAGTATTGGGATCGTGTTTGGAAACCCTGCCTACTCAGCACCTAATATGCTTCTGAAAGATGCAGATATTGCCATGTATCAGGCAAAAGATGCAGGACGAGCACGATATGCCATATTTGACTCAGAGATGGGGAAAAAAGTTACTGAGCGTATTAAGCGAGAGAGAGAATTAGCGCAAGCTATTCAGAATAATGATTTCAAACTTTCTTTTCAGCCGATTGTTGATTTGAGTACAGGTGAAATGCTAGGAATGGAGGCTCTTGTCCGCTGGCACCATGCGGAACAAGGTATTATCCAACCCAATGAATTTATACCGGTAGCTGAAGAAACCGGTTTGATCTTGGAGATCGGTAATTGGGTCTTGGCAGAGGCTTGCAAGCAAATAAAGGACTGGGAAAAAGATCATACTCGCGTAAAGAATCTTTCGATAAGTGTCAATATATCAGGGAAGCAGATAACGCATCATGAGTTTTTCGATTTCCTGGTCCAGACCCTTCAGGAAACAAAATTGGATCCAAAACGCTTGCATTTGGAGATCACAGAAAGCACCATCGTTGAAGATGCTGAACAAGCCCTCAAAGCGCTGAAGCAAATCAGCAAACTTGGTGTTCAGTTACATTTGGATGATTTTGGCACCGGCTACTCGTCAATAGGTTATCTACATCATTTTCCCATCAGCGCTCTCAAGATCGACAAAACATTCATCGACAGAATTGCCCATAATGGAAAAGGACGCGCATTGGTAGAGGGAATTATCCATTTGGCGGCAGTTCTTGATCTGGATGTTGTAGCGGAAGGGATTGAGCTCATCGAGCAATTGACTATGCTCAAGGAGTTGAATTGTTCTTTGGGGCAAGGATTTTATGCCGCAAAACCGATGTACAAAGAAGATATGGAATTGCTTTTCGAAAGAGAAGACTTCTTTTTAGTCTGATCGTTCTTAATCGTTATTTCTTTTCACTTTTCCCCGCAAGCGTTTTACATCCCCGCGACGTTTTTTTGCATCCAGTCGTCTTTTGACGGAAGCTCTCGTCGGCTTTGTTGGACGCCGCTTCTTCGGAGGGATGGATGCCCGCTCCAGCATTTGTTCGAGACGTGCATACGCATCGGCTTGATTCCGTTCCCGCGTGCGGAAGCGCGAGGCTTCGATGATCAGAATGCCCTCCTCAGTGATTTTCCTGCCTGCTAGGCGGATGAGCCGCTCCCGCACGGCGACGGGGAGACGAGCGGCATCCACAGTAAAACGCAGCCGCACGGCAGTGCTGACCTTATTCACATTCTGGCCGCCCGGGCCGGATGCGCGGAAGTATTCAAAGGATAGGCTTTCAGGAGGGATATTCATCATAATTCCATTATAAAAGAAAGAACTGTATTGCACGCCCCCTGCCCCTCGCTTCGCGGGGGCATCCCCCCATTTTGCAAGTAAAACAGGGGGATAACACAACAAGATTTAAAAAACACACTTTGCTATTTTCATCTCCCCTAAATTCCATGCTTTTGGAATTTGCCCTAAAGGATGCTGCGCAAGGGGAGATACCCCTTCGGGGCACTTTGTCCGAAGGACAGTGGGGGCTAATCCGCTAAATTTTCCCACTCGACCAGCATCGCATCCATCTCGTCCTGCACCTGATTATATTCATCGGCAAGTTGACGGAGTTCTTCCGCATCATCGGGCGGATTTTCAAGCAGGGTGCCAAGCTCGGAGAGACGTTTCTCAAGGGTAGCGACCTGATTTTCAACTTCCTGCAGGCGGGCAATGCGACGGCGCTCCGCTTTTTGGGCGGGGTTGCGCCGAGATCTTCGGGTTGAACCTGTCTTTCCTTGCGCGGCAGCAAGTGCCTCTTGCGCACGTGCCGCTTCCTTCTCCCGTTCTTCGCGCATTTGGGAATATGTCCCCTTGAAGATAATCAGCTTTTTCTCATCCGGGAAGATCTCCCATATCTGCGTGGCAAGGGCGTCGATCAGGTAGCGGTCATGGGTGATAAGCAGGATCGTTCCCTTGTAGGAGTTCAAGACTTGTTGCATGATCTCCTGTGCGGGGATATCGAGATGGTTGGTGGGTTCATCGAGCAGGAGCAGGTTTGTATCCTGCAGCGAGAGCTTTGCCAGCGCCAGCCGACCGCGCTCGCCGCCCGACAGAGTAAAAACCTTTTTGAAGACATCATCGCCGGAGAAAAGAAATTTACCGAGATAAGCGCGGATGCCGCCTGGCAGCATGGGGGAGACGCTTTCGATCTCTTCCATGAGGGTGTTTTCTTCGTTCAGGCTTTCGTGTGCCTGCGAAAAATAACCGATCTCGAGCGATGCGCCCATGCGCACTTTGCCAGAAAAAGGCGGGATCTGCCCTAACATGGTGCGCACGAAGGTGGTTTTACCTGCGCCATTTGGACCGATCAGCGCGGCGCAATCGAGCCGTTCCAACTCAAGATCGGGCGCAGAGAAGAGGGGCTGGTCGAAGCCGATCTGCACATCTTTGGTGCGGATGACTTTTTCGCCAGAGCGTTTTTGCGAGCGCAAATTTAGATAAAGCTGCGGCGGACGATGGTCGGGTAGACGCAGGGCACGCACACGCTGCTCAGCTTCATCGGGACTGAGATCGCTGGTGGCAACGGTTATATTCTGGCTGACCACGCTCCATTTTTGGTTGACGACGGCGTCCATGCCGACCTGCTCAATGGCCTGCACGATCCGGCTCAGACGGCGCAACTTTCCACGTGCCTGTGAAACGCGCTGTCCCTCGATATGCTTCTTGATATATTCGGCTTCCTTGAGCAGCTTTTCCTTTTCAGCCCTGAAGACTTTCTGACGGCGCTCCCAGCGTTCGGCACGCTGCCCAACATAGTGGCTGTAATTACCACGATAGGTTTCGATGCCTGCCGCCGTCATCTCCAGAATGCCATTGGCGACATGGTCGAGGAAATAACGATCATGCGAAACGATCAGAACTGCGCCATCCCATTTGCTGAGATAGCCTTCGAGCCACTCCACGGCGGTGATGTCAAGATGGTTGGTAGGCTCATCGAGTAAGAGCACATCCGGCTCTGAGAGCAGTAATTTTGCGAGATAGGCGCGCGTGCGCTGTCCGCCCGAAAGGTGGGGGATGGGCATCTCAAAATCGGAAGCGGCAAAGCCGAGACCGGATAAGACCTGCCGGATGCGGGTCTCGTAGGTGTATCCGCCACGATGTTCAAACGCTGCCTGAAGTTTCCCGTATCGCTCCATGACCTGGCTTGCTGAGGCCTCGTCCGACATCTGCTCGGCGAGAGAATTGATCTCGCTTTCCATTTTGCGCAAATCGGCAAAGATCGCCAAACACTCATCCCAAACCGTACTTTCGGAATGAAAATCCTTCGCCTGTGGCAAATAACCGATGCGCAGTTTTTTTGCGCGGGTGACCTTGCCCTCGGAAGGGGATTCTTCATCGATCAGGATGCGCAATAAAGTCGTCTTCCCAACCCCGTTGGGACCGACAATAGCCATGCGTGAACCGTGCTCAATGGTAAAACTCAGCCCGTTGAAAATATCAACGTGGCCGTAGGATTTGGTGAGGGAATTTGCGATGATGAGAGACATGATAATTAAATTCTGTTTCTTTTATAGCCGCCCTATTATAGTTGAAGGTTGCAAGTTGAAAAGTTGAAAAAACTTATTGATGTGTAACGCTTGCTTCACTTGCCTATGATTTCATCGAGTTCTCTCTGCTTAGAGGGACAGTGCTTATCTGAATAGGAGCAAAATACACAACAATCCCCGGGTTTAGGTCTAAGGATTGTGCCACAACTAGCACATTCATAAAACATCACTCAGGTATCGAGTGGCATCTCTACTTTTCTTATAAAGTCACATTCAGTACAAGTAATCGTTGCCAATAAATCTGTCATGTCTTTGTCCTTAGAAATCAGTTCTTCTTGAGTTTACTCTTGATCTTTGGGCACGTGTTCTTTCTTCTCTTTGCCCAATTCCAACGAACGTTGATAGGCTGCCCAGATCGCGCGTGAGATGGCTGTCCGAACCCCCGCTTTTTCAAGATAGTAGAGGGCTTCCGCAGAAGTTCCGCCCGAGGATGTGACTTGATTACGCAGTGCTGCAACGTGGACGTCATTGCGGTCGTAGAAGTTGACCGATCCGCGCATGGTCTGGACGACGAGCTTCTCCGAGATGCGGCGGGGGAACCCCATATGTACGCCCGCATCGATCATGGCTTCCATGAACATGTAGACATAGGCAGGTCCTGTCCCGGAGAGGGCGGTGGCCATATCGAGATAATACTCATCTTCGACGAAAACTTCTTCGCCTAAAGCGGACAAGATCGTCTGTGCCTGTTTCTTTTGCTCATCACTGACTTCATCCGACGCCACCCAGACCGTGATCCCCTCCCCGATGCGGGCGGGGGTATTGGGCATGGTGCGTATAATCTTTTTGTGCCCCAATCCCTTGCCGATCTTTTTGATCGTTGCGCCTGCAATGATCGAGATGACGAAAGCATCTTCCGGGATTTTTCCCTTGAGTTCCTCGAGCACAGCTCCCAAACGCTGGGGTTTGATGGAAAGAACAACCACGTCCGCGTTTTTGATGGCGATGCCGTTATCGGTGAATGGCTGAACGCCGTATTTTTCTTGTAATTCTTTACCACGATCTTCTCGTGGATCGCTGGTAAAGAGATCCTCCGGGGAAGCCAATTTTTCGCGCAGCAGACCGACGATCATCGCGCCTGCCATTGCACCTGAACCGATAAATGCAATTTTTAATTTACTCATAATAATTTCCTTTTTAGGCCCTCACCCCGTCCTTGTCTTGCTCGGACTCCCCTCTTCCGCACGTGGGAGAAGGATTAAGGATAAGGGAAATTAAGCCGTTTGATAGTAGCCAACATCTACAGAATAAACACGTCCGCGCTTGATAACCTTTTTAACAAGATTTGTACCAAAGCGATAGCCAAGCTGGCGATAATCGGGCACGGTGAGCATGAGCATATCTGCTTGCTTGCCGATTTCAAGCGAACCGACGCGATCTTCGCGGCGGATAGCGTAGGCGGCGTTGATGGTCGCAGCGACAATGGCTTGGGCTGGAGTGAGTTTCATTGATCGGCAGGCGAGGGCGATGGAGAACTGCATTGATTCTGTCCAGGCTGTGCCGGGGTTGCAGTCGGTAGCGATCGCGAGGATGACGCCCGCATCGAGCATTTTCTGCGCAGGCGTATATTCGCAATGTGCCAAGCCGAAAGGGGTACAGGGCAACGAGACGGCGACCGTCTCTGAATTTGCTAAAGCTTCGATATCTTCATCGGAAGTGACCACGAGGTGATCTGCAGAGGCTGCGCCCAGTTCCGCTGCGAGGCTCGCGCCTTTGAGATTATCAAACTCATCGGCGTGGATTTTGAGGGGAAAGCCCAGTTCCTTTGCTTTTTCCAATACCTGACGCGATTGTTCGAGGTCGAATGCACCGGTTTCGCAGAAGACATCCACAAAAGGTTTATTTTTACGGCGCGGGGCGTGCGTATCCCACCATTCGTCCACGATAGGGAGCATTTCCTTCACGATGTGGTCGGTGTAGCCTTGTGGGTCATCCTTGTATTCGGGAGCGATGGCATGCGCGCCGAGGAAGGTGATGGCCAGTTCGAGCGGTCCTTCGTCGTCGAGGGCAAGCAGGGCTTTCAGCATCCGCAATTCGGTGGCGGTTTGGAGCCCATAGCCGGTCTTTGCTTCAGCGGTAGTTGTTCCGGTGGCGAACATGCGCATTAAACGAGGTCGCGCCTGTGCCAGGAGCGATTCGAGCGAGGCTTTTCGCGTTTCCCGAACAGTTGAAATGATTCCGCCGCCCGCTTTGAGAATATCCAGATAATGGGCGCCTTCCAGCCGCATTTCGAATTCCTTGGCGCGGTCGCCCCCCCAAATGAGATGGGTATGAGGATCGACAAAGCCGGGCATGATGACGGAGCCGCTGGCATCCAGCGTGGGTTCGTCGGGATACTTTTCGCGCATTTCAGGCGTTGCACCGACTTCGACAATCTTTTCTTCACGCACAAGAACTGCGCCGTTTTCGATGATGCCGAGTTCGCCGAGGTCACGTCCGCGTTGGGGACCGCCCGCGAGAGTGAGAAGTTGGGTTGCGGAATGGATAAGCATGGGATTGATCTCTTGATTAGGTAGTTGGATAGTTGCGCCCCATTATAGCCCGTTTCGGACGAGGCTTTGAAGTTGCTTCCGTTTCAAGAGGTCTAATAGAAGCCAAATAGAAAACGCCTTCCGAATTTCGGAAGGCGTTTTGCTGTAGAGGCAATTCCAAAGCCCACGAAAAACACATTGCGTATAGATTGTTTACTCAAAGGGGGGCGTTCGATCCGCAGATACTTTCACGCTCATGATCCGAAATTGGTCGATCTCTTCAACGGTGAAGCGATACCCACTGTAGACTACCGTATCGTCCTTTTTCGGGAAGTTCCCTAATTCTTTGATGATAAAGCCCGCGATGGTTCTATATGCGCCGCGTGGGTCAAAATCCACGCCCAAAAGTTCACTCACATCGGATATGGGTTCATTCCCGACGATGCGCCATTCTCCATCATCAGCCTGTTTGGAGACATCGGTGATCGGGCTGTGTTCGTCTTCAATTTCACCCACGATCACCTCGAGAATATTCTCCAGTGTGAGCAAGCCCTCTGTACCGCCATATTCGTCCATGATGATCGCCATTTGCTGCCCGGCTCGGGTCAATGTTGTAAAGGCTTTGGGCAAGGTTACTCCATCCGGGATGAAAACGATCGGACGGAGATGATCGGCGAGCCTGCTGTTGGGCTCTGACCAGATCAGGTCTTTAATATGGACATAGCCGAGAATATCATCGGTGTCTTCCTGAATAACTGGGTAGCGTGAAAAGCCGTGCTCCTTGGCGATTGTAAGAGCTTTCTCGATCGACATCTCTGTCTGGAGGGTCACCATCTCCACGCGCGGGGTCATTTCGTCGGCAGTGGAGCGGTCGGCATAGTCGAAGATCCGTTCGATCATTTTTGCCTGTACGGGAAGGATTTCCCCTTCCGCAGCTCCGCGATGCACAAGGACTTCAATTTCTTCAGGGCTGATATTTTCATCGCTTGTGTCTGCTCTGCCAAAAAGCCGCATAACGAGATCAGCAGATTTAATTAAAAAATGTACAGGCCATTTGAAAATCTTTGTCAGAAATTCCATAAATCTGACGACGGAGGTCGCAAATTTCTCAGGGCTGCGCAGTGCCAGGCGTTTGGGGACCAGTTCGCCAAATAAGAGGGATGCAAAGGAAATGATGGTAACGACGATGATGAGGGCGATCTGTTCAGCATAGGGGGCAAACGCCGGGATAAGAGCAAGTTGCGGACCAATGCGTTTTGCCGCCTCGATGCCACCCACAGCGGAAGCCAGCGTCCCCACGAGGGTAATGCCGACCTGTACAGTAGCGAGAAACTCTGCGGGTTTTGCCTGCAGACGCAATGCAGCCGAAGCACGCGTATCCCCGTCATCGGCTTTCGTTTGCAAACGAGCTGAGCGTGCGGAGACGAGGGCCATTTCAGAAGCGGCAAAAAAACCATTTGCCAGGATCAAGATCGCGATAAGAAGAAAGTCAGATAACATAGTACTCCTATTTGACCACAAAAAAGACGTTGGAATATCAATTTCTTATCAGAAAAAAACGCCTTCCAAGTTCGAAGGCGTTCTCGTAGTAAGAAATATCTCCTAAAGAGACTTCATCAACAAACCAAATTTTGGGTCAACATCTTCCGGCGCAGGGATGCGTACAATATGCCCTGAGCCGGGCGCGACTTCTATTGAGTCGCCATCAAGGTTGCGCATTTTTTCGAGTGAGAAAATGTGATTGCCTGTCGGGGTCATCAATTCGATCTCATTGCCAAGGGAAAACTTATTTTTCACATCCACGACCAACTCACTCGTCGCGGTATCATGTTCGATGATTTGGCCAACAAAGATCTGTCTGCTTTCTCGTGACGAACCGCGCTCGTAATTTTGATATTCCTTTGGCAAATGACGGCGATAAAACCCCTCGGTATAGCCACGACTTGCGAGACTTTCGAGATCATCCATCAACTGCATATTGAAGTCACGTCCTGCGAGGGCATCGTCAATTGCCTGCCGATAGACCTGTGCTGTACGCGCCGCATAAAAATGGGATTTCGTGCGGCCTTCGATCTTCAACGAGTTGATGCCGATCTCGATCAGGCGTTCCACATGCTGAACCGCGCGCAGGTCTTTGGAATTCATGATATGCGTACCATGTTCATCTTCGTAGATGGGCATATATTCGCCGGGGCGTTTTTCTTCCTGAAGCAAAAAGACCTTTCCATCCAGGCTGGGGACAATATCCCCTTCGGGCGTCTCCTCTGCATCATGGACGTTATATCCCCAACGACAGGAGTTCGTGCAAGCGCCCTGATTTCCGTCGCGGTGAGTCATATAGCCGGAGAGTAAACAGCGCCCTGAGTAAGCGATACACAACGCGCCATGCACAAAGGTTTCCAGTTCAATATCGGGGCAGCGTTGGCGGATCTCTTCGACTTCATCCAGCGAGAGTTCGCGCGAAAGAATGATGCGCTTTAAGCCCTGCCGTTCCCAGAATTTGACCGTTGCCCAATTGACAGCATTCGACTGTACTGAGAGATGAATATCCATCTCAGGCCATTTCTCGCGCACCATCATGATCAACCCAGGGTCAGACATGATCAAGGCATCGGGCTTCATTGCAATGACCGGTTCCATATCGCGCAAGTACGTCCGCACTTTATTATTATGCGCGGCGATATTGCTTGCCACCAAAAAAGCCTTCCCCTGTGCATGGGCCATCTCGATCCCCTCGGCCAGTTTTTCGAGCTTGTTAAATTCATTTTCCCGCACGCGCAAACTATAGCGCGGCTGCCCGGCATAAACTGCGTCCGCGCCGTAGGCGAAGGCATATTGCATATTTTTGAGCGAGCCTGCAGGGGATAAAAGTTCTATCTTTTTCATTTACTCAATACCAATGACCTTGCTTCGTCTTTCCAATAAAATTGTGTCTCGCCAACGACTATCCAGTTTGGCGATCTTTTCTCTTCTACCAATAATTCTGAAATCAAATTTCTCATGTAGTCTGAGAGTGGCTTCATTTTCAGGGAAGATGCTCGAATAAAGCGTCCAGATTCCCTGCTTTTCTGAAGAAAGGATGACTTTCTCCATCAGTTGCGAACCGATTCCTTTGCCATGTGCATTTGTAGCTATATAAACACTTACTTCGGCTACACCTGCATAAACCTTCCGCGCTGAAACTGGCGCTAGAGCGATCCATCCAAGAATTTTTTCGCCTTCCACAAAAACAAATCGCGAATGCGGATGATGCTTTGCGTCCCAATCAGTCCAGGAAGGCACCTCGGTCTCGAAGGTGGCGTTCCGTGTTTCAAGTCCCATTTTATATATTTCAAGGATACGGGGACCATCTTGGCCTGTCATCGTTCTGATCACAGCGAATGCTCCTATTCATCTTTCAAGCTGGGGATGGATAATTTGAATGGTCGCGCATTCATTATAGCCCGTTTCGCTCGTGGTTTTGGCTTGCTTCCGTTAAAGAAAACAGGATGCGGTGATTAACCGCACCCCATTTGTTGTGTTACGGAAAGTAGATGAAATTACTAGCCTGATGCCAAAGCAATCAGCCCCTTTATGATTTTTCAGACGCTTTCTTGGTTATCCTTCTTGCCTACCTCTCTTACTCTGCTAGTTCCATGCGAGCAGCTTCCGGATCAAATCCATCGGGAAAGATGGTGTTTTGGTCATATTTAGAATCGGTCAGGACAGTATTCGCTAGGATGGCTCCGCTTAGGTCGGCTCCAGTCAGATCAGATCTATTCACACCGGAACCGCTAAGGTCGGCACCGATCAGAAGGGCATTGCTCAGATTGGCATCTTTTAGTCCGACATCGCTCAGATCGGCATAGCTCAGGTTGACGCCGCTCAGGTCGACACCGGGCAGAAATACGGTGTAACTCAGGTCGGCATAGCTCAGGTTAACACCGCTCAGGACGGCATTACTCAGGTTAGCACCGGTTAGGTCAGCATAGCTCAGGTCGGCATTGCTCAGGTTAGCACCGGTCAGTTTGGTAAATCTCAAGTTGACACCGCTCAGGTCGACATCACTCAGATCGGCATCGCTCAGATCGAGACACTTAAGATCAGCGCCAGCTTCAACTTTAACGTCGCCTATCTCCCCTCGTCCATCAGGACAGGTGGTCGAATAAGATGGCTCTTCCTCGACTTCCACATCATTGCTTTCTTCGACTTCCGCCTCGCTGTCTTCCTCGACTTCTGCTTCACTGACTTCCTCGAGTTCCGCTTCACTGACTTCTTCGGCTTCCACATCACTGACCACCTCAACTTGATCTACTGCTGGTGAAGAACCACAGGCACTTATCAAGGCAAGTGTGGCAAGCACTAATAATAATCGTTTCATATTGAACTCCTTCTCTTTTGTTTTTATGCTAAAGATGTCTATATTCGCATCCCCGGTTCGTTTAGAACGCTATCTGGACAATATTTGTCGAGTATATCACGTTTGTATTCCTGACCCCGAACGATTGTAGGTCCTCATATAAAATCGGACACAAGGATTCTGATTTTCATTTCTTGCCGTGCCCCTTGATAGCCCGTTTCGTGCGTGGGTTGAGCTTGATATCGCTAAAAATAAACAGGATGCGGTGATGAGCCGCAGCCTGTTTATTGCTAAGAACTGTACAACTCTGTTGTCCACCTATCCACTAGAGCTTTACCATGCCTAAATAAATGAGCAACATCTTTATCATAAGTAGCATATTTTTTGACAATAAAATCTTTCAACTCTTCATCGGGAATTTCATCAAGAAAGTAAATGATCGCGTCTAATACCTGCGTAATACTCCATGCCGCCATTGCACTAGTCGAAATTCTAAGTGTCCACTCACTCCCATCAGACGCAATAATTGGATAACCAGCTATTTTAAAATTTTTAAGCGCGTTGAATTCATCAGGTAGAGATTGTGCAGCTCTTATAGTCCTTCCATCATCAACAATACGAACATCTGCTGTTTTAAAATGCACAATCAAATCTCTGACTTCTTTCAAGTAAAAAACACATTCACGAAAGGCAGGGGGTTCGATTTCTAGAAAATTGAGCAATCGTTTATATCGTTCATAGAAGTTTCCTGTGCTGTCACGTCTAATCTCAGCCACTTTTTTGTACACGCCCATCTTTTGATGATGGATATCCATTTGCTCATATTCAAACAGGAATGCATGTGCCAGAGAAGATATTTCATTGACAAAAGCCTCTAGTGCGGTACACGATAAAATGATACTTGGCAAAGCTTCTAAATTAAGGTCAATCTTTGAAATATCTCCAGAAGAAACAGAGGCACGTGAAATAGCAGACAATATCAGGTGCCAAGATATTTGTGATGACGTATAGGCTAATGTCTCCAAAAGCTCACCTACTCAACCCAATCAAAAGTCCGCGTGACAGCTTTCTTCCAATTCTTATATTCTTTTTCGCGCTTTTCTGCATCCATCTCGGGCGTCCATTCTTTATCTTTGCCCCAGTTGGCGCGGAGTTCGTCGATATTTTTCCAGAAGCCGACAGCCAGCCCCGCTGCATACGCTGCGCCGAGAGCGGTCGTTTCTGCGACAATCGGGCGGATGACAGGCACATTGACCATATCTGCTTGGAATTGCATCAGGGTTTCGTTAAAGACCATGCCCCCATCCACTTTGAGGGCTTTCAGGGTTACGCCGGAGTCTTTTTCCATTGCATCGAGCACTTCGCGGGTCTGGAAGGCGGTCGCTTCGAGGGTTGCACGCGCGATATGCCCTTTGTTGACGTAGCGCGTCATCCCAACAATCGCGCCGCGCGCGTCGCTGCGCCAGTAGGGGGCGAAGAGTCCGCTAAAGGCGGGCACAAAATAAATGCCGCCGTTATCGTCGACGCTGTTAGCCAATTCCTCCACATCTTCTGATTTTTCGATCATCCCCAAATTATCGCGCAGCCACTGCACGAGCGCGCCCGTGATGGCGATCGAACCCTCCAGTGCATAGACCGCAGGCTGGTCGCCGATCTTGTAGCCGAGTGTGGTCAGCAAGCCCGATGTTGACGGAACAGGCTTTTCGCCCGTATTCAGGAGCATAAAACATCCGGTGCCGTAGGTGTTCTTGGCTTCACCCACATCGAAACACGTTTGTCCAAACAAGGCTGCCTGTTGATCGCCGAGATCGCCCGCAACGGGCATGCCTTCAAAGACGCCGCCCAAAGCGACGGGTCCCATTTCCACATGCCCATAAACTTCTGACGAGGAGCGGATTTCCGGCATCATCGAGCGCGGGATGTCGAGCAATTCGAGCAGTTCGTCGTCCCAATCGAGGGTTTCGAGATTCATGAGGAGGGTGCGTGAGGCGTTGGTCACATCGGTGACATGCACGCCCGTCAAATTCCAGATGATCCAGGTATCCATATTGCCGAAGATCAGGTCGCCAGCATTAGCCAGTTCACGAGCGTCTTCGACGTTATCCAAGATCCATTTCACTTTTGGACCCGAAAAATAGGTTGCCAGCGGCAGTCCCGTTTTGGCACGCAAACGATCCTGTCCACCGTCTTTGGCAAGCTCGTTGCAGATTTTGTCGGTGCGTGTGTCTTGCCAAACAATGGCGTTGTAGATTGGCTCGCCAGTGTGTTTGTTCCAAACGACAGCCGTCTCGCGCTGATTGGTGATGCCGATAGCTGCGATATCGCTCGCGTCGATATTGCCCTTTTCAAGCGCACCCTTCATCACTTGGTGAGTGCGAACCCAGATCTCAAGCGGATCATGCTCAACCCAGCCGGGCTTGGGATAAATTTGACGGTGTTCTTTTTGGTCAACGCCGACAACTTCGCCCGCATGATTGAAAATAATGAAACGAGTACTGGTGGTGCCTTGGTCAATGGATGCGATGTATTTTTTCATTTTGCTTCCTTTTCACGAGCGGGCGAAGTATGCTTCATCCCTATAGTTTTATTTCCACTCTCGTCCGCCAGCCAGGAAGGACTTCCCATCCATTGGCTTTTTTCCTGCGGGTTGGACTTGGTCGAGGACGAGGACGCCTTCCGCTGTCCCGACAGCGGGAACACCCTCGACGATCAACTTGCTACCGTTACCCGGATTTGGATGCCCCGCGTCAACGTGGGCGCGGTGAACTTTGAGTGGCTTGCCATTCCACTCCATGAAAGTGCCGGGCCAGGGGGCAAAGGCACGGATTTGCCTCTCTAGTTCTACAGCAGTTTTTGAGAAATCGAGTTTCCCCTCCACTTTTTTGAGCATTTTTGCGTAGGTGGCTCCTTCTTCAGGTTGGGGCTGGGGCGTAATCTCGCCTGAGAGATATTTGGATAAAGTCTCGACGAGCAGCTCCGCACCGAGGGGGGCGAGCTTATCGAAGAGACTGCCCGCGGTGTCATCATCTGTGATGGAGATGGCGCGTTTGGCGAGCATATCGCCTGTGTCGACGCCTTCGTCCATCATCATGATGGTGATGCCAGTTTCGGCGTCGCCTGCCAAGATGGAGGCTTGGATGGGTGCGGCACCCCGCCAACGGGGTAACAACGATCCGTGGATATTGATGCATCCACGCGGGGGGAGTTGAAGTAGTTCGGGGCGCAGAATCTGCCCATAAGCGGCAACCACGATCAGGTCAGGGGCGAAGCGGCGCAGAGCGTCCATTGCGTCTGCATCGCGAACACGCTGCGGCTGGATGCTGGGAATTCCCAATTCATCCGCTAAAATTTTGACGGGGGGCGAAACGAGTTTTTTACCGCGACCGGCGCGTCTATCTGGTTGCGTGACGACGCCGACGACGTTGAAATCTTGTGCGAGGCGTTTGAGGGCGATGGCTGCAAAATCGGGCGAACCCATAAAAAGAATACGGGGAGAATTTTCCATAGGACATATTATACAATCTTCCTAATTGATTTTTAAGGATATTCCCTGTAGAATTAGGCAACTTTTGTTTTATTCATCTAATTTAGAGGAGTTAAAATGTCTGAAGAACCGATTAATGCCGAACCTGTTTTCGACATCACAGATGATGATAAGCTGTGGGCCTTGCTGTCCTATATCTTTTCGCCGTTGGTCCCCATTATCGTTTTGTTGATGGAAGATAAGAAGGCACGCCCTTTCCTTAAGTATCACTCGGCACAGGCGCTTGCGCTTGGTCTCATCAACTTCGTGCTGGGTACTGTTTTGAGCTTCACCATTGTTTTGGCTTGTGTTCCCATTTTGGTCTGGTTTGCCATGATCTACTGGGGCGTAAAAGCTTACCAGGGCGAGTACGTTGAAGTTCCTGGCTTGACCAACTTCATGAAAAACCAAGGCTGGCTGTAGGTTTTTTTGATCTTTTGGAAAAGCTCGCATAATTATGCGAGCTTTTTTTCTTTAAGTGACACTCATCCCCTTGACTTTCGCTCTTCTGCCCCGTAGAATAATAATTGTCTGACAATTTACAGGATACGGGAAGAGACTCTTTTGAGCACCGAAGGGGCAAGTCTGGGCTGGCGAGCTCAGGTGAAACTCTCAGGTAAAAGGACCCGTTTTCCGTGGATCTCTCTGGAAAGTTCTTGATCGGTCTGGCAAGCAGCCGATTTATGAACACCGACGGGGCAACTTCTGCGTTGAGCGCGGAGTGAATCTCTCAGGTATGGATGACAGAGGCGCGCGATAGTATTCGTGCGCTTTTTAATTTAACTACTATTTACGCTTAGTCTAAAGGAGATAGACCAATGAATATTCCTAGCAATTTGAAATACACAAAATCTGATGAATGGGTTGATCTTGAAAGCGGCAAAATGGGATTGACCGATTATGCTCAAGATCAGCTCTCCGACATCGTTTTTGTCGAAGCCCTTGTGGATGTCGATGACAATGTGGAAGTTGGCGGCGAAGTTTCTTCCGTTGAATCCGTCAAAGCCTCTGCCGAAGTCTACACGCCCGTCGCTGGTACGGTGGTTGCGATCAACGAAGGTTTGGACGACACTCCCGAAGTTATCAATAGCGATCCCTACGGCGAAGGCTGGCTTGTCCAGATCGAAGTTAGCGGTCAAAGCGATGAGTTGATGGACGCTGCTGCCTACGAAAAGTACTGCGCGGATAGAGACTAGTTTAAACACAAAGGACACAAAGGTCTCTAAGAAAAAAATGTACTCCTTCGTGCCCTTCGTGTTTAAAAAAGGAAGAAGATGACATACATTCCCCATTCCCCCAAAGAACGGGATGAGATGCTAAAGACGATCGGTGTGGAGAAACTCGAAGATCTTTTCCACGCGATCCCGGCTGCGCATCGCTATCCTGATCTTGATCTACCCCCGGCGCTGACCGAAATGGAAGCCGCGGCAGAATTAGGTGAGATCGCTCTCGCCAATGAAACCACGGCTGAGTTGGTTTCATTCCTCGGTGCAGGCGTTTACAACCATTACATCCCATCTGCGATCAATCACATTTTGTTGCGTGGCGAATTTTACACTGCCTACACCCCCTACCAACCGGAAATTTCACAAGGCACTTTGCAGGCGATCTTTGAATATCAGTCAATGATCGCTCACCTGACCGGTATGGATGTGGCGAATGCCTCCCATTATGACGGCGCGACCGCTGTCGCCGAAGCCGTGAATATGGCGATGGCACAATTCCGCGGAAAACGCAAACGCATCGTTATGTCGCAGGGTGTGCATCCCCAATATCGGGCGACGACTGACACATATACGCAATTCTCCGATCTTGAGATCGTCAGTCCAGAATCAGCCTTATCCACGCCCGATGACCTGATCGAATTGATTGACGATAATACCGCTCTCGTCGTTGTCCAATATCCTGATTTCTTTGGACGCATCTTTGATTACACAAAACTGGGCGAAGCCGCACATGCGAAGAAAGCCCTCTTCTGTGTTGTTGCTAACCCCACTGCTTTGGGTATGTTAAAAACCCCCGGTGAGATGGGTGCCGACATGGTCGTTGGCGAAGGCCAGCCCCTCGGTGTTCCCATGTCTTATGGTGGGCCTTACCTAGGCTTCTTCACCACACGCCAGAAATACGTCCGCAAAATGGCTGGTCGCTTGGTTGGTGAGAGTGTCGATTCTCGTGGACAGCGCGCCTTTGTGCTGACCCTGACCCCGCGTGAACAGCATATCAAACGCGAACGTGCCACATCCAATATTTGTTCGAATCAGGGCTTGCTGGCACTTGCTGCGGGCATTTATATGAGCCTGCTGGGACAGACCGGTATGCGCCATGTAGCCGAGCTTTGCTATCACAAGGCACACTATGCCGCTGAGCAAATTGGCAATATCCCCGGTTTTGAACTTTGCCACGATGAGCCTTTCTTCCATGAATTTGTGGTTTGCTGCAAAGAGCCTGTTGCCGATATCAATGCGCACTTACTTGAGCATGGTATTCTCGGCGGCTACGATCTCGGGCAAGATTATCCGGATATGGAAAATCATATGCTGGTTGCTGTCACAGAAAAGAATACCAAGGAAGAAATTGATGCCCTTGTAGCCGTTCTCTCGGAGGTGAGCCATGACTGATTTCAAATTGGATGCTGCTCCGAAAGTAGTTGAACCCACCATTTATGAACTTTCCTCCCCGGGGCGCATTGGCGTAGACTTCCCTGAACCGGACGTGCCACGCTCCGAATTACCGGATGCCCTGTTACGGAAAGAGTTACCGCTCCCCGAACTTTCCGAAGTGGACGTGATCCGTCATTTCGTCAAGCTCTCCACTTTCAACTACAGCGTCGATAGTGGCTACTATCCGCTTGGCTCCTGTACGATGAAGTACAACCCTAAGATCAACGAAGACACCGCCCGTCTGCCCGGTTTCGCCAACCTGCACCCCTTGCAGCCCATCGAGACTACACAGGGTGCCCTCGTCCTGATGTATCAACTTCAGGAGTGGTTGAAAGAGATCAGCGGCTTCGACGCGCTGACCCTCCAGCCCGCAGCTGGTGCTCATGGCGAATTCGTTGGTGTTTTGGTCATGCGCGCCTACCACGCAGATCGTGGTGACACAAAACGCAACAAAATGCTCATCCCGGACTCAGCGCATGGGACCAATCCTGCCACCTCAGCGATGAGCGGATTGAAAGTCGTTCAGATCCCCTCTGATGAGCGCGGCAACGTTGATCTCAATGCCCTGCGCGCCGAAGCAGACGATACCCTTGTTGGCATGATGGTCACCAACCCGAATACCCTTGGGCTTTTCGATGAACATGTTGAAGAAGTCTGCCAGATCATCCATGATGCGGGCGGCTTGGTCTATGGTGATGGTGCCAACATGAACGCTATGCTCGGCATCACCAAAATGGCTGCTCTTGGATTCGACGTGATGCATTACAACCTGCACAAGACTTTCTCCACCCCACATGGTGGCGGTGGTCCGGGATCAGGTCCCGTTGGTGTGACCGCAGAACTGGCAAAATTCCTGCCAGCACCGATCGTCGATATTGTCGAAGAAGAAGCCGATGGCTTACCCCCACTCTATGGCTTTGTCGATCCGTCACAGACCGTTGGTCGTGTGAAATCCTTCCATGGGCATTTTGGCATGTTTGTCCGCGCTTTCACCTATATCGCGATGCACGGACCGGATGGTCTCCGCGATGTTTCAGAGCACGCTGTCCTGAATGCAAATTATCTTTTGGCCCGTCTGCGAGACACCTACCATGTCCCCTATGACCGTATCTGCATGCACGAATTCGTTGCTGAAGGTCGCTGGAAAGATGCCCCCGATATCCACGCTTTGGATATCGCCAAGCGTCTGATGGACTATGGCTTCCATCCGCCGACAAACTACTTCCCGCTCATCGTTCACGAAGCGCTGATGATCGAACCGACCGAAACCGAGAATAAAGATACCCTCGACTCCTTCGCCGATGCGATGATCAAGATCGCGGAAGAAGCGCACTCGAACCCCGAACTGTTGCACGATGCCCCGCACCCTGAGAATACGCCTTTTGGTCGCCTTGACGAAGTCAAAGCTGCCAAAGAGCTGATCCTGTGCTGCTGGCTACCGGAAGATTACGGAAATCAGTAGAGCAGTGAATAGTTGTCAGTAGATGTAGATGCCGAGTATTTCAAAAATACCCGGCATCTTTTTAACCCCCTCCCCAAATCCAAGGGATTTAGGGAGGGACGGGGTGGGGTGGACATAGTAAAATCAACATATGGCAAAACTCAAACTTGACCTTCACGACATCTACAATCGCGGCGACAAGATCGAAGCGGAACTCAACCGCATCATGCAGGAAGCTGTTGATAAACGTATCAAACTGGTTGAGATCATCCCTGGCAAAGGTAGTGGGCAACTCAAAAAGCGCGTCCTGCGTTTTCTAAATCAAAAACATATCCGGGCGATGTATCATCGTGTCGACAAAGACAGCAAAAACTTCGGTCGCATTTTCGTGCATTTCAGACACTGAGAAAAAACGTGCGCAAACTTCTCCCCTTCACCCTGCTCGCCATCATCGGCCTTTTCCTTATCCCCGCGCCAGCCCACGCCGAACCATCATCGCAAGCGAGCGCACAGGAATTAATCAACGCAGTTAACGAACTCCGCATTGCCAACGGGCTACATACCCTCAATACCCACCCTGCCCTGATGGACGTCGCGCAATGGGAAGCCAATGCTATCGCCAGTGGCGCTCCCGGGCATGTTCGTCCGCCCGGTCTCACGTTAGGGCAGTGGCTCATCTCTCTCGGTTATCCGCTGGCGGGGGATCTCTCCCTCGATGGCTATCGTTCTGAAAACTGGGTTTCTGCCCAAAGCGTGGAGCAAGCCATCCAATTCTGGCTTGGGGATGGCCCTCACACCAACACCATGCTCTCTCCAAACCGCAGCGATATTGGTGCTGCCATTGTCGGCGATATTTATGTGCTTGAAACGGCTCTCCAAACGAATAGCGGCGAAATGCAAACAGACGCCAAGGACCTGCTTACAGCCCTCCCATACGATGAAACGACGGGCAATCTTACCTCCGACTACATCCTTCCTGTTATAGTGAGCACTGCCCGCGCAGATGGCGACGTTGTTCACAAGGTTGGCTATGGACAATCTCTCTGGAGCATCGCCATCGCTTATAACACAACCATCGATCAAATTCGTCTTTGGAATAATCTTGGGGAAAATGAATCCGTTTATGAAGGCGAGATATTGCTTGTTCAAAAAGCCGCCACCCAACCCGTTGATACGCTCGTGCCCGAGCTTGCCACCGCTACCCTCACATTCTCTGCGCTCCCAGCAACATCGACCGCCACCCTTCACTCAACCGTGACATCGACTGCCTCCCCAACCAGCCTGCCTGAAGCTGAGAAAGAGAAAACCTCATCAGGGCGCGGTTGGCTGGTAGTATTTTTCATCCTTGTCTTGGTCGTTGGGGCATGGTTGGCAATGTCTATTCGTGTGACAGAATCATCCTAATAAGGAGAATGCTCATGCAAAACGAACTCACACAACCCGGTCCCTTGCTTGATCCTAACGGAAAACTTGCCAATGTCGGCTGGTCGCGTCATCCCATTCTGGATTGTAATCTTGAGAACGCACGTTTCTACGCTTTGCGCCCCTTGCAGCGTTTTCGCACTAAATGCTGGGACTATTACGCCATCTTCACCCCCACGCGTTTCTTTTCTGCCACCATTGCCGATCTCGGCTACGCGGGCAATATCTTCGTTTATACCCTCGATTTCGAGACCGGCGACTTGCACGAAGAAGGCTTGGTCATCCCCTTGGGGAAGGGCATCACGCTCGAACGGAATCCTGTTGATGGCAAAGCATCTTTTGCTAACGAAAAAGTCTCGCTTGAGTTCAACATCGAGGATGAAAAGAAAACCCTCAAAGTCGACTGGGCGGATTTCCACGATGGACGCGGTATCCAAGCAGAGATCACCCTCCATCAGCCTGCCGACCACGAATCGATGAATATCATCATCCCCATTGGAGAGAAACGTTTTTACGACAATACCAAGATCAATTCTTTGCCAGCCGAGGGATATATCAAATATGGCGATATTTATGAAGAATTGAATCCTACATCGACACTTGGTTCGCTCGATTGGGGACGCGGTGTCTGGGAATATCAAAGCTTCTGGAATTGGGCAAGCGCCTCCGGTTTCCTGCCGGACGGCGACACAATTGGCTTGAACTTTGGAAAAGGCTTCGGTGACTTGAGCAACGCCACCGAGAACGCCGTCATCGTGAACGGATGCGTCCACAAATTGGACAAAGTCGAGTTCGGCTATAAATCTGGCGATTATATGGAGCCCTGGCATTTTACCGATAACGAAGGTCGCCTCGACCTGCTTTTTACTCCCTTCAAGGATCGCACAGCAGTCACGAACCTCGGTATCATTTTTAGCGAAGTGCATCAGATCTTCGGGCGTTATAAGGGGCATATCATCCTTGATGATGGCAATAAACTCGAAGTTCGTGACCTGATCGGTTTCGCCGAAGAACACCACGCCCGCTGGTAGCCTTTTTTCAGGCAAAGATATGACACTTGCCCTGTGACTTCCCGTGCCAAGGCAGTATAATTGCCGCCATGAGTATTCGCATCGCCGTTGACCTGGGCGGGACGCATATCCGTGCTGCGTCCTATCGTCCGGATGAAACCCGCCCGCTTAGGCACAAGAAAATAAAAACCCGCTCAAAAGGAGAAACAGTTCTTGGGCGGATTCTTAATTTAATTGAGAGCGTGATCCCCAGTGGAGAGAGCCTCGATGCCATCGGGATTGCTGCTCCGGGACCGCTTAACCCACGAACGGGCGTCATTCTCAACACGCCGAATATCCCTGATTGGGAGAATTTCCCTATCACTGAAAAGATCAATGCTCATTTCAAGGTTCCCGTTTATTTGGGGAACGATGCCAATCTGGCCGGATTGGGCGAATGGCGCTATGGCGCGGGGCAGGGACACGACCATCTGCTTTATCTGACGATCAGCACCGGGATCGGGGGTGGTGTGATCAGTGATGGGTATTTGCTCGAGGGGCAGCGTGGACTGGCAGGAGAATTGGGACATGTAACGATTTTGGCTGATGGACCTCTGTGCGGATGCGGACATAAAGGTCATCTTGAAGCGTTAGCGTCGGGGACGGGGATTGCCCGATATGTTGAAGAGGCACTCAATGATGAGACAGTGGAATCAAGCCTGCGGTCAGGGGCGAAGCGGACTGCTGAATCTATTGCAGAAGCTGCGCGCGAGGGCGATCCGCTTGCCATATCCGCTTATGAACGGGCGGGGAATTATTTGGGCATTGGTGTTGCCAGTTTTCTACATATCTTTAATCCCTCCATTCTGATCTTTGGGGGCGGTGTTTCGCAGAGCGGAGAGTTGCTTTGGAAGCCTTTTAGAAAAAGTTTGCAAGAGCATATTTTTAACCCTGCTTATCTTGAAGACCTTGAAATTACGACCGCGGCGCTCGGCGATGATGCCGGTTTGTTGGGGGCGCTGGCGCTGGTGGAAATGAAATTTAAATAAATTTATAACGCGCTAATGCGCACGATGAAGGAGAATAAGTTAATGTCCAATATGCCCGGGCCCAAAGGATTGGCCCTGATCGAGCGTGATAGCTCTGTTGTCTCAAATTCCTACCCGCGTGCCTACCCATTCGTGATGGATCATGGCAAGGGCAGTGAAGTTTGGGATGTGGACGGCAATCGTTTTCTGGATCTTGCTGCGGGGATCGCTGTGGCTTCTACCGGACACAGTCACCCGAACGTAGTCAAGGCTATTCAAGATCAGGCAGAGAAATTTCTGCATATTTCTTCGGATTTTTATCATGAAGAATGGGTAAAGCTCAGCGAAAAACTGGCTGCCATTGCGCCCTTTGAAGAAGACGCCCGCGTATTTTTAACAAATTCCGGAACCGAAGCTGTGGAAGGCGCTATCAAACTTGCTCGGTACCACACCGGACGAAGCGGCTTTATCGGCTTTCTGGGTGGATTCCACGGCCGAACAATGGGATCACTTTCCTTTACGGCCAGCAAGGCAAAATATAAACGCGGCTTTGGCCCCACAATGGATGGCGTTGTGCATGTACCTTATCCCGATGCGTATCGTCCGCTACTCGCCAGCCGATCGGGCGAAGCCTATGGCGAGACGGTTGTGCGCTATATCGAAGAAGAGATCTTTGAGCGCGTGATGCCTGGCGAAGAAGTCGCTGGCATCATCATCGAGCCGATCCAGGGTGAGGGCGGCTATATCGTTCCGCCGCCGGAATTCTTCCCCGCGCTGCGCAAACTCTGTGACAAAAACGGCATTCTGCTGATCGCAGATGAAGTCCAGTCGGGCATGGGACGTACCGGCAAGTGGTGGGCAATCGAAAATTTCGGTGTCGAGCCGGATATCGTGACCTCCGCCAAGGGGATCGCCTCCGGCGTTCCACTCGGCGCAGTGATCGCTCGTAAATCGATCATGACCTGGACACCCGGTACGCACGGCAATACCTACGGTGGGAACCCCATCGCTTGTGCCGCCGCCAATGCAACGATTGACCTGATCCAGGAAAAATTCATGCAGAACGCAGCCGAGATCGGCGAATATGCGCTTGATGCCTTGGCTGAAATTCAGGCCCGTCATCCCAGCCTTGGTGATGTGCGTGGTATCGGCTTGATGATCGGCGTGGATTTTGTAAAAGACAAAGCCACGCGTGAAAAGAACGGCGCTCTGAGCGACCGCGTCGCTGACCTGGCCTTTGAACGCGGGGTGATCACCCTCGGCTGTGGCGAGAGCGTTATCCGCATTTCGCCGCCCTTGAGCATCACCAAAGAGGAAATGGACGAAGGCTTGCGTGCCTTCGAAGAAGCGATTTCGGTTGCGGAAAAAGAGTAAGAGATAGAACGCGGATTACGCTGATTTGGCGGAATCTCGCTGATTTTGTAAGATTTAAGAGCGGCGCAAAGCGCCGCTCTTTTCTATCTAAGGGCAGGCCACCTATGTTAATAAAGAATCTTCATTTCACCATCTTTCCAAATGATAAAATACAAAAGTCATTTATTGTTTTTCTCTGTGCCTTTGTGGTAAAAAAACTATGCTCCCAACCCTGCCCGATTTCCGCGTCCGTCAACGTGATTATCTACTCGAGATCACCCGTGCCATCACCGAAGAGCTTGATCTCGAGAAACTGCTCGCGCGTATCCTGCGCATTACGGTCGAGATGCTGGCGGGACAGGCCGGTCTGATCGCCCTTAAAGACGAAGACGGCTGGGAAGTAGCAGCCGCACAGAAGATCCCGCCCGCGCTACTCGATTATCTCAAACCCCTGCTCGCTGAAGAGACCGTCTCGGAATATAACGTCAATGAGTTGAACCGTATGCTCAAGAGCCTGGCTTATACGGCCAGCCGCGGGCTGATGAACGGTGTTGGCCTGCCGCTCGTAGCGCATCAAAAAGTGATTGGCGTGATCTTCATTTTCCGTAATTATCCCGATCTATTTTCCCAAAATGATAAACGTCTTCTGCAGACCTTTGCTCATCAGGCCGCGACCGCCGTCTACAACGCCCAGCTTTATGGACAGGTCAGCTACGAGAAGCAGCGCCTCGATGCACTGCTCGACTCCGCTGCCGATGGCATTCTGATCCTGCACGCCGACCATACCATCGAGCGCGTTAACGGCGCATTTGAAAAACTCTACGGTCTCCCCCGCGACGAGATCGTCGGCAAGGAACATGAAGAAGTTATCCGCTGGGTGGGTGATCCACAGGGCACGCCCCTCGAAGAAGCCGAAGCCGAGGGTTTCCCGCTCACGCCCAATGCCACCCTTTACGTGGAGGGCGATATCCAACGCCCAGAGCCACCCAATCTGCCCGTCGGCGTGACCTACGCCCCGTTAATGACCCCCGAAGGAAACCTGCGCAATCTCTTCGTCACTGTGCGCGACATCACTCACTTCCGCACCGCCGAGCAGATCAAGAGCACCTTCATCTCGGTCGTCAGCCACGAGCTGCGCACGCCGGTCGCCCTCATCAAGGGCTATGCCAGCACGTTGAGTCGCGACGATGCCGAATGGGATCGCGAGATTATCAGCGACAGCCTGAAGGTGATCGAAGAAGAAGCCGACCGCCTCTCACGCATGATCGACGATCTACTGGATGCCTCCCGTCTACAAGCCGGTGGGATGAGCCTGAACCAGACCGACGTGGCCCTGAACACGCTCGCCGACCGTCTCGCGGAACGCTTCTCCACCCAAACCAGCCACCACCAGATCAGCGTCGACTTCCCCGAACTTTTCCCCGTCATCCTCGCGGACGAAACCCGTATCCGCCAGGTGCTCAACAACTTAATCTCGAACGCGATCAAATACTCGCCCGGGGGCCAGATCAGGATCAGCGGCGAGATGCGCCCTGAACAGGTCATCCTCTGTGTCAGTGACCAAGGCCCCGGCATCGACCCGAAAGATATGCCCCACATCTTTGACCGCTTCTATCGCGCCGTCGAATCGGTCAATAAAACGAAGGGGGCTGGCTTGGGGCTGTATCTCGCGCGCGCCATCGTCGAAGCGCACGGCGGGCGTATGTGGATTGACGCAGAAAAATCCACGCCCGGCGCACGGATCTGTTTTTCGTTGCCACGCTGATTTTTCGTAGGGGCACAGCATGCTGTGCCCTTGCTTTTTTTATGAAAGGAACCTCCCCATGTCCAAAATTCCCGCCCGCAGTGAAGCCGACCCCAAATACACCTGGAACGCCGAAAGCGTCTTTGCCACGCCCGAAAAATGGCAACAAGAAGCCGATGCTATTCTTGACGCCATCCCCGCTGTGAAAGCACTTCAAGGCAAACTCAACGAAAGTGCTACCTTCCTTGCCGGGGCGCTCGAAGCCATCGAAAATCTAATGGTGCGGGTCGACCGTATTGTCATGTACGCCGGTTTCGCCTACAGCGTCGACACCGGCGATCAAGATGCAGCCGCGATGTCGGGCAAGGCACGCGGCATCTACGGGCAGGTTGCCGCCGCCACAGCCTATCTCCGCCCCGAACTGCTCGCAATCGGCGAGCAAGCCCTTCGTCAGTGGGTTGCGGATGAACCCCGCCTGAGCGCCTACGAGCACTTTGTCCACGATCTTTTCCGCAAGCAGGCCCATGTCCGCTCCTCCGAAGTGGAAGAAATTTTGGGAATGTTGGCGGATCCCTTCGGGGGCGCAGGATCATCCACCGGAATGCTCGCCAATGCCGATTTCAAATTCCCCCCCGTCAAAATCGCCAACGGAGACGAACTTGACCTGACACAGGGCACCCTGCAAAAAATATTGGCCGGTGCCGACCGTGATGCCCGCCAACGCGCGTGGACACAATATCTCGAAACCTATCTAGCGCACAAAAACACGCTCGCAACCAACTTGGCAACATCCATCAAACAGAACGTTTTCCTGATGCGCGCCCGCAAACACGAGACGACATTGGGCATGTCGCTCTTCGAGAACGACATAGACACCGCCGTCTTCCACAACCTGATCGACGTCTTCAAAAAGAACCTGCCCGTCTGGCAGCGTTATTTTGAGATCCGCCGTAAAGCCCTCGGCGTGGATGAACTGCATCCCTACGACTTGTGGGCACCGCTCACCGCTAAATCCCCAGAATTATCCTTCGAGCAAGCCGTCGACTGGATCTGCGAAGGCCTCGCGCCGATGGGCGAAGCATACGTCGCCACCGTCCGCAAGGGCTGTCTTGAAGACCGCTGGGTGGATGTCTACCCTAATCAAGGCAAACGCAACGGCGCATTTTCGTGGGGCGCGCCGGGCACGCATCCCTTCATCATGATGTCGTTCAACGACAATATGCTCGGCCTGAGCACTCTCGCTCACGAACTCGGTCACTCGATGCATTCCTATCTCACATGGGAAAATCAACCCCTTGTCTACGCCGATTATTCCCTCTTCGTCGCTGAAGTGGCCTCGAATTTCAATCAGGCGCTCGTGCGTGGTCACCTGCTCCAATCCAACGACGACAAGAATTTTCAGATCGCCGTCATCGAAGAAGCCATGTCCAACTTCCTGCGCTACTTCTTCATCATGCCCACCCTCGCGCGCTTCGAACTCGAAACCCACGAACGCGCCGAGCGCGGAGAACCCCTCACTGCCGACACGATGATGACCCTCATGGCCAATCTCTTCGCCGAAGGCTATGGCGACAAAGTCAGCATCAACCGCGAACACGTCGGCATGATCTGGTCCACTTTTGGGCACCTCTTCGCCGACTATTATGTCTACGCCTATGCAACGGGCATTTCTGGTGCACACGCTCTTGCACGCCGAGTGCTGGATGGTGTTCCGAATGCTGTTGAAGACTACACTAAATTCCTGAAGGCGGGGGCGTCCATGTATCCGCTGGATGTGCTAAAGATGGCGGGCGTTGATCTGACCCAGCCCGATGCCGTTGAAGAGACCTTTGCCGTGATGGCGAGTTATGTGGATCGGTTGGAAGAATTGATGAAATAATTCCCTTTAGCTCCTCCCCTAAATACCGACATCTTTTTGTGGTATTTGGGGGAGGCTGGGTGGGGGCACGAATTAAGAGAAAACGCCGCCGGGGACGGCGGCTAGAGCATTAGTTAATCAGCGCGCCCCAAATTCAAATACGAATCTGGGGCGCGCTTGGTAATGAAGAAATCTTACTCTATAGAAGGAGGAAAGAGTTTTAGAGATTGACTTCAGGCAATTTTGCCAAAGCAGCCTGGATCGCTGCTTCAGGATAAGCGTAATCTTCGAGTTCGTTATTCATATAAGCCTGATAAGCCGAAAGATCGAAGTGTCCATGTCCGGAAAGGTTGAAGACGATCACGCGTTTCTCGCCTTTTTCTTTCGCATCCAGCGCTTCGTTGATCGCAGCACGTATTGCGTGTGCGGTCTCGGGAGCGGGGATAATCCCTTCAGCTTTAGCGAACATCACTGCGGCTTCGAAGGTTGCCAATTGCGGAACGGCGACTGCTTCGACCAATCCAGCATCGTAGAGTGCGCAGACGCTCGGTGCCATGCCATGATAGCGTAAGCCACCCGCGTGGATCGGCGCGGGAACGAAATCATGCCCAAGGGTGTGCATCTTGACGATGGGCGCCATCTGGGCGGTATCGCCGTAGTCGAAGGTGTAGGTGCCTTTGGTCAGCGTGGGGGTAGCAGCCGGTTCAACCGCGAGGATGCGGGTCTTCTGTCCGTTCGTGATATTCTCACGAATGAAGGGGTAGGCGATCCCGGCGAAGTTCGAGCCGCCGCCCACACACCCGATCACCACGTCGGGGTATTCACCAGCCAGATCCATTTGCTTCAGAGCTTCCTCACCGATCACGGTCTGGTGCATGAGCACGTGATTGAGCACCGAACCCAAGCTGTATTTCTTCGCTCCGCCGGATGTGGCGGCGGCTTCTACCGCTTCCGAGATAGCGATGCCAAGCGAGCCCGGGCTATCGGGGCTATTGGCCAGAACCGATTTCCCATACTGGGTCATGTCGGTCGGGCTGGCGTAAACGTCCGCGCCGTAGGTTTCCATCAGTACGCGGCGATAGGGTTTCTGATGATAGGAAACCTTGACCATATAGACTTCCAGCGGCAGATCAAAGAAATGGCTGGAGAAGGAGAGCGCCGATCCCCACTGTCCTGCGCCGGTCTCTGTGGTGAGGGCTTTTGTCCCAGCAATCTTATTGTAGAAAGCCTGCGGAACAGATGTGTTTGGTTTATGGCTGCCGGAGGGCGAAACACCTTCGTGCTTGAAGTAAATGTGCGCAGGCGTACCCAGCGCTTTTTCCAGACGGCGTGCGCGGATCAGTGGGGTGGGCCTCCAGAGTTTATAGATCTCGCGCACTTCTTCAGGGATGTCGATATAGCGCTCGGTGCTGACTTCCTGCATGATCAGTTCCATCGGGAAGAGTACCGAAAGAAAATCCGGTGTGACCGGTTCTTTGGTCTGCGGGTTAAGTACCGGTGTGGCGGGGACGGGTGAGTCAGCTGCGATGTTGTACCATTGTTTCGGAAGATCGTTTTCGCTAAGAGTGTATTTGACTTGAGACATGATTTGCTCCTTTTTTATATTTGAATTATTTTGAAGTGTTAGATCGGTTTACAGAAGCTTGGTTTTCAAGGTGGGTGAAAAAGAATAATCAAGTACATGCTTGTCTCCATATGGCTAGCAAAATGCGCCTGTTATATGTTTTGAAAAAGTATTTGCAGCGGTGTAGTGGCCTTGAGAGAGCCCCATTTTTTCATGAACTTCTTCCAATGTTTCCGACGTAATTTCTTTGGCCCGAGATGTTCCGCTAAAAAGCATCTCGCGCAATTTGGCAGGTTGTGAAATGATTTCAGCACGTCGTTTGCGTAGTGGGGATAAGTAGGCATTCAGCACTTCCACCAGGCGTTGCTTAACTTCTACATCACCGATCTTTCCTTCCCGATAACGACTTTTGAATTCCTCGACTTCAGTTTTATCCGAGTTGAAAATGTCGTGATATTCAAAAACTGGATTTTCTTCCACATGACCCGGGTCGGTCGCACGTAACCGAGTTGGATCGGTGTACATCGCCATCACCTTTCTCTCAGTTTCTTCAGGGGAATCCTGTAAATAGATGGCATTTCCATAGGATGTGTGCATCATACGATTGTCGATGCCAGGCAGGCGTGCAGATTTAGAAAGTTTGGCTTTGGGTTCCGGAAAGGTACTGCCATATTTTTTATTGAAATGTCGCGCGATCTCGCGTGTCAATTCAATGTGCGGTAATTGATCTTCACCTACAGGAACAAGCGCTGCCTTGTAGAGTAAAATATCGGCGGCCTGTAAAACAGGATAGGATAAGAATCCTAGGGAAGGGCGCAAGCTTAATTCTTTTATTTGCTCTTTGTAAGTAGGCACACGCTCCAGCCGAGCTATGGATGTGAACATGCTCAACAGAAGTGAGAGCTGGGCATGTTCTGGCACTGAAGATTGAAGGATGATTGTCGAATGAGCGGGATCAATCCCTGCGGCCAGCCAATCAGCCAGTAGATTTAGAATATTATTTTGAACTTTTGTTGGTGCTTCATGGCTAGTGGTTAGCACGTGCAAATCGGCAACGAGAAAAAAACACTCGTGTGTATTTTGTGAGCGTTTCCAGTTTTCCAGTGTTCCAACCAAATGTCCAATGTGACGTGGACCTGTAGGGCGGTGACCGGTCAAGATACGTGTTTTAGGCATCATGGTCTCCTTTCCAAACCATTCCTTGAAAAATTAAAAGCCTCCTCTCATCTCAGGGACGAGAGAAGGCTTCCGCGGTGCCACCCTGCTTAAGCTGTCTTTTCGATCATCCCCCATGCCTTAACAAAAAAATCCCGTTGTGATGCAACGGGAGAATTCGATAAGCCCTAAAGCCAGCTTCACTTTTTATAGTCTTGCAGATTCGAACTGCGTCAACTACATTGCCCTGATAACGGTGGCTGCTCCGGCGCAACTACTAATTGTTCGTAGAACAACGTTCATCTTGCAATTCCGAGACCCATTCAACATTAGCGTATGTGCGAGATTTCCACCAAACTCCCGCTCTCTATAACACCGTTTTAATGTTTACTACTTCTCTTCAATATTTTTCTTTTGTTTTGATGTTGGCCGTGTTATATCACAGGTCTTTAAAAAACGTCAAGGGATAGATTAAAAAATGATCAGAATTTCGAAAAACGCGCAACTCGCTTAAAGAACTAAGTTCAGGTAGAATGAAAACACAACTGCATTATGCGGGAAGAAGCCAGATGCCTATCACAATTTCCTGTGCATTACTCTCTCCGCAGTTCCAAAGCAGGAAAGGAAAAAACGATGACTATGAACTCAGGTTCAGCAAGCAATACGATCAACGCTTACAGAAAACGCCAACAACGCGGCCCCGTAATAGTCTGGGCACTCGTCGCCTTACTTCTAATTACCGGGATAATAATTCTCGTCGTTGTATTTACAGGAGAGAATAAACCGCAGATCGCTCTCTTCGCGACAGAAACCCCAACACCAACACTGACTTTCACCCCAACGGTGACCTCATCGCCTACAGCGACCGCGACAATGACATCCACCCCGACCATGACATTGACACCCACGCCCTCTGCGCCATTTTCATACATCGTGGAAGAAGGCGAATCATTGGCTTCCATCGCTGAAAAATTTGGGATCGGAGAAGAAGGTATCCTGCTTTTAATGGCGCTTAACCCCGTTGTTGAAGCACGTGGATTTGTCTACGTCGGCGAAGAGATCTTGATCCCGAATCCTGGCATGGAATTACCAACCGCAACGCCCGTGCCCGATGATTTGCCACGTGGCACCGAACTTAATTACACCGTTCGACCGGGTGACTCGATCGCAGCGATCGCAGCGAAATTCCGAAGCACGGAAGAAGCGATCATTGATGCCAATGAGCTGGAAGATGCCAACGCCATCTTCGTCGGGCAAGTTTTGATCATCCCTGCCAACCTCGTTACCCCCGAACCCACACGTTTGCCTCCCACGGCTCCCGCTGATGCAACCGCTACCGCGACTGCTACACCAGATGGAGGTAACCCTCCTGCTGGCGCAAGTTGCCCTTATGATGAGGATCAAGATTTCATCGCTCAAATTTTTGAGTTGGTTAACAACGAGCGCGTGACCCAAGGCTTGACGCCTTTGGAATCAAATCCACAATTGGACGCCGCAGCCATGGTTCATGCTTCAGACATGGTCTGCAATAGCTTCCTCGATGAGATCGGCTCCGATGGCTCGACCGTTGAAGAGCGCGTTGCTGCACAAGGGTATGCGGCCTCTCTCGTTTTGCAAGAGATCCATGCCCAACCTCCAGAATACGGCGGCGATGGAGAAGCAGCTTTCAACGCCTGGATGGGTGGTTCCACATTGCTCAACCCGAACGTAACCCAGATTGGCATCGGCTACACTTATTCGCAAGATAGCGCTCTCGGTGGCTATTTCACAGTCATCCTCGCTACACCTGCTCAATAGGCAACTGAAAAATTAGTACGAACGCCTACTGATTTATTTCAGCAGGCGTTTTGCATGCCTGTTCCTGAAACGATTCTCTGGACAGAATCAAGCCTCTCAGGTAAAATCATGCCTTGCGTACCAGAAAGTTTATTTCGGAGGAAGACCCGTGGCTAATATTAGATCTCAAATCAAACGCAATCGTCAGAATGAAAAGCGCCGCTTGCGCAATCGCGTATATCGCGGTTCCGCACGTGTGGCGATTAAAAGTGCTCGCACTGCATTAGGCTCTGAGAATGTTGAAGAAGCACGCGCTGCCACCATGTTGGCTGTCAGCCGTCTTGATAAAGCTGCCCAGAAAGGCGTCATTCATAAAAAGAATGCTGCCCGTCGCAAAGGGCGCTTGATGAAACGTCTCGCCCAGCTCGAAAAATAAGCCTGATTTCACCCCTCCATTTTGCCGAAAAAAGCGGGAGCCTCTTATTCAAGAGGCTCCCGCTTTTGCGCATTTAATCTGAATACGCAAGATTAAACCTTTACGCGCCATGCTATAATTCTGTACTCCAAATAGCATTTTTTATGCATCTTCCATTTTTTTTCTTGAAAGGTCTCAATCATGGCAAATCTTAACAGACCACAAACTTCCCCTCGCGGTGGGACGGGCTTTCTGCCTCCCACGATCACACAACTCGAAGATACGGGGCTTTCGGCGCTTTGGCTGCAGGATCTAACCCTCAAAGTTCTTTATTTTCAAGGGTATCTTTCGGGTTTCCAGGTAGCAGAAGCGCTTGCTTTGCCTTTTGCAGGGGTAACAGACAAGATCCTCGAGTCATTGAAAAAAGAGAAGTTGGTTGAGATCAAATCCACCCAACAAATGGGGTTGGGTGAAAGCTCTTATCTATATGCGATGACAGGAAAAGGTATTGAGCGTGCCCGCGAAGCGCTTGAGCGTAGTCAATACGCGGGAGCGGCGCCGGTTCCCATTGACGTGTACAACGATGCTGTTCGACGTCAATCGCAGGGTCGCGTGGTCGTCACAACACGCTCCATGAGAAAGCTGATGTCGGAACTTGTTATTTCCGAATCAACCTTCCAAAGATTGGGACCAGCCCTAAATTCAGGCTCGTCCATCTTCCTGTATGGTCCTCCTGGTAATGGTAAAACCAGTATCGCGCGTTCCTTCGGCAGTTTAGTAATGAGCCAAAATATGTACATCCCCTATGCCCTCTATGTGGATGGGCAGGTCGTCAAGATGTACGATTCCGTCAATCATCAGCTTGTTAAAGAAGATGGCGCCACCTCGCGTGGAACAGGTTCGCTGCGCACAGGCATTCGCCGCGACCCACGTTGGGTCAAGATCCGCCGCCCCTTTATTGTGGTTGGTGGTGAGCTGACACTTGAAGGTCTTGATCTTGTCTTTGATGATACCCATAAATTCTACGAAGCACCCTTCCAGGTCAAGGCCAATGGCGGCATTCTGCTCATCGACGACTTTGGTCGCCAGCAAGTCCGCCCGCGCGATCTGCTTAACCGCTGGATCGTTCCGCTTGAAAACCGCGTCGATTTTCTCACCCTCCACACCGGGCGCAAGATCGAAGTTCCCTTTGATGTTTTGGTGGTTTTCTCTACGAACCTCCCGCCCAAAGATCTCGTCGACGAAGCCTTCTTACGCCGCCTGCGTCACAAGATCGAAATTGGCGATCCCTCCTTTGAAGGTTATCGTGAGATTTTCCGCCGTGTAGCCCAGTCTAAAGGTGTTGAGTACAACGATCAAGGTCTCGCCTACCTCCTGCAGGAATGGTATATCAAGCGCAATCGCAAGCTGCGCGCTTCTCATCCCCGCGATCTTTGCGATCAAATTCTCGACATCTCACAATACCTTTCTGTCGAGCCGACCATGAGCCGTGAAATGATCGACCGCGCGGCAGAAGCCTATTTCGTCGAAATCTAACCATGCTCAAAAAAAATCCATTGCCGACGATCTTTGCTCATCGTGGAGCCTCGGCATATGCCCCTGAAAACACTCTGGCCGCTTTTGAATTGGCGCGCGAACAGGGCGCAGATGCGATTGAGTTGGATGTCAAACTCAGTGCGGATGAGATCCCCGTTGTGATCCACGATTCCACAGTGGATCGGACGACAAACGGTAGCGGATCGGTCGCAAACCTTTCACTTGCTTCCCTGCAAGAACTGGACGCCGGTGAGGGGCAGCGTATCCCCACCCTTGACGAAGTATTTGCTTCCGTTGGAAAAGACCTCTACATCAACGTTGAATTGACCAATTATGGTGCCCCCAACGATGCCCTCGTTGACAAGGTTGTCGAAGTAATCGAAAAACATGCCCTACAGGAGCGTATCCTTTTTTCATCTTTCTTTGCCAAAAATCTTACCCGCGCTGCCCAGCTCTTACCCGATACCCCACGTGGGTTGCTGGCTTTATCGGGAGCATTAGGAATTTGGGCGCGCTCTTTTGGATTTCGTTCAAAAGATTATCAAGCCATTCACCCCAATATGAAAAACGTGACTGAGAAAATGATCGCGCGTGCCCATCAGCGCGGACAGCGTGTCCATGTTTGGACGGTGAATACTACTGATGAGATGCGTTATCTTGCCGCATGGGGGGCGGATGGTATCTTTACCGACGATCCCAAATTGGCAAAAGAGATACTCAGGAGTGAAGTATGATCCCCTCCGAATGGCTGCGCGCCGCCGAAGAGCGCCTTGATGGGAAAGTTCACCGCACACCGCTCACCTACGACGCGGAGCGCGGTTTATATATTAAGTGGGAAAATCGTCAGAAAACCGGATCATTCAAGGTGCGTGGTGCTATTAACAAAGTACTCACTCTCGAAGATTGGGAACGTGAAATGGGCATCGTGACCGCCTCGGCTGGCAATCATGGTCAGGGTGTGGCACTGGCCGGACAAATGCTTGGCACCCCCGTGCGCGTTTTTGTCCCCGAAGAAGCCCCTGCTGTCAAAGTGGATGCCATCCGTGCCTTTGGCGCAGAGGTGGAAGTCGTCGCGGGTGGGTATCACAAGGCTGAAGAAGCCGGGCTTTTTTACGCCAAACGCAACGATGCCACCTGGGTTTCCCCGTATAACGATGGGCACGTCGTCGCCGGGCAGGGGACGATAGCTACTGAAATCTTGCTGGAAGCATCTGAGACCGCTGAAGCGACGTGGATCGTGCCGGTTAGCGGTGGCGGTTTGTTAGCAGGTATCAGTGCCATATTGCGGGAGCACCCTAAAGGGCACAGGCAAGCCAAACCCAAGCACGTGATCGGTGTGCAGGTCGCTACCCAAGCCTTTATGCACGGACTATTTTATCGAAATACTCAGGATGATGTGGAAGATCTTCCCACCCTTGCCGATGGACTAGCTGGTGCTGTCGAAGATGGTTCGATCACAGTCCCGCTCATCCGTAAATATGTAGATGAGATTTTGCTGATCTCTGAAGATGAAGTTGCCGAAGCCATCGCTTTTGCCTGGACAGAATATGGCGAAAAAGTTGAAGGCTCAGGCGCTGTAGGGCTGGCAGCGATCTTGCATGAAAAAGTGATTGAACGACCTGCGGTCGTTGTTGTTTCCGGGGGGAATATCCAGCCCGAAATCCATACTAAAGTTCTTGCGCGTTATGAAAAATAGAAAGATTTTTTCAGCGGCTTTTGCGCTGATTTTGAGCTTCTCTTTAGTATTCCCTGCTTTTGGCGGGCGTGTACAGGCACAAGATTCAACGCCTTCAGAAGATGTTCTTGCTCTTCTGGAAGGGATGACGCCCAACGAACGTGTTGGACAGCTTTTCTTGATCAGTTTTGATGGTGCAGCAATTGCCGATGATAGCCAGATAGCTACTCTGCTTACAGAATACCCTGTTGGTGGGGTTGTACTGCGAACGGATCGTAACAATTTTGGCGAGGATACGATCAACGATTTGCACCATCTTGTCACGGATCTACAGAAAAGAACCTGGGATGCCTCCGGGCAGGACCATCTTGATCTTGCGACAGGTGAAACTTACCAGCCTACCTATATCCCACTCTGGGTTGGAATTGCGCAAGGTGGTGAGCATATTGAAGAGAACAATAATCTTAGCGGACTCTCGCCTTTGCCCAGTCCAATGGCAATCGGGGCAACCTGGCAGCCTGATCTTGCGGCTGATGCCGGGGGAGTTTTAGGCAGCGAGCTGGCTGCGCTCGGTATTAACCTATATCTTGGTCCGGCACTGGATATTTTGGAAAACCCCGATCCTGCCAATAGCGGGGATATGGGCACTCGTTCTTTTGGCGGAAATCCGTACTGGGTGGGTGAAATGGGGCAGGCTTTTATCAGCGGTTTGCATACAGGCAGTGACGGAAAGATGCTTGTTGTGGCAAAAGATTTCCCCGGTCGTGGTGGCGCAGACCGTTCTCCAAGTGAAGAGATCGCTACCGTTCGTAAAACTTTTGAAGAACTCAAAGAGATCGATCTGGCACCTTTTTCGTCAGTGACCTCAGCACCGATGCCGGCGCTTGAGAACGCGGACGCCTTGTTAATTGCGCATATCCGTTACGAGGGCTTTCAGGGTAATATCCGCCCTGCCACGCGCCCCATCAGCCTTGACGAGAAATCATTGACACAATTATTTACTCTTTCACCCTTTGCCGAATGGCGTGCTGCTGGTGGGTTAACGATCAGCGACGAGCTTGGTAGTCGTGCGATCCGTGATTTCTATGCCCCTGGTAGCGAAGTTTTTTATGCTCATCTCATCGCACGTGATGCTTTCCTTGCTGGTAATGATCTGATCTACATGGGAAATATCGTCTCATCTGACACTCTTGATTATTACGCAACGATCACAAGAACGCTGGATTTCTTCGCGCAAAAATATCGTGAAGACCCTGCTTTTGCTGCTCGTGTTGATGAAGCCCTTGTACGTATTCTGACCCAAAAACTGCGCCTTTATCCTACATTCAATCTTTATAGTACCTTGCCTTCTGAAACAGCACTGGAAGAAATTGGGCGAAATCAGCAGGTAGCCTTTGATGTTGCCCAAAACGCTGCCACATTGATCAGCCCCGAGCTCAATGATCTGAACGCCCTTTTACCTGCACCTCCGAGTGTTGATGAACACCTGATATTCATTACTGATACACAGACTGCATCACAATGTCCACTTTGTGGAGCACAGATCACTCTCGAAGCTTCTTCTTTGCCCCAAGCTGTCTTACGCCTATATGGTTTGGGAGAAGCAGAAGAGGTTCGCGAAGAAAACCTCAGCGCCTATTCCTTTGATGATCTCATTACCCTTGCTGCTGAAGAAGAACATTTCTCCTTGGAAAATTCCTTACGGCAGTCAGATTGGGTGATAATTTCGCTGGCCAATGATGAGAAATTAGCTGTACTACGCCAGTTCCTAGTCGAAAATCAACCTATTTTGCGCGAAAAGAAGATCGTTCTCTTTTCTTTTACCTCGCCCTATCTTCTTGATGCTACTGACATTTCCAAGGTGACGGCATATTACGGATTGTATAGTTATGCTCCACCATTTTTGGATGTAGCTGCCCGACTTCTTTTTAAGGAATTGACACCTGTCGGTGCCGCTCCGGTAAGTATCGCTGGGATAGGCTACGATCTGGATACCGTTACCCAACCAGATCCGGATCAACTCCTGACATTGCACCTGGCTCTGCCCATTGAGCCCCAGCCCACCCCTGAAAACGATGCCGCCACAGCTGCTCCAACACCCATTCCCATGTTCCAGGTAGGGGATACCCTCGGTGTACGTACCGGTATCATCCTCGATGTGAATGGGCATCCTGTTCCCGATGGAACGCTGGTTACTTTTTCCCTCGCCACGGGAGCGGGGAATGGCATCCACCAGGAAATCGAAGTTGAAACAATCAGTGGCATCGCCCGCGCGGATTTTCAACTTGACCAGACAGGACTGTTGGATATCCGTGCTGTCAGCGGCGAGGCTACAGTTTCTGAGACCCTGCGCCTCGATATCTCTGATGAAGGAATCGCCTCAGCAGTGACCATCATCCCCCCGGCCTTGACGGAAGAGGCAACGCCAACACCTGAACTTACACCGACACCGGATATTGTGCCATCGCCTTATGTGGATAATGGCAAACTCCGCTTTGGGGCATGGTTCATCGCTATTCTTCTTTGGGGACTTGGCGCTGGTTTGGCATATTTTGCCGGAGTACAGATCGAATCACCGCGTTGGGGTTTGCGCTGGGCTTTATCTACGCTTTTGGGCGGACTGGCAGCTTACAATTACTTGGCTCTTGATCTGCCCGGTTCCACTTTTGTAACGGGAGATGGTCTCTCAGGAGTGATCGTTCTGATCCTGCTTGCCGAGATCATTGGCTGGATCTTCGGATGGATGTGGTATCGTAGGGCGATTGAGAGATAATTTATAAAAAATTCTAGCAGTTGCCTCAGTAGCGCAGTAGCATGATAAGTAAAAAAAAACTCCAAAGCCTTGAAGGCTATTGGAGTTTTTTTTTATCAGCTATTTCTATTACTTCTCCTAATTCCCCAATGTTGCCAAAAAACTGATAAAGATCATGATCCCCGCGATCCAGGCGAGGGTCTTCTCGGTAGGCTCTGTCAGTGCGTCCTGGAAATTGATGGGCTTTGTATTCTGGTGAAGCTGCGGCAGAGGGCTGGTGATGATCTCCTTTTGTCCCAGCAGGAAGAGACGGAAATCTTCCATGGTTTTCGGACGTTCATCGGGGTGTAGAGACATTGCCCATCGGATGCCGCGTTCGGTGCGTTTGCTGATCGCCGAGTTGATCTCTCTAGACGGTAGCAAGCTTTCTGGGGTCAGGAAGCGTTTCCGCGCGTCGGCAGGGGCTTCGTTCGTCAGCAGGTGATAGAGAGTCGCGCCCAGGGAGTAGATATCACTTCGGATATCGGTGTGCGTGCCGTCGCTTCCATATTGTTCCAGCGGTGTATAGAGAATGGTTCCTTGTCCTTGAATTACGGTGATGGTCATTTCGTCAGGAACAAGGACGCGAACCAAACCAAAATCGACCAGTTTGAGCAGCCCGGATGGTGTGATTTTTAAATTGCTTGGTTTGATATCACGATGAATAATGGGTGGATCTTGATTGTGCAAATAGGTGAGCGCATTGGCAAGCTGATTGACCCAACCGAGAACAACGTCCTCTCGCAGGAATGTCTTGCGGCGGCGTGCATCCAGCATAAGAGTACGCAGATCCTCGCCAGGAACGTAGTCCATTACGAGATAATCGCGGTGTTCACGCGAGAAAAAATCTGAAACTTTCGGCAAATTGGGGTGATCCAGGCGCGCCAAAACAGTGGCCTCGCGCATAAATTGCTCGCGAGCCTCCTCAAAGATCTTGGGGGGCAATGTGTGGTCGTGCTCAACTTCCTTGATCGCGCAAAGTCGTCCTTCAAGGCGCAGGTCTCCAGCGAGATAGATGCTGCCTGTACCGCCTTGTCCGATGCGCTCACGGATCTTATACCGACCACGCAGAACCTCCCCTTTGTTAAGCGGGAGGGCCATGCAAAACTCCAATTCTTTAAATAAGAATGGTGTGTAAGGGTTTTGTTTCGGCGTAAAATCTTACACAGATTGTTTTTTTCTGCTATATTATAAACGCCTTTATGATTGCTGACGAGAAAGAGTATTTCAGAGTGGGCATAACTATATCAGTGTGGCGCTGTTTTTAATACCAATGAATAATAATTTTGACGAATTTCCAATCCTGATCGCACAAGATGGCCCCCTTAAAGGGGAACGCTGGACGTTGGATCGCTCGCTTGTCCTGGGGCGTGATGCCGCCTGTGATCTGACCATCCCCGACCGACAGGTATCCCGTTATCATGCCCGTCTGACACCTACCGTTGATGGTGTCTTGCTCGAGGATATGGGCAGTAAAAATGGGACGCACTGCAACGGGGATGCTCTTTCCGCTGCCAAGATATTGCAGGATGGGGATATTGTTCAGATCGCAGTCGCGCAGAAATTCATGTTCCTCGTCTCTGATGCTACTATGCCCCTGACGGAAAACAACACCCGCATCGGTCGTCTGATGATGGATTTGCGCTCACGCCGTGTGCTCGTCGATCAGCAGCAAGTTACCCCGCCACTCTCAGCGCAGCAATTTCGCTTGTTGTGGCGTCTCTACGAAGAACAAGGGAATGTCGTCTCTCGTCATGATCTGGTCACAGCGGTTTGGGGCGAAGATGAATCTATGGGCGTTTCCGACCAAGCTCTTGATGCTCTTATCCGTCGTTTGCGTGACAAACTTGCTGCGTATGACCCTTCGCATCAATACGTGGTCACTGTAAGAGGACATGGGATACGCTTGGATAACCCGTTTGAGTAGATTTTCTTAGACCGTTCTATACTGCCTAAGCGTTGTTATAAGAATATAAAAAAGTCCCCGAGAATGAATTCTCAGGGACTTTTGCTTTCTGAAATCTATAAAAGACTAACCACCCATATTTTTCTTCATATTGAACTTTAGTACCACCCCATAAATCTGTTCCATCTTTGTGAACATTTCCTTATCTTGCGGCGAGAGTTTATCTTCCTGACCTTGCGCTTGGGAGACGATTCCGCTCAGTGTTTTGAGCAACTCCTCGTCGACCTTGTCTTCATTTTCTTCTAGCACCTTTTCCATGGCATCGTCATTTTCGGCAGCGAGCAATTTCTCGATCAGCTCATAATCAGGCTGGGGGCCGCTGGCTTGTTGAAGAACAGCCACGACTTGTTGCAATTTTGCCAACAATGCTTCATCTTTTTCTTCAGTTGCTTTGTGAAGCATTGCTTCCAACGCCTGAACGACGTGCTGGTCGAAACTTTGCAAATTAGACTGCGTTGCCGCAGCGATATTTTCCTGTTCAAGAAGGGAATTCAGGAAACCTTGTGCCTGAGTCATGCGAGCTTCGATCTGTTTGTCGATCTCGTTGACGTAATCAAGCAGGCGTTCGCGCATGGCTTCCAGTTGCCCTTGTTTGTCGGCATCGTTTTCACCTTCGATGCGTTCCGTTAACTGCTGGAAGAAGGTGTAATCCAGCCCACCGCGTGCCATGCTGACCAGTGCCTGTTCGCGGGCTTCATTAGGTGCTTCGATGATCAACTCAAGGAGTTTTTCGCGGGTAAGTCCTTCTCCCAGATCTTGAAGTGATTTGGCAGCTGCTTCCATTTCCTGCATGGATGTTTGGATCTCGCGTCCGAACTCGGTTTCGCTCAGAAGGAAACTTTCCAGTTCCTTCATCTTCTCGGCGGTATCTGCTTGTCCGCTGGCGGCGGCAGCCTGCGCAAGTTGACTAAAAAGCCCAAAGAACTGGTCGTCGAATAGCGCTTCGTTTTCTTTGACCAAAGCTTTGCGAACATCGTCGCTGCTGGCAGAGAGAAGCTTTTCGATTATGTTTACGCGATCTTTTTGTGCCTTGATCATTTCCGGTGTGACACCGTCTGCACCGAGGATACGTTCGATCATGCTCTCAAAGGTGAAAAAGGTCTGTGGGTTGAGCAGATAGCCTTTTCGTTTTTCGGCAGGGAGATTGTCTGTGATCCGCTTGATAAGCGGACCGACCATCTGTTCCTGCTCGTTGACGGGGATCGCCAACTCAGGCGGGAAATAAGAGAGCAGCAGATCTTTTTCGTTGTCGTGATAGATGATGGGGGTGGGCACTTGACCCTGAAAGCCACAGGTTTGGCAGTGGGCGAGATTCGCCGCACCGCTTAGCAAACGTTGCTTTGCACTGGGGTCGGATGATACATCAAAAAGTTGGTCAATATTGGCTACGATCGGTTGTTTGCATTGCGGACATGCGATTTGTTGTTGTGGCATGGAAGATTCCTTATTTTCTTTTTAAATACGAGCCCAATTGTACACGCTAAATGCTCTCCTTCTATAAGAGTTTTGCATAAAAAGCAAAACGTGCAATGCACCTTTCTTAGGTGCGTTGCACGTTGAGTAGATATATTTTATCGGTAGCAAGTCTAAATCACGAACGTTCCGTATTAGTTCAGATAATTCTTCAAAAACTCACCCGTATATGATCCCTTCACCTTCGTCACATCCTCCGGCGTGCCTTCTGCCACGAGCATGCCGCCCTTATCGCCACCTTCGGGACCGAGATCAATGATCCAGTCGGCGGTTTTGATGATGTCGGCATTATGCTCGATGATCAGCACCGAATTACCACCTTCGACCAGGCGTTGCAGTACTTCGATTAGTTTATGCACATCAGCGGCATGCAAACCGACCGAAGGCTCATCCAGCACGTAGAGCGTGCGTCCGGTGGAGCGTTTAGAGAGTTCCTTCGCCAATTTCACACGCTGGGCTTCACCGCCCGAAAGAGTCGGTGCGGACTGCCCGACGCGGATATAGCCCAAGCCCACTTCCATCAAAACGTTCAGCTTTTTGATCATCTTCGGGAAATCCTTGAAGATCTCTGCCGCACGGTCAATGGGCATATCAAGCACATCGGCGATGCTGAACTCATTGCGGTATTTCACCTGCAAGGTCTCACGGTTGAAACGCGACCCCTTGCAAATATCGCAAGGCACATAAACATCAGGCAAAAACTGCATCTCGATCCGTAACTGTCCCTGTCCCTGACAGGCTTCGCAGCGCCCGCCATGCACGTTGAACGAGAAACGCCCAGGTTTATATCCGCGCACCTTGCTCTCCGGCAGTTTCGCGAAAAGCTGGCGAATTTCGTCGAAAAGCCCCGTGTACGTGCCCGGGTTCGAGCGCGGCGTGCGCCCGATCGGCGACTGGTCGATATTGATGATCTTGTCGAGATGCTCCACGCCTAAAATCTCTTCGTGTTCAGCGGGCACGGTGCGTGCTCGGTTAAGTGCCTTCGCCAAAGCCTGATACAGGATGTCGCCCATCAGCGTCGATTTCCCGGATCCGGAAACACCCGTTATACAAACCAGTTTTGCAAGGGGGATGTCGATGTCGATATCCTTGAGGTTGTTTGCCCGAGCACCTACGATCGTCAGCTTTTTACCGTTTCCCGTTCTGCGTTCGCTCGGGACCGGAACTTGTTCCCGTTTAGATAGATATGCTCCGGTGAGTGACGTGGGATGCGCCAAGATCGCCTCCGGCGTGCCTTCGGCGATCACCTCGCCGCCATGCTCGCCCGCGCGGGGACCGAGATCAAGAATCCAGTCGGCGGTCATGATCGTTTCGTCGTCATGTTCCACGACGAGGACAGTGTTACCCAAATCGCGCAACCCTTCCAGGGTTCTGAGCAAACGTGCGTTGTCGCGGGGGTGCAACCCAATTGAAGGTTCATCCAAAACATATAGAACGCCGACCAGGCGTGAACCCACTTGCGTCGCGAGCCGGATACGCTGTGCCTCCCCGCCAGAGAGTGTTCCCGCGGAGCGGTTGAGCGTCAGATAATCCAATCCCACATTCACTAAAAATCCCAAACGTGCCTGAATTTCTTTCATCACTCGTTCGGCGATGATCTTCTCGCGTTCGTTGAATATCTCGTTGAGGGTTTCAGACCACATCAGCGCATCGGCGACGGGCAGGGTAGTAATGTCAATGATGTTTTTCTCGCCAACGGTCACGGCGATGGCTTCCTTGCGCAAACGTGCGCCACCGCAGGAGGGGCAGGGTTTTTGCGACATATACTCGTCGATGCGTTTGCGCATATATTCCGAACTGGTTTCGCGGTAGCGTCGCTCGAGATTGCGGATAACACCCTCGAAGGAGCGGCGGAAAACATGCTCGTTACCGCTGCTGGCGCTCTGGTAAAGAATTTCAAACTCTTCGCCCTTGCTGCCGTAAAGAATAACATCTCGTTCTTTTTCGTTCAGTTCGCGGTATGGTTTGTCGAGATCGATCTTGTAATGGTTTGCGGCAGCCTGCAAGGTTTGCCAGTAATAGCCGCCCTCATCACGGGGACCGCTCCATTCGGATGTGCTGATCGCGCCCGTGTTTAAACTCAACTCATCGTTGGGGATGAGTAGCTCAGGGTCGATCTCAAGTTTATGACCGAGACCTTCGCAGGTTGGGCAGGCGCCGTGCGGGGTATTGAAGGAAAAGGTGCGTGGCGCAATCTCGGTGATAGTCGTGCCGTGTTCAGGGCAGGCGAGATGCTCGGAATAATGAATATCGTGCCCTTCGCCCTCTTTGGGGGTAAGGGCAACGGTCATATAACCATCGCCAAATTTCAACGCCGTTTCAATGGAATCGGTTAAACGGGAGAGCGCCGCCTGCTTTTCTTCTTCATCTTCATGGTGACGGATAACGAGCCTGTCTACGACTGCTTCGATGGTGTGGATCTTGTAACGGTCGAGATCAAATTCTTCGTCCAAGGAGCGAACATCGCCATCCACACGTACGCGGGCGAAACCTGCTTTGCGAATTTCCTCGAAGACAGCCTGATAGGTCCCTTTTCGGGCACGGACCAACGGTGCGAGAACCAGAATCCTGCTTCCATCCACGAGCGATTCGACTTTATCCACGATCTCTTGTGCAGATTGTTTGACCACTTCCCGTCCACAGGTAGGGCAGTGGGGAATGCCGACGCGCGCAAAAAGCAGACGGAGATAATCATAGATCTCGGTCACCGTCCCGACCGTTGAGCGGGGATTGTGAGATGTCGATTTTTGGTCGATGGAAACAGCCGGGGAAAGACCTTCGATATATTCCACATCGGGCTTGTCCATCTGTCCGATGAATTGGCGTGCGTATGCCGAAAGCGACTCGACATAACGCCGCTGCCCTTCAGCGAAGATGGTGTCGAAAGCCAGTGACGATTTGCCGGAACCGGAAAGACCCGTCACAACGACGAGCTTGTCGCGGGGGATTTCTACAGTGATATTTTTTAGATTATGAACACGTGCACCGACCACGCGGATAACATTTTGAGCCATAGTAAAACCTTTTAGGGGGTGAATTTAGAGCCTTTCTAGTATAGCACATTTGTTTTATTTTAATGAAAAATGCAAACAAAAAGTATACCATTTTGGTTGGTTGCGTTTTCGGATGAGAAGATGTAAGATGAAACTTGTTCGAGAAAAAGATGGAGGCTGCTATGTTGCTGAGTATATTGGCTGGAATTTGTATAACAGCTCTTTTCGGGGGAGCGGGGGTGTTTATGCTGTTCAAATATTTCCAGGAAAATAAGAATTCCGAAGAAAGTCAAAACTGGTCTTCCACGCAGGGAATGATTACAAAATCTTCGCTTCGGCAGGAAGCAAGTTATGAAGGCAGTAATACGCTCTATTACCCTGAAGTAGAATATGCCTATGAGTCTCTGGGAACAGAATATACAGGAGATCGCATCACCTTTGGAGGCAGTACGGGCTACAGCCAACGTAATAAAACAGAAGAGGTTTTGGCGAAATATCCTGTTGGGGCAAATGTGACGGTTTATTACGATCCACATGCGCCCGAAGAAGCTGTTCTGGAGCGTAAGATGGGCACAGGTGGCAACCTCTTTTTGATTTTAGGCATCCTCTTTCTTCTCGTTTCTCTCTGTATGGTTTGCGTTGGGGCTATTTTCACCTTTATCTCGTTCGCGGGATATTAGGGAATAACAATTATGCAATGTTTTTTCTGAAGGGTGCTTAATATTTCCAATATGGTTGCATCGCTTTTGTTTTTTGACTCATAAAGTCAAGGTTGTCTGTACGCCTTGACTTTTTTTTTACCAACCTGTATGATAGGTGCAAACCCCTAAAAAGTATACTCAATATAGTCAAAATATGAAAAAAGAGAAGAAATACCTTCCTGTTGAAATATATAAAATGTTCGATATATCCAAGAGCACCCTCTTCCGCTGGGAAAAAGAAGATGATTTCCCGCCTTTGGAGCGTGGGGATAATGGCGAGCGTCAATATAATCATGAGCATATTCACTGGATCGGGGAGAAAAAAGTTGCGCGCCTGAAACGTCAATATCGCTTGGCTATCAAGGCAGAAGATGAAGAGCGTATGAAAGAAGTTCATGGGATGCTCACAAAGTACAAAGTGCTTTATCTTGATAATGAAACCGGGCTTGATGAGCTTCAGTTCCAGACCCTAACGCCCGAGACGATCAAAGCCCTTTTGCTTGAAGCTGCAAATTACGAACTGACCGATCCCACTTTCATAAAGATCATCACCGCCGTTTATAAACAAATAAACCACGATGAGTGAAAATACCGTTCTCGCTTCCCAGGAAGATCGCATTCGGACGATCCTCGATATTTTTGCACAAGCATCTCGATTGCCCATAGGTATCTATGAGTGCGGGAACGGCGAGTGTCATGGTATTTTCGCGCAGGATAATTTGTCTCTTTATGAACCGCACTGTAAATTTATCCAGTCGCTGCCCGGTGGGATGGAGATGTGTGTTGCAGATGAAAAGCGACGCGCGCTGGAAGCCCGCGAGAAGAAAGAAGAGGGATTAAGTCTCTGTCATGCCGGGATCTATAATTACACGGTTCCGGTCGTGTTGGACGATGAAGTGAAAGCTGTAATTTTATACGGGGAGTTAAGGCTTGCTGAGGCATCCCACGAGGAGGCATCGCTACGGAAACACTCAGAAGCGGTATCCCGTTTGGGGTTGGGCGCCGAGCAAGCCCAAAAGCTGAAAATGCTCCTCGTCAGCACCAAGCATTATTCCGAGGACGAATTCGCGCATCTCCAGGCAACGCTACCCCAAGTCGCTGAGTGGCTCTATCGCATCTTCGATGATGAAGAGAAGGCGCGTTATCATATCGAAAAGATCACGCACGAGATCCAGACGCGCATCCAGGGGATTTTAAATGCCGAAAATCTGCTTATCGAATTTGATGAATTACGCAAGCATGACCTGAAGCAAGGTATTCATGGAATTATCAATAGCGCCGAGGCATTGGCGACGGTGGTCAATAATTTGGGGAAATTCCAGCGTGAATATCGTTTCCGTCGGCAGCGTTTGGAGACTCTGCTGGTGGAGTCGAAGCGAATTTACGAAGCCGAAGCGCAACGCAAGGGAATAGTTATCCAAATGAGTTTACGCTCTGTGGATGGAAAAGATGCCTATGTAGAGCTCTCGCGCGATCATTTGCAATTGGCGCTTAATAACCTGATCCACAATGCGATTAAATATTCCTTCCGCAGCGCACCGGGGCGGGAGCGTTTTGTTCGTGTGCGCGGGCGTCAGGAAGGGCAGATGTATTCGCTGGCCATTGAGAATTATGGGGTCGGGATCTTGCCCGAAGAGATTTCGGAAGGCTTGATCTTTGAAGATAATTACCAGGGGAGATTGACGGATGGCGAGTTCCGCACGGGTTCGGGGAAAGGGCTCTTTTTTGTGAAGCAGGTCGTCGAAAAACACGGGGGCACGATCTCGGCATTTTGTGAGCAAAAGAGCCAGGTGGAATCCCCTGAAGGACAGCCCCATTTGGTGCGTTTCATCGTTAAACTTCCTTTTCAGCAACCGGAGATATAGAGATGAGTAAAAAGAAAATCGTTTGGATCGAAGACGATACCGATATTATTAACGACGTAGTCCGTCCGCTCGAGCGGGGCGGATACGCGATTGAACGTTTTTATACTGTCAAGGAAGCCCTCGATAATATCGAGACTCTGCGTGCCTGTGATCTGATCCTGCTCGATCTCATTATCCCGCCCGGCGAAACGGAAGAGCGTTTTGGGCATTATCCGGGTATGTATCTACTGCGCACCTTTCGGCAGAAATATCAATTCGAACAGCCGGTCATCGTCTTGAGCGTGGTTGCAGATGCCGAAGTCTTTCAGGATTTAAAGGAACTGGGCGCGGAGATCGAGAATAAACCGATCCTGCCTTCAAAATTAAAGCGGCTGGTGGAAGAAGCCTTGGAGATTGCTGAGTAAATAGCTCGCCCGCGGATAAATCCGGCGGGCTATTTACATAAGGGTGATAAGCGCCCTGTTTTCAGCCCCGAAGGGGCTTTAGCTTATAGCGCGGACATTGATGTCCGCGTAGGTCTTGTTGACCCTTCCCTCAAACCTTGCTATTATCAAATAATGAAGTCCTCCCGTTTTCGTGAAAATCTACGTCTGTCCCTGCGTTGGCTGGCGCCCGGGCTGGGCGTTAAACGCTGGATCGGTTTTGTGCTGGCTGGTGTCACTCTCTTGGGTGTGGGCTTGGCATATTTCCTGCTCGATTTCTATCGCACTGCGCCCGAAACCTGGTGGCTGCCGGCACTCTCTTTTATTGCCCTGCGCTTTTTGCCGCGCCCGCTCCGTATTCTCATCTTCGGCGGGATCGGTGTGGGTATCGTCGCCTATGGGATCTGGGGATTGAATCGAGCGCTTTTACGTCCCTTTTTACGCCCTGGCAGGCAGATCGTCAACGAGTTGGCGGATTATAGCCGTCGCGGGCGCGGTCCGCGGATTGTCGTGATTGGAGGTGGGACTGGGCTTTCCACGCTTTTGCGCGGCTTGAAAGCCTACACCTACAACCTGACTGCCGTCGTCACCGTCGCAGACGATGGCGGCTCCTCGGGCAAATTGCGCGAGACAATGGGCATCCTGCCGCCGGGGGATATTCGCAATTGTCTGGCAGCTCTCTCCAATGATGAAACGATGATGACGCAGCTTTTCCAGTATCGCTTCAGTGAAGCGGATGGATTAAGTGGACACTCCTTCGGCAACCTATTTATCAGCGCATTAAGCAACATCACCGGATCGTTCGAGGAAGCAGTTGCGGAATCGGGCAGAGTCCTGTCGGTGCATGGACGTGTGCTTCCGTCCACGCTCCATGACGTGAAGTTGGTCGCCGATATGTCGTTACCGCATTCAGCGTATGAAGTCCGCGTGGAGGGGGAGAGCCGTATCCCGGAATTTGCCGGGCGCGTTCGGCGTGTCTGGCTTGAGCCGGATAATGCGGCTGCCTTCCCGCCGGTTATCCGTGCTATTCTTGCCGCAGACGTGATCGTGATCGGTCCGGGCAGTTTATACACCAGTATTTTGCCCAATTTGCTGGTTAAAGATGTGGTCTCGGCGGTACGGGCAAGCCGTGCCTTGAAACTCTTTGTCTGCAATGTTGCCTCGCAATCCGGTGAAACGGATGCGTATTCCTGTTACGACCATCTGGCTGCTTTGGAAGATCATGTTGGAGAGGGGTTGATCGAGCTGGTCATCGCGAATGATTGCCACGAAGCGACTCTGCCAGAAAATACGGAATGGGTCGCCATCGGCGATGAATTATCCGGTGATCGTCGGCTTTATACGGCTGATCTACTTGACCGCGAGTTCCCGTGGCGACACGACTCGACCAGCTTGGCACAAACGATCATGGACTTATATTTTGAGCGAACAGGTCCGATAATGAATTGAAGTAGAGATATGTTGTTTGGAAGGATGGGAAATGCTAATAAAATACACAGCGATTGCTTTCCTAATAGTGTTGCCAATAATTGCTTTTATAGTAGTGCTTTTAGTTTTTAAAAAGACAATTATCTTAAAATTCGATCAATCTTTGTGGTATCCAAAATATAAAATCACGGTTATTCCCATTAGTCGTAAATGGGGCGTAATAGCGTTCATATTGATAACTTATATAGGTGCTGTAGTTAGCTTACTCTTCTATATTGCTGATAATGATCAAGATTTGATGATCTCTTATTTCTTGCTTAATTTGGTGATTGGTCTGTTTGTAATATGGACATTGATACTTTCTCCAATCAGAAAGCTCCCATTGTCAGAAACACTTCTGCATGCTTGGAGCCTAATCCCAATCCTGAGTATCCTTGAATTTACTAATTCTATTTATATTCCATATTCTTTAAATGCTTTGCCCTTATTTCTTTTAGGAGTATATGTTTCTTCTACTCCAATATGGTTCATGATCTATAAGGTATTCTCTTTTGAAACTTCTCGGGTATTTCTTAATTTAGGGCTTGGCGGTTTAATAAGTACGGTTTTGATAATGTTGATATTTTATTATTATCTTTCTACGATAATAAACATTGGTGATTGGTTGATCGGTATTTCTGCGTATTAGCCCGCTTATTAAGTAAGATTGCAAAGGCTCTTTTCCCTTCAAAATATCAACGCGATTAAAACCCCAGCCGTCGCACAGGCAAAGTTGACCCAATCATTCGTCAGCCAGTTGAAGCCACGTTTGAATTTTGTCTCCGTGCCGCAAAGATGAACGGGGTGGCGTTCGGTTTCTTTTTCGCAGGCGGGACAGTGATAAATGGCTTGCACCGTTGCGCCGAGATATGAGTCAAAAAGTGCGCCGAGCAGTCCGGCGATGGAGATGAGGATAAAGATGGGGAGAAAGTCTCCATGCGGGGTAAAGATGCCTGCAAGAAGACCGATCAGCGCCGCGCCTGCCAGAGATGCTAATGTGCCCCCCACAGAAATTCCACCGGATGTCCCTTTTTCTACTTTTAGCTTCAGGTTGGTGATCATGCGGGGACGGGTTGGGTTGAGCACGCCCAACTCTGTTGCCCAGGTATCGGCGTTGACGGCTGCCAGCGCGGCGGCGAAGCCGAGCCACGTCCAGAGCGATTCGGGGAAGAAGTAGCTCAGAGCGGCAAAGATGGATGCCAAGCCCCCGTTCCCGATGACTTGCATGGCGTCACGGCGGCTGCCTTTGTCGAACTTTTCTTTCAAACCTTTTTTGTGAGATTTGAACATCTTCGAGAGCGCGCTGGATGAGATGAAGAAGGTCAGCAAAAGGATCGCCCACTCCCAGCCGCCGAGACCGAAGATAAGCGTCCCTTCGACGATGGCGGCAATGGCACCGCTTTTATCGAGACTTTTGGCTTTATAGGCGAGCAGGGCGATAAAAACTGCGAATAGAAAACCGAGAAGTAGTTGGGGCATAAGATTGTCGGTTATTTCGTTTGATAACGATCAGGTTCATTGAAAAAGGTAATATCTGGCATATATTTTTGCCGAGTGTTTTACGCCCGCGGGAATATAATACCGATCCCCTTTTTGATAAGTGTATTTTTCCCCATCAATAACTAGGTCGATTTTCCCTTCGAGCACGATTCCTATTTGTGCATCATGCGCATGTTCGGGTAATTCAACATCCTCTTCAAATTCCATGAATAGAATCTGGTGATTCTCGGCTTGTGAAAGGTAGGCACTAAGCCCTTTTAGCGGAATATCTGCTTTGGGTAAGTTTTGAATCGGTTCGGGAAATATGCTTTTCATGGTCGTTCCGTAAATAAGGGAAACTATATTGGCGTGGCAATTGCAAATAGAACTGCGACCAAGAATAAAATCCCCGTCAGGGTGCTGGATATCCAGATGATGAAGGCGAGCACGCGCTGTTCTTCCCAGCGATAGAAGTATAAACCTGCGATCCAGCCAACGAGGAAGAGGGCGGCGCTAATTAATGGAAGAAGCATCAACTGGACGGGGGGGAAAGGTCCTTGGGGAGCACCGCTCAAGTCGAAGCCGAGAGGGATGCCCTCGAGACTAGGGACGAGGAAACTTGTCCACGCCAGCAAACCGACGTTGAGGAGCAGGCCGCTGATCCACAGGTAGCGGGCGAGGAGGCTCTTCCAGGCTTCGGCGACGATGAAGGAGGGGTAGGTGGAATATGCCTGGGCTGGATCCAAACTTCCCATTTCGGTAGCAAGCTGAAATTCACGTGCGAAGCGGCGTGGGTCCTTTGGCGATATGGCAAAAACGCGTTTGGCGGTCGCCACGAGCAGCAGTTCCTTCGCATCCGATGCGATGAATTCCACCACGCCGAGATCGGTATGGCGGCGTAGTCCCAAAATGGAGCCGGGCAGGCGGAAGCGCGGCAGGCGCAGGGGGAGAGTCAGATCGTTGGCGGGGCGTACCCATTCCACGTCGGTGAGGGGAATTTCTTCGATGCGCAAGCCCCACGAGAATTTGAGCGTTTCGCGCCCAAGGTGATAGTTGGCGCGTAGGAGCGCGTAGGCACGGTAACCGATGAGCGGCAGGGGCAAGGCAGCGATGAGCGTGACCAAAATGTAAACCATGAAGATCGGTCCGACTTCAGCGCGCGAGACGCCCATAGTGCCCCCGATCGCAATGCCGCCTAAAATGGCGAGCAAAATACCGTGGACGAGAACGCCGCGGCGGCGCGGGGGGAGAAAGACGCCAGCGTTCATTTAGCCCCCCTGCCCTGCGGGCATCCCCCCAAATGCTTTACATTTGGGGGGATGGTCATCGAATTTCCTCTGCGATGTTGTGGCAAACCTGATCGACAGCTTCTTCGCTCATCACGCCGGAGAAGGGCAGCGCGAGACTGCGATTGCCAAGGTCTTCGGTGATGGGGAAGTCGCCGGGCTGATAGCCAAAGCGTTCGACCATGTAGGGCTGCAAATGGATGGGAGCGAAGTAGGGGCGCACCGGCACACCACGCGCGATCAGTTTTTGGGCGAGAGTATCCCGATCAATGGATGGGTCGAAACGGACGACGTAGACAAACCACGACATACGCGTGGTGAAATCTTCGACGAACTGGATCTCGATGCCCGGGATTTCGCTCAGGCGCGTCTCGTACCAGTCCGCAACTTGCTCCCGTTTATCGAGCAGTTCGTTCAGCCTCGTCATCTGGACCGCGCCCAACGCTGCCGACATTTCATCGAGGCGATAGTTATAGCCGAGATGCGTGTGTTGGAGCCAGGTATCGCCGGGCGCGCGTCCCTGGTTGCGGAGGGCGCGCATATAGTCGGCATCCTTATCGTTATCGGTAATGATGACACCACCTTCGCCGGTGGTCATCTGTTTGTTGGGATAGAAGGCAAAGACACCGAAATCTCCCAGCACACCGGCGGGGCGACCTTTATATTCTGCGCCGAGGGCTTCACAGGAATCTTCGATCACGGCGAGATCATGCTCTTTGGCGATCTTCATGATCGGGTCCATATCGGCTGGTTGACCGAAGACGTCGACGGGCAGGATGGCTTTGATGGGCGCATCTACGTGCACGCCTTTGCGCGGGAGATATTTTTCGATATTTTCAACCGCGTCTTTGACGAGTTCGGGGTCAATATTGCCCGTGCGTGGATCGATATCCACGAAGACGGGCACGGCGTTCTCGAAGAGCATCACGTTCGACGAGGCGACGAAGGAGAAGGGCGTGGTGATGACCAGATCGCCTTCTCCGATCCCTGTTGCACGGACGCAGAGGTGCAGTCCCGCCGTGCCGGAGTTGACGGCGATGGCGTGCTTTGCACCGGTCAGGTCGCAGAAGGCTTGCTCGAAATCCTTGACATGTTGTCCCATGCTGAGGATGGGGGTTTCAAGGACGTTGGCGACAGCCTGACGCTCGGCGTCGGTCAGGTCGGGGGAGGACATGGTGATTTTATTTTTCATGAGTTTGTTTTTGATAGAACGCGGATTTAGTGGATGAGTTGGATTTTCGCGGATTCTTTTTGGATTGATGTTTCGTTGGTTTTGTTGGGTTATCGTTTAGGTGATTTTGCTTTCTGAGATCTTGGTTTTTCTATGGAACGCGGATTTTGGCGGAATTGTTCGGATTCTCACTGATTATTTTAAAACAATCCGCGAAAACCCGTTTTTATCTGTGCTATCCGCGTTCTATCTTTTTTTGCGGGTGAATACCTTTCGTTTGAACTCGGCTTTTTCTCCAAAGTTGAGTAGTAGACCAACTTCTATATTTGTGGCTCTGAGATAGTTAAGTAATTGCGCTTCGTGCGCTTTGGCAATCCTATCAGCCGTTTTGAGTTCTACGATGACTTTATCAGCAACGAGCAAATCTGCATAGTATTCGCCAATGATATTGCCTTCGTAGAAAACCTTGATGGGCATTTGTTTCTTTACTTTTAGTCTGCGCTTTTCTAACTCAATGCGTAAGGCATTTTCATATACTTTTTCAAGGAAACCATAACCAAGAGTGTTGTAGACCGCATAAAATGCAGCGATAATTTCTGACGTAATCTCTTGGTGAAGCATCTTTCCTCCTAAAAAAGGATACACGGATTTGGAAGATCGGATAGATTTTTACGGATTCTTTTTTAAAAATTTAAAATCCGCGAAAACCCATTTTTATCCGCACTATCCGCGTTCTATCATTCCAAATTCTCCAACACGTAATTTGCAATATCATCCATTTCGACAAACGCTTTATCTTTCTCGCGGCGTAGCTTGATCTCGACGCTATCTTCCTGTAAGGCCTTCTCGCCGACGGTGATGCGCACGGGACAGCCGATCAGATCGGCATCGTTGAATTTTTCTCCGGCGCGGGCATCGCGGTCGTCGAAAAGAACGGTGAAGCCGGTATTGGTCAGGTTCAGGTAGAGGTTTTCAGCTTCGCCACGGGTATCGATATTCTTTCCGGGCAGCCAGACAAGATGGATGTCGTAGGGAGTGATGGCGGGTGGGAGGATCAGCCCGTAGTCGTCGTGGTGGCTTTCTGCCACAGCCGCCAGCGTGCGCCCCAGATCGAGTGTCCAGGTGGCAGCCCAGACAGGCTGACCTTTGCCCTTCTCATCGGTAAAGGTGGCGTTATCCAGTGCGCGGGCGGGAGCGGTATCGACCAATTCCACGCCTTTGATCTGGGCGAGGTTAGTCTCGCATTTTGGGCAGGGATCGCCTATCTTCGTCAGGGCAACATCGGCCACGATGGCGGCTTCATAATCGCGACCATAGTTGACGTTGCGCAGGTGATAGCCTGCTTCGTTCGCGCCCGCGACCAAGTTCGCCGATTCGGGGATGAGATCATCCACAATGATGAGCACATTGTTCACGCCGACGGGGGAGGCGTACCCGGGCACGGCTCCGGCATCCAGAATTTCTTGATCGGTGGCAGGTCGAAGGGCGAGCGATCCGAGCGCAGCCTTCAATTTGGCTTCGTTCAAGTCCATATCGCCACGCAGGATGGCGAAGACGAGTTTTTCCGCATCCCCGATCTGCGCCATCATGAAGACGGCTTTGGCGGTCTTTTCTTTGGGAATTTCAAGAAAGTTCGCCAGAGCTTCGATGGTGCGCGCGTCCGGTGTTTCCACTTTTTCGAGAGGCAGGGCTTCTTCAGTGGGCAGGGCGGTTTTTTTCTGTGTAGCGGAAGCCTGTTTCTCAAGATAGCCGCATTGCGGGCAGCGGATATAATCGACCGTCCCCTTGGCGGTGATGAAGGCATAGCTGCCACGTTCGGTATTGGGAACGTTGAGCGCCAGCTTGCTGAAGAACTCTGCCAGCACCTTGTCGAGCATTTTTTGATAGGTTCCCTGAGTATTCTCGGATTCCGCCAGCACGTGGAGATCGAGGCTTGGCGAATGTGCCGCACCGAATAAGCCCAAACGGGGATGTCCCTTTTGGGCACGCTCATTGAAGGCAAAGAGCAGCTTGGGTAACTGACGATAGGATTGCACATCCCCGGACGCCAATGCTTCGACCTCGGCATGCGCGCCGATCTCTTGACCCGAACGCGATTCCATTTCATAACGGAGTCTGGCCCGAAGTTTGTTCAGCGAACGCTCGGCGAGGGGCAGGGTGACGAAATCCCCATGTGCGGCGGGACGGATATATCCGCCGCGTGCCAGCCATTGGTAGGAGGCGGTTTCAGCATCGGTGGGGGCTTTGCGCAGGGTAGTGCTGAATAATTCTGTCAATCTCATAGGGTGGGTACCTTATAATATTTTATCGTAGGGGTGATCCTACTGGTCAAGCGCCGCAATTATACCCAAGAAAAAAAAGTAGATAACGACGACTGCCAGGAAAGCACTTTCTAATTAGTGGAAAAAAGCGGGAGTGCTCAAACCTGCACACATAAAAAGTCAATCAGATGGAAGGAGTATT